>CALWZG010000038.1 GCA_944385965.1 uncultured Anaerotruncus sp.
GGACCGCTTCACTGAATCTTTGGAAATGAACCAGTTCCCGTTCCCGCAAAAACCGGATGGGATCTTTCACATCGGGGTCATCCACCAAACGGAGAATGTTGTCATAGGTGACTCTGGCTTTCTGTTCCGCAGCCAAATCCTCATATAAGTCCGCCAGGGTATCCCCTGTCACTTGAAGCGTTCCTGCCGAGAACGGTACACCGGATGCGGCTTGTGGATAAATGCCGGTGGTATGGTCCACAAAGTAGGTATCAAATCCACTGCGCTTAATGTCACAAGGAGAAAGATTTCTGGTCAATTGGTAAAGGATCGCGGAAATAATCTCGATATGGGCCAATTCCTCGGTACCAATATCGGTGAGCATCCCTTTTACCTGATCATAAGGCATGGTATAGCGCTGCTGCAAATAGCGGGTAGCAGCACCTAATTCTCCGTCTGGTCCCCCCAGCTGACTGATAATCAGTTTGGCGGCGGCGGGATTGGGATTTTTAATCTTGACAGGATACTCTAACTTTTTCTCATAAATCCACATAACTCAAGCCTCCATTTCCCACGGCCAAGGACCGTCTACCCAGTTCCATCTGTCACAAGCTCCTCCATCATAGAAGGTCAGCGGCCCAAATTTAGACTGATAAGCGGCCACCGCCTCATCACGCATGGCCTTGTGTTTCCGAAAACATGCCAACCCTTTTTGGCAGTTTGGATGAGAGTTCAGGTAGAGCCCTAAATCCACCATAGCGAATTGATGCATGCGGATGGTGTTCATAAGGCGTTGACGTTCACCCATTAGGACAGCCTCCTTCTAAAAATGGTTTGTCAAGGCAGGGAAAAATGGTTCCGCGGCACAGTGCCCGTTCCGCCTCATAAACGCAGTTCCATTCCTGCCAAGGAGAATAAGTGATGGCCAGGGATGGCGCTGATATGTCCGGGATGGCGCAGACCGGGGCAGCGTCAAATTTTTGTTCCATAGGTGATTACTCCTTTTATCAATAGCTTGAGGGGAGCCCTCTGAGAATATTCTATGATATGGGCAAGGAACTGTGCGGGAACTTATACTGGGCCTACTGCCACAAAAGGCAGCCACACTTTCTTTTTTTTAAATTTCCCCTGTCCGCTCACCACTTTAAGGAGGATTTGCCTGTCCCTCAAAATTTTATGGTTCTCCTCTTCTCTCACCTTGCAAACCTTTTACTTTTGTTGTACTATAAATATAATCAGATGAATTATATAAATAATTGAGATTTAAGAGGAGAGATTTTATGCAAAAGAAAAAACTTTTATCATTATGCTTGGCTTCTATCATCTGCGCCAGCGCTGCTCTTCTTCCTGCAACAGCCGCTCAGGATATCTCCTCTGCTCAGTCGGTGTGTGATGTATCTCTAAATGCCAGCGCACTGCCAAAACCAGAGCCTTTGAAGCAACCCTTCTCCATCTATCTGTATGATGTGGAAAACCAGGTCGCCTGCAATGGTGTGGATTTATTTTTAGATGCCCAATATCAGTGGGACTTCTCTTTGCTGGACCAGCTGGAAGCCTGTGAGGGAAGTGATTTGGGCAAACGGCTTGCTCATACCTCCATGCTGGAGATTTTCCAGGCGGATGACTCTAAATACCGCTATGAATTCTATGAACTGGGCATCAAGGTGACCCAATATTCTCCCGGTCCCGGCGCCGGAACTGAAAGCCAGTCCCAAGCTGTGGAAAAAAGCTATTTGGTGGATTCAGATGGGTACAAAGCATTTCAGAAAACATTGAATGAAGCTATGGAACAGGCGCCTCTGGTTCCTTCCTGGCTGGCGTTGATGCGGGGTACTAACGCTCAAAGCATTCGATTTATAGCGTCAGATGAGCAGCAGGAGTATTCCTATGAGGCAGACCCCAACTCCAACTTTCTATTGATTTTCGACTCTCTCAAGGAGTTTCTGGTGGTCCCAGGCTCAGCTGAAAAAATGGACAAAGGTTTTAAACTGAGGGATGCCGCCCATGTGCAAATTGAATTTTTCAATGGAATCACTTACAATGTGTGGTGCGGCGACAAAAATCTGTTGATTTATTCCAGTGACTTGGATTACGGGCTAAAATATCAATTGGAACCTTCTCAGGAAGGGGTCTATCTGGAGGAACTGAATCGTATGGCCCAAGGGGAACGCTATAATCCCCCTACTGCCAAACCTGTGATTTATCTTTATCCAGAGGAGGAGCAGACCATTTCAGTGAAGCTTTCTTTCCAGGGGATCCTGGCCACCACCATTCCAGCATACCAGAATGGCTGGCAGGTTCTGGCCCGCCCAGACGGAACCCTGACCAATCTTTCGGATGGTCAGCAATATTCTTATCTGTTCTGGGATGGCAGCACCAAAGTTCCCTGGGATATTTCTGAGGGATTTGTGGTGAAGGCGGAGGAGATCGAGTCCTTCCTGAGGGAAAAGCTGTCTTTCCTTGGTCTTAACGAATCCGAGCTTTCTGAGTTTCTCTCCTATTGGCTGCCAGAGCTGCGCCAAAGCCCCTACTGCCTCATCTCTTTCGCGGGGGATGAGTATGACCACATTGCACCTTTGGAAATCTCTCCAAAGCCAGACCATCTTTTAAGGGTACATATGGTGTGGCAGCCTTTATCCGCTCCCATCCAGCTTCCGCCTCAGCAGCTCATCCCTTTTGAAAGGGAAGGCTTTACGGTGGTGGAATGGGGCGGCACAAAAGTCCGGGCTTGACATACCACGCCAACCCACTGTTTCAACGAAAAGAACCTATCCAGCGGAAATTTGTGATTTCTCACAAATTTCCGCTTTTTTATGCAAATTGGAAAGTTCCAGTGCATATACTGGGTCAGAACTTAATTGAGGAGGTCTGTTATGCCCATCATTTACTTATCCCCCTCCACCCAAGAGTGGAACCCTTATGTGGACCATGGCAATGAGGAATATTACATGAACCTGATTGCGGACGCTATGGAACCATTCCTCCGTTCCAGCGGTATCCGCTACACCCGCAATACCCCAGACATGACCGCCGCCAGCTCCATTGCCCAATCCAATCAGGGCAATTATGACCTGCATCTGGCTCTCCACTCCAACGCAGCCCCTGAAGGAGAAGCTGGAACCAGACAGGGCAGCGAAGTTTATTACGCGCTCAACAGTCCCAAAGGACAAAAAGCTGCGGAAATCATCGCCGACAATCTGCGGAATATCTACCCCTATCCCTGGCTGGTGAAAACCCTCACCACCACCACCTTGGGCGAGGTGGTAAAGACACGGGCTCCCGCAGTTCTGGTGGAATTCGCCTACCACGACAACCTGGAGGACGCCCAATGGATTCGGCGGAACATTCCTGAAATCGCTCAAAGCATGGTTCTGGCGCTGACGGAATATTTCGGGATTCCTTTTGTGGCTCCCCGCCCTGTCCAAACTGGTACTGTTAAAGTTAATCAAGGATGGCTGAATATCCGGCAATATCCCAATCTCAACGCCCCCATCTTAGGGAAAGCCTGGAATGACACCCCTATCACCATCTATGGGGAGTGGGAAGGCTGGTATGTGGTGAATTACGAGGGCATTGTGGGCTACGCCAGCAGCCAGTACATCCAGATTCCATGAACGGCTGTAAAAATCATTTTCCCTTTCGGCTCCAGCCCCTTCCCTACCCACTGGATGGGCTGGAACCTTACCTGGACCGTCTCACCGTCACCATCCATCACGACCGGCACCAGAGAGGGTATCAGGAAGCCTTAAACCGCCTGCTGGCCAAAAGCCCTGAAAAACAATGCCTTTCTCTGGAGCAGCTGATTTGTCAGGCGGACCAAACTCCAGAGGGTCAGGAGCTTGCTTTTCAGGCGGGAGGGCTTTGGTGCCACGAGTTTTACTTTGACTGCATGACCAGGACTGGGGCTTCGCTGACTCAGCCCTCCGGCTGTCTGGCGCAGAGGATAGAAAGGGATTTCGGGGGCTTCCAGCGGTTTCAAAAGGACTTCACCGATGCCGCTATAAAACTGAAAGGCTCTGGGTGGGTCTGGCTGGTCAGCGGCCCCACAGGTGCCCTGTCCATTTTACAGACCCCTCTCCAACAAACACCACTGGTGCATGGCCTCTATCCCATTCTGGTGGTGGACGTTTGGGAACACGCCTACTACCTGAAATACCAAAACCGCAGAGACCTTTATTTACAAAACTGGTGGCTGTTGGCAGATTGGGAGTTCGCCCTCCAAAATTATCAGCTCTGCGTAAACGGCACAGCCCCCCGATGACGGTATTTTCTCCGTATGGATACAAAAAAACGCCATGGGGTTTCTTGGAAACCTCATGGCGTTTTAAACTTTTATACAGCGGTTGGAATCAATCTTTCTTACTTGGCGGCAATGTAAACAATCATGGTCATCACCACAAAGAGAATCCCTGTCCATTTGGCCACCCTAGAAAGCTGGGCCTGCAAGGTGCGGCTTTTGTTTCTTCCCAAGTAGGAGGACTCATTCGCTCCAGACAGAGCGTTCAATCCGCCCCCCTTGCCTTCCATCATCATAACAGCCACTACAATCACGATGGCGCACAGCATAATAATGATACCGCCAACGATTTCAAACACACTCATCTTGAAACCTCCGATTCCGATACTAATACTAGAACTCATAAAATGATACCACAAAAATCCTTTTAATGCAAGGGAAAATCACAAATTTTATCCCGGTCCGCTAAAAAATAAAATTCCTCTTGGGACTGTATAACTACCAAAAGCAAGCACATACTATTGTTGGTTTTTACTCCGTTATTTGCGTTTGCGCGGGGATAAAAACCCAAGCCGGACAAGAGTTTTCTTGTCCGGCTTTCGTTATACCAGGAATCACCCCAGGGTAGTTTGTTCCGCCGCTTTGGGCAGGGCACCCGCCGCTGGCAGGCTCTTGGTTCTGTAACGGTTGGGGTCGGACAGTGACCCTTCCTGATAAGGGGCCACTTTTTCCAGGAAATGATTCCGTTTCAAGGTCATCACCGCCACCCCTTGGGTATTCCGTGTGGATTTGGGGCTGATGGCACCTGAGTGAATCAGCAGCATTCGGGTATTGGAGGCGGTCAGCAGGAACTCCCCATCCTCCAAAACCTGTTGGATAGAAACCAGAGGAGATGCGGCGCTGTAAGCCCCCACCAGCTTTCTACGGTTGGTTTTTGTCTGGTAGCTGGACAGCTCCACCTTAGCCGCCTTACCGTTTTGGAAGAAGAACAGCAGGTATCCGGCATAATCGGTGGTTGCCGCCATATATACCGGGACTTCCCCTTCCTCCATTCCAAGTTTGGCGGGCAAGTAATCCCCCATCACACTGGCCTTGCCGTCGTCAAAATCAGCGGCCTTGGCTTTATAGACCTGAGCTTTATCGGTAAAGAACAAAAGCTCTGTATTGTTGGAGGCTTCCTGTTCCTGAAGGATTTGGTCCCCTTCCTTCAGCTTCTGTTCCCCGCTCATGCGCAGGGACTGGGGAGTAATCTTTTTGAAGTATCCCTCTTTTGTAAAGAACAGCCGTACAGGATAATCTGGGATTTCCAGTTCCTCCTTTTGACCATCCTCCTCTGTAGGATAATACAGCAAGGACTTGCGGGGCTGGGCAAATTTTTTGCTCACCTGTTTTAGCTCCTGGATGATAATTCCCCGTACCTTTTTCCGGTCCCCCAGAATCTCCTCCATCTCAGCGATTTCCTTTTCCAGCTGGCCGGTTTCCTCCAGGCGTTTGAGGATATGCTCCCGGTTCAGCTGGCGCAGGCGAATCTCCGCCACATACTCCGCCTGAATCTGGTCAATGCCGAACCCAATCATCAAATTGGGCACAACCTCTTTTTCCTCCTGGGTTTCCCGCACAATTTTGATGGCCTTGTCGATGTCCAGCAGAATCTTGCCCAAACCTTTCAGCAGGTGGAGCTTTTCCTTTTTCTTGGTCAGCTCGTAGTAAACCCTGCGGCGGATACAGCCCTCCCGGAAGGCGGCCCACTCGCTCATCAGTTCCTTCACCCCGCAGACCCGGGGCATTCCCCCAATCAGCACATTGAAGTTGCAGGAGAAGGCGTCCTCCAAAGGGGTCAGCCGGAACAGCTTGCGCATCAAGGCTTCTGGGTCAGCCCCCCGCTTTAAATCGAAGGTAAGCTTCAGGCCGTTCAAATCCGTTTCATCCCGCATATCCGAGATTTCACGGATTTTTCCCGACTTCACCAGCTCCACCACCTTATCCATGATGGCCTCTACCGTAGCGGTGGGAGGAATCTGGGTCACATCAATGCAGTTGTTGGCCTTGTCATAGGCATATCTGGCCCGCACCTTGACGCTGCCCCGGCCTGTATTGTAAATTTTCCGCAGCTCCTCCTCATTGTAGACAATGTATCCCCCACCGGGAAAATCCGGCGCTTTTAAAGTGTCCATCACATCATGATTAGGATTGCGCAGCAGGGCGATGGTGGTGTCGCATACCTCCGCCAGATTAAAAGGGCAGATGGAGGAGGCCATACCCACCGCAATACCGATATTGGAATTGACCAGAATGGAAGGGAAGGAAACCGGCAGCAAAGAAGGCTCCTTCATGGTGCTGTCGTAGTTGTCCACCATGTCTACCGTATCCTTGTCAATATCCCCAAACAGCTCGGAACAGATGGGGTCCAGCTTTACCTCGGTGTAACGGGAGGCGGCGTAAGCCATATCCCGGCTGTAAGCCTTTCCAAAGTTTCCCTTGCTGTCCACATAGGGATGGAGCAGCGCCTCACACCCTCTGGACAGACGTACCAGGGTTTCGTAGATAGCCTGGTCCCCATGGGGATTTAACCGCATGGTAGCCCCCACCACATTGGCCGATTTGGTCCGGGCGCCGGTGAGCAGCCCCATTTTATACATGGTATACAGAAGCTTGCGGTGGGAGGGCTTGAATCCATCAATCTCAGGAATGGCCCGGCTGACAATCACGCTCATGGCGTAGGGCATATAGTTTTCCCGCAAGGTATCCACAATGGGCTGCTCCAACATTACCCCAGCGTTGGCGATTACCGCCGAGGGGTTGGCAGCCCGTTTCGGTTCTTTTTGTGTTCTTTTGGCAGCCATTGACTCACCTCAAAATCTATGCTTAAAATCTTCCTTCCGGCGGTCAGCTGATGTCCGCCAAGTCCAAATACTGATAGCCGTTTTCCGCAATATATTCCTTCCGTCCTGCCAAGTTGTCCCCCAGCAGCAGGTCAAACATCTGGCTGGTAGCTTCCGCCTGGGAAGGGGTCACTTTAATGAGCCGCCGGGTTTCCGGATTCATAGTGGTGAGCCACATCATATCCGGCTCATTTTCGCCCAATCCTTTGGAGCGCTGGATGGTGTATTTCTCTTTCCCGATTTTCTCCAGAGCCTCGGTTTTTTCCTGTTCGGTATAGGCAAAATAGGTTTTATCTTTGGTGTTGATTTCATACAGAGGGGATTCCGCGATATACACATACCCCTTTTCAATGAGGGTGGGCGCCAGACGGTACAGCATAGTGAGAATCAAGGTGCGGATTTGGAATCCATCCACATCCGCATCGGTGCAGATGACTACCTTATTCCACCGCAGCCCGCCCAAATCAAAGGAGCTTAAATCCTTGTTGGCCTTGGAGGTCACCTCCACCCCGCAGCCCAGCACCTTGAAAATATCGGTGATGATGTCGTTTTTGAAAATCTTGTCGTACTCCGCCTTCAGGCAGTTGAGTATCTTTCCCCGCACCGGGATGATAGCTTGGAACTCAGAATCCCGCCCCAGCTTGCAGGCCCCCAGAGCCGAATCTCCCTCCACAATATAAATTTCCCGCCGGGAGGTCTCCTTGGTCCGGCAGTCCACAAACTTTTGGACCCGGTTGGACATGTCAATGGTACCCGCCAGCTTCTTTTTCAGGTTCAGGCGGGTGCGCTCTGCGTTTTCCCGGCTGCGCTTATTGATTAGCACCTGTTCGGCGATTCTGGCGGCGTCGTCCGGGTTCTCCAAAAAATATACCTCCAGCTGATGCCGCAGGAACTCATTCATGGCCTCATAGATAAACTTGTTGGTAATGGCCTTTTTGGTCTGGTTTTCGTAAGAAGTCTGGGTAGAAAAGCTGCTGGATACCAGAACCAAGCAGTCCTCCACATCCGCGAAGGTGATTTTGCTTTCCCCCTTGGTGTATTTGCCAGCGTTTTTGATGTAACTGTCAATCATGTACACAAACGCCAGCTTCACCGCCCGTTCAGGGGAACCGCCATATTCCAGCCAACTGGAGTTATGGTAGTATTCTGTCCGCTTCACCCGGTTGGAAAAACATACCGCCACATTCAGCTTCACCTTGTAGTCAGGCTTGTCCTCCCGGTCACGGCCTTTCCGTTCCGCCCGCCAAACCTGTACAGGCGTCATAGCCTGTCCCTGGGCGATTTCCGCCACATAATCCACGATGCCATTCTCGTACAGGAATACCTGCTCCTCAAAACCAGCTTCTGTTTGGTTGCGCAAAATAAATTTCAGCCCATCGTTTACAACCGCCTGGCGTTTCAGCACATCCACAAAATACTCCAGGGGAATTTGAATATCGGTAAATACCTCCAAATCCGGACGCCAATGGATTTTGCTGCCGGTCATCCGGCGGCGGGTTTCCTCCTTGTGTAAACCTCCGATATTTTCCCCATGCTCAAACCGCAGGGTATATTTGCAATGGTCCCGGTAAATCTCCACATCCATGTACTCAGAGGAATACTGGGTGGCGCACAGACCCAAACCATTCAGGCCCAGGGAATACTCATAGCTTTCCCCCTCATTGGTCTGGTATTTTCCTCCCGCATATAATTCGCAGAACACCAGTTCCCAGTTATACCGTTCCTCCCGGGGGTTATAATCCACCGGAATGCCCCGTCCAAAATCCTCTATCTCAATGGACCCATCCAAATATCTGGTCACGATGATTCTGTCCCCAAAGCCTTCCCTTGCCTCATCAATGGAATTGGAGAGAATCTCAAACACGGCGTGCTGGCAGCCGTCCAACCCGTCTGAACCAAAGATGACTCCGGGGCGTTTGCGCACCCGGTCCGCCCCCTTTAGGGAGGATATACTCTCGTTGCCGTACTCAGTGTTCTTCTTTGGCATCTGCCCGCCTCCGTTTTCTGGAAATAAAAAGCCTGGCGGATTGGCCAGGCCGCATACTTATTTAGTGTAACCGCAAAAAGGCCGATTTGTCAAGGGGAAACAAGTCCTCCTGCCGGAAGGACTTGTTTCCCCTCACAAACCCGCCTGCTATTTATTTGCCCTTTCTTCCCCCACTCAAACATCTGATAGGGGAACCATATCTCCTGAATCCTGATGAAACTCAAGGTTGGGAATCCCATCCTGACAGGGTACGTTCACCTGACATTTTCCGCAGCCCAGCCGGGGGGCGTACAGCTGGCTGGTCAAATCCACATAAGGGGAACATGTTCGATGGTCCTTTCCTCCCTGGACGGTGATGGCGTTCACAGGACAATTCTCCCCACATTTTCCACACATGGTGCAATAATCATAGAGGCCCGCATAAGCTCTTTGGGTAGGCTCTATGGGCGCCGATGTAATGACACTTCCAAACCGGCCGGCAATTCCCTTCTTAGTAATCAGCCCCTTAGACAGGCCAAAGGTTCCCAATCCACAAATATATGCCGCATGCCGTTCCGACCAGTTGCTGGCGAAGGAATGGAATTGAGGGTCCTGGCTCTCCTTCTTGGAACGGAATCTGGCGTCCAGGGAAGGAGCCACCGCTTCAAATCCCTGGCCCCGCAGAAAGTCCACCAGAAACTGGCAGGTGTCATCCACCACCGTTTGCCCCTCCAGTCTTCCGTACAGCCATTCCCGGGAAGGGATTTTCATATCCTGATAGTTGCTCTCCTTGATCTTCCTGGTGAAAGGCAGGAAAAAAGAAATCACCGACTTTGCCGCTGGAAGCCATTCCTCCGGTGTCATATGCTGAGGTCCCACTGCTTCCCATTCCTTCAGCCGAATGAACAAGGGGTCCTCGGCAGAGGCGAATCCCAGCAGAGGGGGCTGATAGACGACCATTCCCGCTAAATCCTCATAATCCGGCAGCCCCTGTGGAATGGTATTCTGGGGGTGCTGTTCCACAAAACGCTGGACCGATTCCATCACCTGATACTGTTCCATAAAAAGCCTTCTTTCATTCTATCTTGCGCAGCAGCGCTTTCAGCTTTCCGAAAAACCCTTTCTCTTTTTGTTCGATCTTCACAGGGGTCTTTTCCAGCGGTTTCTCCTCCCGTTCCTGATGTTTTTTAACAGGAGCCTGTCTGGAAATCTGCGCCACAGCAGTCCTTCGTGACTCCTCCCTGTTCCGCTGGGCCTGTTCCGCCCGTATATAGGCCAGCTTATACATATCAATCTGACTGTCGATGGGAGGTTTCTCGTTTGTTACCAAGACATATGTATCATCCGGCTGAAGGCGCTTCGCCTTCACATTGTCGCTGAATTCCAGATTCAGCAGCTTATAAATCCGCTCCTTGATGGCCGGATCATAAATGGGCGCCGCTACCTCTACCCGCCGCTCGGTATTGCGGGTCATGAAATCCGCCGAGGAAATATAGACCTTGCTCCGTTCTTTAGGCCCAAATACATAAATCCGGCTGTGTTCCAAAAACCTGCCCACAATACTGATAACCTGGATATTATCCGTTTCCTCAGGGATTCCCACCCGCAGACAGCAGATACCCCGAATCACCATGCGAATCTTAACCCCCGCTTTGGAGGCCGCAATTAAACGGTCTATCAGGTCCTTATCAGTAAGAGAGTTGATTTTTACAGTAATCTCCGCTTCCTCACCTTTTTTAGCGTACTCAATTTCCTCGTCAATCATCCGCAGAAGGGCCGGTTTCATGGTGAAAGGTGCGGCTAAAAGATGTTCGGTATGTTCCGCCGGATTATTGGTAAGAATTCCATTAAAGATTCGAAGCCCATCTTCCCCAATACGGCGGTCGGCGGTAATCAGGCACAAATCAGTATACAGCTTGGCGGTGGACTCATTATAGTTGCCTGTACCAATCTGGGTGATGAAGCTGATTTTATTCTCTACCTTTCTGGTAATCACCAGCAGCTTGGAATGGACCTTATACTCACCCAGCCCGTAAATGACATTGACTCCCGCTTCTTCCAGCCGTTTGCTCCAGATGATGTTGTTTTCCTCATCAAACCTGGCCCGAAGCTCCACCACCACATAGACCTCTTTCCCGTTTTCAGCGGCCCGAATCAGCTCAGAAACAATTTGACTTTCCCTCGCCACCCGGTAAAGGGTCATCTTGATGCTGACTACCGACTCATCGGTAGCGGCCTCCCGCAGCAGGCGGATAAAAGGCCGGATGCTCTCAAATGGATAGGACAACAGAATGTCGTGGTCCTCCACCTGGGGAAAAATCGGCTGATGGGGCTGGATAGAAAAAGGCTCTTGAGGGGTCAGGGGCGGATAGAACAGGTCTGTCATCCCAAGCCGTTCAAACCGGCTGTATAAGGCGAAGCCATAGCTCATATCCAAAGGGGTCTCACTGCGGAACACCCGCTCGCTGGACAGTTCCAGCCGTTTGCACAGCTGGTCCACAATGGCCTGGCTCACCTGTCCCTGGAACTCAATCCGCACCGGCATCAGTTTCCGCCGGCTTTTCACCAACTCCTCCATCACGCTGCGGTAATCCATATCATGGTCGTACAGCGCCTCATCCACATTGATGTCCGCGTTCCGAGTAATGCGGAAGATGGTTTTCGCTTCCACAATATAGCCCTCAAAAACCTTTTGGCAATACTGATGAAGCAGTTCCTCCATCAAAATAAACTTGTTTTTATCAAAAGGCAGGAACACCAGCCGTTCCAGACAGGGCAGAGGGATAATGGCCAGCTTCACAAACTCCCCTTTTGTTTTCAGCTGGGCGCAGATATAGGTTTCCTTATTCTGTAAAAACGGGAAGGGATGGTGCTTATCAATAATCTGAGGGGACAGCATCGGCCGTACCTCGTTGTTAAAATATCCTTCCAGGTAGGCGGCCTGTTCCTTGGTAAGCTGCTGAGGATTCAGATGGACAATTCCCCGCTGGGCCAGGTCAAACAACAGCCGGCGGTAAGCCTCATCCTTCTGGGCCACCAGCCGGTGGGTATCCTTGAAGATGGCTTCCAGCTGTTCTGCTGGGCTCATCAGGGATTTGTTGTCTACACTGTCCGGTTTCAGCAGAGCGGCGTCGGTGAGTGTTCCTACACGTATCATAAAAAACTCGTCCAGATTGCTGCAAAAAATGGATAAAAATTTCATCCGCTCCAGCAGAGGCAAACTCCCCTCCACCGATTGTTCCAACACCCGCTGGTTAAATTTCAGCCAGCTTAGCTCTCTGTTCTGATAGAGCTGTGGGCGGTTGGCTTGTTCTGTCGACATGCGATTTCCTCCTCATAAACTGTCAGAAGTTTTTACCTTCTTTTTACCTAAACATAACATAAGCGCAAGAAAGGAAGTATTACCTCCTGGCAATACTTCCTCACTTAACTTATTTTTTCTTATTGAAGATTGACAGGATATCGTCAAAATTGAACGGGTCTGTATCCTCTGGCGCTGTTGGCGGCTGCTGTCCGCTGGGCTGTTCTGGATTTGAATTTTGAGGTTTGGCGTAAGTAGGCAGTGTAAAGTTTTTGTCATTATCAAATCCAGTAGCGATGACAGTTACCTTCATCTCGTCATTCAAAGACTCATCAAATGTAGCGCCCCAGATTAAGTTTACATCTGGATGGGCTGCCTCATGAATCATAGAAGATGCCACATCAATGTCATCCAAATCAATGTCCGGTGAAGCGGTAATATTCACAATGACACCCTTAGCTCCATTGATGGAGGTCTCCAGCAAAGGAGAAGAAATGGCCATTTCCGCGGCTTGCTTGGCCTTATCTTTTCCGGAACCGTATCCCACACCCATATGGGCGTAACCCGCGTCCTTCATAATGGCGGTGACATCCGCAAAGTCCAAGTTTACCACACCAGGGATATTCACCAGGTCGGAAATACTTTGAACACCCTGTTTAAGCACATTGTCTGCCGCTGAGAAGGCGTTCTGCAAGGTAATCTTCTCGTCAGAAATCAATTTCAAGCGCTCGTTGGGAATGACCAGCAAAGCGTCCACATGCTCCCGCAGGGAGGTAACCCCCATCTCCGCCTGCTCCATACGGCGGCGGCCCTCAAAATTAAAAGGTTTGGTTACAATTCCTACCGTCAAAATTCCCATCTCATGGGCCACTTCCGCCACAACAGGAGCGCCTCCGGTTCCAGTACCGCCTCCCATTCCGGCGGTAATGAATACCATATCGGTTCCCTTCAAGGCGGCCGCGATTTCATCCCGGCTTTCCTCGGCGGCTCTTTGCCCCTTTTCAGGGTTTCCGCCCGCGCCCTTTCCACGGGTCAGCTTGTCCCCTATGTGCAGTTTATAGGTGGCTTTGGAACGCAGCAATGCCTGATTATCTGTATTAACAGAAATAAATTCCACACTTTTCATACCGGACTGCACCATGCGGTCCACGGCGTTTCCGCCACCTCCGCCAACTCCCACCACCTTAATTGATACGACATTCTCGTTGTCGTTGGCCATATCAAAGTTCATCAGCATTGTTGTTCCCCCTGTATCTTTTCAGACTTTCTAATCTGAATATCCTCTATCACATCATCAAGAAGCTCACCTTTTGGCCTCTTGCTTGTTTTATCCCTTTAAGAAGGCATAATAAGTCCATTTTCTCTATTCTACCAGAACAACTCTTATAAAGCAATAGCTTTATTGGCTATTGTGAAAAATAAACCTGGCGAAATATTTATGTCTGCGTCTGGGACTCTGTACGTTCCTCATTAGGAATGGTGGCCAACTCATCTATGGAAGATGAGGATTCCGCCTGTGAGCTGGAGGTTTCCTGCGCCGCTGTACCGCTGCTTGAGGAAATCCCTGACGCAGCCGAGCTGGAGGATGGAGCGGTTCCCGGAATGGTGGCCAGCTCTGGATTCTCACTGGCTGGTGGTATGTATCCTTGGGACTGTTCTTCCTGCTCCTCTTTCTGCTGGGCGTTAATCCGCATCTGTTCCAGTTCAGCGGTAATATCCGCCGGGTCTGTCCAAACCTCTTTGGAGGATGCCGCCCCTGAGGCATCAACGATTCCCTCAAATCCTGCGTCCAGCTCTTGGGTAATCACATACTGGACAAAATTCAGCTTATATTCCAAATCAGATTCCACACCCAGCTCCACCAAAACCCGATTATCGTACACCAGAACCATATTCAAACGGTCAGAAAGGTCTACCAAGGTCACCTTATCAAATCCTGTTTCCTCCACCGCCTCCACAAGATTGGTGAGCATCCGAAATCCATCCTGCTCCCGACTGATAATCTCAGCCTTCATCTCATCCTTCATATCTTTTTCGTTATAATCCTGCCCCAGAACATGACCAATCTGCGGATCGTACAGATACATTCCCGACACAATCATCATATCCTCCGAAAGGGTGTCCGAGCCAAACTCCAACACCTTTCCATTGCGTCCGATAATCACATAGCCAGCGGCAGTGTCCACCGCTCCCAAAGGTTTTGCCTGGGTAATCTCAATGGTCAGCTTCATGGGCAGGTTCCGCTTGAGCTGAACATCCTCTACATAGGGATACTGCTGTGTCAGCTTGTTTCTTACATTCTTTTCGCTGACCCTAAAAAGGTTGTCCCCTATTTTAATGCCGCTGTTTTGAATAATTTCCTCATCAGCGTATTTGGTGCATCCAGTTACCTCAATTTGCTCAATTCTAAAAAATACCGTAAGGGATAAGGTTAAAAATACCAAGCTGGCTACCAAAAAAACAAACAGATGGTTCAAAGTCTGGCGCCCTGTGCGGCGTTTTCGCAGCCGCTTCCTATTCCCTGTGACCGTTCTATCCGCACGTTGAGGCGAACGCCTTACCGGCCCTCCAAAACTGATCATTTTTTGCTTCATTTTTTCCTCCGGTAACACCGATCCCCTTGCTGGCATTATACTCAAAGCACTTTAAAAATTCCAGCGTACCTTGTCGAATTTACTGAATCTGTTAAATAAATCCGTAACTTTTACCACCTATTCACCCCATAGCCTCTCAACCGCAAAGCAAACCCCATGAACAATTCATGGGGGTTCATCCACATCAGCTTCTATCTCTCCAAAAAATTTTCTGTTGTGCCTTCTGTACAACCAATCTCATAGAAAAATTCTTCCGCCTGAACAAAATTAAACCTACCTGTCATCCTCACCATAAATATAAAATATGTATGGTATAATTGGCCATTGGGACGGAAGTGGGCTCTGCCCACGTATCGTCCTGGCCATAAAATGTATAATAGCCGCTCTGCGGCTATTATACCATGAACACACAGTGTGAATGGTATAATTGGCCATTGGGACGGAAGTGGGCTCTGCCCACATATCGTCCTGGTCATAAAATGTATAATAGCCGCTCTGCGGCTATTATACCATAGCTGCAAGCCCTTGGGGCTTGTGCGCCGCAAAGCGGCGGAAAACCGACATAGTCGGTTTTAGGCTATAGTGTAACAAGCGCAGAGCGTGGCATTTCGCCGCGCTGAGCCGCCCAGAGGCGGCTACAAACAGCTTTGCTGTTTGTCCTGCAGTTATTATACCATGAAGGAAACTTGAAAGCAACGAAAAAAACAAATGGTATAATTTTCCTTATTTTATCCGTTCAATATCTCCACCTAAGGAACGCAGATGGTTCTCAAACATCTCATATCCCCGGTCGATGTGCTCAATAGCTGTAATTTGGCTGACGCCGTGGGCCGCCAAAGCGGCCACCGCGATAGCCGCTCCCCCTCTTAAATCGGTACAGCACAGA
>CALWZG010000039.1 GCA_944385965.1 uncultured Anaerotruncus sp.
GGAGGAGCTGGAAGGCTTGAAGCTGACCCCAAAGCAGAAACAGGTGGTGGACCTGCTGGAACAGGTGGGGCAAGGCTCCCTGAAGGAGGTCTGCTACTTTGCCGGGGTGGGGAAAACCGTGGTGGACCGTCTGGAAAAAGCGGGGGTCACCCATTATTTCACCCGGGAGGTCTACCGAAGCCCTTATCAGGCGGTCAGCCCGGTTGGAAACCCAGAGGAGATACAGCTTTCGGAGGAGCAGGAGAAAGCCTATCGGGCCTTATGCCAGTATGCCGACAGCGGAAAGCCTCAGGCGGCCCTGTTGTATGGGGTCACCGGTTCGGGAAAAACAGAGGTGTTTCTGCGGGTGATTCGCCATGTGCTGGACAGTGGCCGGGGGGTCATTGTCATGGTGCCGGAAATTTCCCTGACCCCCCAAACGGTGGAGCGGTTTCATCGGTATTTTGGGAACCGGGTGGCGGTGCTTCACAGCGGCCTGACCATGAGCGAGCGAATGGACGAATGGAAGCGCATCCGGGATGGGAAGGCGGACATCGTGGTGGGGACCCGCAGCGCGGTATTCGCCCCCATCAAGCGGATTGGGATGCTGATTTTGGATGAGGAGCAGGAAAGCTCCTATAAATCCGAGAAATCTCCCCGATACCACACCAGGGACGTGGCCAGAATCCGGGCGGCCAAGCATAACGCCCTGATGCTGCTGGCTTCCGCCACCCCAAGCGTGGAGAGCTTTTTCCGGGCCCAAAAGGGCTGGTATCATCTGCTGGAGCTTCGACACAGGTTCGGTTCCGCCAGACTGCCGGATGTGACCATTCTGGACATGTCCACCCAAGCCCTGAACAGCTCCTCCACCTCCTTATCTGAACAGCTGCTGGAGCAGCTGGAGGAAAATCTGCGGCGGGGGGAGCAGAGCATTTTGCTGCTGAACCGGCGGGGATACCACACCCTGGTAAAATGTGCCATGTGCGGCACGGTGGCGGAATGTCCAAACTGTTCGGTAGCTCTGACCTACCACACCGCTAACGGTCGCCTGATGTGCCACTACTGCGGCTATACCGCCCCAAAAGAGGAGGTCTGCCCCAAGTGCGGCAGCAAATTCCGGCGTTTTTCCGGGGCCGGGACCCAAAAGGTGGAGGAAGAGCTGCACACCCTTCTGCCCCAGGCCCGGGTGCTGCGGATGGATATGGATACCACCATGGCTAGATTTTCCCACGAAAAGCATTTCGCTGATTTTTCCGCTGGAAAATATGATATAATAATCGGGACACAGATGGTGGCTAAGGGCTTGGACTTCCCAAATGTCACTCTGGTGGGGGTGCTGTCTGCGGACGCCTCCCTCTACGCCCAGGATTACCGCAGCTTTGAGCGGGCCTTCTCCCTGTTTACCCAGGTGGTGGGGCGCAGCGGCCGCTCGGAGAAGGCGGGCCGGGCTTATATCCAGACTTTCACCCCGGAGAACCCAATCATTGAGATGGCCGCCCAGCAGGATTATGACAGCTTTTACGCCGACGAAATTGACAGCCGCCGCATCCACCTGTATCCACCCTTCTGCGATATGGTGGGAGTGGGATTTTCCGGCTTGGAGAACAGCCAGGTGCGGCAGGCGTCAAAACGGTTTCTGGACTATCTGGCGGGGCTGGCCGCCGCAGAATATAAGGACCTGCCCCTGCGGGTTTTAGGTCCCTGCGAAAGCGGGATTTTGCGCATCGCCGGCAAATACCGATGGCGTATGGCCATTAAGTGCAACTATACAGCCCGTACCCGGGAGCTGCTGTGGCGGGCGGTGCGCTGGTATTATGGACAAAAGGAGAATAAACTGGTTTCCCTGACAGTGGATCCCCGCTATGAGGACTCCATTTAAGCAAGGAACAGGGGAGGAACTGACAGATGCCAAGAGAGATGCGGCTGCTGCTGCTGATTCTGCAAATTGTAATCATTTTGCTGGGAGCGGGGGTTTCCATGTGGATTTTATGGCGGGAGCTGGGCCGCAAACCCAAGACGGTTCAGGCCCGGGTCCTCTCCAAAGAGGAAGGCTCCGCTGGATTGGAGAATCTGGTGGTAGCCTTCCAGTGTGAGGAGAAGCAGGAACCCTTGAGGCTTAGCTGTTCCCCTGCTCTTTTTGAGAAGCTGGAGGAGAATAGGGAAGGGGTCCTGACCTTCCTGCGGGGAAGGGTAGTGGAGTTTATTCCCATGGAGGAATTGGTGACACAAAATCAAAAACAAGAAAACCAATAGGAGGAAACTAGAATGGCATTGCGAAATATTTTAGACCATAACGACCCAGACAGTGATGTTAGGCTGCGGAAGGTGAGCCGCCCAGTGACCGAGTTCAACGAGCGGCTGTGGACCCTGCTGGATGATATGTATGAAACCATGATTCACGATGGGGTGGGTCTGGCGGCGCCTCAGGTAGGGGTGCTGCGCCGTGCGGTTGTGATTGACGTGGGGGATGGAAAGCATGAGCTGGTAAACCCCAAGATTGTCAGCCAGGAAGGGGACCAATATGGCAGCGAGGGCTGTTTGTCCATTCCAGGGGAGTATGGTATGGTCCACAGGCCCCAGAAGGTGACCATTCAGGCCCAGGACCGGTATGGAAAGCCTTTTGAGCTGACCGCCGAGGACTTTTTCGCGGTGGCCTGCTGCCATGAGCTGGACCATCTGGATGGGGTGCTGTATATTGATAAGGCCGACCGGATGCTGACCCCGGAAGAATTAGAGGAGGCCTAAGCCATGCGGATTGTGTTTATGGGAACCCCGGAGTTTGCGGTTCCCTGCCTGGCCCGCCTGCTGGAAGATGGGCATGAAATCGCTGGAGTGTTTACCCAGGCGGACAAACCAAAGGGCCGGGGCTATAAGCTGGCCCCACCTCCGGTGAAGGAGCTGGCTCTGTCCCGGCAGCTTCCAGTGTACCAGCCGCTGAAAATGCGGGATGGGGAAGCTTTGGGGATTTTGCAGGAGCTGAAGCCGGAGCTGATTGTGGTGGTAGCTTATGGGAAGATTCTGCCCAAGGAGATTTTGGAGCTCCCCCTTTATGGCTGTGTTAATGTCCATGGCTCGCTGCTGCCTAAATATCGGGGGGCCGCTCCCATCCAATGGAGTGTGCTGAATGGGGACCCTGTGGCGGGTGTGACCACCATGTACATGGCGGAGGGCCTGGACACAGGAGATATGATTCTCAAGCGGGAAACCCCTGTCCAGCCGGAGGAAACTTCTGGGGAGCTGTACCAGCGGCTGTCCATGATTGGAGCGGAAGTGCTCTCGGAGACGGTGGAAAAAATCAGCCAGGGGATCGCCCCAAGGGTTCCCCAGGAGGATGCCCTCTCCTCTTACGCCCCTATGCTGGATAAGGAGATGGCAAAAATCCCGTGGGATAAAACCGCTGATGAGGTTCATAACCTGATTCGGGGAATGAATCCATGGCCAATCGCCCACACTAGCTTGAGAGGGGAACTTCTCAAAGTTTACCGTTCCAGCCTGGCCGCTGGCTCAGGGAACCCTGGAACCGTTCTGAACACCACCAAATCCGGCCTTGTGGTGGCCTGCGGGGAAGGCGCTGTGGAGCTGACCGAATTGCAGGCCCAGGGGGGCAAACGGATGCGGGCTGTGGACTATCTGCGGGGGCATCCGGTGGAAAATGGTACTAAGCTGGGAGAGTAAGCCTCTCAATTGCTGGAAAGGAGAAAGCCATGTTCTTTTTTGGAGATGTGTATTATTGGGTTTTAGTCATCCCCGCCATGCTGGTGGCTATGTGGGCCCAGATGACCGTCAGCAGCACCTTCAGCAAATATTCCCGAGTCCGCTCCTCACGAGGATTGACCGGGGCACAGGCTGCCCGCCGTATTTTGGACGATAACGGTCTGCGGGAGGTGCGCATTGAGCATATCGGGGGCAACCTCACCGACCACTATGACCCAACCACCAATGTGGTTCGGCTGTCGGACAGCGTATACAACAGCGACTCGGTAGCCGCCTTGGGGGTAGCTGCCCATGAGTGCGGACATGCAGTTCAGCACGCCACCCATTACGCGCCGCTGACCTTCCGCAACGCCATTATCCCTATCACCAACATTGGCTCCAAGCTGGCCATCCCTGTTTTTATTTTGGGATTGTTCATCAGCCCCAGCCTGTGCAATTTAGGTCTGCTGCTCTTTGCTTTGGTGGCCGTCTTTCAGCTGGTGACTCTGCCGGTGGAGTTCAACGCCTCTGCCCGTGCGCTGGCCACCCTGGAAAAGTCCTATTACCTGGAGCCATCGGAACTGCGGGGCTCCAAGCGGGTGCTGCAAGCCGCCGCTTTGACTTATGTGGCCGCTTTGGTTGTGACCCTGGCCCAGCTGCTGCGGCTGATACTGATTTCCCGAAACAGACGGGATTAAAAAGCCTCGGGGGAAGCTTCCCCCGGCTGGGGATGGACCGGAGAAGGGTTTCCGGCCTATCCCCAGCTGACATTTGATAAAGAACAGGAATTGAGTTATGAAGAAAAACGCCAGATATACAGCGGTTCAGGCTTTGGCCCGGCAGCAGGACTGCCAGGCCTATTCCAATCTGCTGCTGGAATCCCTCTGCCGGGAGAACGGCCTGGACCAGCGGGATACCGCTTTCGCTTCAGCGGTGTTCTATGGGACCTTAGAGCGCAGGCTCACCCTGGACCATATTTTAAAGACCTACTGCTCCAAGCCTTTGGAAAAGCTGTCCGGGCCGGTGCCCCATATCTTACGGACAGGACTGTATCAGCTTTTGTTTATGGATGGGGTGGATGATTACGCTGCTGTCAATGAGAGCGTGTCCCTCACCCGTATGATGGGCTGTGCCAAAGCCTCCGGGTTTGTCAATGGGGTGCTGCGTCACTTTTTAAGAGATGGGAAGGCTGTCCCCAAAGTGGAGGGAGACCGGTTTCATAGATGGGAAGTGGACTATTCCTGTCCCGCCTGGCTCATCAAAAGATGGGTGGAAGCCTATGGAGAGGAAGCCTCCCTGAGGATGCTGGAAGCTTCCCTGGGCAGGCCCCCGGTGTATCTGCGGGCCAACACCTGCCGGATTTCCCCGGAGGAGCTGGTAAAACAGCTGACAGAACAGGGGGTGGAGTGTCACCTGGAGGAAACGCCCACAGGCTGTATCAGGGTGGAAGGACACCTTCCGGTGGAACGGCTGGAAGCTTTTAAGAAGGGATGGTTCCATGTCCAGGATCGGGCCTCCCAGCTCTGCGTGGCCCTTCTGGACCCTCAGCCCGGCCAGCGGGCGCTGGATGTGTGCGCCGCCCCCGGCGGAAAAACATTTACCATCGCTCAGCGGATGGAAAATCAGGGGTTGGTGGTGGCCAGGGATCTGCACCAGAAACGAGCCAATTTGGTGGAACGGGGGGCTGAAAGGCTGGGCCTTTCCTGCGTCAAGGCCAGCGCCGGTGACGCCGGACACCTGGACCCTCAGATGGGCCTGTTTGACCGGGTGCTGTGCGATGTTCCCTGTTCCGGCTTCGGCATCATCCGGCGCAAACCGGAAATCAAGTACAAAAGCTGGGAATCGGTCCAGGGATTGCCAGAGATTCAGTATAAAATCCTCCAAACCTCCGCACACTATTTAAAGGAGGATGGGCGGCTGGTGTATTCCACCTGCACCCTTCTGCCAGAGGAAAATGAGCGGGTGGTGGAGCGCTTCCTGAAAGAACATCCCGACTGGCGGTTGGAGGAACAGCGCACCTACACCGGCCAGGCGGAGGACAGCGATGGATTTTTCGCCGCGGCGCTGAGAAAGGGGTAAAGCTGTGGAAAAGAAAGATATTAAGTCAATGACCCTTCAGCAGCTGACGGAGGAGGTCCTGGAGATGGGGCTGCCGAAATTCCGGGCGGGCCAAATCTATGACTGGCTCCACAACAAACGGGTGGAGGAGTTCCAGGAGATGACCAACCTTTCAGCCCCTTTGCGGGAACAATTGGAGCAACGGTATTACATAAACCGCTTGTCCATCAAAAAGAAGCTGGTGTCCCGTTTGGATGGGACGGTGAAATACCTGTATGAGCTGAGGGACGGGAACTGTGTGGAGGCGGTGCTGATGGGGTACCACCATGGAAACTCCCTGTGTATTTCCACCCAGGTGGGCTGCCGCATGGGCTGCAAATTCTGCGCATCCACCTTGGCGGGAAGGGTCCGGGATTTGACCCCCTCCGAAATGTTGGATGAGGTTTATATGGCCCAGAAGGATTCCGGGAAACGGGTGGACAGTCTGGTGCTGATGGGCATTGGGGAGCCGCTGGACAACTTTGAGAATGTAATGGACTTTTTTGAGATTCTGTCCAGCCCCCAGGGCCTGAACCTCAGCCTGCGCCATGTGTCCTTATCCACCTGTGGATTGGTGGATAAAATCCGGGAGCTGGCCAAGCGGAAATTGCAGATTACCCTGTCCATTTCCCTCCACGCTCCTAATGACACAATTCGTAATCTTTCGATGCCAATTAACAAGAAATATAATGTTGAGACCTTGCTGGCGGCCTGCCGGGAGTATTTTGAAGTCACAGGGCGTCGCATCTCCTTTGAGTATGCGTTGATTGATGGGCTCAACGACCGGCCGGAACACGCCATTGAGCTGGCCCGCCGCCTGCGGGGGATGAGCGCCCATGTGAATCTCATTCCTGTGAATGAGGTGGCCGAAACCGGATTCAAGCGGGGCAGCAGGGCGAAGATTGAGGCCTTCCGGGACCAGCTGGAAAAGCTGGGGGTCAACGCCACCATCCGCCGGGAGCTGGGGTCAGATATTGCCGCCGCCTGCGGGCAGCTGCGCCGCCAGGAGGCGGGAGAGCGGCTGACCAGCTCCATCTGAGCGAAAAACCTTGACAGCGTAAGGAGGATTTCCATTTGATACAGATTTATGGGGCCACGGACAGGGGTCGGGTCCGGCCTGTGAACCAGGATGCCTTTGCCTATAAAAAAATAGACGACACCACCGCCATTGTGATTCTCTGTGATGGTATGGGGGGAGAGAAGGGCGGCCATGTGGCCAGCGCCAAAGCGGTGGAGATTATCAGCGGAGCCTTGAGCCGTTCGGTGAACCAGTCAACCCCTGTGGAATCGGTGAAATCGTCTTTGATTTCTGCACTCAGCGCTGCCAACGCGGTGATTTACGATATGGCTCAGAAGGACCCGGATTTGAAGGGAATGGGAACCACTGTTGTGGCGGCGGTGCTGAAGGAGAATACCTTGTGCATTGCCCACGCGGGAGATAGCCGGGCCTACCAATTTCACCCCAAGGCACTGCGGGCCCATCAGTTGACTAAGGACCACAGTGTGGTACAGCTGCTGGTGGACAGCGGGAAAATTACCCCCACCGAGGCACGGAATCATCCGAAACGCAACTATATCACCAGAGCTTTGGGCGTGGAGCGGGAAGTAGAAGTGGAGTATATGGAAAAGCATTTTCAGGAGGGGCGGCTGCTGTTCTGCTCAGATGGGCTGCACAACTACGCTCCCCCGGAGGAGCATTTGGATTTGATTATGACCTGCTGCAGCGAGCAGGACCTGTATCTGCTCATTGATGAGGCCAATAAGGCTGGCGGCCGGGATAATATCACCGCTGTGATTCTTGTCAAAAGCCCAGATAAGGCCAAAACGGGAGGAAACGCCTGATGGACAAATATTTGGGTAAAAAGCTGGATGGCCGGTACGAAATCATGGAGATTATCGGCATCGGCGGCATGGCTACCGTCTATAAAGCCTACGATGTGGTGGAGGATCGGGTGGTAGCGGTGAAAATCCTGCGGGACGAGTATATGGGGAACGAGGATATGCGCCGTCGGTTCAAAAACGAGAGCAAGGCTATGGCGGTCCTGAACCACCCCAATGTGATGCGGGTGTATGACGTCAGCTTTTCCGACCGGCTCCAGTCCATCGTCATGGAATATATTGACGGCATCACCTTAAAAGAGTATATTGAACAGCAGAGGGTTTTGAACTGGAAGGAAGCGGTTCATTTTACCGTCCAGATTCTGAAAGCCCTTCAGCACGCCCATGACAAGGGGATTGTCCATCGGGACATCAAGCCCCAGAACATTATGCTGCTGTCGGATGGAACCATCAAAATTACCGATTTTGGCATCGCCCGCTTCGCCAGAAGCGAGACCCGCACCCTCACCGACAAGGCCATTGGCTCGGTCCATTATATCAGCCCGGAGCAGGCGGCGGGAGGCTCCATCGACGCCAGGACGGACATTTATTCTGTGGGCGTTATCCTGTATGAGATGCTCACCGGTCGGGTCCCCTTTGAGGCGGAAAATCCGGTTTCGGTGGCCATCAAGCAAATCCAGAGCACGGCGGTGCTGCCCAGGGATTTAAACCCGGCCATCCCGGAAGGCTTGCAGGAGATTACCATGCACGCTATGGAAAAGGATGTGCGTAAGCGCTACCAAAGCGCCGCCCAGATGCTGCGGGATATTGATGAGTTTAAACGGGACCCTTCCATCTCGTTTGAGTATAAGTACCTGAGCGCTGGGGAGCGGGGAGGCGAGGACCGGTATTCCACCGCTATCCAAGCCGCCCGGCATGCCCAACAAGGCCAGGAGAAAGGGAAAAAACGGATGAAAAAGCAAAAACCAAAACGGGCGCCGATTATTCCGGTGCTGGCGGGCGTCACCGCCGCTTTCGTAATTGTTTCCGCAGCTTTTGTGGGATTTATGCTTTATCTGAATAATCCCATGAAGGTAGTGGAAAACACCAAGGTCCCTCAACTGGTGGGCCTGAAATACGATACGGTGCGGGATTCCCCGGAGTATAACAATATCCAGCTGGAAGTGGTGGAAAGCGATTTCAGCAACGAGTACGGAAAAGGCTACATCTACGATCAAAGCCCCAAAGCTGGCTCCAATGTAAAGGTGGGCTCCATTGTCAAGGTGAAAATCAGTACAGGCCAGCTCACCACCAAGCTGCCGGACTTTTCCGGTCAGGATGCCGCCCAGGTCATCGCTCAGCTGAATGAGTGGGGCATCAAGGTGGACGAGAAGCAGACCTTTGACGACACGGTCCCCACCAACATGGTGGTGCGCACAGTACCAGGGCCGGATTCGGAGGTCACCGCCGACGAGGTGGTAACCGTTTATGTGAGCCTGGGCAAAGAGGTCAAGGAGGTCCCTGTGCCGGATTTGAGAGGCATCAGCCTGGACGATGTGAAGGTGCTGCTGGACAACTACAAGCTGAAGATGGGCGAGATTACCTATGACCCAGACAGCGAGGAGGACCCAGGGGTGGTCATCGGTCAGTCTCCAGCCGCAGATACCACTGTACAGCAGAACAGTGAAATCAATCTGACCGTTTCGGGAGATACTGCCTCCTCCGCCCGCCTGACCATTTTCGTGCCGCTGCCCACCACGGTGGACCGGGAGGTGGAGATGACCGCCACCCAGGATGGCCGTTTGGTGCAGGAGGACAAGCTGAATCCCTCTGAGGCCAAGACCTGGAAGCCCGTGTTTGAGGGTGAGGATATGTCCGAAATCGAGATTTTCTTTGATGGGGAGCTTTATCAGGTGTATGATCTGTACTTTGACAAGAAGGGCCATCAGCTGATTTATGACTTCTCCGACGAGTTTGAGGAATAAGACGCTATGAATGTGGAAGGTCTGATTATCAAAGCCACCGGCGGTTTCTACTATGTAACCGCCGGCGGCCGCACCTATTCCTGCCGGGCCAGAGGGCTGTTTCGCAAGGAAGGAATCAGCCCTGTGGTGGGGGACCGGGTGGAGCTGGAACCCCTGGACAATGGGGATGGATACATAAACAAGATTCTCCCAAGGAAGAATGTCTTAATCCGTCCCCCGCTGGCCAACCTGGACAACTTTGTACTGGTGGCCTCTGTGGCGGACCCTGCTCCAAATTATCTGGTTTTGGACAAGATGATGGCCATTGCCTGCCACAAGAACATTCAGCCTATGCTGGTGATTACCAAAGAGGATTTGGGAAGCCCGGAGCTGCTGCTTGAGATTTACTCCACGGTAGGTATCCCCATCTTTGTGGTTTCTCAAAAGGAGGAGGCTGGCATCCAGGAAATCCGGCAGGCACTATCCCATGGAATCAGCGCCTTTTCCGGCAACTCCGGGGTGGGAAAATCCAGCCTGCTGAACCGGATTGACAGCCGCCTCACCATCCAGACCGGGCAGACCAGCCAGAAGCTGGGCCGGGGAAGGCACACCACCAGACATGTGGAGCTGTACCCCTTTGGGGAGGGTTATATCGCAGACACCCCTGGATTTTCTGCGGTGGAGCTGGAGCGGTATGAACGCATCCTAAAGGAAGAACTGGCGGATTGTTTCCCGGAGTTCAGGCCCTATGAGCATAAATGCCAATTCACCGGATGCTCCCATACGGTGGAAAAGGGGTGTGCAGTGCTGCGGGCGATGGAGGAAGGGAAAATCCATCCCTCCCGGCACGCCAGCTATAAGGCTCTTTATGAGCAAGCGAAGAAAATCAAGGAATGGGAACGGAAAGGCTGAAAACAAACCTGCCCCATCCAAACGTTTCCAAAGACGTTTGGATGGGGATTTTATTTTGGAGGGAAAGCGTATGAAACGTTGTATTTTATTTGGGGGAGGACCATGGGAGGATTTTGACCAGGTGGCGTGGAGGCGGGAGCCGGAGGACTATCTCATTGCCTGTGATGCGGGGTACCTAGCCGCTCAGCGGATGGGGGTGACCCCTGATTTGGTGGTGGGGGATTTCGACTCCATAAAGGGGAAGATTGACCCAGGCCCAGAGGTTTACACAGTCCCCGCCCGGAAGGATGACACCGATACCATGCTGGGGGTGAAATTGGGGCTGGAACGGGGATACCGGGAGTTCCTGCTGCTGGGGGCCTTTGGAGGCCGGCTGGACCATACCATGGCCAATTTGCAGACCCTTTCCTTTCTTTGTCTTCAGGGAGCCAGGGGGGAAATCCGTTCCAACCACAATTGGGCCTGGGCGGTGAAGGATGGAAGCCTGCGGATTCCCGCTATGGAGGGATGGCATCTTTCAGTGTTCGCTATGGATACCCAATGTGAGGGGGTAACCTTGGAGGGGCTGTCCTATCCACTGAAAGATGGGGAGATGACCTGCCGATTCCCCTTGGGGGTCAGCAACGAGTTTGAGGGGCCGGAGGCGGTTATCACAGTGAAAAAGGGTATCCTGTTGGTGGTGGCATCCCGGGAGAGGCCGAACTATTAAACAGATTTTCCATGGAGAATCCCTCTTTTACAGACGCTCTGACGAAAAATAAAACTGCCCCTTGACGACCCTTACAGGAGAGGCTAGAATAGGTTGGCTGAGAACTGTGATGGGGGAGGAAAACCATGGCAAGGGAAAATGATTTGGGGCGGGATGAGATGAAATCTCTGGTCCTGCGGCTGGCCATTCCATCCATGCTGGCTCAATTCGTCAATGTGCTGTATGGAATCGTGGACCGGATGTATATTGGCAATATCCCAGGAGAAGGGGCGGTGGCCCTGGCTGGGGTGGGGGTGTGCGGCCCCATTGTCACTTTGATCTCCTCCTTCGCTTTTCTGGTGGGCATTGGAGGGGCGCCGCTGCTGGCAATGCGATTGGGGGAAGGAAATCAGGAGGGCGCCCAGAAAATATTGTCCAACTGCTTCGCCATGCTGCTGGTTCTGTCCGTTCTGCTGACGGTGGGATTCCTGAGCTTTAAGGAACCGCTACTGTACTGCTTTGGAGCAAGTGACGCCACCTTCCCCTACGCCAACACCTACATGACCATTTATGGAGTGGGTACGGTATTCGCTATTCTGGCAGCGGGACTGAACCAGTTTATCATCTGCCAGGGCTATTCCAAAACCGGGATGTTCACCATTCTGGTAGGGGCTGTGCTGAACATTATACTGGACCCGGTTTTTATCTTTAAACTGAATCTTGGGGTAGCGGGAGCCGCTTTGGCTACGGTGATTTCTCAGGCGGCATCCAGCCTGTTTGTCCTGCGCTTTCTGCGCAGCGACCGTCCCAAGGTGCGGATTACCTTTGGGGGATATGACGGACGGGTGCTGCTGCGGGTGCTGACCTTCGGCATTTCCCCCTTTGTGATTATCGCCACCGACAGTGTGGTGGTGATTGTGCTGAACAGTGTGCTGCAAAGATATGGAGGACCTCAGCGAGGAGACCTGCTTATCACCTGCGCCACCATTGTTATGAGCTATATGCAGATTGTTACCCTGCCTTTGGGGGGTGTCACCAGCGGAACCCAGCCCATTTTGAGTTTTAACTATGGGGCGAAAAATCTTCAGCGGGTGCGGGAAGCCTTCCGCCAGATTTTAAAACTGACCTTATGTTTTACTACCATCATGTTTCTGATTTCCCAGGTGGCGGCCCGGTTCTTTGTGCTGATTTTTACCAGGGATCCGGTGGTAATACAACAGTCTGTGTGGGGAATTCGGGTGTTTACTCTGGCCATCATCCCGCTGGCGTTTCAGTATACCTGGGTGGATGGGCTTACCGCCTTGGGAATCGCCAAGGTGGCGATTACCTTGTCCCTCTCCAGAAAGTTTACCTATATTTTATTTACGGTGCTTTTGCCTCAATACTTTGACGCAACTGCCGCTTTTTTCGCCCAGCCCTTGGCGGACGCCATAGCGGGCTGCCTGTCTACGGCTGTGTTCTTCCTTCTCATTGGAAAAATTCTGAAAAAGCGGGCCGAGATGCCGGATGGTCAGGCACTGTATGAATAGCCAAAAGGCCCTTTCGTTTTGAAAGGGCCTTTTTATCATAAACTTTGAAGGAATCAATCTGGGAGGTACGAAGAAATGGAATATGAATATGAGTTCAGCACTGAGCTGCCGGAGGATGTTTTGAAAATCCTGCTGGAATTGGGGAAAGAACTGAAATTTGATCCCCTTTCAAGCATCGAGAGTGAGGATTACTTCTGTGGGCTGGTATCCGATGATTCTGGGTCAAAAGAAGAACTGAGGGAATCTCTCAGCAAGACCGTTCAAAGGGATTTTCAGGTGATGAAAGAAAGGCCCCGCTGGATTCAGGAGGCGGAATGGCAGTTCCACAACGGAAAGCCTATGATTTTTGTGGGACAGCTGGATTCCTTCATCCACCAGGATGGATTGAAAAGAGAGGTCTCTTTTTATGTGTTCTGGGATTTTGAGAGCGGCACTGTAAAAACCATCACCCAATGTGATTAAAAAGCCCTCCTTTGAAAGGAGGGCTGGGGCCTGGCATTTTGCGGGGCCTGGCATTTTGCGGGGCCTGTTTTTTATGGGTTCCCGCTGCGTCAAGAGCGGGGCCTTTTCTTTTTGGCGGGATATGGGGGCTTTAGTCCCTGCTTCTTCGCGGGGGCTTTTTTCCGCACGGAAAATCCAAAGGTACCAATGGATTCCCCCAGGGCGAAATACTCTCCATGGGCGTAGGCGGCAAGGCCGGCTTTGGCCAGATGAAGTTTTCCAGCTTTATCCACCAGTTTGGGGTCCACGTTAATGGCCAGGATTTCCGCCAGAAACATGTGGTGGCTTCCCAGCGGGATAGTCTGGGTGACCCGACACTCGATGGACAGGGGGCTTTCCGCCACCATGGGAGCGGAAACCTGGGAAGCGGCTTCCGGGGTCAAGCCGCAGGCGGCCCATTTATCCAACTCCCGGCCGGAGCGCACCCCGCAGAAATCCGCCGCCCGTACCAGCTGGGTGGTGGTCAGGTTGATGACAAACTCCCCGGATTTGGCGATGAGAGGATAGGAGAACCGCTCAGGCCGCACCGAAATATAGGTCATAGCTGGCCGAGTGTTGATAATGCCGGTCCAGGCGATGGTCAGCAGGTTGGGGGCTTCCAGGGTCCCGCAGGACACCAAAGCAGGAGGAACCGGCGCCAGAAGGGCTCCTGGTTTCCAAACCAATTTGGACATAGACACACTCCTTTCCTCAAAAGTACAGCTTTCCTTCTATTTTTCAGACACCTGAGGAATCTCCTTCGTCTTTTTTCCGCAGTTCTGTATCAATGCCTGTTTTAGCGTCTGGACTGATGCAGCCCACGGTTTCATACTCAATATCTTCCAGAACTTGTCGTGTAATCTCCCGGCCTCTTTGCAGTATATTTTTAAAATATTCCCGACTGATAGGTTCTGTCTGCCAAGGGGCCGGAGTATATCTGCTTTCCTCGAACAATTCCGTTTCAATGCCTGCCTTGTCAAATTCCCGCAGCAGTTTTGCCATCCGGCGCTGGCCGTTGTATTTCTCCATATCAGAAAGAAATACATAATCATGTGCCTGAACTTTAGCCCGCAGTTCCGAAAGAGACAGGGTTGGAAACTGTTTGCGGAGCAGTTTCAGAACCATGGCATCCACGGTGGTGTTTTTGAGTTTCATCCCATACCTATGCTCAAACATAACAATCCCAACTCCCGCTGTTTTAAAAAATCATAAAAAGTATACCATTTTTCCACAAAGGTACGCAACATTTTTTTACAGAAACCGCACTTTTATTAGGGATAGACAGGATACCTAACAACAGGTATACTGTTTTTATAGAAAACAGAGGAGGTTTTAAAGATGGTTGCTTATGGGATGATGGATACCATGTTCAATATTATGCCGATTTTTATTCTGATTGTATTTGTAATTGTATTTGGAACTTTGATTCTCACCTTGGTGCAGCGGGCCAAACAATACCGGCGGGATGAAGCGTCTCCTGTGCTGACGGTGGAGGCTACCATCGTCTCCAAACGCTCAGATGTGACCGTTTACCGGCACCATACCACTGGGATGGAGATGCATGGAGGACACACCACCAGCTCCACGGTCTATTATGTTACCTTTCAGGTGGAGAGCGGAGACCGGCTGGAGCTGTGGGTGGATGGTTCAGAGTATGGCCTTCTGGTGGAAGGGGACCGGGGAAAGCTCACCTTCCAGGGTTCACGGTATCAGGGATTCCAACGGATGTAAGCCGCTTTAATGGTAAGAAAGAGAGGACGTTTTATGGACTGGGACAAGCTGTTATCAGAGTTTTATATAGGAGAATGTTTCAACGCCTATCTATATTTTGGAGCCCACCCCTGCCAGCAGGAAGGAATTCCTGGGGTGCTGTTCCGGGTTTACGCCCCCAACGCCATCTCCATTCAGGTGATAGGGGAGTTTAACCAGTGGCGGGGAGACGAGCTGGAGCAGATGGGGCAGAGTGGGGTATTTTCCCGGTTTATCCCCAACGCTCAGGCGGGACAGATGTATAAATACCGTGTGCAGCAGGGAGATGGCCGCACATTGGACAAAGCTGACCCTTACGCCTTTGGAAGCCAGCTCCGGCCGGAAAGCGCCTCCATTGTGGTGGACTTGGATCAGTTCCAGTTTTCCGACCAGGCTTGGATGGAAAGGCGGAACAACCAATACGAGCGCCCCATGAATATTTACGAGCTGCATCTTGGCTCCTGGCGGCGGAAGGAAAACGGGGAGTGGTATACTTATGAGGAACTGGCAGAGCCGCTGATTCAGTATCTCTTAGAGAATCGGTTCACCCATGTGGAGTTCCTTCCGGTGATGGAGCATCCCTTTGACGGTTCCTGGGGGTATCAGGTCAGCGGTTTTTACAGCGCCACCGCCCGGTATGGTACCCCCTGCCAGCTGATGAGCCTCATCGATCAGCTGCATCAGCACAATCTGGGGGTGATTCTGGATTTTGTGCCGGTGCATTTTGTCCTGAACGATTATGCCCTGGCCAGATTCGATGGCACCCCACTCTATGAGTACCCTGACACAGACACCGGATACAGTCAGTGGGGCTCCCACAATTTCAACTACTACCGGGGGGAGGTCCGCAGCTTTCTCCAATCGGCGGCCAACTTCTGGGTGGAACGGTTCCACGCCGATGGTCTGCGGATGGACGCGGTGAATAACGCCTTATACTGGCAGGGAAATCCAGCACGTGGGGTCAATCCAGGGGCGGTGGAGTTCCTCAAGGGCATGAACGCTGGGCTGCACAGGCTCCATAATGGGCTGATGCTGATGGCGGAGGACTCCTCTAATTTCCCAAAGGTCACCGCTCCTGTGGAGTATGGGGGTTTGGGCTTCGATTACAAATGGGATATGGGCTGGATGAACGACACCTTGTCCTTCTTTGAGAAGCCTTTCAGCAGCCGGCACGCCCTTTATCATCAGCTTACCTTTTCCATGGATTATTTCTACAATGAGCTGTACCTGCTCCCCCTGTCCCATGACGAGGTGGTTCATGGGAAAAAGACCATTGTGGATAAGATGCATGGCACCTACGAGGAAAAGTTCGCCCAGGCCCGGGCTCTTTACATCTATATGTATACCCATCCAGGGAAAAAGCTGAACTTTATGGGCAATGAGCTGGGCCATTTCCGGGAATGGGATGAGGAGAAAGCTTTGGATTGGAACCTGTTGGATTACCCCATTCACGACAGCCTGCATCGGTATTTGAAGGAGTTGGGCAGGCTCTATCAAACTTTGCCGGCCCTATATACCAAAGAATATCATAGCGGGTACTTCCAATGGCTGAAAACCAACGCCCAGGAAGGCTGTGTTTACGCCTATCAGCGGGGGCAGGGCCCAGGAAGCTGTCTGATTCTGCTGAATTTGGGGAAGGAAGCCTACCAAGCCCTCAAGGTGGATATATCGGAACCCTTCTCTGCCCGGGAGCTGCTGAACAGCGACGCCTTGGATTGGGCCGGGTCAGGATTGGTTCATCCAACACCCTTGTCCCCCAGAAAACTCAAAAAAGGATACCGTCTGGAACTGCCCATGGCGCCTTTGTCCGCCTGTGTGTTTCAGCTGGAGGAGCCGGAGAAGCCCCTTTAGACATTTGGATGAAGAAGCCCCTCCAAAACCTCCACAATGGCTAATTTAGGACGGAATAGGGGCTGCTGGTTGAATTTTTGGATGTCCTGAGTTTCAGACAGTTCTTGGGTTAGGGAGGAGGGAACGCAAAGAGGCGGGTACATGACGCACCACCAATTATGTCCCAGCCCCTCCCCAATGGTCACACGAACTGCCTGATATTCCCCAGCTGGCAGGTACAGGTCCCCATATTGCCGGGTGGTAAAGCGGGTGACGCAGAGCTGGGCGGAAACAGGTTCCTGCACACCATGGGCCCAAACCTCCTCCTGAGCCACCCGCTGAATCAAAGGCAACGCTTCCTCAGCGGCAGCCTTGGCTTCCTCTAGGGATTGCTCTTTTCCAAATAAAGATTGGGTTTCCCTGAGAATCCGGTCCCGGACCTCCAGCTTCAGGGTTTGGTCGGCGGGACTGTCCGAGTTGGCTAAAATATGTAGACGCAGAACCTCCCCCTCCAATTGCTGGCAGGCCTGTCCAAAATCCGCCAGTCCGGAGAGTAGCAGCGCCAGCACCAGCCCCAAAATCATGGCCAGATTTCCTTTTCCAATCCAATGAAACAGCTTCATATTCATAAAAAATCCCTCCAACAAGTTCTGTCGGAGGGATTTTTGGCAGGCTGCCCTTTCTTTATGCATCATTTTGATGGAGTTCATCCAAATCGTAGGGAGTGGCCTGATAGACATAATAGTTCAGCCAGTTGGAGTACAGCAGATTGGCGTGGCCCCGCCAGGTGAAAACCGGTTTGCGCTGAGGGTCGTTTCCAGGGAAGTAGTTTTCCGGCATAGCGATGGGCAGACCCTTGTTCAAATCCCGGAAATACTCGTTGGACAGGGTATCCCGGTCATATTCCGAGTGGCCGCTGACAAAGAACTGCCGCCCATCTGTCCGTCCCACCAGATAAACTCCCGCCTTATCGGAAGCAGCCAGCACCTCCAGCTCGGGGAATTTGCGGATATCCCGCATATGGACGGTGGTGTGACGGGAATGGGGAACCCAAAAACGCTCGTCAAACCCACGGGTAATGGGGTGGTTCTCCAACAACAGCCGATGCTCAAAGACACCAAACAGCTTTTCATTGAGGCTGTATTTGTGAATCCCATAATGATAGTAGAGGCCAGCCTGGGCGCCCCAGCAGATATGCAGGGTGGAATAAACATGGGTTTTGCTCCATTCCATAATCTGGCACAGTTCCTCCCAATACTCCACCTCCTCGAAGGCCATCTGCTCCACCGGAGCCCCAGTGATAATCATACCATCAAACTTTTGGTCCTTGATGTCGTCAAATTTTTTATAGAAGGCCAGCAGATGCTCAGAAGGGGTATTCTTGGAAACATGGGAGGAGGTTTGCAGCAGTTCAATGTCCACCTGTAAAGGGGAGTTTCCAAGCAGACGAAGAATCTGAGTCTCGGTCTCTATTTTTTTGGGCATCAGGTTCAGGATGACAATGCGCAGGGGGCGAATATCCTGATGGAGCGCCCGGTGCTCGGTCATAACAAAGATGTTTTCCTGCTCCAGAATTCTGGAGGCAGGAAGCGAGTCAGGAATTTTAATAGGCATATATTTGGTCGGTCCTTTCTTTGAATAGTACCATTTTATAAGAATCCCCAGTGGAAATCAAGGGCACCAATAGGGAGAAAAGCCTTTCAAATAGGGACAAAATCCAATTATTCCATAAGCCGGAAGAAAAAGTTAAAAAAATTCCAAAAAAGGTGTTGACAAAAAAAGAAAAGCGTGGTATTATAACTAAGCTGTCTCGAACGACAGGCCACAAAGCCGGTCAGAGAGCGGCGGCAGCACCTTGAAAAATGAACAACAAGAAGAAAGAAAGCTTGAAACAACGAACGTTGTGAAAGCACCCTTGGAGATTTTTTTGAGTACTCGAGAGAGTACATCGCTTAAA
>CALWZG010000040.1 GCA_944385965.1 uncultured Anaerotruncus sp.
CGGCATTTTTGAGGGTATGGAATTGTATCAATCTCGGCGTGGTTTTGTCCATTAAACTTATCAACTCCACATACCATTTATCCAACCTGTCAACTCAACACCCCCAATATCAAAATCAACCACTCAACTCTCCGCCATTTTTCACAGTAGACCAGTTCCCACTTACCCGTAAAATTAAAAAATCCGGGAACCAGAACCTGTCTTATGACAAGCCCCGACTCCCGGAAATTCCTTGTTTTCTACACTTTTTCGCTATCTTATTCTTTGACTTTTGACATCAATACTACGCACTCCACATGGCTGGTTCTTGGAAATAAATCCACTGGTCTGCATCGCTCCAGTTGGTATCCCAATTCCGTTAAGCGTTTACAATCTCTGGCTAGTGTGGCGCTGTTGCAGGAAATATATACAATACGGTCTGGAGCCATCTCTACAATGGTTTCCAGTAAGGTGTCCTCGCAGCCCTTTCGAGGAGGGTCCAATATAACTACATCCGGTCTTATTTGTTGTTCCTGTAACATAAGAGCAGCCTGTGCCGCGTCTCCACAATAAAATTCTGCGTTTTCCACTCCATTTCGTTTCGCGTTGATTTTAGCGTTCTCTACCGCCTGCGGGATAATTTCCACCCCAATCACCCTGGCGCATTGGTTGGCCATAGACAGGCCAATGGTACCTGCTCCACAATAAAGATCTAATAAGGTTTCTTTCCCTGAAAGCTGGGCGTATTGCGCCGCCAGCTGGTATAGCATCTGTGCCGCCATGTTATTCACCTGATAAAAAGCATGGGGGGATAAATCGAACTCCAAACCACATAACCGGTCCATAATGGTTCCCTTTCCATATAAAACCTGGGTATGGGGGCCTAAAATCACATTTGTATTTTTGGTATTGAAATTCACTTGGATGGACACAATCCGCGGGTCAAATCGGGTAAGCCGCTCCACCAACGCCTGAGCATGGGGCAAACAGGTTCCGTTGACCACCAGACAAACCATCTTCTCCCCTGTCTGTTCCCCACAGCGCAGATACACATGGCGCAAATCCCCTGTTCCTGTCTCCTCCTGGTAGGGAACCAATCCTGCTTCCTCAGCAAATTCCAATACCTGTTCCAGAATTTCCCCAAAGTCTTTGGGCTGCAACCGGCAATTCCTGCAATCCACCACCTCATGGGAACGAGGCGCAAAAAAGCCTGCCGTCACTTGACCCCGCTGTAACCGGATAGGATATTGGGCCTTATTGCGGTAGCCATCCACCTTGGGAGAGGGCAGAATAGGCTCCACCTGGCCCTGCCACCCGCCTAATCTGCGCAGATTCTCCTGAACAAACCGCTCCTTATATTGCAGTTCAGCGGCATAGGATACATGCCGGAATACACAGCCTCCACAGCGATGGCTCACAGGGCAGTCCGGCTCAATCCTATGAGGCGAAGGAGATAAAATCCGCTCAATTCTCCCATAGGCAAACCGGCGATTCACCTTTACCAAGCGGACCTGAAGTTCATCTCCCACCGCTGTCCGCGGAACCAGAACCGCCATTCCATCTTCTGTATGGCCCACGCCCATACCTTCATGGGTTATATCTTGTATTGTCAAGGTTACTATCTCATTTTTCGTGTGCATATCTGTCCCTCATTTGCTGATAGAATACATCTCTTTCTTGAAACACCCAGCCGGTTCTTTTCTTGGTGATTTTAACGTTTTCTTCTAAAGACAGTTTAGCGGTTCCTGTCTTTTCTGTCAATTCTAAAAAAATGTGATGAAAAGCTGAAAAAATCCCTGGTATACTGCAATAAATCTCCGCCCTTAACTACACTACTAAATTGTATCTGCTTTTCAGGAAAGGAGTGTGGGTTTTGGAACAGGAGTCTGCGCAAAAGCCTATGATCTGTGTCAAACATCTGCGAAAGGTTTACCGAGTGGGCGACGAAAAGGTTGTGGCCCTTGGGGATATCAATTTAGAAATCCTGCGAGGCCAAATCGTTTGCATTGTGGGAACTTCCGGTTCTGGAAAATCCACTCTGCTCAACCAACTGGCTGGGTTGGAAAAGCCCACCAAAGGCTCTGTTAAAATTGGAAAAGTCAATATTTCCAGGCTCAGCGAAAATCAGCTTGCTCATTTTCGCCAGCAGCGGCTGGGGTTTGTCTTTCAGTCCTACAATTTGATGCCTACCATGACCGCCTTGGAGAACGTGGCCCTGCCGTTGGTATTTAAAGGGGTCAGCAAAGGTACACGGGAAAAAGCCGCTTTAAAAATGCTGGCGGCGGTGGGGCTAAAAAAGAGGGCTTACCATAAGCCTACCCAAATGTCCGGCGGTCAGCAGCAGAGGGTGGGCATCGCCCGAGCGTTTGTGGCAAAGCCCCAGGTCATTTTCGCGGACGAGCCTACCGGAAACCTGGATACCAAAACCACCATTGAAATTATGAAAATGATGGTGCGCTTCGCCCGTAAATATAAGCAGACCCTTATCATTGTCACCCATGACCCGGAAATCGCTGATTACGCCGACCGGGTAATCACCTTGATTGACGGCGCTATCACCAGTGACCAAACCCATAAACCCATTTACGATGGCACAGAGCCTGCTAAACAGGAGCCTCTGGTCCTGCCCCCTGGAACGGACCAGTCCCCTGCCCCACCAGCCCTTCCCGGGCCGGCAGAGCAGCCGGACACGGACACAATACTCCCTGAACAAGCACCTCCCATTCCCCCAGAAAAACCCTCTGATTTATCTGATAAAGGAGAAAAAAGCCCATGAATCGGACCATTCGTCAGACAGGCGCTTACGCTCTCACCTGTCTTTTTATGATATTTATGTTCAGCGCCCTCATGCCCATCCTCTGCCTGCCCCTTCA
>CALWZG010000041.1 GCA_944385965.1 uncultured Anaerotruncus sp.
TTATCTGATAAAGGAGAAAAAAGCCCATGAATCGGACCATTCGTCAGACAGGCGCTTACGCTCTCACCTGTCTTTTTATGATATTTATGTTCAGCGCCCTCATGCCCATCCTCTGCCTGCCCCTTCAAGCGGCAGATTCCAATGACAACAAAGTTCTGAGCCTGATAGCGAATACCGCAGAAAATTCCTACGATTTACTCAAGGAACCTATACAAGCACAGGTCATCATTGATAAGATGGAAATAAGTATCAGCTTTCCCAAAGGGGAGATTTCTGATTATGGCGGCAGCAATGTGAAAACCAATTTTAGCTTTTCTGGAAATCACTTCCGTCCGGTGACTGGCACCGAACTGGAGCCTAAAATTTCACAGGTAGAAGTCCGTGATATGGTTTCTATGACAATCACTTTGGAAAAAGTATTTTTCGCTGGTTCCACCAGCACCTGTGAATTCGAGGTAACTTTTACTCCTGATGGGGATGATTCCAAAAAAGAGACCTATTCCTTTGAAGCGAAGCTTGCTCAGGACTCTACCAATCCGCCCTCTGGCGACGACCGTTACAGCCTGCAATCCACCCGCTTTATCAGCACCTCTGACCGGATTGTTTCCAAGGTGACCAGAGGCTCCTACAAAGAATTCCGGGTGACCATCAAAGAGTTTTTGTATACCGCTGATGACTTCAAAAAGCTGATTGAGTGGGACGAGCAGACCCATCAATCCAAAATGAAAATTGCCATTAACTCCGACTTTATCTCCAACAATTCGGTAGATACTACTATTGAGGATATTTTCCCCATCGAGAATAATACCGGTGTCAGCTATACCATTGTATTTCACTCCCCCTACTATACAGGGGATACCACTCAGATGATTTTGGATGTTACATACCCGGATGGGGTGATTCGTACCTTTGATGAGGCGGTTTCTGGCTGCGAACTCTACGACGATAGTGACGACGATGACGATGATGACAACAGCAGCAGCTCCAGCCGCCCAGATATTGCCCCTCCCACTCCCAACATCATTATTTCTGAATTCAGCTACGGCGGCGCCCCTGTGACCGCTGCCAGCAACTTTGATTTGCGGCTGGTTTTTACCAATACCAGTCAAAAGCTGCCCATCGACAACATTATCATGAAGGTAACCGTTCCTGAGGCTTTTACCCTTACCAGCTCCTCCAACACCTTTTATGTGGAAAGCATGTCCAAAAACGCCTCGGTGGAAAAGGTGATTGGCCTGTCAGTAAAGCCCAACGCAGAACCCATTTCCCATGCGGTCAAGCTTTCCTTCTCCTTCGAGGCTGTCATTGACCGGGAGCGCAAACAGTTCACCTCTGAGGAGGAAATCAGCATCCCTGTTTCCCAGTTGGATCGGTTTTCTGTGAATCCGGTGGAAGTCCCTCCGGAACTTGCTGTTGGAGAGGATACCAATATCGAGATTACCTTTGTAAACAAAGGTAAAACTCCTGTTTATAATGTGACTGCCGAAATTACCGGCAATATCAGTCAAGCGGGCCAGCGGCAGTTTATCGGAAATGTGGAAAGCGGACATGAGGATTCTGCGGATTTCCTGTTGGCTCCTTTGGAGGAAGGGCCTGTTTCCGGAGAAATTATTATCAGCTATGAGGACGCCAATATGAACATCACCGAGCTGCGCAACCCCTTTTCCGCCACCGCTGTCAACTACAATATGCCGCCGCCAGATATGGATATTGGAGTTATGAACCCTGAAGATATGGAGCCTATGGATTTGCCTTGGTATCAGGAACTGTGGCAAAGATTCCCCCCATGGGTCTGGGGTGTAGGTGGTCTTGTAGTGGTGATTCTGCTGGGCTACATCGGCAAGGTCATTCGGGTTCATCGGGAACGGAAGCTCTTGGAGGACGACGACGATGAGGATCTTTGATATGGTTTCCATGTGCCTGGGGAATCTGTTCCGGCGCAAAATGCGCACCATGTTAACCATCACTGGTGTAATTGTAGGAACCTGCGCCATTGTCATTATGATTTCCTTGGGCATTGGTATGACCATCTCTCAGGAGGCTAAATTAGCCGAGATGGGAGACCTGACCGTAATTAATGTCATGAACTACAACCAAAATAACGCCGCCAACGGCGGTGAGCCTTTGATTATGGACGATGCGGCCATCGCCCAGATGCAAGCCCTGCCAGGGGTGGTGGTTGCCACCCCTATTTACAATCCTACCAACATCACACCTACCCTGTTGGCAGGCAAAAAGGACCGGTATATGCTTTCTTACGCCAATATTGTGGGGATGTACTCCTCAGCTATGCCTTTGATGGGGTATCAGCTGCTGGATGGAAAATATCCCACCGGCCCTCAGGCGGACAAGAAAAAACCCATTTATGTAGTGGTAGGACAATACACCGACTACGATTTCCAGGACACCAAGAGTAAATACAACAGTTATGTCTGGCCTGAAACTGACGAAAATGGGAATGTCATCAAAGACCCATTTGTGGACATGTTTAAAGACGAAATTCGCATGACCACTCTTTCCAAAGAGGAGCTTGAAGACAAAGAAAACGAGAAGGTAGCGGTAGAACGGGAGATTGTGGCTGTGGCTCGCTTGAAGGAGGACTGGAACAAAGGGTATGAAACCTCCCGAGGCATCATTATGGATATTGAGGATTTAAAGCGGCTGGAAGAGGAGCATATGAAAGCCAACAAAATCCGTACCAGCGACAATCAGAAGAAAGGCTATAACCGGGCCACTGTAAAGGTGGAGTCTTTGGAGGATGTAGACCCGGTGGAAACCGCTATCAAAGCCATGGGATTTGAAACCAGCTCTATGGAAACCATCCGCAAACCTATGCAGGAACAGGTCCGGCAGCAGCAGATGTTCCTTGGAATTATGGGCGGAATTTCCTTGATGGTAGCCGCCATCGGAATCGCCAACACTATGACCATGTCCATTTATGAACGCACTCGGGAAATCGGAGTAATGAAAGTTTTAGGCTGTCTGGTGGGGAATATCCGTTCCATTTTTCTGATGGAAGCTGGCGTCATCGGCTTTATAGGAGGCTGTCTAGGGGTAGCGATTAGTTACGCAGTTTCCTTTTGTATGAATTACTTCCAATTCTCCTTTAGTGGTCTGGGCGGTGAATCCGGCGGCGGTATGATGATGGGAGCTATGGGTATGGGGATGGAAAATGCCTCCTCCACCTTGCCGGTTTCGGTCATTCCCTTGTGGCTGGTAGGGGCCGCTATTCTGTTTGCCACTTTAATGGGCCTGTTGTCCGGCATTATGCCCGCCAACCGGGCGATGAAAATTTCCGCTTTGGAAGCTATCAAGCATGAATAAAGCTGAGGCTGCCGACGAAAACAATCCTAAGCCAAAGGCCTCGGCTGCCGCTTCCAACAAAGTAAAAGGGCAGGCGGCTTTCCTCTCTGTGTGAGAGGGAAGCCGCCTGCTTGTGTTTTCATGGCAACCCTTTAAACCGTACAGTCTTTGAGCGGGCCTAAAAATCTTGGCTCCGCACCTTATAAAACCTTGGAAAGAAAATCTTTCAGACGGGGATTTTGGGGATTAGAGAAAAACTCCTGAGGGTTATTCTGTTCCAAAATCTGTCCCCCATCCATAAACAGCACCCTGGTAGCCACCTCTCTGGCAAAGCCCATCTCATGGGTAACCACCACCATGGTCATTCCATCCTCAGCCAGCTGCTTCATCAGCTCCAGCACCTCTCCAACCATCTCTGGGTCCAAGGCGGAGGTAGGTTCATCGAACAGCATCACATCCGGGTTCATCGCCAATGCCCGCACAATGGCGATTCTTTGCTGCTGTCCGCCGGATAACTGGTTGGGATAACTGTCCGCCTTGTCGGAAAGCCCTATGCGCTGGAGCAGTTCCATCGCTTTTTGGTTAGCCTGCTCCTGGGTCATCAGCTTCAACTGCACAGGCGCCAAGGTAATATTTTCCCGTACCGTCAGATGGGCAAACAGATTAAACTGTTGAAATACCATCCCCATTTTTTGGCGCAAACGGTTGATGTCACATTTTTTATCGGTAATGTTGACCCCTTCAAACCAAATCTCTCCGCCAGTGGGTTCCTCCAAACGGTTGAGACACCGCAAAAAGGTAGATTTTCCTGAGCCGGAAGGACCAATCACAACCACCTTTTCTCCCTTTTCGATGGTTTCATTGATACCTTTCAATACTTGATTTCCGTGAAACGCTTTTTGAAGATTTTTAACGGTGATCACCTTTCGCCAGCCTCCTTTCCAATCTCTTTTGTACCTGCGTCATTCCTACCACCAGAACCAGATAAATAATCGCCGCCACAAACAAAGGCTCACTGACGAACGCCCGTCCTTTGATTCCATCCGCCACTTTGGTCAAATCCCGGACCGCGATATAACCAGCCACTGAGGTTTCCTTCAGCAGTGTGATGAACTCATTAAACAAAGCTGGCAAAATATTTTTAATTGCCTGAGGGAGGATAATCAGCCGCATGGTCATCCCTGAGGTCAAACCTAAGGAACGTCCCGCTTCCATCTGTCCCCTAGGAATAGACATGATTCCTGAACGGAAAATTTCTGCTACATAAGCCCCTGAGTTTAACCCAAATCCTATAATAGCCACTGGGGTTCCATTTGTCATTGCCGCGAAAACCGTAGTATACAGAATCAACAGCTGTACCACCACAGGTGTTCCGCGAATCACCGTCAAATAGAGGTCACAGAGCCATACTAAAGGGCGAATCCCTTTGTTTCCATTGGCCGCGGACACTTTAATGACCGCCACCACCAATCCAATGGCAATGCCAATTAAGGTTGCACAGAATGCAATCAACAGTGTACGGCCCAAACCTTCCAAATATTGTTTCCAGCGGTCTTCCGCAATTACCGCTATGTACCAGTTGCGCATGATTGGCTCAAAATAGTTCATCAGATCATTCAACAAATCTCCTTCTCCATCCTTTCCGCTAAAATTGCATACTATTTAAAAGTATACACTATTCTTCCCTAAAATCAAGGTTCAAAGTGGTAATCTATGCATTTTTTTAGAATTTTTGTAACATCTTTCAGGTTTTATAAAAAAAGCGGGCGAGGGTTTTTCCCTGTCGCCCGCTTTTCAGCAAGTCTTACAATATGATTACGCAGCCTCAGTCATGTGCTTGGTCACATACTCATCAATTTTTCCTTCGCTTATCAACCGCTCCAAGGTAGCGTTGATGGCATCCAGCAGCTCTTGGTTACCCTTCTTGACAGCGATGGCGTAGCTCTCCTCGGTCAAAGCCTCAGGCAGTACCTCCAGTTTTCCGTTGGAGTTGGCGGCGATGCTCTCCGCGGGCAGCTGATCAATGATAACCGCATCCAATTTACCAGCGGCCAAAGCAGCTCCCGCGTCTACACCGCTCTTATAACGCATAACCTCTTTCGCCTGAATCTCATCTGTGGCGTAGATGTCTCCAGTGGTGGACTCCTGCACACCAATGGTTAAGCCATCCAGATTGTCAGTGGTAATCTCGCTGCCCGCCTGAACAATCACATATTGGGCGGAGGTTACATACTCAGTGGAGAAGTCAACCTGCTCCAAACGCTCCGGCTTCACGGTCATACCCGCGGCGGAGAAATCCGCTTTGCCAGCCTTCAGCGAGTCGATAATCAGGTCGAAGTTCATGTCTACAATCTCCAGCTCAACCCCCAAATCCTTGGCAATCTCCTGGGAAATGTCAATATCAACGCCAGCGCCTTTTCCATCGCTGCCGATGTACTCAAAAGGCGGGAATGCCAAGTTGGTACACATTACAATTTTTCCAGCCTCTTTGATTTTGGCCAGGCTTCCGGTTTCGGTGGAAGCTGCTTCGGAAGATGCAGCCTCGGAGGAAGCGGCTTCAGAGGACGCCGCTTCAGAAGAAGCGGGCTGAGAAGAACTCTCACTGGATGTGGAACCACCACAGGCACCCAGGGAAGCGGCCATAGCCAAGGCTAAAGTCAAAGTAAAGGCTTTTTTCAAGTTCATAACTATTCCCTCCATATAAAATTCTGATTGATTTTGTTTCTGTATGTTATGCGATTATTATACACTTAAATCCCTTAAAATCAAGGGTATTTATGAAAAAATATTCAATACAATGTATTTTTATCTATATTTAACAGGAAATTGATATTTCCCTAAAATCTTTTGGATGTCCTGCGGTACAGAAGCGGTCACTTCAACCTGTTCTTTTTTTACAGGATGAGGAAAGGTAAGGCGAACACAATGAAGGGCCTGCCTCTGAATCAGCTCCATCGGCCCTCCATACAAAGCGTCCCCCAGCAAGGGATGCCCCATATAGGACATGTGAACCCGTATCTGATGGGTACGTCCGCTTTCTAACACGCAAGCCAACAGACTATAATCTTCCCCTTCCCATAAGGTTTCATACCTGGTAGCCGCCCACTGTCCCCCTGCCTCCATAACCGCCCTGCGGGGATTGGTTCGGTCCGGCTGTCCGATAGGTGCTTCGATTCTTCCTGTTGATGGAACTGGTTTGCCTGAAACCACCGCCAAATAAACTTTTTGTACCTTTCCGGTAAGGGCAGCGGCGGCAAAGGTATTTTTCCCGATAAGCACCGCCCCTGTGGTGTCCCGGTCCAGTCGGTTTAAAATATGGCATCCGCAGCCTGGACAGTGGGCGGAATACACATTGGCTAAGGTCCCTTGCTGGAGATTCCGTACCGGATGGCAGGCCATGGCCGGCGGTTTGTCATATATGATGATGTCCTCATCCTCATACAAGATAGGCAGGGGGTGGTCCCATGGTTCCGCTGATACTGGAGGCTCCTCCATCTTCAAGGTAATCCGGTCCCCAACCCTCACCGGGTCAATGGTACGAATGTGTTCCCCATTCCGAAGCAGGCAGCCGGGCTGGGCTTTCAAGGAGCGCACCAGGGTATAGGAACAGCCTGCCTGTCCCCGCAAAAAGTGGACCAGCTTTCGCCCATCATATTCTTTGGGGACAATGTACTCTAAAACTCTCATAAAACCTCATAATGACACAAAAACGCAGCCGTAAAACGGCTGCGTTCTGGTTGTGCGTCAACTTATTTGTCCATACCAAAGCGCTTTTTGAAGCGATCAACGCGCCCACCGGTATCAACCAGCTTCTGACGGCCGGTGAAGAACGGATGGCACTTGGAGCAAATTTCAACACGGATGTTCTCTTTGGTAGAACGGGTGTGAATAACCTCACCGCAAGCGCAGGTAATGGTGGTCTCCTTGTAATCCGGATGGATTCCCTGTTTCATACTGTGTTTCACCTCTCTCTGGCATCGATATTGGATACCATAAATGTAACATTTGAATTCTATCACACATGTCCAAAGAAAGCAAGCCTTTTTTTAAATTTCCTTGCTTTTATCCTTCAAAATATGCTGGATTTTCCTTGGATACCCTCTTAATCCAGGAAATCCTTCAATTTTTTGCTCCGGGAGGGATGACGCAGCTTCCGCAGAGCTTTGGCCTCAATCTGACGGATACGTTCCCGGGTCACGTTGAACTCCTTACCTACCTCCTCCAAGGTGCGGCTGCGGCCATCCTCCAGGCCGAAACGCAGTCTGAGAACCTTTTCCTCACGAGGGGTCAGGGTTTGCAGCACCTCGGACAGCTGCTCTTTCAGCAGGGTGTGGGAAGCAGCGTCCGCCGGCGCCGGTGCGTCAGCGTCCTCAATGAAGTCTCCCAAATGGCTGTCTTCTTCCTCACCAATGGGGGTTTCCAGGGAGACCGGCTCCTGAGCTACCCGCATAATCTCCCGCACCTTATCCACAGGACGATCCAACTCAGCGGAAATTTCCTCCGCTGTGGGTTCATGTCCATTTTTGTGAAGGAGCTGGGAGCTGACCTTCTTCACCTTATTGATGGTTTCCACCATGTGGACCGGGATTCGGATGGTACGGGCCTGGTCTGCGATGGCCCTTGTGATAGCCTGCCGAATCCACCAGGTGGCGTAGGTGGAAAATTTAAAACCTTTGGTATGGTCGAACTTCTCCACCGCTTTAATCAGTCCAAGGTTTCCCTCCTGAATCAGATCCAGGAACTGCATCCCTCTGCCTACATATCGTTTAGCGATGCTGACCACCAGACGGAGGTTAGCTTCTGAAAGGCGCTTGCGAGCCTCAATATCCCCCTCGGACATCCGAACCGCCAAATCAATCTCCTCATCGGCGGAGAGCAAGGGCACCCTTCCAATCTCTTTCAGGTAAACCTTCACCGGGTCATCAATGCTGATTCCCTCTGCGGCCAGGGCGATGTCCAAATCGGTGCCATTGTCCTTCAAATCATCAATGGCAGGAGAAACCATGTCCTCCACAACCTCAATATTATTCTGCTCAAACAGGTCATAGAGCTTGTCTACCTGTTCAACATCGTAATCCAGTTCCTCCAAAGCGTCACTGATTTCCTTGGTAGTCAGCTTGCCTTTCGCTTTTCCGGTTTCCAGAAGCTCCCTCAGGATGCTTTTTTTATCTTGTGCCATACGATTTCGTCCCCCTATTTCTTTTTGGACGCAAGAGAGGCTATGTACGCCTTCAGGTCGTCCTCTGACATGCTCGCGACCTCATCCTGCGATTTTTCATTTTGTTTGCTTAAAATGGTTTCTATATAAGCATCTGCGTCCTCCCGGCTGAAGGTCATGCCTGACACGGAGGTCAGAAGCTGGGTCACTACCCCCATCTGCTCCATATCCAGCTTAGAGGACAACAGTGTTAAGTCTACCGATTGGCCATTGGAAAGCCTGTCAAACAGCACCTGGGCGATAGCCCGGTTCCGGTCGGTGACAAACTGCTCCACCTTGATTTTCTCAGCGATGCCTTCATAATAATCAGGATTCTTCATCAGAATCGCCAGCAGCTTATCCTCCGCCAAAGCGTATTTGATGTTCCTCGCCCGTTGGATGTCCACCGTCTGGCCGTTTGGGCCTTTGGATTCACTATATAGTTTCAAGTCCTCCGACCTTCGGGCGTTCTTCTGGCGGCGGGCCACTTTCTTCATTTGAAATTCCAGCTGGGTCAGCACCGCCTTCTTGTCCACTTCCAGCTCCCCTGAAACCTTGGCAACATAAACATCCCGTTCCACCGGGTTCTGAATTCCGGCCATCAGCTCCACAAACGCCTTTAAAAAGCCCACCTTGCCATCCGGCGTATCCAAATCGTACTGCCGTTTCAGCTTCATAATCTCAAACTCAGTGGCGTTGGAAGCCCCCTGAATCAACAGGCCGAACCGCTCCGCCCCAAAGTTCTTGATATACTCATCCGGGTCTTTGGCCCCGGTCATGGACAGCACCCGCACCTTGATGCCCGCCTCAGACAACAGCCCCACCGCTCGTTTGGTAGCAGTTTGCCCCGCTTCATCTGAATCATAGGACAGCACCACCGTATCGGTGTACTGGGCCATCAAACGGGCCTGCTCAGAAGTAAGGGCAGTTCCCAAGGTGGCCACCCCGTTGTCAAATCCTGCCTGATGGACCGAAATCACATCCATATAGCCCTCACAAAGCAGCAGTTCCCGCTGTTTGGAGGCTTTGGCGAAATTCAGGGCGAACAGGTTGCGGCTTTTTTTGAATACCGGGGTATCGGCGGAGTTGAGATACTTGGGGCCTTTCTCCGCCCCCATCACCCGGCCCCCAAAGCCGATGACCCCTCCTCTTAAATCAATGATGGGGAACATAACCCGGTTGCGGAACTGGTCATAACACTCCCCATTATTCCGAGGCCGGGCCACCGCCGCTGCCAGCAGCTCCTCCCGGCTAAACCCTTGGGAATACAGATACTTGCTGGTCTGGTCCCAGGAATTTGGGGCAAAGCCTAAGCCGAACCGGACAATGGTCCGATTGGTCAGCCCTCTTTGATGCAGGTAAGCCAACCCTACCCGGCCCTCCGGCTGTTTCAGGCACTCATGGTAATAACGAGCCAGGGTACGATTCAGCTCCAGGATTCTGGTTTTCAGGTAGGCGGCTCGGTCATCCCCAGCGTCCTCCGGCATGGACATACCCGCCCGCTGAGCCAGGAATTTCACTGCCTCAACATACTCCAGGTTCTCAATGCGGCGGATGAAGGTAATCACATCCCCTCCCGCCCCGCAGCCAAAACAGAAAAAGCTCTGGTTTTCCGGGTACACCGTAAAGGAGGGGGTCTTTTCTGAGTGAAAAGGACAAAGCCCGGTGCTGACTCTCCCCCGTTTTCTCAGGTGGACATACGAGGAAACCACCTGCTCTATATCATTATAGCTTTTCAGCTCTTGCAGGAACAAATCTGAGATGATAGGGCCTTGCTCCTTTCTCTAGGTTCTCAAAATCCCCAGGAATGGGGAATAAACAGGTTCTCACAGGTTGTCACGGCGTACCGGTCGGACATCCCTGATATGTAATCACAGGCGGCTCGGCAGACATCCGCCTCCTCCAGAATCTCCTGGTATTCCGGCGGCATCTTCTCGGGGTGCTTGGTAAAATAGTCATAAAGCTGGGCAACCACCCATTGGGCCTTTTTTTCTTCCCCTTTCGCCGCAGGGTTGGTGTAGACTGCCTCATACATAAAGGTGTTAAACTGATGGAAGGCCCGGTCTATTTCCGGGGACATGGCGATGTTCTCCTGGCTGTTTTCCAGGATGGAGGTAATCATAGCGGTAATCCGCTGGGATTTCCCCCGTCCCAGATGATACTTGATTTCCCAGGGAATCTCCTCCTCGGTCAGCACCTTGGCCCGGACAGCGTCCTCCAAATCGTGGTTCAGATAAGCGATTTTATCCGCGAAATACACCACCCGCCCTTCCAGAGTGGCGGCCTTTCCCTCCGGGGAGGGATTGGAATAGGAATGGCAGGCGATTCCGTTGCGGGTTTCCCAGGTCAGATTCAGACCCTTCCCATCCTTTTCCAGCCGTTCCACCACCCGCACGCTTTGTTGGGCGTGGGAAAACCCATAGGGACACAGCTCCTTGAGAACCCGCTCCCCTGAGTGGCCAAAAGGGGTATGCCCCAAATCGTGCCCCAAGGCGATGGCCTCTGTCAGCTCCACATTCAGCCTTAAAGCGGTGGCCAGGGTCTTGGCAATCTGGTTTACCTCCAGGGTATGGGTAAGGCGAGTGCGGTAATGGTCTCCCTCTGGAGAGAGAAACACCTGGGTTTTGTGCATCAGCCGCCGGAAAGCACTGCAATGGACAATCCGGTCCCGGTCCCGGGCGAAGGGGGTACGGATGGGACATTCCTCCTCCGGCCGCTGCCGGCCTTTGGAGTTCTGGGAAAGGCAGGCGTAAGCCGACAGGGTCTCCGCCTGGGTGCGCTGGGTGCGTTCCCGAATGGTCATAAGCCACACCTCCCTGAAAAAAGTCCTTTTTAGGAATTTTGTGGTCTTTCTATTATATTATACTCCGTGGAAAGAAAAAATCCTTCCTGGCGCAGAAATTTCTTGCAAAAGACAGAATTTCCTTTTTTTCGTCCGCTCATTGGGGCAGGCAGTCGAACCGGTGGTCCACCACCTGAGGCACAACCTGAGCGCTGGTCAGCTCGGTGAGAGCCTTTTGGAAGCCTTCCACATAGCAGTCCTTCAGCAGGATTCTCAGCCGCACCATCACCCCAAAATCCGAAAAGGTCACCTGGGCGTGATGCTGGGGCAGCAGATAGGAAATTTTTCCATATAAGTCATACCCGAATTCCATCTCCAGTTCGGTGCAGGGGCTCATGGTCTTTTTTCCGCCAGCGTCCACAGCGATTTTCGCCCCATGGGAATAGGCCCGCACCAAACCTCCCGCACCAAGCAGAATGCCCCCAAAATAGCGGGTGACCACTACCACTACATCGGTGAGGCCCTCCTTTTGCAGCACCTCCAGCACTGGGACCCCCGCTGTGCCTTGGGGTTCCCCATCATCCGAGTAGCGGCGCACCTGTCCCTCCCGCAAAATATAAGCGTACACATTGTGGGTGGCGTCCCAATATTGGGCCTTCTTCTCATTGATAAAAGCGATGGCTTCTTCCTCGGTGGTCACCGGACGGATAGAGCCGATAAACCGGGAACGCCGTTCCACAAACTCATCCTGGCCGTATCCCTCTAAAGTTGTATACTCCTCCATGTTTCCTCCTTAATTCCGGTCCAGTTCCGCCAAAGCGTCCTTCGCCTCTTTCAAGCCCGCTTGCAGCGCTCTCTCATAGCAGTTTCTGGCCTCTTCCAGGTCAACCTCCACCCCGGTTCCATGCTGGTAGGCGTCCCCCAGATTGTACCAGCCATAGGCGCTTCCTAAGCTGGCTGCCCGGTTATACCAGACCACCGCCTCCTTCTTTTCCATGGGTACCCCTTGGCCATTGGCGTACATATACCCAATAGAAGCACAGGCGTCCGGGTGGGGCCCGGTCTCATAGGCTTTCAGATACCACTCCATCGATTCCGGGTAATCCACAGTCTGGCCCCACTCCCCACGGTGATAGGCACAGCCCAGCTGGAAACAAGCCTGAGAGTCCTCTTTGCGAGCGGCCTGGCGGAGCAGATGGATGCCCCGGTCAAAATTCTGTTCTGTTCCCCATCCATGCAGGCAGCACAGGCCCAGGCTTCTCAAGCAAGCGGGGTCCCCCAGTTGGGCGCCGGTGGCGTAGCAGTCAAAGGCCTGCTCCAAATCCCGCTCTTTCCCCAGCCCCTCCTGCCAGATATAGCCCAGCCAGGCCCAGCCATTGATACAGCCCTGTTCTATCCCGTCCCGGAACTCATACTCCGCCAGATGGTTAAAGAATTCAGGGTCCTCCTTCCTGGCCTGCCTCAGATAAATTTCCCCCAGGGCGCAGTAGGCCTCCGGCACCTTTTGATTGCGGGCTTTCTGGAAAAATTCCTTGGCCCGGCTGTCGCTGGGGGAAACGCCCCAGCCGTTTTGATAACACCTGCCGGTGTAATAAACACAAAGTTTCTCATCTCTTTGGGCGCCTCTGGAAAACCACTGAAACGCTTTGGAAAGATTCCGCTGGGTCCCAATCCCTTTCAGAAAGCACATCCCCAAATGATACATAGCCTGGGGAGATTTCTTTTTGGCGGCCTGGGAAAAATAGTTCACCGCTTTTTCCGGGTCTTTCCTGACCCCATGGCCCTTTAAACAGCGCACCCCCATATCCACCAGGGCATTGGCGTCCCCTTTGGCGGCCGCCTCCAGGCTAGCCTGAACCTCAGCTTTCGCCCTTTCCTCAATGGCGGATTCATTGGCTTTGATTTGGTTCAGGCTCTTCTTATCCTTATTGCTCTGAAAGCTGTGGCTCCCCGCTCCATTGTCCCAGCTTTTCTTTCCAATTTCCGGCATATTCCTTCCTCCAAAGTCTATGGATTTTACAGCCGCTCTCCAGGTACAAAACCCAGTTCATCCGCTCTGTCAAACCATCTTTTCGCTTCTTCCTCATCCTGAGGAACCCCTTTTCCAGAACGGTAAAGCAACCCTAGCCGATAGGCGGATTCTCCATCATCGCCCCATTCATAGGCTTCCCGGTAATATGCCGCAGCCTTTTCCGGGTCTTGAGGGCAGCCCAGCCCACGCTCGCAGAGATACCCCAAGCTGAAAGCGGCGTCCCCATCCTCCTGCTGGTAGGATTTTGTATACCAATAAATGGCCCTCTCATAATCCTGGGGCACCCCTCTGCCATTCTCATAGCAATCTCCCAGATTGCACTGGGCAAAGGGCAGACCTCCTTCCGCCGCCTTGGTGTACCACTCAGCGGCTTTTGACACGTCCCCCTCTTTCTCATCGTCCAGTATACAGGCTAGGTGAAACATTGCCATCAGGTTCCCTTTTTGAGCCTGGACAAGAAGCTTCTCCTGGACAGAGCCACCTTTTTTCCACAGGGGCTGTCTTTGCTTGTTAAAAACTTCATGGCTCTTGAAGTTGGAATCTTCTGTATTTTTCATACCAAATCTCATCTGGATTCTCCTTCTCAATTTTTGTTGGAGGATGCCAGCGGTTTTTGATGGGACAGCTCCTTCAAAGCCTCTTTAGCTTCCTCACAGCCAAGGCGCAGAGCGCTTTTAAACCAACCCTGTGCTTTTTTCAGGTCTTGGTCCAGGCCCTTTCCCTGGGCGTAAAGCTGTCCCAGTCGATAAGCCACCTGTCCATTTTCCCCAAGCTGGTAACAGTGCAGGTAATACTCCGCTGCCAAAATAGGGTTGGGCGTTGTTCCTATCCCCTGGTCATAAGCCAGCGCCACCTGAAACAAAGCGGTATTGTCCCCCGCCTTCACCGACTGGAGATACCAATAAAAAGCCATCTCCTGATTCTTGACCACCCCGAATCCCTTTTCATAACATTGGGCCAGCGCCCGCATACAGGGGGTAAAATTTTCTTCTGCGCCTTCCCGATACCAGTGGGCCGCATGTCTTTGGTCCTCCTCTGTACACTCCTTCTTCTGGGAAAACAGCTCTCCCAAAGCATACATGCAGTGGATTTCCCCACGCTCCGCGCCCTGCTTGAACCATTCTATGGCTTTCTCACTGTTAGACTCTTCCAGGCCAATTCCATCCCGGTAACAGCAGGCCAGCTGATACATGCCCTGAATCTGGCCCGCCTTGGCAGCCTGTTTGTACCAATAAAACGCTTTATGCCCATTTACTTTCTGACCTGTCCCATTCAAATAGCTTTCAGCCAGACTGAACATGGCTTCCGGATACCCTTTTTCCGCTGCTTCCCGATACCATTTTATAGCGTATTTGGGATTGGGTTCCCCAGCCCAGCCTTCTGTCAATCCTTGGGCCAATTGATACATGGAGGGAACAGAGCCCGCCTTAGCCCCTTTTTCATACCATTGGAAGGCGGTGGGCAGGTCCACTTTGCCCAAATCTCCCTGCTGGTAAAACTCTCCCAGACGGTACATGGCTGGGGCGTAACCCAATTCTGCCGCTTTCTGATACCACTCCACAGCGGCTTTCAAATCACTGACTACCCCTATTCCTTGGTCATAGCACCGGCCCACCTGATAAATCGCCTTCAAAACCCCTGCCTGAGCGGATTTCCGGTACCACTTCAAGGCTTCCAGGCGATCCATGGGGGTTCCCCGGCCTTCCTCATACAACTGTCCCAAACTGCACATAGCCAAAGGATCTCCAGCTTCCGCCGCTTCATTGTACCAATAAAAGGCTCTTTTATAGTCCTTTTCATCGTAGGCCAGCCCCGCTAAATGACAGCGGGCTTTCTGATGTTCTTTCATGGCGGCCTGCTCATACCAGAACATTGCGTTTCCCAAAGAACGGGTAAATCCATCCCCACCAATCTCGTACCGCAGCCCCAGCTGAAACATAGCCTCCCTGTCTCCCACCTGAGCCTTCTCTAAAAGCTTCTGCTCCAGTTCGCCTCCTGTAAGCCGTTTCCACGGCTGCTGCCTGCGCTTATTTTTTCCTTCCAGCCGATGTGGAAACTGCTTCTTGGCCTCTTCCTCTTTAGGCTCCTGCTGAGGTGTTTGTTTCGGTGCCTGGGGAGGGGTCTGCTGACGCCGGCTTCCAACTCTCCTTAATCCAAGCATTTTAAAGCCTCCTGTGCTTTTTTGTCTCCTAGTTTGGCTCCCTCGGTATACCATTTCCGGGCCAGCTCCAAATCCTGTTTTACGCCGATACTGTTTCTGTAACAATCCCCCAGCCGACGGGCCGCTTTCGCTTTATACCCCAGCTCATACGCCCTTTTATAAAGCTCAAAAGCCTTTTCCAGGTCCTGGCTGACTCCCCAGCCGTACTCATAGCAATATCCCAAGCTGTAAACGGCACAGTCATTGTCCTTGTCTGCCGCTTGCTGATACCAATGGACCGCCTGAGTCAAATCTTTTTCCACGCCTCTCCCCTTTTCATAGCAATCCCCCAGGTTGCACATACATTGGGCGTGACCCTGCTGTGCCCCTTTCCGGTACCAATAAACCGCTTTTTCCTGGTCCGCCACTGTACCATTCCCATGCTGATAGTGCCAGCCCAGGTTGCACATAGCGCTGACATGACCCTTTTCCGCTGCCTGTTGGTACCAGTAAAACGCTTTCTCGATATTCTTTTCTACCCCTTCGCCATGCTCATAGTTCCAAGCCAGATTGTACATCGCTTGACGATTTCCGCTCTGGACGGCTTTCAGATACCACTGAACCGCCTGCTCATGGTCCAAGGGTACCCCTTCCCCGAAATCATAGCGGTATCCCAGGTTGCACATAGCGCCCCCATGGCCGTTCTCCGCCGCCTTACGGTACCACCCAATGGCTTCCTCAAATTGTTTTTCTCCCTCCAACAGCTGTCCCATATGGAACATGGCCTGCACAAGGCCCTTTGCGGCAGCCTGCTCAAACCACTCCCTGGCTTTCCCCAAATCTTTTGGGACCCCTTCTCCATGCTCATAATTCCAGCCTATGTTATACATCGCTTGGTAGCTTCCACCTTCGACGGCTTTCAGATACCATTGGATTGCCTGCTCATGGTCCAGAGGAACCCCTTCCCCAAAATCATAGTGGTATCCCAAGCTGCACATGGCACCCGCATGACCTTTCTCCGCCGCTCTTCTGTGCCACGCTACCGCTTGCTCAAAATTTTTTTCATTCTCAAACAGCTCTCCCAACCGGAACATGGCGGACACATCCCCTTTTTGAGCCAATAAAAGATATCTGGTCTTAGGGTCCCTTCGATTTCTGGGGACCTGAGGTTCTGCCATCTTTTCAGGATGTTCCATCATTTTTTCCGGGTCAGGATTGGGCAGTTCGCCTTTATAGCGGGGACGATTTTTGCTGAAAGCCAGTCCTCCCTTGTTAAATTCTGATTTCATTCCCTGTTGGTGACTGGGCCTCCCTGCCCAGGACTTTTCACCTATCTTTGGCATCCTAAAACCTCCTTTTGTCCCTGGTATCTTGAAACGATACCTTTCCCTCTATTGTACGTCACACAAGGGTCCGCTGGACAGCGGACCCTTGACAATGGGGTTTTATTCCATATGTTTCAGGGATTCCAAAGCCTCTTTGGCCTTGGAATACCCGTTTTGGGCGGATGTAGTATACAGTTCCTTTGCCCGTTCCAGATTGCGCTCCACGCCTAAGCCCTGCTCATACAGCTTCCCCAGCCGGAACTGGGCCTCGCCATCATCGCCCCGGCCTATGGCCCGCCGGTACCAATACACCGCCTTCCCATAATCCGGGCGGCCATCTTTTCCCTGCTCGCACAGGCTTCCCATCTTCAGCTGGGCGGCCACACAGCCTCCTTCAGCCGCTTGAAAATACAGGTTTGACGCCTTTTTCAAATCCTGGGGAACTTCTTGGCCAGCTTCATAGTACTGGGCCATTTCATATAAGGCTTCCGGACAGTCTTGGTCAGCAGACTTCTGGAACCATTTCAGGGCCTCTTCCCGATTCTGAATGGTTCCAATGCCTTCCCGCAGGCAGAGCGCCAGCTGATACATCCCCAAGCGGTTTCCTCCCTGGGCGGATTTTGTCAGCCATTCCACCGCCTGGGACTGGTCCTTCTGGCAGGATTCACCCAGCAGCAGCTCTCTGGCCAGATGATAAGCAGCCGCTGTGTCTCCCGCTTGTGCGGCCTTTCGATACCATTTCATCCCTTCTGCTGGGTTTCTGTCAGAATTCTCTTTGGACAGCAGGCGGTCTCCTGTAAGGACCATAGAGGGAACATCCCCCAGCTGAGCAGCCCTCAGATACCACCCATATCCCTTTTTCAGGTCTACCACCTTTTTAAACACATTTCGTCCGGTAAGATAATCCCCCATCAGGGTCATGCAGTCCACTCTGTTTCTGGCGGCGCCTTTCTCATACCATTCCATAGCCTTTTCCGGGTTCTTTTCTGTACCCAGGCCCCGCTCGTAAGAAAATCCCAATCGGGCGTAGGCATCCTCACAGCCAGCCTGGGCCGCCCGCAGATACCACCGGAAGGCTTCCGCTCGGTTGTAGGCAACCCCAATCCCCTGATAGCAGCAGTCGGCATAACACCGCATGGCGTCCGGACAGCCAGCTTCCGCTCCCTTAAGGTACCATTGGGCCGCCTTGGATTCCTCCTTGGAAACCCCCAGACCCTGCCGATACAGCTCCCCAAGGTTGCACATGGCCAGCCCATTTCCTGCGTCAGCAGCTTTCCAATACCATTTCCGGGCCTTCTGGTAATCCTGCGGAGCCCCCAGTCCCGCCTCATACATGCAGCCCAGCAGGCACATTCCCTGAGAGGAACCCGCCTGAGCCGCCTGCTCATAATATCCAAACGCTTTTTCCAGCAGCTGAGGGTTTTGGGCTCCCTGTTCCCGGTACCAGTCTCCCAATTCCACCATGGCGGTGGTATCCCCGGTTTGAGCCCGGCTTTCCAATTGGGTATCCTGAAGGGCGGCTGTTTCCTCAAAAACTTCGTCCCGCTCCTGGGCCGCCTTTTTGCGCCAGTTCAGGCTTTCCTGGGGATTTTTCTCACAACCCAGCCCATCCCGATACATCCGGGCCAGATTCTCCATCCCATCAGGGAAATTCGCCTGAGAGGAACGCTGATACCATCGGAAGGCTTCCTCCAAATCCTGAGGCACCCCTTGACCCTGCTCATACATGTATCCCAGACAGTTCATGGCGTCCCCATCCCCCTGCTGGGCGGCCAGATGATAGTAGCCCATAGCCCGGGTGTAATCCCGTTCCACGCCTTCCCCCAAAGCGTAGCTGTTTCCCAGCAGTCTCCACGCCCGGGGAAGCCCCTGCTCGGCGGCCTTGCGATACCACTCCACTGCTTGGGCGTGGTCTTGGGGTTTATAAAGTCCCTGGTCATACAGAAGTCCAAGATTGCACTGTCCCATAGCGTCACCAGCCAAAGCCGCACGCTCATACCAGCTGGCAGCTTCCTCCTGGTTTTGTTCTACTCCCTGGCCATCCTCGTAGCAGCATCCCAGGTTGCACATAGCGCTGGCCACCCCGTTTTCAGCCGCACGCTCATACCACTGAAAAGCCTTCTTGTCATCCTTGGGAACACCTTCCCCAAAATCATAACAGCAGGCCAGATGATATTGAGCGGAGGGATGACCATACCGAGCTGCACGCTCATACCAATAGAGCATTTGTTTCAGGTCTTTAGCCACCCCATACCCCATTTGATAGCAGTAACCAAGGGTATCCTGGGCAGGCAGGAAGCCCTGCTCAGCGGCCCGCATAAAATATAGCACCGCCAACCGATAATTGCGCTGAACGCCCTTTCCCTCGTAATAGCGGCGCCCTTCCTCATAAAGCTCCTCCCGGCTGGCTCGGGACCGCCGGTTTCCCAAGGAGCCGCCGCCTTTATTGTCAGCCTCTCCTTGATATTGATTTCCATACTTCGCCATAATTGTTCTCCTAAATCAGACTTGCCTCATCCGCCAGATTGATGACTTCCACGCCATTCTTTATACACAGGTCAACGGTATATTTGGTGCCTCCGTTCCCCCTGTTCAAATAGCAAATACACCACTGGCTATGCTCCGCCAGATACCGGTTTCTCTGCTGCATACATCCCCGCACATATTGCTGGTACAAACAGATGACCTCATCCGCCTCCCGTTTGATAAAGCGATACAGGTCCACATCCGGAACCCGCCAGCCCTTGGTCTGGTCCTCACAGGGCAGCACCAGCACCAGCCGAATATCAGGATATTCCTCACGCATCTGCAGTACTTCCAGGGCCGCGATGGTATCAAAACCCAAGGCTCCCCCCGTTAAAAAATTGATTACACCTTGTTTGGCGCACAGCCACATCGCCCGCCGCATCCGTCTGCGCAGTTCCATAACCTCCGGTTCCGACGGGAGCTTTCTGTGTCCGCTGAAGCAGCAGCTTTTCCCTTCCATCCCGGCACCCTCTTTTAAATCTATACTGGATTTCATTCTATCATAAAATATGTTTTTTGTCTATGGAGGAAGCAGGCTTCCCCAAGGTCTGAAATCCCCTTTTCTCCTGTCAGGACACCGCTTTGGGCAACGGCTTTTTGGTTGTTGATGGACCCTCAGAAACTCTCCTGAGCTTAGCCCAAACCTTTCCAAAACAGCAAGAAGGCCCGCTGTGGTTTTTTCCACAGCGGGCGCGCTTGAGTTTATTCCATCCGTTCAGCAGCAGGGAACAATCCATCCAAAGGTATCAGCAGTACGGCCCCACTGAATATCTGTCAGGGTGTCGTACAGCTTCTGGCTCACAGGGCCAATCTGATTGTTGTTCACCACGGTAACGGTATCCCGGCATTTCAGCTCTCCGATGGGGGAGATAACCGCGGCGGTTCCAGTACCCCAGGCTTCCTCCAAACGGCCATCTTTCGCCGCCTGCTCCAGCTCATCAATGGACAGCTTGCGCTCGGAAACCTTCATTCCCCAAGATTTCAGCAGCTCGATGACCGACTTGCGGGTAATGCCCGGCAGGATGCTTCCATCCAGCTCAGGGGTCACAATCTCCCCATCAATCTTGAAGAAGACGTTCATGGCGCCCACTTCCTCTACATATTTGCGCTCCACGCCATCCAGCCACAGCACCTGGGAATAACCCTGTTTCTCGGCTTCCTCCTGAGCAATCAGAGAGGCAGCGTAGTTTCCGCCTGTTTTGACCTCTCCCATGCCGCCCCGGGAGGCCCGCACATAATTGGTCTCTACATAAATCTTCACCGGGTTCAGCCCTGTGGCGTAATAAGCGCCAGAGGGAGAGAGAATCACACAATAAATATATCTGGCGGAAGGATGAACCCCCAGTACCTCCTGATTGGCCACGATGAAGGGACGGATATACAGGGACGCGCCAGGAATGGAAGGAACCCAATCCTTCTCCACTTCCACCAATTTTTTCAGGCCCTCCAGCAGCAGCTCCTCATCCAGTTCAGGAATCACCAGACGCTTGCAGGAGTTATTCAGGCGTTTGAAGTTCTCTTGAGGACGGAAGAACTGAATCTTGCCCTCAGCGGTACGATAGGCCTTCATTCCCTCGAAAATCTCCTGAGCGTAATGCAGGCAGGCGCAGGAAGGGTCCATGGGAATTGGTCCATAAGGAACAATTCTTGGGTCATGCCAGCCATGCTCTTTGTCATAATCCATCAGGAACATGTGGTCGGTAAAATACTTGCCGAAACCCAGCTGATTCTGGTCCGGTTTCTGTTTGGGATGGTCGGTGAGAGTCACCTGAATGTCCATCATAGTCAACAACTCCTTTTATCTCTATATCAAATATTAAAATCAAACAAATTGGATTGCTCTAAATTTTAGCACTATAACCCTTTAATGTCAAAAAATCTCAGCAAAATTCCGTCCATCACGAGAAATTTCAGGAATTTAAACAAAAACCGCGCGGTGTGTGGAACACCGCACGGCAGTTTTACAAAATCCTTTTGGATTAGTAAGCGACTCCCTGCCACATCATGGCATCTGCGACCTTCATGAACCCTGCGATGTTGGCACCCATCACCAGGTTGCCCTCATCCCCAAACTCTTTGGAAGCGTTGTAGGAGTTGTGGAAAATGTTCACCATAATCTCTTTGAGCTTGGCGTCCACCTCCTCAAAGGTCCAGCTGTAACGCATGGAGTTCTGGCTCATCTCCAGGCCGGAAACCGCTACACCGCCTGCGTTGGAAGCCTTCGCTGGTCCAAACAGCACCCCATTTTTCTGGAAAATCTCAATGGCTTCTGGAGTGGAAGGCATGTTGGCGCCCTCGGCTACCGCCATAACCCCGTTGTCCACCAGCTTCTGAGCGGACTCAGCGTCGATTTCGTTCTGGGTAGCGCAGGGAAGGGCGATGTCGCACTTGATGCCCCAGATGCCTTTGCAGCCCTCATGGTACTCAGCGCCGGGAACCCGCTCCGCGTACTCCTTGATACGGCCACGCTCTACCTCTTTAATCTGCTTGACCACATCCAGTTTGATGCCGTCCTTGTCATAGATATATCCGTTGGAATCGTACATGGCCACAACCTTGCCGCCCAGCTCCTGAGCCTTCTCAACTGCATAGATGGCCACGTTTCCGGAACCGGAAACCACAATGGTCTTGCCCTTCACGCTGTCATTTTTGATGGTCTTGAGCATCTCCTCCACGAAATACAGCAGACCATATCCAGTGGCCTCTGTACGGGTCAGGGAACCGCCGGAGGAAATACGCTTACCGGTCAGTACGCAGGAATTGGTGTTGCTCAGGCGGTGGAACTGGCCATACATATATCCAATCTCACGGCTGCCTACACCCATATCACCAGCGGGAACATCGGTATCTGGTCCAATATGCTTCATCAGCTCGGTCATGAAGCTCTGGCAGAACCGCATAATCTCGCCCTCGGATTTGCCCTTGGGGTCAAAGTCGCTGCCGCCCTTGCCGCCGCCCATAGGAAGACCGGTCAGGGAGTTTTTGAAGGTCTGCTCAAAGCCCAGGAACTTAATCACTGAAGCGCAGACGGAAGGATGGAACCGCAGGCCCCCCTTGTAAGGACCAATGGCGGAATTGAACTGAACACGGAAGCCACGATTCACCCGTACCGCCCCAGTGTCATCCACCCAGGGTACACGGAACTGAATCAGTCGCTCAGGCTCTACCATCCGGTCAATCACGCCAGCCTTTACCAAATCAGGACGTTTCTCCACAACCGGCTCCAGAGATTCCAAAACCTCTCGAACCGCCTGCAGGAACTCAGGCTCATTGGGGTTGCGTTTGCAAACGGTGTCGTAAACACCCTGGAGATACGCGCTCTTGAATGCCATAACAAAAATCCTCCTTGCGGTTCCCTTTTACGGAATACCTTGTTAAATTACATTTTTATTATACTGACTGCACCTCAATTGTGCAAGATTTTTTTTGTGAAATTGCAAAATTTGAATAACACTACTAGTTTTCTTGACTGAAAAGCGGTTTTGAGGTACAATATTTCATAGAGAGCGGATTGGACAGCGGCGGGCCGAAAGGCGTGAGGAAAGTCCGGGCTTCACAGGGCAGGATACCTGCTAACGGCAGGCCGAGGCGACTCGAGGGAAAGTGCAACAGAAAGATACCGCCGCCCCCCAGGGCGGTAAGGATGGAAAGGCGAGGTAAGAGCTCACCGGGGCGCGGGTGACCGCGCTGCCATGTAAACCCTATCCGAAGCAACAGCAGCTGGAACAATACAGCGGCCCGCTGTGTTCCGAAAGATGGCTTGAGCCAAGGGGCAACCCTTGGCCTAGAAAGATCGTTGTCCACGACAGAACCCGGCTTACAGATCCCCTCTCTCTTTGTCTATTCGGCCGGTGTCTCACCGGCCTTTTTGATACCCTTGGGTTCCCGCCAATCGTCTTGCCCCCTTTTTCTGTCCAATATGACGGACTGGAAAGGAACCCTTTCATTTTCCCGGATTAGATTAGGAAACTTTTATCTGTTGGGGAGGAATTTTTATGGGAAAACTTTATATGGTCTACTTCAGTGCCGCCGGCACCACCAAACAGGTGATGGAAGCCATTGCGGATTCCCTGCCGCCTATGGAGCGGACAGAGGTGGATTTGCTGCGAAACCCCTTAACCCAGGAACTTTGTTTGGAACGGGAAGACCTTCTTTTGTTGGGGATGCCGGTATACGCTGGGGTTATCCCGGAGCATTGCCTTTCCATGCTGAAATATCTGAAAGGAAAGGGTGGGCCGGCGATTCTGGCGGCGGTTTACGGCAACCGGGATTATGATGACGCCCTGCTGCAAATGCGGGATTTAACCACCGAGGCCGGATTCCAACCCATAGCGGCGGGGGCGTTTGTAGCCCAGCACTCTATCTTCCCAAAGGTTGGGGCCGGACGCCCAGACCAGAAGGATTTGGAATGGATTCAGGAGTTTTCAAAAGCCTGTTCAGATTTGCTCAAACAGCCCATCGACAGCCTTGGCCAGCTCAGCGTAAAGGGTAGTCCAGATTACAGTAAGCGTTATCCTGTAAAAATCCCCTTCAAGCCCACTGGCAACAAAAGCTGCACCTCCTGCGGCACCTGCGTCAGTATCTGCCCCATGAAGGCCATTCCATCCTCCAATCCCCGCCAAACCGATGAAAGCCTGTGCATCTCCTGCGGCGCCTGCATCGCCGCCTGCCCAGCTAGGGCCAGAGGCTACCATCAGGCTGCTTATCCAGCGGCGGCAGTGGGCTTTGGGCTGAAATGCGCCCACCGTCAGGAGCCCGAAGCCTTCTTCTGTAAATAAAGGTCTTTTTCCTTTGGGACACGCATAGGATTTCCTTGGAGGTGAGTCCTGTGCCTGTGGCTTTGTTATCCGGCGCTTCTTTGATTGTTTTGATGGTATTGATTGCCTTGGCCCGTTCCGGCCATTTCATCCGCTCCCTGCTCTATTCCGCCCTCACCGGAAATTTGGCTTTGATTGGAGCTGGCTGGCTGGGAGCCTTCTCTGGGAATCTGCTGCTGTCGGTGAATCCCTTCACCATAGGGGTTTCTTCCCTGCTGGGGGTCCCGGGAGTGCTGGCGATGGCGGTACTCAAATTGATTTTTTCCTAAATAACCTTGGCGTATTCTCATCCTTATTTTTACTGAGAATCTTCAGCGTTTTTCTCACCTGTTGGGAAAAACGCTTATTTTTTTAAATATTTTTTAGAAATCTGTCCCTAATTGGAAATCTGAATGGTTTTAAGATTTAGACACCAGTCCAGCGAAGGGGGTTGGCGTATGTGCCAGCAGGCGTTGACATGTCATCAAAAGTACTATAAAAGCTGTCTGCCGCAGCTGTACCAAGCGGCGCTGTTTCTCACCGGAAACCCATCGGAAGCTGAGAGAATCTGTGGTCAGCTCTGGACGCAAGCCTGCCAGGAATGTGACTGCGCCATGGAGCAGAGGCAGTTCCTATGCCGTTGTTTTAAGGCTTTGGTCCGCCAAATCCGGGAATCAGGCATCCCTCAGCAGGAATTGGCGCTGGACCATGCCATTGGGCGTGCCCTCTGCGGTTTGACCCTGATTGACCGATGCTTAGTGGTTTTTTCCGGCTTGGGCTGCTCACTGGAGGAACTGTCAGAGATTTTGGGACAGCCAGTCTGGCTCCTGAAGGGGCGCCTGCGTCAAGCCATGACTGGACTGCGCAAATCCAGTTTGGTTACACAGCCCGCTAGTTAAACTTTTAAAACACGATTGAGTGTAAGAGGAGGCTTTACCATGGGGAAGCGTTTGGAATGGACTTGTTTGGTGTTGGGATGTTTGTGCCTAGCTGCGGTGGGGGTGCTTCCCATCATTTGGGCGCTTCTGTAAATAGAAATAGCCAATTGTCAAAAGCCGGACACTTGAGGGGATTTCCTCCTCTCCAGTGTCCGGCTTTTTCAAAAATATTTTCTGAACCCACATTCTTGGGTATATCCAATCCCCCGATAAAAGGCATGGGCCTCCTTTCGGAAGCTGCTGGATACCAAAAAAGCATATTGGCATCCCTGCTCCTTGGCCCAGGCTTCCAGCCAGGCGAACATGCCTTTCCCCACACCTTGCCCTCTGCAATCCTCCCGAGTAACCACATTCTCAATCACCAGGAAGGGCAGGCATGGGCCGCAGATGTCCTGACAAACCATCCCTGTCACCGTTCCCACCAGCTGGTCTCCCCGACAAGCCACTGTGAGGCAATATTCTGGATGTTCCTCCATCCATTCCAGTCGGCGCTCCAATGCGGACAGGTCTGCTGGATAGTCGGTCAGCTCCAGCACCAGCTGGGACAGCTGCGGTGCGTCTGCGGGGGTGGCTTTCCGATATGAAATCTCCATCTCTGATTCCTCCCATCTTCGGATTCCAGTATAGCAAAAATGGGGATAAAATCCAATGGAAATTTGGAAAGTTACCCAAAGGAACTGAAAAAATCCTCTGGAAAATTTTCCGGTCCCCCGCCTTGCGTATCAGGATGGGAAATGGTAAACTATATAAGTTAGAGTATTTTTAAGTATTTTTGAGATTTGCGCATGGAGGAGTCAGCTTGGCAAACTACAAAAACGAGATTGAGAAACGCCGCACGTTCGCCATTATTTCCCACCCGGACGCCGGTAAAACCACCCTGACGGAAAAATTCCTTCTTTATGGAGGGGCCATCGCCCTGGCGGGCTCGGTAAAGGGCAAAAAGACCGCCCGGCACGCGGTTTCCGACTGGATGGAAATTGAGAAGCAGAGAGGAATTTCCGTCACCTCCTCGGTGATGCAGTTTAATTATGATGGATATTGCATCAACATTCTGGATACCCCTGGGCACCAGGACTTCTCGGAGGACACCTACCGTACCCTAATGGCGGCGGACAGCGCTGTCATGGTGATTGACGCCTCCAAAGGTGTGGAAAACCAGACCCGCAAGCTGTTCAAGGTTTGTGTGATGCGCCATATCCCCATTTTTACCTTCATCAACAAGATGGACCGGGAGGCCCGCAACCCCTTTGACCTGATGGAGCAGATTGAGCGGGAATTGGGTATCCAGACCTACCCTGTCAACTGGCCTATTGGCTGCGGAAAGGAGTTTAAAGGTGTATTCGACCGGCACCGCCGGGAAATCATCAAATTCCAGTCCGATGGGTTCGCCAATGGGACCCGTCAGGTGGAAAAGGAAGAAATCGAGCTGGATGACCCCCGGCTGGGCGAGCTGATTGGTGAAGAGCATCGGGCCGCTCTGGTGGATGACATTGAGTTGCTGGACGGGGCCAGCTATGAATTTGACATGGAGAAGGTGCGTAGCGGACAGCTTTCCCCTGTATTTTTCGGCTCAGCGCTCACCAACTTTGGAGTGGAGCCTTTCCTGATTGACTTCTTGAAGATGACCCCCCCTCCCCTGCCCAGAGAATCCTCTGAGGGGATTGTTGACCCCTTCTCCCCGGATTTTTCCGCTTTTGTGTTCAAAATTCAGGCCAACATGAATAAGGCCCATCGGGACCGCATCGCTTTCATGCGGATTTGCTCCGGCGAGTTTGACAAAAATATGGAGGTACTCCATATCCAGAGCGGAAAGCGTATGCGTCTCTCCCAGCCTCAGCAGATGATGGCTCAGGACCGTGAGGTCATTGATACCGCCTACGCTGGGGATATCATCGGCGTGTTCGACCCAGGCCTGTTCTCTATTGGAGACACCATCAGTGTCCCTGGGAAGAAGTTCCAGTTTAAGGGAATCCCCACCTTCGCTCCGGAGCATTTCTGCCGGGTGCGCCAGCTGGATAGCCTGAAACGTAAGCAGTTCGTAAAGGGAACCACCCAAATCGCCCAAGAGGGTGCCATTCAAATTTTCCATGAGCCTCATACCGGTATGGAAGAAGTGATTGTAGGGGTGGTTGGAACCCTTCAATTTGAGGTATTTGAGTATCGTTTGAAGAATGAGTATGGTGTGGACATCCGTATGGAGGGACTGCCCTACCAATATTTGCGGTGGGTGGATAATGAGGAATTTGACCCTAAAACTTTGGATTTGAGTTCCGACACAAAAATTGTGCAGGATTTCAAGGACCGCTACCTGCTTTTGTTTACCGATGAGTGGAACATTCGCTGGGCGCTGGACAAAAATCCAGGGCTGTCTCTGGCGGAGTTTGGAAAATCTGAGTTTTAACCCTTTCAAAAAGGCGCTTATGGAATATGATTCCATAAGCGCCTTTTTAATCATTTCAACATTTCTCTTTTGGGTTCTCTCTACGGAAGCTCTATTGATTGGACAGGCTGGACTCTATCAAATTGCCGTTATAATCGATTCGATAAAAATTCCCCTCAAAGTCATATAAGCGAATCGAATCCTGGCAGATTTCAAATGGGGTTCTGTCCGAAAGGGACACAAAGATGTCCTTTCCAGAAAAAGACCACTTTTTATGGAGGTCAAAGTCCAGCATGGCAATCTCTATTTCACCATATATGATATAACCCGCCTGAACTTTATAGATGGCAAAGTTGCATCCAAAACAATCAAATTTTGTGTAACGAATCACCGAGCCATCCTCAATATTGATTTGTGTGATGGTATCATTCTGCAAAACTGTAAGAACCCCATCCTCAAGAACAGCACAGTCCATATCATAGGAGTAAAAAGGCCCTATCAGAGCGATGGTAAACCCTTTTGAGAACAAATCAATCTCTATTGCAAAGGTTTTCGTGAAATCATTGCGGCGGTATTGGCCAGGATTCAGTACCAAATCATAGTTGCGATTGTCCACTGATTCCACCGTGTAAGTGGTGTCTGTTTCTATTTTGATATGGCACCGCTCATTTTCCAAAATCATTCCCATCTCAGTCAGCCTCCTGATGGTCATTGCTCCAAAAGGTTTTTGGAAATCAAAAACTCTCGGGCTACCTCATCTATGGTTCTGCCCTGCACATCCACCTGATAGGTCATCTGGGCCATCTCCTCGGTAGAGATTTTGCCCCCCAGAGAATTGAGAACCTCCTCCAGATTGGGTGCCGCCTGCTGAAAACGCTCAAAGAGGTCATTGCGCACCAGCAACGCTCCATTATACTCTGGGAAGAACCCCAAATCATCCTCCAAAATTTTCAGGTTGGCTTTGATGTTCAGCCCATCCGTGGCATAAACCTCAGTTACCTGGAAGCTGCCATTCTCAACCGCAGCGTATTTTAATCCCAAATCCACCGACTTTGCGTCTTTAAAATGCAGCCCATAAAATTCCACAAAGGGATTGTATTTCATACTGCCCTCCAGAGTGAAAAACTCCTGTTCCGCCCCAAAAACCAATTGGTCCGCAATTGGAACCAAATCGCTGACCGTTTCCAGTCCATATTGGTCCGCTACCGATTGGGGAACCGCAATGGCGTAGGTATTGTCAAATCCGAACTTATCCAGCGTTCGCACATCATACAGTTCCTCCACCCTCTGATTGGTATAATCATACAGGCTCATCCCCTCTGGAATATCTGAGGTATCTTCCTTGAGATAGGTGGTCAATATGGTCCCATCGTAGCTGCTCATCAGGTCATGGGTGGGGGTATCTCCAATCAGCTCTTTAAAGGCGTTGACGCCGGTCATCTCGTCTTTGATGGTCACCGTCAGCTCAGTATTCTCTTCCACTAACATTTTCACCATATGGTGCAGCAACTGCCGCTCGCTGTACTCCCCCTCATACAGAATCAGCTCATTTTCCTTGACTCCCTCCCCCAGACCAAAGGGCAGAAGAATCACAAAAAAGAGGGCGATGGCGGCCATCGGGAGGATAATCGCCTTTCCGCTGGAGCCTTTGGTGTTTTTCAGCTTGTTCTCGCACAAGCCCATCAGCAAATCCAGCACCATGGCAATCACCATCAAAGCTCCCGTTCCTTGGAGAATCAAACCCATATCCTGCACCCGGATTCCCCGGTTCAGGATACTGCCCAAACCGCCTCCTCCCACGAAAGCGGCGAAAACCGCGCTTCCAATGGCGTTTACAAAGGCGATTCGGATTCCAGTGAATACGGTGGGAAAGGCTAAAGGAAATTCCACATTCAGCAGGCGGTAGGTTCTCCCCATCCCCATGCCTCGAGCCGCCTCCTTGATACCAGGGTCCACCTCCTGAAGTCCCAGGCAGGTATTCCGCACAATGGGCAGCAGGGAATACAGGGTGATGCCCAGAATTACCGTGATTTTTCCCGGACCCAGAAAAACCATAATCATTCCCAGAAGGGCCAGGGATGGAATGGTTTGCAGCAGGTCCACCACCCGCAGAATCAGTGGCCGCAGTTTTGGGGACAGGTAGGCCAAAACCCCCAGAGGCAAACCAATCAGCAGCGAGAGAATCCCAGAAGCCAGGACGATGAACAGATGCTCCCATACCAAAGACCAGCTCATTTACCCATCTCCTTTCTCATACCTCTGGGAATCACCTTCTTTTGCAGCAGGTCGATAACCTCTCCCACCACAATGGCTAAAATCGCGGCGGGGATAGCCCCCGCGATAATCAGGGTGTTGTTATTGGAGGAAACCCCCTGATAGACAAATTCTCCCAAGCCTCCCAGGCCAATCATAGCGGCCAGCACAGCCCAGCTCACTGTATAAACAGCGGACATGCGAAGCCCCGCAATAATGGTGGGCATAGCCAGAGGCAGCTCCACCTGAAGCAAAGATTGAAGGGCTGACATACCGCATCCTTTGGCCGCCTCGATATATTTCCGCTCCACCCCCAGCAAACCGGTATAGGTATTTTTGAGTACCGGAAACATTGCGTAGATGGACAGGGCGATAATCACCGTGGCTGGAACCATTCCAATCCATAAAAACAGCACACCGATGAATACCAGTCCTGGAATGGTTTGAAAAATGGAAACCACCGGCAAAATCAGATTGGACCAGGTGGGAATTCTGGAAAGGAGGATGCCGAACACCAGCCCCAACAGAAATCCAATGGCCACCGAAATCAATACATATATGGTATGGATTCCAATGGCCTTGACCAACATCCCTCCATAATCAGCAAAGAAACCGCTCATTTCAGCTCCCCCCAAAGGTTTTGCGCCACCGACCTGGCGACACTGGTTTTTGTGACGATTCCGGCGATGGTATCGTCCTCGTTCAGCACCACCACATAGTTGGCGCCGGAATCCAGCAGGTAATCAAAACATTCCTTGGCATTATCCCCTACCCGGGCGGTGCGGGCGGTCTGCCGCACCAAAGGCTCGATGCTTTTCAGCTCTTTTCCCCAATGGCGGATATCCCCTATGGTGACAATCCCCAGATAACGGTCCTCCTCATCTGTCACAAGAAGGGTGTCCACACTGTTCCGGGCCATCATCTCGGCGCACTCAAACACGCCCCTGGTCTTTTTTACTCGGTAAGTGTTGGGCCGCATAAAATGCTCCACCGTGGAAGGAACCGTCGCTTCCGACACATGTTTTCCCAGGAAGTTTCGCACCTGGTCATTGGCAGGATGCTCCAGCATCTCCTCCGGGGAAGCCATCTGCACAATGTTCCCCTTGTCCATAAAAATAATCACATCCGCCAGTTTCAGGGCCTCATCCATATCGTGGGTCACAAAGACAATGGTTTTCTTTAATTTCTGCTGAAGGCTTTTCACCTCGTCCTGAAGGGCCTCTCTGGTCATGGGGTCCAATGCTCCAAAAGGCTCATCCATCAGCACAATGGGCGGAGAAGCCGCCAGAGCCCGCAAAACACCGATTCTCTGCTGCTGCCCACCGGAAAGCTCCGAGGGATACTTGTTGGCGTAGGCCTCCATATGTACCATATGAAGCATCTCCTGAACGATTTCCTCCTGCCGCTTGCGGTCAAACTTCAGCAGCTTTGGAACCACACAGATATTTTGAGCCACTGTCATATTGGGGAACAAACCAATCTGCTGAATCACATACCCGATATGACGGCGAAGCTCCACCTTGTCAATGGAGGCGCTGTCCTTCCCATCAATCAGGATTTTTCCAGAATCCGGGTCATGGAGCCGGTTAATGGTTTTCAGGGTTGTAGTTTTACCGCAGCCGGAAGGTCCTATCAGCACCACAAACTGACCATCCTCAATGGTGAAGTTCAGGTCGTTGAGAATCACCGTTTTACCGTAACTTTTTGATACATGCTCAAACTGAATCATATGGCATCCTTCACTCCTTCGCTGAAATCAAGTGCTGCGCAGCTTTCACCGCCTCGGAACTGCCCACCAAAACAATCACATCCCCACCGTATAATTCCGCGTAGGGACCGGGAGACAAAATCACCTTTTGTCCACGCCGTATGGCTACAATGGTGCCTCCTGTGGATTGCCAGAATTTCAAAGCGCCTATGCTTTTCCCAATCAGTGGGGAATCCTTTGGAACCGCCACCTCATAATTGGGGAACGGCTCGGAAGCCGCCAAAAAGGTCTCCCGTCCCCTCACCAGGGCGGAAACCGCGTCCAAGAGCCGACGGTTCAGAGTTTCATATTCCCCCACCAATTCTTTAACCTCCGCCTGTAAAACCTGTGTATCCGCACTCTCTCCGAAATTCTCCATATATCTGCGGGCATTGTCAGCGGAAAGCACCATAGCACCGCTTTGTGGCTTCACCTCCACCACCTTCATATCCGCCAGCAGCCGCAGGGCCCGCCGGATGGTTTCGGGAGAAACATTGTATTCGGAAGACATCACAGACCTTCCATAAATCCGGGTCCCCTCTGCCAGCTCTCCATTAGCGATTCTCGCCGCGATGTCCAACGCGATTTGAAGATACTGGGCAGACATAACCGTTTGCCTCATACACATCGTCTCCTAATTGACTTCATATGCTTTCATTATAAACTGACAACTTATTATTGTAAAGTAATATGTCAGATTTTTTCTGTTTAATTGGTAAAAAATTAAAAAATACTTAAAAAAATTTATATAAGTTGTCCATCTCAAAGTGAAATAGCCTTGTGTGATAAATGGCACAACATCTCTTTTTTCCTTCACCATATTCTTCCTTTTCCCTGTCATAATCCAGATATATCACGTCGAACCGGACAGCCTTAATCTGGACAAAGCACCCATTCCGTCCCTATTTCATAGGATAATGCATAACCTTTGTATCAAATCCTATGGGGGGACAATTATGATTCCATATAAAACCTTAGGGGTGATTGGTGGAGACTTGCGTCAAGCCCACATCGCTAACTGTTTGGCGAAGCAGGGAAAAAAAGTCAAAGCCTTTTTACTTGAAAAAAACGCCATCTTAAACCCAGAATTGATTTGTAAAGAGCCCTTGGAAACCGGGCTGAAAGACTGTGAGGCGGTGATTTTGCCAATGCCCCTGAGCGGGGACGGTACTTGGGTCAATTCGCCTTTTTCTCAGGAGCGAGCCAGTGTTTCCCAGTGCTTGCGGGCCATGCAGTCAGGGACAGCGGTATTCGCCGGAAAGGTGGACCCCAAGACCCAACAGCTGGCGGAAGACCAAGGGGTACTGCTCACCGATTACTTAGAACGAGAGGAATTAGCCATCCATAACGCCCGCATCACCGCGGAAGGCACCCTGGAAATCGCTTTTCAGGAGCTTGCCGTGGCGATTTTTAAGCTGCCATGCCTCATCCTGGG
>CALWZG010000042.1 GCA_944385965.1 uncultured Anaerotruncus sp.
GACTGAAAATCCTCGTGTCGTTGGTTCGATTCCGACCGAAGGCACCATATGCGGGTTTAGCTCATCTGGTAGAGCGCCACCTTGCCAAGGTGGAGGTAGCGAGTTCGAGCCTCGTAACCCGCTCCAAAAGAAAGCGTGAGACCAAAACGGTCCCACGCTTTTTCGTTTTACCCACAAGCTACCTCCACCGTTTTTCAATCAGGAGGTTTCCCGGGCCCCCACGAAAGCAGCGCTTTCGTGGGGTGGGCAGCGAGTTCGAGCCTCGTAACCCGCTCCAAAAGAAAGCGTGAGACCAAAACGGTCCCACGCTTTTTCGTTTTATCCAGCCAGTTGCTTTGAAAATAATTTACGAAACAAAAAGCGCACCAAAGGACCCGCAAAGAAAATTTGCCAGCAGAGAGCCATTGGAAAGTTTTTAGCGGCGGTTTCCAACCAAATTGAAAAAAATTGAGTACCTGGATGTTTAAACAGAAGGGTAGCGACAGCACTCATCATAGGACACATCATACAGACAGTAAAGGCCGAAATACTGAGAATAACGAAGATTGGTTTATCCTCTCCAGGTGTAACAATGCGGAAGGCTAGCTTTTGCGCGATTGGACCCGCAATTAATTTTTCCAAAAAGATGACAATAGCTCCCATCAGAGCTAAATCTCGAAATACAAGCAGAAACATCTCATTGGTTAACCCTCCGCCTTCCAAGGCTAGGTTGTATAACTCCATCCCATAAACCATTGTAATTGCCATCAGGAGGGTGAAAATTGCTTCTTGAAACTTTGTTTTTGGCATTTTACATACACATTCCTTTCTTTAAATCACAAAAATAACGCGCGGTTAGAAAACAACTGGACTTACGTTTTCTAACCGCGCGTTGTTATAGATAAGATAGATTATTTTAGGGACCGCTTAACCGATACGGTCATTTTTGCGCCAGATGGAGAACCACAAAACAGATAACGCCATAAGCACAAATAAAGCTAAGGAACCCCATTCTCCCAGGAAGAACCGCCCAGAAAAATCAATGTATTGAATCATAGGGATTCCATTTGGCTGGAAAATATTGAGAGCTGCCAGCAGAAGCACCATCAACCCTTCTCCAGCGATTAAACCGGAAGCGTAAAGCATCCCACTGGCTAAAACATCTTGTTTTTCTTCTGTGGAATGAGTGCGATGACGCTCCACCAACCAGCGAATGAATCCACCAACCATAATGGGCAGGGTTAAGTGAATTGGCAGATAGATACCCATAGCGAAGGGCATAATGGGCATCCCGGTCAAAAAGGCAATTAAAGCGATGCCCATACCAGCGAATACCAATGACCAAGGTAAGGTGTTGGTCATAACTCCTTCGACCACCAGCTTCATCAAAGTAGCTTGGGGAGCGGGCATATCTGGAGACCCAAATCCCCAAATATGGTTAAACATATATAAAACAAGTCCAATACTCAAGGAGGACACCAATACGCCAATCAACTCGCCGATTTGCTGTTTCATGGGGGTAGCCCCCAAAATAAAACCAGTTTTTAAATCCTGAGAAGTATCTCCAGCGATAGCAACTACAATACAAATGACGGAACTGATGGCTACCGCTCCCTTCATTCCGCTGGGACCAGTATCGCCTGTCCATTTCAGCAGAAGAGTGGAAAAAATAAGGACAGTGACGGTCATACCGGAAATCAGGTTATTGGATGAACCTACCAATCCCACTGTACGAGCTGAAACCGTGGCGAAAAAGAATCCAAAAACGGCAATGAGAACGGAGCCCAAAGGAGAAACTGGAACAGCTGGCGCCAGCCATAGAACTAAGATAATCGCCATAATTCCCGCCCAGATAATTTGGTTAGGAATATCAGTATCTGTGCGGAGATGGCTCTTGGTGGCAGGCATACTGTAACCTCGCAGAACACGGAAAAAATTTCCGAAAACAACGGGAGTGGCTTTCACAAGGCTAATAATACCAGCTACAGCGATGGCTCCAGCCCCTATATATTTGATGTAGTTATCCCAGATGGCGAAGGAATCCATAGTGGAAATGGAAACTGTGGCCGGATAAATCACTGTTTCCGCTCCAAACAGGGAGGTAAGAGGCATGAGAATCAGCCAGCTTAAAGCGCTGCCAGCCAGGATAAAGGTAGCAACCTTAGAGCCGCAGAGATATCCCACCCCTAACAGGGCAGGCATCACATCCATTCCGATACCAGCGCCCTTATACATCGTAATTTCTGTATGAACCCGGGTTGGGAAAATACGAAACCCATCGGTCAGCAGTTTACAAACCGCCGCGATGCCCAAACCGTTGAGTACCACAGAAGCTTTTGAGCCGCCCTCCTCACCAGCCAGAAGTACCTCAGAGCAAGCGGTTCCCTCTGGATAAGGAAGGGTTCCGTGCTCCTCCACAATCAAGGCACGTCTCAAAGGAATCATAAACAGAACGCCCAAAGCCCCGCCGCAGAAGGCAATCAAAGCAATTTCCAGCAGGGAGGGCCAAGGCAGACCCCATTCCTGCATCAGCATAAACATGGCAGGGAGGGTAAAAATCGCTCCGGTTGCCACCGATTCGCCGGCCGAACCAATGGTCTGAACCATGTTATTTTCCAGGATGGAATCTTTTTTCAGAATCATTCGGATAATTCCCATAGACAAAACTGCCGCTGGGATGGAGGCTGCCACTGTCATGCCTACCCGCAATCCAAGGTAAGCGTTGGCCGCTCCAAAGACTACTGAAAGAATTCCTCCCAGAATCACTGAGGTGATGGTAAATTCCTGAACATTCTTTTCAGGGGGGATAAATGGTTTAATAGGTGTATTCTCTTTCATGTCGCATTTCCCTTTCTAATGCAAAAACATTCCTTACCATTATAGCATATTTTCAATTTTATTTCCAGCGGTTCCACAAAATTCCCTTTTTTCAATATGAATATCCAAGGGGAACTTATGGGAAAAGAGTATTTTATGAAGCCAAGCCTACACTCTTTCGGTTAGTTAGATAAAAAAACAGGTCTCGATTTGGTCTATGCCAAAACGAAACCCGTCTCTTTGTTTTACACACTGTAATTCTGAATCATACTATACAGTTTGCTATCAAAATATTTATCAAGGTGGTAGAAAGCGTTGTCACCATTATTTCCCTCATAAATCAAAAGAGCCACATCCTGACGTTCTAAGAGGGTAACTTGAAGATCTCGCTGGGCCAGAAGTTCCTCAAATTCCCGCTTTTGGTCTTCACGCTGGCTGTTGATGGCAGCCAGCAGCCAGGCCGTTCCCTCAGCAAGCCAAGCCCGTTCCAAATCCGAAAGCTTAGATAAAGCCTGTTTATTTCCCACCAGCCATAAAGGGCTGATATCATGGCCACCACTGGTGACAAACAGGGATTCTTCAGAGGCGGCTATTAAAGAGGACGCCTCTTCCAAGGAAGCTTCCACAGTATCCACACGAACACGGCGGTCGGGCTGGCTCAAATCCTCTGGAAGGATTTCCACACTCTCTCCCAGCATGGAGGCCACGGAAGACTGGGTGTAAGGCAATACTGTGGCGCCTAGAGCTTCGCACATAGAAACTTTGGTTGTATTGTCCGCTCTCAGCGCCATAACCCGTCCTTGAAATTGGTCGGCAGTACGCAGCTCCCGAGTGCTGACAAAAACATCCTCACAATTTCCAAAGGCCGCTAATGGAAGGATTCCAGTTTCCTCCAAAGCGTTTTCCAGCCTGCTAAGGATTTCTTCAGAGTTTAAAGCCATTTCCATATGGTTGCAGTCATCGTAAAGGAACGGAAGGTCCAGCATGGAAAATACCTCATTGGCCTGGGCCAATTGAAGGGTCGTTAAAACCGCCAGTTGGGTGGATTCGGAAAGGGTAGTGTGGGTGGGGGCGCCAATTTCCACATGAATCAACAGGCGATGGTTGGAAAGCCGCTCTATATAGTCCGCAAAAGCATCCAGCTGCTCTACCGTTTCAAGAGGGAGGGAGGCTCCTACCTCAAGGCGCAGCACAGTGGAAAGAGGCTGGGCCAGGATGGCATAGTTCTTTTTGGGAGTTTGGGAGGAACAGCCGCCCCATGTAATCAGCAGAGCCAGCAGTCCCGCCAGCGTCCGCAGTTTTTTATAAATCACCCTCATCATCCTCGTTCTCCGATTCCACCTTCACCTGCTTCATCTCTTTGCGCTGAGGATGCTGGCTTTCCTCCTGAGAGGAGGACTCCTCCGCAGGCTCAGAAGCCGCTGGCTCCTGAGGAGCGGGTTGATCGTATTGGAATACCTGGTGACGCATCCCATCGATTTTCTGAATGTGGTAGGGGGTGCAGGCGGCGAAGCTGTTGTTGGCAAAGATAAGCTCCTGGATACCGTTCTGCTTGATAAAATCAATGAGAGACAGCTGGAAATACCGCTGGTCCACAATATAAACTTCCTCATAATTGTTGATGAGGAAGGGCGCAAAAGCGTTTCCAAAGGATTCCTTCACCACAAGGATTTTCTTGCCGTTTTGCAGGTCTGTTTTCACCGAGATTAAGGGGAAATCCCCATGGAGGAATACCGAATAACTGTTGGGGCTTTGGGCGTATTCTCCCCACAGGGTATGGGGAATCCCAGTGTAAGGCGCTCCCCGGTCATAGCGCAGGGCGGTGTATTGCCGAGGAAAGATATAATAATCCACATAATCAGGATTTTTCAGCAGGGTGCTGTCCTGGGTTTGAGCGTACATAGTTCCGATGAAATCGGTGAGCCTGCGGGTCTCGCAATCCTCCAGCCGGACCGGCTCCAATCCAGCGGTCTCACAGAAGGCAGTATAGGCGTAGTAGGCTCCTAAGCCGGTCCAGTGGTGGTCGGTTCGGAAATAGAGGTATTCGTCGGTGTGCTGGGCAATTTTGGAAAGGGCGTCCACCCGCTTGATGGACGGGTCCAGATAGGAATAGATGTAGTCGATGGTTTCCTTTTGGGATTGGGTCAGGCTGCGATATTTCTCAGGGACGTAAAACTCAATGGCGGTGGGGATAATCATGTCATAAATCTGCACATCCGGCAGCTCCTGGTGATAGGTATTCAGGACATCCGCATACCACCGGCCGCTTTCATGGCTGCCCCCAAATAAGGACATAGCCATCCCGTTATAAACAAAGGAGCCATTGCTCAGCTCGGTAGGCTCTCCCACCGGTTCTTCAGGCTGAGGCTGGGAGGAAACGCTTTCCTCCTGAGAAGAGGAGGCGGAAGGCAGCTGCTCCGTCTGAGACTGAGGCGGCTGCGAGGAGGCCGATGGGACACTGGAGGAAGGCGCACTGACACTGGGAACCGAAGATGCGCTTAGCTGGTCCGCCGGAATATCCTGAACCTCCCCGCCAGTGGATTGGATAATCCGCACATCGTCCAAACGCAGGCCGTTGGATTCATCCAGTACAGCGGACAGCCCCACAAAAGCATCCCGGAAGGGAAAGGTATCGGCGTACCATACCCCAACCTGTTGGGTGAAGTCGCCGGAAAACAGGCTTTCCCATGTGAATTTCGGAAATGGGGTCAGCTCTCGTTTTTCCAACTTGGAGACAAGGGGTTTTTCCATCAGGAGGGCGCCGCAGAAGAACAGCCCCAGAGTGAACAAAATCACCATAATGTGAAAAGCAGATAAGCGGTTCACCCGCTCTGAGGCCAGCTTTCCCTGGATACGGGCATAGTCGGTTTCCCTTTGCTGTTCCAAGGATTCCTGGGAGGCTTGATTGGGAAGTTCGTAGCGATAGCGGATATATTTTTTCAATCAAAACGCCTCCTTAAAACCGGTAGTAGAGAAAAGGGTTGTAGCTTTGTCCCACCAGTTTGGCGGTAGAAAGCAGCAGCAGCGTCAAATTCAGGACAGGCTGACAGCAAAGCAGGGTGGACACCGCTCCAGGGGAAAGGACTTTGCCAACCCACTCTTTGAACATCCGAACCAGCGGGAGACAGAACAGCAGGGCTACTGCCAGCCAAAAGCAATGGTTCACCAGGGTGATACTCAGCCGGCTGTCCCATAGGGGGTTGCCGCTAAGCCCCAGCATCACCCGCAGGTAAGCTCCCAGCTTTCCAAGGTCGGTAAAATAGAAGATGGTCCATCCAATTACCGCCAAAATCAGCAGGTACACATGTCCCACCAAACCGGGCAGAGCTTTCAGCAGACGCAGCAGGAAAAGCTTCTCAATGAGGATGAAGGCTCCGAAGTAAAGCCCCCAGAAGATAAAATTCCAGCTGGCCCCATGCCAGAAGCCGGTCAGGAACCAGACCACCACCAGGTTCAGCCATTGGTGCTTACGGTTGCCGCCCAAGGGGATGTACACGTAGTCCCGGAAGAAGCTGCCCAGGGAGATGTGCCATCTGCGCCAGAACTCGGTAGCGGATTTGGCGATATAGGGGTAGTTGAAGTTTTCCTTGTAATGGAAGCCGAACATCCGCCCCAAGCCAATGGCCATGTCGGAATATCCGGAGAAGTCATAGTAAATCTGAATGGAAAACAAGAGAGCCCCTGCCCAGGCCCCTCCCACCGACAGGGAAGCGGCATTGGCGTCCAAATATTGGGAGGACAAGGCCCCAGCCGTATTGGCAATCAGAACTTTTTTGGAAAGGCCAAACAACATTCTGGTAAGGCCCTCCGAAAATTCGGCAGCGGTGGTTTTGCGGCTTTGGATTTCCCGGGCCACATCGGCGTAGCGGACCACAGGTCCGGCCACCAGCTGATGATACATGGAAAGGTACAAAAGATACCAGGCAGGATTTTTTTGAGGCTCCACATCCCCCCGGTAAACGTCCACTACATAGGAGATGGTTTGGAAGGTGTAAAAGGAGATACCAATAGGCAGGGTGAACTGGGGCACAGGAAGGCTCAAGCCGGTCAGCGCGTTGAGGTTGGTGACGAAGAAGCCGCTGTATTTAAAGGTGAACAGAATCCCTAAATCCACCGCCAGGGACATGCACAGGGAGGCACGAGCAATCCAAGTTCCCCGGTACCGATGGATAATACGGCCATGGCAGTAATCCAACATGGCGGAGGTGAGCAGAAGCAGAAACCAGACCGGCTCTCCCCAAGCGTAGAACAGAAATGAAAACCCTACCAGCACCACATTGCGGTAAACCAGGTTTTTGCTTATAAAATAGAACAATAAGTTCAGCGGCAGAAACAGATAAATAAAAAATAAATCAGCAAAAATCATCCTAAAGCTGTTGCCCTGATGGGCAAGTCCCTCCTATCCTCCTAAATACACCCTTCTCCTCCTAAATGGGTTTTGCCCCATATTTTTCTATTATACACAATTCCATTGGAATAATAAAGACTAAATCCATTTCCGGGCCAAAAAATTTGGCTATTGCAAAGGGCTTTTGAAAGGGGGATTTTCCCGTTGGCAAGCGGCTTTTTATTGACGGGGAGAAACAAATGCGGTATAATTGTGAGGTAAACCTGGAGGCCAAAAGGCCCTCCATTGTTTTTTTCGCTTTTAGCGGGAAAACTATTCCAGCGGAGTGCTTCCTCCAGATTCAGATTAAGGCAGGGATTGTAGAATGTCAGAATTGGAAAACGGTGCCCCAGAGCAGCCGGAACAGGGTTACGTGGTGAACCCGGAGAAAAATGAAACCATTACGGTGGATGGGGTGACCTATCGCCGTTTGTGCATCAAAACCCATGTTATCACCGACCAGGACGATATTTGTCAGGTGGTGGAAAAATATGCCGCCCCTCTGGTTCAGGAAGGGGATATTATTTTTATTACAGAAAAAGCGGTGGCCTGTACCCAGAAGCGAGCCATCCCTTTGAAAGACATCCATCCCCGGCCGCTGGCCCGGTTTTTAAGCAGGTTTGTACTGCGGACCCCTTATGGCATCGGGCTGGCTATGCCGGAAACCATGGAAATGGCTTTGCAGGAATGCGGCACCATTCGAATCCTGTTTGCGGCCGCAGTTTCGGCGGTAGGCAAGCTGTTTGGCATCCGGGGCTGGTTTTATAACATTGCTGGCTATAAGGCCAGAAGTATTGACGGCCCATGTGATTTTACCCTCCCCCCATATAACCATTATGTGGTATTGGGGCCGGACAAGCCGGATGAGGTTGCCCGGGAGATTTCCCAAAAGGTGAAGACCCCTGTGGCCATCACCGATATCAACGATTTGGAGGGCCAAATTTTAGGAACCTCGGACAAGTCCATGGACAGGGCTTTGCTGTGTAAAATCCTGAAGGATAATCCGCTGGGACAGTGCAGTGAGCAGACCCCTATGGGAATCATCCGAAAAGTTTAATTATTTGGAAGGGAGCGTAAACCTTTATGAATCATGTATTCGTGGCAAACGTAGGCAGTTCTTCCCTGAAATATCAATTGATCAATATGGAAACAGAAGAATGTCTGGTATCGGGAAACTGCGAACGTATCGGAATCAACGGCAGTTTTATCACCTATAAGCGCAATGGACAGAAGCGCACCTTTGAGATGCCTCTGCCTGACCACCAGACCGCTTTGGATGCTCTGGTGAAGCTGCTTTTGGAAGGGGATACAAAGGTCATCGAAAGCATGGACGACATTGTGGCGGTAGGTCATCGGATGGCCTTCAGCCTGAGCCAGTCAAACGAGATTACCGATGAGGTGCTGGCGGATATTGAGTCCCATGTGGATATGTTCCCCCTGCATCTGCCCGCCATGATTACTGGAATCAAAGCCTGCCGCAAAACCTTTGCCGGCAAGGTGCAGGTGGCGGTATACGACAACTCCTTCCATCTGGATATGCCCATGAAGGCACAGGTATACGCCATTCCGTATGAGTATTATGAGCAGGGCATCCGCCGCTATGGTTATCATGGCACCAGCCATCGGTATGTAACCCTGCGGCTGGCCAAGCTGCTGGGCAAAAAGCCGGAAGAATTGAAAATTGTTTCCTGCCATCTGGGGAACGGCTCCTCCATCGCTGCGGTAGACGGTGGAAAATCCATTGATACTTCCATGGGTTATACCCCATTGGCAGGTTTGATGATGGGAACCCGCTGCGGTGATATTGACCCTGCTCTTATCAGTACCATTGCCCATAAGGATAATCTCACATTGGATGAGGTACATAACATTCTGAATAAAAAATCCGGTCTGTTGGGTATTTCTGGAGTTTCCAGTGACGCCCGAGATGTAGTGGATGCCGCCGATGCGGGAAACAAGCGGGCAGAATTGGCCTGCCATATGGTCCGCTATCAGATTAAGAAGTATATTGGTGCTTATACAGCCGCTATGGGGGGTCTGGACGCGGTCATCTTCACCGGTGGCATGGGAGAGAATTCTCCGGACCTGCGTGAGGAGGTCTGTGAAGGAATGGAATTCTTTGGCATCAAGCTGGATGTGGAGAAGAACAAGGGGCTGCGGGGCAAGGAAACCAATCTAACCGCTCCTGGAGCCCGTACCCAGGTTTGGCTGATTCCCACCAATGAGGAACTGATGATTGCGAAGGATGCTTACAGCATTTATCAGGCCAAGATGGGGAAAAAATAAGTTTTCATCCTTAGTCTATAAAAGTCAATTATAAAAAGGGTATGGCCAACAGGTCATACCTTTTTTATGTATCCAGAACAGGGAGGATAAAAGAAATAAAAATTGCCCGCCTTTCGGCGGGCAGTAAAATCCATTTTTATAAAATGATAGAGGAAGCTAATCGTCCGACTCAATGACCTTCAGACCACTTTCAGAGATGAATTCTTTTCGGTCACGAACATCGTCCTCATCATCCAAGTCCTCATCATCCAGTTCCACTGACATTTGACCAGAGTGTTCAAAACATTCACTTGGGATATTGCTTTCCTTATACCATCCCACTGCGGTGGAAGGACAGGTATCAATAGCCAGGTCACCGCTTTCGGTACAGTAGGTTTTCTCTACCACGTTGCCCCAGACCTCAAACTGCTTAACCGGCAGGTTTTGATGGAGCGGTTCCATCACCTGACGGAACACGATGGGAGGGGCATAATTGGTATAGCGGATTCGTTCCGGCTCATCGAAGCCCATCCAGACAACCCCTACATAATAAGGCGTAACCCCAGCGAACCACTGGTCCTTATCGTCATCGGTGGTTCCGGTTTTACCGGCTACCGTGGTGGCGATCGACTGGAACCGGGCAGTGGTACCAGTTCCATAAGGGCCGCTGGTAACCCGCTGCATCAGCTTGTTGACAATGGTGGCGGTTTCAGGGGAGATGACCCGGCGTGGGGTGGTATCCTTCTCCAAAATCACATTTCCGTTATAATCCTTCACCGTAGTATAGGCATAGGGTTTTGTAAAGTAACCGCCGTTGGCGTAAATCTGATAAGCGCCGGCCAGTTCCAAGGGGGTAACACCCTCGGTCAAGCCGCCCAAAGCCATGGGGAACAGGGCGTTATCGGTAAAGACCTGCCCGTTCACCACCGTCCGCTCAATCAGGGACTCCATACCAAGCTTCTCTTTAAGGAAGTCAAAGACCCGTTTCGGGGTGACAATCTGTACCAACTTGACAGGGATGGTATTGGTAGAGCGCTGGATGGCCTCATCTATGGTAATGGGACCCAGATACCGGCCATAATGGTTCACCGGCCAGGATTTTCCGTCCAATTCAATGGGGGAATCCTCCAGCTTGGTGGACCAGGTGACAATGTCGTTTTCAACAGCCTGCAAATAAGCGGCGATAGGCTTAATGGAAGAACCTGTCTGCCGGTAGGCTTGGGTGGCGCGGCTGAACTCACGCATACCCTTTTTCTCACCAATAGCGCCCGCCAAAGCTTTAATGGCTCCGTTGGTATCCAAAAGTACAAAGGCAGATTGGGGATATTCCTCATTTAAAATGGTTTGCGGGAAGTTAGCGGCATCGCTGTAATACTGCTGTACCCAATTCTGAGCGCTTTGGTCCACGGTGGTGTAAATACGCAATCCTCCGCTGTTGACCATCTGCTGGGCTCGCTCGTAGGTGTAGCCATATTCATCCTGAAGGTCGCTGATGACCTCCTCAATCACATGGTCTACAAAATAGCTGTAAACAGGGCTGACCCGCTGTACAGCGATGTCCTTCTGGAAGACCAGTTCCTCGTTGATAGCTTCCTCATATTCCTGGTCGGTAATCTTGCCCTGCTCCCACATGGCGTACAGAATATCCTCCTGACGCTTTTTATTGTTCTCGGGATAAAGCAGAGGATTATAAGCCGTAGGCGCATTAGTGATTCCGATAATGGAGGCGCATTCCGCCAGGGTCAGTTCCTGCACATCCTTTCCAAAATAGGTGTTGGCAGCTGCCTGAACCCCGTAGGACTGATTGGAAAAGAAGATGGTATTCAGATAGGTTTCCAGAATCTGTTCTTTGGTGTAGTTCTGCTCCAGCTTCAGGGCCCGGAAAATCTCCCGTACCTTTCGGTCCACACGGACCTCATCCTCACCGGTGATATTCTTAATAACCTGCTGGGTAATGGTAGAACCACCCGCCTGGGTAGGATAGATGGGAATAAACATATTCACAAAGGCGCCAAAAGTCCGTTTCCAGTCCACGCCGTGATGCTCCCAAAACCGTTTATCCTCAATGGCAACCGCCGCATCCTTCATATACTGGGGGATTTGGTCATAAGGGACATAAATGCGATATTCCAAAGTTTGCAGCTCTTGCAGCTCCACAGGTTCGTTGGTTGCTGGGTCATTGGCGTATAGGATGGTGGTATAGCGCATCTGAGCGTCTTCCAAACGAATCTGCTCGTCCGAGTTGGCATAGCGCAGAATGTAGACAGTGAGGACCGACGCCACAATACATCCAGTGATAATACCCACCATGATAAGCGCCAGAATAATTCGGAAAATGTTCCCAAAAACATTTCCAATCACACCGCCCACAGATAGTTTCTTATGAGATCCCATGTATGAGAATCCCTCCTTGCTGCTTGAAAAAATGGGAAAAAACCAATTCCGCAAAATGACATATCATATAGTATACCATACTTTTTGAGAGAAGTGTTACCGTATTTTCAACGAATTTTAACAATTTGTGCCAACCAGTATTGGAAACCTTGAAAAAAATTTCAGCGCCTCCTTTTATTTATCTCCCATTCCCGCTATGTATATTTTACCTTTATGGTGTCAAAAATATCGTAAATCAATCCAGTGAATTGGGATTTTTTTAGAATGGCGAGGTGTGTTTGATATGAGAAACGCTCTGCTGATTTCTTTGGTGGGTGTGTTTGTGGTGTCGTTGATTATTTTGGCGGCGATACGGTTTCTGCCGGAGCAGGCGCCTCCAGAATCTCTTTCACCTTCCAGCCTGCCGGAACCTCCTGCTGTGGAGCAGCCTTCCAATGACCCTTATCTGCTCAGAACCTATGATGGCAAATTGGCGGTTTTTACCACCGATTTGGTGACGCCAGATCTGGTATTCGATGTTTATGTGCGAACCCTGCCGGAGCAGGACCAGCAAGATTTGGAGCGTGGAATCCGGGTGGCGGATTATGAGAAGCTGGTCTCCCTAGTGGAAGATTATATTAGCTGAGGGAGAAAAGCAAGGGATGTTACCAATTTGTCATATTCTCCAGACGTTTGTAACTAAATTGTAACTGGATTGTAATTTAAAAAGGAGGATTTTTTGCCTTCCAGAGGATATAATAAGAACCAGGTTAAGGGTTCCTCCAAAAACTCCGCTCTCCTGAAATAAAGTCAGTTTTGGAAAAGAGACCTGATCAGTCTCGGGACACAATTTAATCATGAGGCGACCGCGTTGGCGGTCGCTTTTTTCTTTGTTGGGAGGATTGCTTCCTCCGTCCTGGTATGCTATCATGGTTCTGGCGCTTTTGTGCGCAAAAGCGTTGGACAGGGGGAATCAAGATGAAAAAAGCTTTTTGGTATGGAATTGTGTCATCCATGTTCTTTGCGGTGACCTTTGTGCTGAATCGAAGTATGGATTTAAATGGAGGAAGCTGGATTTGGAGCGCGTCTTTGCGCTATCTGTTTACGCTGCCTCTGCTGCTGCCCATTACCCTTCCTAAGATAAAACCGGTGCTGAAAGAGATAAAACAAGCCCCAGGACCGTGGCTGTTGTGGAGTGTGGTAGGATTTGGCCTCTTTTATGCGCCGCTGTCTTTTGCGTCTGCCTTTGGGGAGTCCTGGCTGGTGGCCTCCTGCTGGCAGATTACCATTGTGGCGGGGGTGCTGCTGACCCCTTTGTTTGGACAGTCCATCCCCTTGAAAAGCTTGGGATTTTCCATGGTGATTTTATTGGGTGTATTTTTGCTCCAAACCCGGCAGGCGGCTGGTGTGGGCTGGAAACAGGCCCTTTCCTGCATCCTGCCGGTCTTGGTAGCCGCCTTCAGCTATCCTCTGGGAAACCGTAAGATGATGGCCCTCTGTCAGGGACGTTTGGATACGGTGCAGAGAGTATTTGGAATGACCCTGTGCAGTATTCCTTTCTGGCTGCTGTTGTCCATCTATGGATTGATTATAGTGGGCCCTCCTGATTCCAGCCAAACCCTTCAATCCCTGGTGGTGGCTCTGTTCTCCGGGGTAGCAGCTACCCTGCTGTTTTTCAAGGCTACCGACCTGGTGCGCCAGAACCATAAGCAGCTGGCGGCGGTGGAGGCAACCCAGTCAGGGGAGGTCTTATTTACATTGCTGGGAGGGATTTTCTTTCTCAAGGACGCTGTGCCGGACCCTTTGGGTTGGGCAGCCATCGCTTTGGTGGTAGCGGGTATGGTGCTGAACAGCCTCTATGGAAGCCGCTAGCAAAGGCCTAAAAGGCAAAATTCCCGAAATAAAAAGGAAGGGTACTACCCTTCCTTTTTTAGGTTAGTTCTCTTTTTTGTACTGCTGATAAAGTAAGTACAGACCATCCAGAATCAGGGTGCGGTCGATGGCGATAAACAGGTCGGTTTCATCCCCTACCATTTTTGCCAGACCGCCGGTGGACACTACCCGAACGTCGCCGCCCAATTCCTGACTCATTTCCCAGACGATATTTTTCACCGCTCCTACATAGCCGTAGATGGCGCCGGATTGAAGGCTGCTCACGGTGTTATGTCCAATCACCTGGTCGGGGCGCACCAGCTCCACCCTTGGCAACTTGGCGGTGTTTTCAAAAAGGGCGTCCATGGAGATTTTGATGCCGGGGAAGATGGCCCCGCCCATGTACTGGCCTCTGGGACCGATGGCATCAAAGGTGGTGGCGGTGCCAAAGTCCACCACAATCAGCGGCCCGCCATATTTGTGGTAGGCGGCGATAGCCGCTACCAGCCGGTCCGCCCCCACATCCTTTGGGTTGTCGTAAAGATTTTCCACATGGAGAGGCAGGTTATCCCCCACCACCAAAGGGACCTTGTTATAGAAATATTTTTTGATGGCGTTGGTGATGGAATACATCACCTGCGGCACCACCGAAGCGATCACCACATCATCAATGTCGTGCCGGTCCAGGCCGCTTTCTTGAAAAAACTGGCTGGTAAACAGTCCCACCTCATCCGAGGTGATGTCACGATTGGTTCCCAGGCGGAAAGAAGCGATGATTTCAGAACCGCTGAAAACCCCAAACTCAATATTGGTGTTTCCAATGTCAATAGCTAACAGCATAATGGAACCCTCCTATGCCTCTGGCAAGGTATCTTTGCTTATTTTAAAATGAGGGTGGCTCTAAGTCAATAGGAAACATACAAAACATTGCCAGTTTTTTATCAGGTTCACCAAGGATGAAACAAAAAAATAAGGAGGTCCCTTTGAGAAAAGGGGCCTCCTTTCTTAAAAAATTAGAAGGTTTCTTCCTGAAGTTTCCGCAGTGCCCACAGGGTGGAATTTTCAGGCTCCTGAATCATATCGTAGGTAATCATCTGACCAGCCTTAATATCCACTTTCGCTACGTTGCCGGTAATCATATGGGCAGGTACGGGAACCCCAGCTCCCCGTTTGGTAGCGGGGATGATATTGGCAGTCATCCGCAGGTCATGGTCATTGCCAAGGACCTCACCTGCTTTGATATCGCAGTTGGCGTATTTCACCAGGTCGTAAGAGGGGAGATACTCTTTAGAACCGGTGTCCACACCCAGCTGAACAGCTGCCAGCAGGGAGGTGGTTACCTCAGCGCCGCACAGATGGTAAGGCCGATAGATAACCGCGGTGGACAGGTCATAGTTGGGAATCTGGCCTTTGGTGGTCAGAATGTAGTTGGAATAGGCGTTGTCACAGCGTACCACCATAAACACACCGCCGCCCATGCCAGACTCGTCCTTGCGCCGGAAGTTGGTGTGAACATCAATGATGCCTTCCTCATCATAAATACCGCCGTTCTTTTTGGCGCAGTAGGCCACAGGCAGCTCGGTGATACGCAGGGTAGCCTGAGTGGTGGCAGGAATGGAGGGTTTCAATCCAGTGGAGTTGGCCATAATGGTCAGCTCGCACAAATCAAAGGCTCCGGCGTTGGGCAGTTCCTTCAAAACTTCCGCCCGCTTCTCCAGATATTCCTCCACTTGACCCTCAGGAATCATCTCAAAGTATTTGGTCATATTGTCAGGGATTTTTACGCAATAATCCTGATGGACGGTGATGCCGTCACAGGCCAGGCTGACGGTCTGCTCTTTCTCATCGTAGACAAACTCTCCATCACGGGCCTTTCCAGCGGAGATTACGGTTAAACCAACAATTTTAGCCCATTCCACCATCTGCATCAAAAGACCATGCTGGTCTCCGTCCACAGGGGTATAAACCAATCCTTTTTCTTTGGCCATTTTTTTCAGGATGGGTCCAATGACCGAATCCATTTCCTTGCTGACAATGGCTACATGCTTGCCCTTTTCCAAAGCCAGCTTGCAGTTGTAGGCGCCAGCCTCAGGAACACCTGTACCCTCGCAGATGATGTCAATAATGGGTGTATCCATCAAGATTTCGGTCCGGTCGGTGTACACATATTTTCCGGAAACAATAGCCTCTTGAGCGGCCTGGGCGGTATCGCAGTAAACGATAAGGTCCTCAGGAATCTCTGCCTTAATCAGGGCGTTTTTGGCGTTTTCCAGATTCTTGTCAGCGATGAGGGGGACACTCAGAGCCTGGGCGTACTTCTGTTGGGTTACAATAGCGGTGCAGAAGTGTCCAGCGCCAATGACCGCGGCGTAAACTTTTTTGTCGGTGAACAGCTGATGATAAATCATAAACACAACATCCTTTCAATCCATCCATTTTTGTCTTATTATACAGCAAGAACCATGCCAAATATAAAAACCCCATAAAATCCCGAAAAAACATGGAAAGAAGCAACTCTTTTGCTGAAAAAATGTTGCGTTGCAACAGAATATGCAATATACTGAAAACAATCCAGGAGGGATAGGTATGATTTATATAACAATTATCGCACCTTACGCAGAGGTTAAACCTACAATTGAGGAAATCCTCAGAGAGTACAGCGCCCCGGAACCAGTCAGCGGAACGGTATTGGTCAAAACCAGTACCCAGTTGGAGGATGCTTCCATCAGCGGGGATGTGGTGATTTCCAGAGGCTATACAGCCGATCTGCTTCAGCAATATCCCCAGCTGCTTTCAGTACCCATGCAGATTACAGGGTATGATGTGATTAAGGCTGTTCATAAAGCCTGTGAGAAATATCACCCTCAAAAGGTGGCGCTGATTGGTACTGCGGCCATGCTCTATTCATCAGAAAGCCTTGACGGGGTTCTGCCTGTGAAAATTTGCCCTTATGCGGCGCCCACCATAAAAGAACTGCCTGAGGCCTTTTCCAAAGCGGTGGAGGATGGCTGTGACTGTTTTGTGGGCGGGTTGGGATTGATTCGTTTTTTGGAAGGGAAATACCCAGCCGTGCTGGTGGAGATTGGACGTTCCGCCATCCTGAACAGCCTGGATGAGGCGGTGCGTTTGGTGCGCAGTACACGGATTCAGGTGGAGCGATATGAGCGGTACCGTACCATTTTGAATTATTCCAAGGATGGGGTTATCTCCCTGAACGACCAAGGCAGGGTAGTTTCTGCCAGTCAATCAGCGGAGCGAGCCTTGCAGCTTCGGGGCCGTTCGGTGATTGGCAGGCACTATCGGGACGCTTTGCCTTTTGGAGAGAAGCCTTTAACGGAAATTTACGCCAAAGGGTATCGGATTGAAAATGAAATTTGTACCATTGAGGGAAAGCTTTTTTCTGTGGATTATATTCCCATCCTGCACCAGAGAAAAACCAGCGGGGCGGTGGTTTTGCTCAGAAGTGTGGACCGTTTGCAGTCAGAAGAATCCCTCATCCGCAAAAAAATGCCCGGCCGGCTGCAACGGGCAAAGTATCATTTTCAGGATTTGATTTATCAAAGTAAAGTATTCGCCAGTACTGTAGAAATAGCAAAAACATATGCTGCCACCGACTCACCAGTATTGATTACCGGAGAATCGGGCACAGGAAAAGAGCTGATGGCCCAAAGCATTCATAATGCCAGCCAGCGCAAAGAAGGACCGTTTGTAGCGATTAACTGTGCGGCCCTGACCGAAAGCCTTTTGGAGTCGGAGCTGTTTGGGTACAGCGATGGGGCCTTTACAGGTGCTCTGAAGGGAGGTAAGGAGGGCCTCTTTGAGGCGGCTCATGGCGGCACCATTTTTTTGGATGAGATAGGGGAGATTCCCGTCTCTTTCCAAAGCAAGCTGCTGCGGGTTTTGCAGGAAGGGGAGGTGCGCAGGATAGGGGTGAATAAGGTGGTATCCATTGATGTGCGGGTCATCGCCGCTACCAACCAGGATTTACATGCCCAGGTGCGAAAAGGTCTGTTTCGCCGGGATTTGCTGTTCCGCCTGAATGTTTTGAATCTATATATCCCGCCTCTGCGGGAACGCAGAGAGGATATTATGCCGCTTTTTGAGGCGTACTTGAGAGAATTTGGAGAGCGGTATCATAAAAACATCTCTCTTACCACCGCGGAAGCAAAACATCTTCTGGAAACGTATCCCTGGGAAGGAAACGCTCGTGAGCTGCGCAATATCGCTGAACGATTGTGCGTTTTGAACAATCAGCAGCAGATTGGAGAGCTTTTGGTACGGCAGGCCCTTTATGAACAGATGCCTGTTCCTGCGGTTCCGGAAGTAGAAATCAGGGACTGGAGGTTTGAGGCGGAAGATGAGGAGCAGCTGATTCAGATGCTTTTAGCCAGATACAATGGAAATAAGACGCGGGTGGCGGAATATTTAGGCATTGACCGCACAACGCTTTGGAGGAAAATAAAGAAGTATAAAATGAACATTTGAATGAAATAGCATTATGATGAAACGATATTGAAATTTTTAAAAAAATGTAAAAAGAGTTTGAATATACAAATAACTGCAACGATAATTGTTGCAGTTATTTATTATGCAACGAATTTTAAACAGGTTTTATGATGCAAATTAATATTGTGTTTTGTATTATTTTAATATAAATATACTTAAAATTATTGAAAAAGGTAATTGTGACTAAAATTTTAACAATCCAATTAAGAAATAAGTAGAATCCATCAAGGGAAATGCGTATTGAATGGCTTTTAAAAATTTTTCATGGTAAGATTAAATTAAATCTTTCCCTTGAAGATGGCTTTAAATAGCCTATTCAAAGCCCAAATTTAAGGGATGGATATGCTGGGGAAAAGAAAGCGACTGACCCCAAGTCTATACGAAATAGGAGTGGTAGAATGACTGGCAGTGTAATTATTATTTGCTTTTTCGTTCTGATGTTCCTTGGAATTCCAGTGGCGCTTTCGCTGGCGCTGGCGGCTTTGTTTTATATGGTCGCGTTTGTGGATATTCCTCCCATTATCATTGCCCAGCAGATGTTGGCAGGCATTGATAAGTTTACTTTGATGGCGGTTCCATTCTTTGTAATCGCCGGTTCGTTAATGGAGTTTGGCGGCATTTCCAAACGGATTGTAAACTTCGCTAAAGCCATTATTGGTTCTTTGCCAGGTGGTATGGCAGTAGTAACCATTGTCTCCAGCATGATTTTTGCGGCGATGACTGGAGCGGGTGCGGCTACCACCGCCGCGGTAGGCAGCACAATGATTCCAGCTATGGCAGATGAAGGATATGACAAGGATTTTGCTTGTGGACTTCAGGCGGCTGCTGGTATCTTTGGCCCATTGATTCCGCCAAGTATTTTGATGGTGCTTTACGCGGTGACAGCTGGACTTTCCGTCGGCGATATGCTTTTAAGCGGTTTGTTGCCTGGTTTGTTCATGGGTCTGATTATGATTATCGTGACCATGTGCATCTGCGTCAAACGTAATTATAAGGGCAGCGGAAAATTCCAATTTTCCAATGTTCTGAAAACCTTCCTGGATGCGTTCTGGGCTCTGCTGACCCCATTGATTATCCTGGGCGGCATTTATTCTGGTAAATTTACCCCAACTGAGTCTGCTGCTGTGGCTTGCTTTTACAGTTTGATTATTGGTGTTGTGGTTTATAAGGAACTGAAGATTTCCGAGATTGGAAAGGTGCTTTATAAATCCTTTAAAATGGCTGCTGGTATTATGCTGATTGTAGGCGCTACTCAGGCGTTCGGCTGGGTGCTGACCAGAGAGGGAATTCCTCAGGCGGTAGCTCAGGGCTTTACCACCGTCATTAAAGACCCAACCTTGTTCATGTTTGCCGTTTGTGCCATGCTGTTGGTAGCGGGATGCTTCATAGACGCTGTGCCAGCTCTGTTGATTTTCGCTCCCATTCTGTGCCCTGCGGCCAGCGCTTATGGCATCGACTTGATGCACTTTGGTGTGGTTATGGTTGTGACTCTGTGCATTGGTCTGGTGACTCCTCCAGTGGGAATCAACCTGTTTGTGGCTTCCTCTGTTGGAAACCGGCCTGTACATAAAATCATTCCTCAGCTTCCTTGGTTCCTGTTCTCTATGCTGATTGGTATGGTATGTGTTGTATTGATTCCCCAGTTGTCTTTGATTCTGGTGCAATAATTTATCAATAGGATAGGTTTGATAGATTTTAGGAGGAGATTATTATGAGAAAGATTTTAGCGTGTATGTTGGCTTCCGCAATGCTTTTGAGCCTGGCTGCCTGTGGCGGCAGCAGCAGCGGTGCTTCTGGAGAGAGCGGAAATAGCAGCGGCGGTACTGTAAAATTGAGCGTGTTCGCAGGCTCTATCCCCAAAAATACCCCTACCGGCGAAGCCATGGAGTTCTTTGTAAAGGAACTGAATGAAAAATCTGGCGGCAGCCTGCAAGCCACCGCTTACTATGACACTGAGTTGGGCGACGCTACTTCTATGGTGCAGGGCCTGCAGCAGGGAACCGTTGACATCGGTGTATCTGGAGACTCTTATTATTCCGGTCTGGTACCTGAGATTCAGGTGTATGAGCTGCCTTTCCTGTTCCCCGATGTTGAGACTGCCCGCGCTGCGGTGGATGGGGAAAGCAAAGACTTGATTTTTGAAAAGCTGGAACAAAAGGGAATTATTGGTTTGTGCTTCTGGGAGAATGGTATGCGTCAGCTCTCCAACAACGTGCGCCCAGTGAAGACCCCTGATGATTTGAAGGGCATTAAAATGCGTACCCTGCCCGCTACTGTCCAGGTAGAGGCCTGGAAAGCTCTCGGCGCGCTGCCTACCAGCATTGACGCTTCTGAGCTGTATACCGCTCTTCAGGTAGGAACTGTTTCCGCTCAGGAGAACCCCTTGGCTGAGATTGAGTTCCGTAAATTCTATGAGGTACAGGATTATGTAACCCTGACCAACCATGTATACACCCCGTTCCTGCTGTCCATCAGCAAGATGACCGCTGATAAGCTCTCTGACGAGCAGATGCAGATTGTCCGTGACGCTGCTATCGCCGCTCAGAAGGTACAGCGTGACGCCGCTACCAAAGCGGATCAGGAAGCCAAACAAAAACTGTTGGATGCTGGCGTTGAAATTGAGGAGAATCCAGACATCGCTAAGTTCCAGGAATTGACCGCTCCTGTATATTCCATTTTTACCGAGCAATGCCCGGAGAATGGTCAGAAGCTGATTGATATGCTGAAAGCCTAATAAAGAGGTGTTTACGCTATGAGAAGAATCATTGATTTAACCCTTCCAATTGAGGAACATTGGAGATATGGAATCCACTTTGATAAGCCTAAGATGCATGCGAAGGGAGACCCTTGGCAGTGTACCGCTTATAACTTGGAATCCCATTGGTTTACTCATATTGACGCACCCATCCATCATGACCCCAATGGTGTGGATTTGAGCGCTTATCCTCTTCAGGATTGGTGCATCACCAACGCTCTGGTGGTGGACTTGACCTTCACCAAGGATGATGAGGGAATCACCGCGGAGATGCTGGAGGAAGCTACCAAAGCCTATAAGGGAACCCACTTTGATACTTTGCTGCTGCGCACCGACCGGGGCAAAAAGGTTTCCTGGAAAACCACAGAGTTTTGGGACCATTCTCCTTATGTAACGGCTGATGGCGGTATTTGGCTGCGGGACTATGCTCCTAAGATTGTAGGATATGATTTCCCTCAGGATTATGATATCCGCAAGATTCGCACCACAAAGGATTTGAATACCATTCATCAGCCCGTCCATGACCATGTGCTGAAAGAGGGACGTATCCTCCAGATTGAGTATATGACCAACTTGTGGGAGATTGGCGCTCCTGTTTGCCAAATGATCGCTCTGCCATTGAATACCCAACACGCGGATGGCTCCCAAATCCGGGTTATCGCTGTGGTAGAAGAATAAAGCGGAGAGTGAGGCGAGAACATGAAAGTCTGGTATGACAAAATTACCAGTATCCTGCAAAATATTATGGGGTTGGCTGTATTGGCCACCATCTGCATTGTGACCTATGCCGTAGGCGCACGTCTGATGAATGTGCCAGTAGCGTGGTCGGATGAGGTGGTCCGTGTTATCTTTATCTGGCTGGTCTTTATTGGGTCAGCGGTAGCTTTCTACTCGGATTCCTTGATTGGCTTGGACCTTTTGGAAGAGAAGCTCTCTAAATGGCCTAACTGGCAAAAATCCCTGAAAGTTGTCCAGATGCTGTTGGCATTGGTGTTTGGAGTGTTTATGACCCTTCAAACCTATACCATTGTGTCTACCCAGTTCCGTTCAGGAGAGACCACTCCAGTTATGATGCTGCCTCTTTGGCTGGTCAACTTTGGATATTTTCTGGGATGTGTACTGTTTGCCTTCTTTGCGGTACGTAAGCTGATTCAGGTTGTAATCGCTTGGACCAAACGCAACGAGGCTTGATTTGAACTAAAAAAATTCCCTCCCAAGGCTGGAACGCTTTGGGAGGGAATTTTTTATCTTATTCCAAAATAAAATCAGCAGTAATTTCGCTGCAAGCAAGGCCATTTCCTTGAGGGTCGGTAAAGCAGGCAAGCTGAGAAACCCGATAGGTACCAGCTTCCAATGGCTCTGGAAAGATATCAATAGGGATTTCAATGGTAACCGTTTCCCCAGGAGCCAAGGAAGCGCTGGCGTTGGGGTCGTCCGGATTGGTCATGGCGCCTTCCCGTGGGGTCAGCAGCAGAACCTCATCCCCTTTTATCTGACGAAAATCAAACCAGTTAGTGTAGAGCAGGTCTCCGGTACTTTGATTGGTTACAACCAGGGAAATTTTCGTGGTTCCCACCGGATACCGTTCCTGTCCCGGAACCGTCCGCACCGAACCGCCTTCCGAAACATCCCCCTCTTCCTGGCCGATCATGGTATAGGAAGGGGGTTCTTCAACAGCGGAGGAAGAAGACGATTCCTCAATGGATACCTGTTCCTGGGAAGACTGGGCTTGAGAAGTGGCAGAGCTGGAGGAGATTGTCTCTTCAGGCTGAGAAGAACAGGCTGCAAAGCTTCCAAGCAGGAAAGAGGCCACCAATAAAGCGGCTATATACCGTCTCATACGTTAAACCGGAACAGGACTACGTCTCCGTCCTGCATCACATACTCTTTGCCCTCGGAACGGACCAGCCCTTTTTCCTTGGCGGCGTTCATAGAGCCGCAGGCAACCAGGTCCTGGAAGGAAACCACCTCAGCCCGGATGAATCCCTTCTCAAAGTCCGAATGAATTTTGCCAGCGGCCTGGGGGGCTTTGGTACCTTGGGTAATGGTCCAGGCCCGGACCTCCTGTTTACCGGCGGTCAGGTAGGAAATCAGTCCCAGCAGGGAATAGCTGGCCTTAATGAGACGGTCCAGGCCAGACTCGTGAAGCCCCAATTCCTCCAGAAACATCAGCTTGTCCTCTTTGGACATGCCGGTGATTTCCTCCTCGATTTTGGCGCAGATAGGCAGCACCTGGGCCTTTTCAGCGGCGGCGATTTCCTCCACCTCATGGTAGAAGCGATTCTTCTCAATGCCCCCAACAAAGTCATCCTCGCTCATGTTGGCGGCATAGATGACAGGCTTGGCGGACAGCAGAGGCATATCTGCGATGGCTTCCTCCCACTCGTCCGGGGTGCAGGAGAAGCTGCGGGCGGAGTTTCCTTCTTCCAGATGGGCCCGGAGCCGTTTGAGGATTTCCGCCTGTCCCAGAAGGGTTTTGTCCCCACCCTTGGAGGATTTGATGCACCGGTCAATCTTCCGGTCCACAATGTCCATATCGGAAAAAATCAGTTCCAGATTAATGGTTTCGATGTCTCTGCGGGGGCCGATTTCTCCGTCCACATGGACAATCTCCCCATCCTCAAAGCACCGGACCACATGGATGATGGCGTCCACCTCACGGATGTGGGACAGGAACTTATTCCCCAAGCCTTCCCCTTTGGAGGCTCCCCGAACCAAGCCGGCGATGTCCACAAACTCAATCACCGCTGGGGTATACTTGTCTGGGTCGTACATCTTGGCCAGCACGTCCAAGCGCTCGTCTGGAACCGCCACCATGCCCACATTGGGCTCAATGGTGCAGAAGGGATAGTTGGCGGATTGGGCGCCCGCATTGGTGATGGCGTTAAATAAAGTGGATTTGCCCACATTGGGCAAACCAACGATTCCTAATTTCATTTTAAAACCTCCGATAAACACAAAGCTTCATATAGACTTGATTATACAGGATTTTCCCAAAGGTTACAAGGGGCAAATTCCCCAGGCTGAGAACCAATGGAAAAGGGCTTTTTATGGCGGCATATTGTGTTTTGGCTGAGAAAGTGGTAAAATAACTAAGATTAAGAGACATTTTCCGGCGTTTGTCGCAGCAGATTGGCGCCGGAGCCTTTCGATATAGAATGATTTTAAAACAACGGAGGAATCGAGCGTGCCAATCAAACGTTGGAAGATAGGCCGCCCTGATAGAGCCGCGGTGGAGCAGTTGGAAAAGGGCCTTGGGCTGCCGAAGCTGGTAGCCCAGGTGCTGGCTTCCAGAGGATACGATACCCCGGAAAAGGTTTCGCGCTTTCTGGCCCAGGAGCAGGGCCTGTCTGACCCCATGTCCCTGAAGGATATGGAAAAGGCGGCAGCCCGTGTCCGTCAGGCGCTGGAAGAGGGAGAGCGCATCGCCATTTATGGGGATTACGACTGCGATGGGATTATGTCCACAGTGCTGTTATACAGCTATTTGGAGGCTCTTGGAGGAGAGGTCTGCTATTACATTCCTGAGCGTGACCGGGAAGGCTATGGCCTGAATCGGGCAGCTTTGGAGCTGATTCGGCGGGAAGGGGTGTCCTTGGTGATTACAGTGGACAACGGCATTACCGCCATTGAGGAGGTGGAGTTCGCCAACTCCATCGGTTTGGATATTGTGATTACCGACCACCACAAGCCTCGGGAGGTGCTGCCCCCGGCCTGCGCGGTAGTAGACCCCCATCGTTTGGATGATGAGAGCGGCTGTGAATACCTGGCGGGGGTAGGAGTGGCCTTCAAGCTGGCCTGCGCCCTGGAGGGCGACGACGGTATGATGCTGCTGGACCAGTATGGGGATTTGGTGGCGGTGGCCACCGTGGCGGATATTGTGCCTCTAACCGGGGAAAATAGGATGATTGTCCGCCATGGACTGGAGATGCTGCAAAACACCGAGAATCAGGGCTTGGCGGCTTTGATTCAGGTTTGCGGCCTGGGGGATAAAACCCTGTCCTGCGAAAATGTGGCCTATGGATTGGTGCCAAGAATCAATTCCGCTGGGCGGTTTGACCAGGTGGACAACGCCATTGAGCTGTTTGTGGGGGGAGACGAGGAGCCGGAGACCTTGGCTGGCAGCATCAATTCCCTTAACGAGAAGCGCCGGCAGATTGAGGACCAGATTGTTTTGCAGATTATGGAAAAGCTGGAGCGGGACAGCGATACCCTCAAACAGCGCGTCATTGTGATTTATGGGGAGGGCTGGCACCATGGAATTGTGGGAATTGTGGCCTCCAGACTGGTGGAGCGGTTTGGCAAGCCCTGCATTGTGCTGTCCCTGGAAGGGGATACCGCCAGAGGCTCCGGCCGAAGCGTAGAGGGCTTTTCCATCATTGACGCCATTGATGCCTGCTCCCAATACCTTGTCCGCTATGGGGGGCATAACCAGGCGGCAGGGCTGACTGTTCGGGCGGAGGAATTGGAGCCGTTTATCAAGGCTATCAACCAATGGGCGGCGGAGCGGTTCCCGGAAATGCCTCAGCAGACCCTGCGGATTGACTGCGCCCTGTCCCCCAAGGCTTTGACCGTGGCGGCGTTGGGGCCTTTGTCCCTGCTGGAGCCTTTTGGTTCAGGGAATGAGGTTCCTGCCTTTTTGATTCCCAACTGTGTACTTCAGGGCATCTATCCCATTGGGGATGGAAAACATCTGCGGCTGCGGTTCTGTGGGGAGGACACGGTTTTTTACGCGGTGTATTTCGGTATGACCCAGGCCCGGTTCCCTTATACAGTAGGGGAAACGGTGGACTTGGCGGTGACGGTGAATGTAAGCCAGTGGAATGATGAGATGCGGGTATCGGTGAAGGTGCGGGATATTCACCTCACCGGCATGGATTACGACCAGATTCATCACTCGGAGGAGGTTTACCAGCGCTTGCAGCGGCGGGAGCCTTTGGAGCCGCCCCTGCGCCAGAAGGTGGTGCCTACCAGGGACGACATCGCGGCGGTTTACCGGTATCTGCGCTCCAAGGGGCAGCTTCAGTCTACCGACGAGGCCCTCTATGCAAAACTGCAAGGGGATATTTCCTGCCTGTGTAAAATGAAGCTGGCCATTGATGTACTGGATGAGATGCGCTTAATCACCCAGCGCCCCGTGGGGGGAGGGCGCCAGATGAATGTAGTACCCAATCCAGCCCGGGTGGATATCAGCCAATCAAAAATTCTCAGGGCCCTGCAATAAATGGGCAAAAGGGCAGACCCGCCCTTTCAGAAACGGGTTATGTGTATGGGATAGCCCATATTGGAGGAACAACGATGAAATGTTACGTGGTACAGGACTTGCTGGATAAAATTGAAAAGAGCGGGCGAGCTTACGAGCGGGAAAAGATTATGGATGCTTACCGCTTGGCCGAGGGGGCTCACAATGGCCAGTGCCGGGTATCCGGGGAGCCATACATCAGTCATCCCATCGCGGTGGCCACTATTTTGGTGGACCTTGGTATGGACAGTGACTGTGTGGTAGCGGCCCTGCTGCATGATGTGGTGGAGGATACGGAAATCCCATTGGAAACCATAGAGAAGCGGTTTGGCGCCGAGGTGGCTCTTCTGGTAAACGGGGTCACCAAGCTGGGAAAAATCAGTTATACCTCTCGGGAGGAACAGCAGGCGGAAAATGTCCGTAAGATGTTACTGGCCATGGCCCAGGATGTGCGGGTCATTATTATTAAACTGGCCGACCGTCTGCACAATATGCGCACCATCGCCGTTATGCCGGAGCAGAAGCGCCGGGACAAAGCCCTGGAAACCATGGAGGTATACGCTCCCTTAGCCCACCGGCTGGGAATCCGGTCGGTCAAGGAGGAGCTGGAGGACATTTCCCTGCGGTACTTGGACCCAATCGCCTATCAGGAGATTGAGCGGATGCTGGATTTGAAAAAGGGCGACCGGCAGAAATTCCTGGAAAAAATCAAGTCCAAAATCCGGGAGAGACTGGCCCCAGAGTTTGGGCAGGATGTGTATATTGATGGCCGGGTAAAAAGCGTCTATGGCATCTACCGCAAAATGTATATCCAGGGGAAATCCTTTGAGGAGATTTTTGACATCTACGCCGTTCGTGTGATTGTGAATACCGTGTTTGAGTGCTACAACGTGCTGGGTGTCATCCATGATATGTTCCAGCCTCTGCCCAACCGGTTCAAGGATTATATTTCCACCCCCAAGCCTAACATGTACCAAAGCCTGCACACAACGGTGATTGATAAAGAGGCCATCCCCTTTGAGGTGCAGATACGCACCTGGGAGATGCATCATACAGCGGAGTATGGTATCGCCGCTCACTGGAAGTACAAGGTGGGCATCTCCGGCAAGGATAAATTGGAGGAGCGGTTAGCCTGGATTCGCCAGCTCATTGAGAATCAGAAGGAAGCGGATGACGTGGAGGACATTGTCCGCTCCATCAAGAGTGACCTGGCTCCGGAGGAGGTTTATGTATTTACCCCCAAGGGCAGTGTCATCAGCCTGCCTACCGGCTCCACAGTCATCGACTTTGCCTATGCCATCCACACCGAGGTGGGCAACCGGATGGTCGGGGCCAAGATTGATGGCCGCCTTGTGCCGCTGGATACCGAGGTAAAAACCGGCCAGATTATTGAAATCGTCACCACCAATGCTAAAGACCACGCTCCCAGCAGGGATTGGCTTAAAATCGCCAAAACCGCCAGCGCCAAAACTAAAATCCGCAACTGGTACAAGAAGGAGCGCCGGGAGGAAAATATCGAGCAGGGAAGGGCAGAACTGGAACGGGAGTTCCGCCGGAATATGATTGCTCTGCCGGAAGGCAAGATGCAGGAGTTTTTGCTCAGTGTGGCCAGGCGGCAGCACTTTGAGACGGTAGAAGACTTCCTGGCGGCCATTGGTTATGGAGGTGTCCTGCTTTCCAAGATTATGCCCAGAATCCGGGATGAGTTTGTGCGGCAGTACCGCAACAACGAACAGGAAAAGAGCCTGGAATCCCTGACCAAAACCTCCCCCACAAAACCCTCCAAATCCACCTCCAGTGGGGTGATTGTGGAAGGGCTGGACAATTGTTTGGTAAAATTCGCCCGGTGCTGCAACCCTCTGCCTGGAGATGAAATTATTGGGTTCATTACAAGAGGATTTGGAGTGTCCATCCATAAAAAGGATTGTCAGAATGTAATAAACTCTCTGGGAGACCCCAATAATGCGGAGCGCTGGATTCACGCCCAGTGGACCCAGGAGGCTGCCAAGAAGGAGCGGTTCAAAAGTACCATTGAGATTGTGGCGGATGACCGCATCGGCGCTTTGGCGGATATATCGGTGGCCCTCAGCTCCATGCGTATCGCCATCAACACCTTGGTAGCCCGGGAGGCTAAGGACGGGGTAAACATTGTGACAGTGACTATGACAGTCACAGATACGGAACAGCTGAATTTTATTATCAATAACTTGACAAAAGTCCCTGGGGTCATCAGTGTGTCCCGGGCGGCTCAGTGACGAGACAGGAGGCAGTATGAAAGCGGTTTTGCAGCGGGTAGCTTCAGCCAAGGTAGAAATCAGGGGAGAGACTGTGGGTGAGATTGGCCCTGGCCTGATGGTGCTGTTGGGTGTGGTTCAAGGAGATGGGGTGGATCAGGCGGATTTTTTGGCGGAAAAAGCCGCCAACCTCCGTATTTTTCCAGATGAGCAGGGAAAGCTGAACCGTTCCCTGCTGGATATGGGGGGCGGGATGCTGATTGTCTCCAACTTCACCCTTTGCGCAGACGCCCGGCATGGGCGCCGGCCCTCCTTTACTGACTCAGCCGATGCCCCCACCGCCAACGCCCTTTATGAGCGGTTTATCGCGGCGGTAAAGGACACTGGGGTTTCTAAAGTGGAAACTGGGGTGTTTGGGGAAGATATGCTGGTTTCCATCCAGAATGATGGCCCAGTAACCATTCTGCTGGATACCTGCCAATTGATGAAATAAGCCCTTGAAAGGAGCGCTTTTGATGAATGTATATACGTTGCCGGTAGGCTTTATTGGAACCAATTGTTATGTGGTGACAGATGAAAAAAACGGCTGTGCGGTGATTGACCCTGGTGACCAGGCGGAAAAAATCATCGCTTTTTTGGAGTCCAAGAATTTGACCCCTCAAATCATCCTGCTGACCCATGGACACTACGACCATATTGGTGGGGTGAAGGCTCTGATTCAGCGGTTTGGGTGCAAGCTGGCCATTGGGGAGCATGACGCTGACCAGCTGTCCGACCGGAGGAAAAGCCTGGCTTACGCGCCGGGGATGACCGACGATGGGTACTGCATGACCCCGGATGAGCTGCTGAAGGATGGGCAGGATTTCCAGGTAGGAGAGCTGAACTTCCGTGTGGTGGAGACACCAGGACATACCCAAGGGGATGTGGTGTACCTGTGCGGGGACGTGATGTTCTCCGGGGATACCCTGTTCGCTGGGGATATTGGCCGGTGTGACCTGCCGGGCGGGGACTACAAAACCATGCTGAAATCCCTCAAAAAGCTGGACGCCCTTACAGTCAACTATAAGGTCCTGCCTGGACACGGGCCGGACAGCACTTTGGAGCAGGAGCGGCTCCATAACCAATACATGCGCATGGTGAGGGAAGGATGAACCTGTATCTAAACGGTTTGCCCTACGGTTACGAGCTGCAAAGGGTATGCCAGATGTTTTTCTTTGGGGAGAAGGTACTTCCCCAGCCGGAAGGACCACAAGACACTCAGGAATCCCCCCATCTTGGGGTTGCCAAAATCGGTGGGGAGCTGAGGGCCTGGCTGTATGATGGGGAACAAACCCTGAGACGGTGCCCCGCCCCGGAAGCAGGCCGGCCAACAGAGGAGCGTTTGGCGGTTCTGCTGTATGGGATTTTGTCGGAGTATACCGGACTGCGGCCTTCCTGGGGGGTACTGACAGGGGTGCGGCCTATCAAGCAGATGGTGGCCGCTCTTGAGGATGGCATGTCTGAGGAAGCCATCAAGAAGCGTTATCAGGAGGATTTGCTGGTATCCCCCCAGCGGCTCCAGCTGGCCCTGGACACCGCCAGGACAGAGCTGCCCATCCTGAGAAAATCCACCCCAGACAGCTTTTCTCTGTATGTATCCATCCCTTTCTGCCCAACCAGATGTGCCTATTGTTCCTTTGTATCCCATTCGGTGGGGCAGGCGGCTCGGCTGGTGCCGGACTATCTGGACCATTTATGCCAGGAAATTCAGGTGACAGCCGCCATTGTCAGGAATTTGGGGCTGAAGCTGCGCGCCGTCTACTTCGGAGGTGGAACTCCAACCACCCTATCAGCAGAACAGCTGGGCCGGGTAATGAAGACGGTGGAACAGGAATTTGACCTTTCCGATTTGTGGGAGTACACCGTAGAGGCGGGAAGACCAGACACCATTACCAAAGAAAAGCTGGAGACCATTCGGGCGCTGGCGCCTGGGGTACGGGTGAGCATCAACCCCCAGACCCTTTCCGACCAGGTGCTGGAGGCCATTGGAAGAAGGCATACCACCAGCCAGCTTTACTGGGCCATGGATCTGGCCAGAAGCTGTGGGTTGGAGAATATCAACATGGATTTAATCGCTGGCCTGCCTACGGATTCTCTGGAAGGATTTCAGGCCAGCATCAATGGGGTACTGGATTTGCACCCGGAAAACATCACGGTACATACCCTGACGGTGAAGCGGGCGGCCAACCTGACCTTCCAGCAGGCTAAGGATAAGCTGGATTTGGTGGGGGACATGGTGAACTACGCCCGATGCCAGATCGGGGACAAGGGATATGCTCCCTATTATCTTTACCGGCAGACAGGAACCCTGTCCAGCCTGGAAAATGTGGGATACGCCAAGCCTGGCTGCGAGGGTCTTTATAATGTTTACATCATGGATGAGACCCATTCCATTTTAGCGGTGGGAGCGGGGGCCTCCACCAAGCTGCGTCATCCTGTCACTGGAAAGATTGAGCGAGTTTACAACTACAAATATCCCTATGAATATATCAGCCAGTTTTCCACTGTCTTGGAGCGGAGGGAACGGATTCGAGCTTTTTATCAAGAGGCAAAATGAAAGAGAAAAACCAACTGCCGCTTGTAAAGATTTGGAGATTGGTATATAATAAGAAAGCAATCTGATGATGATAGGAGGCTATACGCATGGGTACCTTTGACGAGCTGTTAGCCAAGGCGAAAGAGTTGGCCAAGGCCGCGGGAAATAAAACCGAGGAGGTTGTGGGGCTGACCAAGCTGCGGATGCAGGCTGCCCAGCTTCGTTCGGAGATTGACTCCAATTACATGAAGCTTGGGGAAATTATTTATGAGTTGAGTAAGGCTGGAACCGAGAACCAGGAATTGGTGAACATGTGCATTGCCGAACTGGAAGTACAGCAGGAGGAACTGGCAAAGCTCAATGAGAAAATTAACGAGATGAAAAACGTAATCCAATGTCCGGATTGCGGCGCCAGCAATCCCAATGGTTCCTTGTTCTGCGCCCGTTGCGGTGCGTCTCTGAAGGCTGTGCAAAAACCAGAGGATGAGCAGCCTCAGGAAGAGGATACCGTTCAACCCGCCTTGTCGCAAGACCAAAGCGAGAAGCAGTCTGACTGATTCCATGAAGATTGGAAAGGCACGACTTTGTCGTGTCTTTCTTTTTGGGTTTACATTAAAAATTTTTTGTGTTATGATATGGTACGATTTTGCGCGCTTTCGTTGAATAGCGCTGAAAATATAAAGAGAAGCTGTTTGAGTCAAAGATATTTTAAGAGAAAGGGAAGATGATGAAATTGGAACAACGCAAAGAGAATAAAATGGGAACAATGCCGGTCAGCAAGTTGTTGCTCACCATGTCTCTGCCAATTATGATTTCCATGTTGGTACAGGCCATGTACAACATTGTGGATAGTGTGTTTGTGGCCCAATACAGCGCCAATGGTTTGACAGCGGTTTCTTTGGCGTTTCCTGTGCAGAACCTGATGATTGCTGTGGGTGTAGGTACCAGCATAGGCGTTAACTCACTCTTGTCCAGAAAGTTGGGGGAAAGGCATTTTGATGACGCCAACGCCGCCGCTGAAAATGGATTGATGCTGGCAGTGCTGAGCGCAATCGCTTTCGCTGTTTTTGGCGCTTTCTGCTCCCGGATGTTTTTCCAGGCGTTTACGCAGAATGAGCAGATTTTGGAGATGGGAACCCAGTACCTGACCATCTGCACCACCCTCTCTTTTGGAGCGTTTATCCAGTTGACCTCCGAGCGAATCCTGCAAGCTACCGGAAAAACCTTTTGGAATATGATTTCCCAGGGTGTAGGCGCCATTATCAATATTATTCTGGACCCAATCATGATTTTTGGCCTGTTGGGATTCCCGGAACTGGGGGTAGCGGGTGCCGCTTTGGCTACCGTTATTGGACAGTGGATCGCTATGGGATGCGCTCTGTTTTTCAACTTTAAGTTTAATCATGAGGTACATATCAATTTTCGTAAATTCCGTCCTAACTGGAGAATTGTGGGTGAGATTTACCAGGTTGGAATCCCTTCCATTGTAATGCAGTCCATCGCCTCTATCATGACTTTTGGCGTGAACAAGATACTGATTCCCTTCACTGAGGTGGCTGTATCGGTTTTCGGTGTGTACTTCAAACTGCAAAGCTTCATCTTTATGCCGGTGTTTGGACTGACCAGCGGCATGGTTCCCATTGTAGGGTATAACTTCGGAGCGGGCAAAAAAGAGCGGATTATCCATACCATTAAGGACGCCTGCATCTATGCTGTGGCGCTGATGGGATTGGGACTAGTAGTCTTCCAGCTGTTTCCCGCTCAGCTCATCTCCATCTTCAGCAATGGGGAGGAGTTGGGTCAGATGCTGGAAATTGGTGTGCCAGCGCTGAGAATTATCAGCATCAGCTTTATTGGAGCGGGTATTGCCATTGTATTTTCCTCGGTGTTCCAAGCGATTGGAAATGGAATCCTCAGCCTGATTATGTCGGTCATCCGTCAGCTGGTGGTTCTGCTGCCGGCAGCTTGGCTGCTTTCCAAAATTGGATTGTCTATGGTATGGTGGTCCTTCCCCATCGCGGAGATTTTTTCCACTGGACTGGCGCTTCTGATGTACCGAAGTGTTTACCGCAAGATGATTCAGCCCCTGGTTCCCATCGACGAGCAAAGATAAAAGGAATTGGAAGGGCTTTCCTCTCTTGACAGACACCTGTTAAAATGATATGCTTTTTTTGTCTTGAACAGGCAAGCTTGCGTGAAAGACGTTAAAACTGAAGATTGGGGTTCACGTTTTATGGAAATCGGTGAGAAACCGATGCGGTGCCGCCACTGTAAGGAGGAGCGACGCGCAAGGACACTGGGCTGACAGCCTGGGAAGTCGCGCGGACGCGCAGAATCCGAGCCAGGATACTTGAACGTGAAACGGAACAAAGCCTAACGGGTCATTGGGCGAGGTTCAAATTTGCGCATAGCGTATTGGATGCTCCATGCCCTTTTTTAGGCATGGGGCTTTTTTGTTGGCGGCCAAAAGCCGACATGAGCCTCCGATTCTTCATAACGGTGGTATGATAAGAAAGGAGAAGCTGAATATGAAACGATTGATTGCGCTTTTGCTGGCGTTTCTATTGTCAATGGGATTGTTTGGATGCGGTGTGTCTGAAAAGGAGGAGTCTTCCTCCCCAGCTTCCCAGCAGTCCAGTCAACCTGCTGAGGAGCCCTCCGTCCCTTCTACCAAGGTGGTAGTGGATGGGCTGGGGCGTCAGGTGGAAATTCCCTGGCCGCTGGAACGGGCGGTGGTGGCCAACCGATATAACAGCGAGCTGATTCGGGCCTGCGGCGCCATTGACCGGGTCATTGCGGTGGACACCAATACCGCTCAGGACCGGGCTTATTGGAGCCAGTTCGACCCGGACAATGTGATTGGAAAGGGACAATCGGAGCTGAATTACGAGAAAATCGTGGAGCTGGGGGCTCAGGTGCTGATTACCCCCAAGAATGGAACTTATGAGCAGGATGAGCAGAAGCTGGCCCCCTTCGGCATCAAGGTGCTGGTGGTGACCGGATGGGACGCGGCGGACCTGCCCAATCAAATTGACGCTGTGGGACGGATTTTTGGAGTGGAGGAACAGGCGGAAGAATTGAAAACATTTTATACCTCCAACCTTCAGACCTTGGAGGACTGCCTGTCCAGCCTGACCGAAAAGAAAACAGTGTACTGGGAATATGGGGACCCCTACACTACCTGCATCCCAGGGACCTCCAATGATGGCTGGCACAATATGCTGGTAATGGCCGGGGCGGAAAACCTGTTTGGAGACGCTTCCTTGGCAGGGAAAGAGATTGACCCGGAACAGATTCTTTTAAGCGACCCGGACCTGATTATCAAGACCAGCTCCGGTCCAGCTTTGAAGAATACCGGAGTCTATACCCCGCCCACCCAGGAGATGTATGAGGAAATTGTAGGGGAAATGCTGGCCCGACCCGGCTGGGAGAATCTGAAAGCGGTGAAGGAAAAGAATCTTTATTGTACAACCGGCTTTTGTGCGGGAGGACTGGGAAAATTGATTGGGGCCCTCTACACCGTCAAATGGCTTTATCCTGAGCTGACCCAGGATTTGGACCCAGACCAGGCATTTGCCCAGTGGATGGCGATGCAGGGGGTGGAACCAGTGGAAGGCCATGTGTATCGGATGCCATGAGCGGGCATGGAATTAGCGGGAGCCCCAGGGAACAGCTGCGGCGCCAGATTGCCATTTATCACAGGAAACAGATAGGGCTTTTTATCTTGGTGATTCTGGTGGGGATTGCTGTGGGGTATATCAGCTGTTTTTCCGGTGTGGCCCAGGTGACACCAGGCAGGCTGCTGGCTACCCTGTTTCCCAAAATCTGGAACGCCTCCCAACCTTTAAGCCCCACAGAAATCACGGTGCTGTTACAGCTGCGCCTGCCCAGAATTGTGATGGGATTTCTGGCGGGGGTAGGACTGGCGGTGGGGGGCTTGGTAATGCAGGCCATCACAGGTAACCAGATGGCCAGCCCCTTCACCACAGGATTATCCAACGCCGCTGCTATGGGGGCCTCTGTGGTGATTGTGTTTTCTCTGCGTTTTATGGGCTCTCTGCAATTGGCTACCGTTTTAGGCGCTTTTTCCATGGCGCTGCTGTGTATGCTGCTGGTGTATGGAATCGCGGCGGTGAAGGGTTTGGGAAGCACCACCATCGTTCTAGTAGGCATCGCCCTGAACTATTTCTTTTCGGCTCTGAATGCAGGGATGCAGTACCTGGCCAACCAGGAGCAGCTTTCCGCTATTGTCAACTGGACCTTTGGAAGCCTCTCTCAGGCTACCTGGAAGCAGACTGCATTTCTCTTTGTTGTGTTGGCGGTGTGTGTCCCTTATCTGGCTTCCAAAGGGTGGCATTATAACCTGTTGACCACAGGGGACGAAAGCGCTGTGGCCATGGGAGTCAATGTCCGGCGGCTGAGAACGGTTTCCGGCCTGATGGTAACCCTGATGGCCGCCTCGGTGGTGAGCTTTACAGGGGTAATCGGCTTTGTGGGGCTGGTAGCGCCCCACATCGCCCGCCTGCTTTCGGGAGGGGACCACCGGCGGATTCTGCCCCTGAGCGCCCTGCTTGGGGGAGAGCTGCTGGTGGCGGCGGATTTAGTGGGACGAACTATTGCCTCCCCAGTGGTGGTGCCAGTGGGCATTGTGGTGTCTTTCATCGGCGTCCCCCTGTTTGTTTGGCTGATTCTCAAGGAGCGGGGAGGGGACGAGGGTTGAATCTGCGTGTGAAAGACCTGTGCTTTCGGTATAAAACCCGTGTGATTTTGGACAAGGTGAGCCTGGAACTGCCCTCTGGAAGCTTCTGCGCTTTGCTGGGAGCCAATGGGGCGGGAAAAAGCACCCTGATTAAATGTATCAGCGGGATTCTGCGGCCCAGTTCCGGTGAGATAGAAGCGGACGGGGAGGACCTGCTGGGGATGCCCCAAAGGAAACGGGCCAGACTGTTGGGGTATGTGCCTCAGAACACCCAGGCGGAGGCCAGCGGCCTGAATGTGATGGAAACCGTTCTGTCAGGGCGGCTGGCCTGCCATGAGGGGAGGCTGAACCAACAGGACCGGGAGATTGCCATGGAGGTTCTGGAGGAGATGAACCTGGGTGGTTTGGCTTTCCGGGGCCTGAATCAGCTTTCCGGCGGGGAAAGGCAACGGGTGTTTATCGCCCGGGCCATGGCCAGACGCCCCAAAATGATGCTTTTGGATGAGCCTACCAGCAATTTGGATTTACGGTACCAACAGGAAACCCTGGACCTGCTCAAACAGCTCAGCGTGGAAAAGAGGGTCACCATCTTGGCCATTCTTCACGACCTGAACGCCGCTATCGCTTATGGGGACCAGGCGGCCCTTTTAAAGGATGGGAAGATTTTCCGGTGGGGACCCCCTGAGGAAATTCTGGGGGAGAGGGAAATTTGGGAGGTTTTCCAGGTGCGGGCGGCCTTTGCCCGGCTGGAGAATACCAATTATATTGTACCTCGCCCCTGGAAAGGAAAATGACAGGACCCGGACCCACCGGAAGGAGGGGCCGGGTCCCGCTGTTTGTTGTGTGAGATTGGGAAAGGAGCGCTCCAGAGGGAAGAAAAACAGGATTGACTTTTATCATGGAATCCAATATAATGAAAAAAGTGCCGTATTGCCGGAAGGCAAAAGGCAAACCTATGCAAAAGCCATATTTGGCCGCCGGAAAAGCTTTCCGGCGCCGTTCGCTTTCAGGCGATATGGTTACAAGGAGGACAAGCAGATGAAAAAAGTTGGCAAGCCGATGTTTTTTGTCATCACGGCATTGATCATCGCGCTGACCTTGCTGTCGTTCTTCGGCATCTCGTATACCTTTGGGGATAATGTGACAACCATTATCAAGGGCGCCAATGATATCCGCTGGGGAATTGACATCCGCGGCGGTGTGGACGTGACCTTTACCCCACCTGAAGGTACCGACGCGACCGATGAGCAGATGGCGGCGGCGGAATCCATCATCAAGGTACGTCTGGTTTCTCAGAACATCACCGATTCTGAGGTTTATACCGATTACAGTAAAGACCGTATCATTGTCCGTTTCCCCTGGAAAGAGGGAGAGACCGACTTTAACCCGGAGAACGCCGTCAAGGAATTGGGAGAGACAGCTTTGCTGACCTTCCGTGAGAATCAGGATGGCGATGTGGTGCTGGAAGGTACCGACGTGAAAGAGGCCCGGGCTGGTATGGATACCCAGACCGGCGAATATATTGTCAGCCTGGAGCTGAGCGACGAGGGCGCCAAAAAGTTCTCTGAGGCCACAGATAGGCTGATGGGTCAGTATATTTCCATCTGGATGGATGACACCATGATTTCCATGCCTCAGGTAAACGCCCATATCACCGATGGAAACGCTCAGATTTCCGGTAATTTTGACGCAGAGTCTGCCAAGGATTTGGCTGACAAAATCAACGGCGGTGCCCTGCCCTTCAAGCTGGAGACCGAGAACTTCAACTCCATCTCTCCCACGCTGGGAATGGGCTCTCGTGACGCCATGGTAACCGCTGGTCTGATTGCCTTTGTGCTGGTATCTTTGTATATCATTGTTCTGTACCGCCTGCCCGGCGTCATCGCTGTGATTGCCCTGACCGGCCAGGTGGCTGGAACGGTAGCCTGTATCTCCGGCTTTTTCCCCACCTTTGCTTCCTTCACCCTGACCCTGCCCGGAATCGCCGGTATCATTCTGGGAATTGGTATGGGTGTGGACGCCAATGTGATTACCTCCGAGCGTATTAAAGAGGAGCTGCGGATTGGCAAAACCTTGGATGGAGCCATTGACTCCGGTTTCCAGCGGACCTTCTCTGCCATTTTTGATGGAAATATCACCACCATCATTGTGGCCGCGGTTCTGATGGCCGCCTTTGGACCGCCTACCAGCTTTTTGTCCAAGCTGTTCAGCCCCATATTCCAATGGTTTGGCACCACCGCCACCGGAGCCATCTACTCCTTTGGCTATACCCTGGTGGTCAGCGTTGTTTTGAACCTGCTGATGGGTGTTCTGGCGTCCCGCTTGATGCTCAAGTCCATCTCCAAGTTCAAAGCCCTTAAAAAACCCTGGCTGTATGGAGGTGCGAAATAATGGTGAATATTGTAGGACGCAGAAAGATTTGGTTCACCATCCCGCTGGTTGTATTGGTTATTACCATCATCGCGGCGGCGGTTTTCGGCATCGAGTTGGATATCAATTTCCGGGGCGGTTCCCTGGTCACCTACTCCTTTGATGGACAGGTGGATAAGACTCAGTTCCAGAACACCATTCAGGAAGCTTTGGGCGGTCAACAGATTTCTGTGCAGGAGCAGCAGGATGTGGTGACCCAAAAGGTGAACTATGTGGCTACCTTGTCGGCCAAACAGGGAATCACCCCAGAAAAGCAAAGCGAGATTACCGCAGCTTTGGAGGCCGCTTTCCCCGAGAATAATATCCAGGTGGTTTCCACAAGCAATGTGGATGCCTCCATTGGTAAGGACTTCTTTACAAAATGCATGGTGGCCATTGTGGCCGCAGCGGTGCTGATGATTCTGTACATCGCTTTCCGGTTCCGCAAGATGGGCGGATGGTCGGCTGGTGTATTCGCAGTGGTGGCGCTGCTCCATGATGTGATGTATGTGTTCGCTACTTTTGTGCTGTTCCGGTTCCCCATCAGCGACAGCTTTATCGCGGTGGCCTTGACCATTTTGGGATATTCCATCAACGCTACCATTGTTATCTATGACCGCATCCGGGAGAATACCCGCAGCCTGAAAGGCAAAAAATCCGTAGATGAGATTGTGAATCTGTCTATCAACCAATCCTTGGCCCGTTCCATCAATACCACCGTTTCTACCGCAATCGCTATGGCGACGGTTTGTGTGGTAGCGAAGATTTATGGAGTGGATTCCATTGTGGTGTTTGCCCTTCCCATGCTGATTGGTATGCTGGCAGGTGCTTATTCCTCCGTTTGTCTGGCCGGACCTTTGTGGGCCTTCTATCAGAATAAAAAAGCGGAAAAGAGAAAAGCCAGCTAAAAACGCATATACTGTAATTGAGCCGCCGGACTGCCGGCGGCTCAATTTGATAAAGCAATCTTTAGCATAGAAAGGAGCGGCTATATGATTCCGGGAATTTCTACCGCTTGTGTTTATCCAGAGGTAACAGAAAAGGGGCTGGAGCTGATTGGGGGATTTGGGGCTCAGAGCGCCGAGGTGTTTTTTAACGCCCCCAGCGAGTTGGAGGAGTCCTATTTGAAGGAGCTGCGCAGAATGGCGGATGGAGCCGGGGTACGGATTCTGTCTATCCATCCTTTTACCTCCAATATAGAGCCGCTTTTTTTCTTTTCCGGGTATCTGCGCAGGCATCGGGATGGTATCGAGCTTTACAAGCGCTTCTTTCACGCCGCTAATCTGCTGGGAGCGGATTTGCTGGTATTCCATGGGGACCGGCGGGAGGCGACTCGTCCTTATGAAAGCTATTTTGAGCGGTTTGTTGGCTTGATGGAAGCGGGGCAGCGTATGGGAGTGACGGTGGCCCAGGAAAATGTGCCCCGCTGTACCAGCTGGCAGCCCCGTTTTTTTGAGGAGATGGCCAAAGCCCTGCCGGAAGCTAAATTTGTGCTGGATGTGAAACAGAGCCTTCGGGCGGGCTTTGCGCCTATGGAGATGGCCAAAGCCATGGGAACGGGTTTGGTTCATCTGCACATCAGCGACCACGACCAAACCCATGACTGTCTGCCGGTGGGAAAAGGGTGCCTGGATACCAAAAAAATGCTTGAGGAACTGAAAAGACAGGGATTTGACGGAGGCGTGATTTTGGAGGTCTACCGGGACAATTATCAGGTTTATGAGGAGCTGGGGGAAAGCTACCAAAAAATTTTGGAGGCAATTTCTGAAAAAGCCTTGTGAAAACCGGAAAATAATGGTATTCTTAAATTATTAAGCGAAAGGCTGAAATGCCTCATAAAATGAATTTTCCAGTAAAATCAAAGGGGGGCTAGGTATGAAATGTCCATATTGCGGTTATGTGGAAAGTAAAGTGGTGGATTCCCGTCCCACCGATGAGTCGGAGCGGATTCGGCGTCGTCGGGAATGTCTGCGGTGTGAGCATCGCTTTACCACCTATGAGATTATAGAAACTACCCCCTTGGTGGTGATTAAAAAGGACAAGTCCAGAGAAGCCTTTGACAGCAGCAAACTGCTGGCGGGGATGGTACGGGCCTGTGAAAAACGTCCGGTTAGTTTGAGTGTTTTGGAGCAGGCGGTGGAAGATATTGAGATGGGCTTGCGTAGTTCCTTGGATAAGGAAATTCCCTCCACCCATATCGGGGAACTGGCTATGGAAAAGCTGCGGGAGATTGATGAGGTGGCCTATGTGCGGTTCGCCTCGGTTTATCGCCAATTTAAGGATATTGACTCCTTTATGAAGGAACTGCAAACATTGCTGAAACAGCGGGGAAAGGTAACCTAATTTTTTTAACATCTCTAAAAAAGAAGGGCGCATGGTTATATAACCATGCGCCCTTCTTTTTAGGAAAAAACGTGATTTACCAGTTCTCTTAATTCCCTTACAAAACGGCAGACATGAAACCCATCACATACAGCGTGATGAACCTGAATGGATAATGGCAGCATCCAGAAGTCATGTTCTTGATAAAACCGGCCCATTGTAAAGATAGGCGTTAAGTAGTCATAGCCTTTTTGTAAATTTAAATGAAAACTTTCAAAGGTCTCCCATGGAATCATGGAGACAGGAAAATGATTGGAAGGGAGATTGGGTTTCGCCATAAAGGTCTGTACCTTACCATATTCTTTTAGATCTTTTTCATAAGCTTTCAGGAAGATTCGATAATCAGAAGAATAGGGGGTCCAAAGGTTTGTGAATGTCTCCATTTCCTTTTGGAAGATGGTGTAGCAGGGATGCATAATATCATAAAACCCCAGCTGTCCATTTTCGTTTACTGTCATCCGAAATTCAGCATGCGCGTTTACAAGCTTGGATAAGCAATATAACATAGCGGGATAGAGCTTTTGTCCAGATTGCCTGAGTGCTGTAATATCAATTTTAACTGTCATAGAGTAAGTACAGGGAACTTGGGTGAAATAATGGGAAAAGTAGGGTTCCCTTGACCAATTAGAGCGGTCCACAGGGTGAAAATCTGTCATTCTAAACATCCTTTCTGTATTTATATGGACGGGCATTGACCTTCTCAAAAAAATGAAGCCCGCATATAGGCGATTAAATCGGTAAACAAAGGTGGATGAATTCCCCTTCCGCAAGCGGCCACCACATGAAAATAAAAAGCTGGCTCCAAGGACTGAGATGAGAGGGCTTCTGTTTTGCCGATCCGGCGGGGCAGCAAAGCGGCGCAGGCTCCCTGAGCAGTCAGGCGAAGGGCTATGTCTATGGAATTCACCTCAGCATATAAAGGCCTGCGCAGATTGGATAAAGCCATTGCCCGGTCACATAAAGTCCGCAGGTGGGTTTCAGGGGAGGGCAGAAGAAGAGGCAGTTCCGTATAAGAAAGCCCTGGGGCGGTGAACAGAACAAGTTCATCCTCCCACAAAGGGTTGTACTGAAAAACCTCATTGCTGGCTCGTCCAGAGGGAAAAAGAGCCATATCCAACGTTCCATTTTCCAAAGCACGATGTATCTGCCCCATGTCTAAAACCTGGGTGGAAATCTGAGTAGAGGGGTAGGTTCGCTTCAGCCAAGGAAGTACCTGAAGAAAAAATAGAGCCTCTAGGGTTGGGCTGATTGAGAGGCGGAGGCAGCGGGTCTGCCTGTTATCCAGCTGGTCAAGAGCCTGCTGGGCGTCCTGCTTCAATTTGAGAATGGTGCGGGCGCCATTCACATAGATTTTTCCCGCATCTGTCAATCGAATTTTACCCTTTTCACGTACAAATAAAGGAGGCAGACCTTCCGCTTTCAGTTTGGCCAATTGTTGGCTCAGGGCGGATTGAGACAAGAATAAGCGTTCTGCGGCCCGGGAAAGGTTTCCTTCTTCCGCGATGGCTAAAATATATTCAAGCTGATGGGTGTCCATAGTCATCCTCCTTAAACTCATCAAAAATGGCTTGGGCTTGGGGATTCAGGGCAGGAACATTGATGCTGGGGTCCACCAAGCGGTTGCGGATAATCAGATAACAGAAATAGCGCTGAGCGGAGGAAAGGGGACGTCCTTTCCGGGAGAAGATTCCCACCATGCTGAAAAGGGGAGGCTGCATAGAAAAATAGACCCGGCCTTGACCTTCCTTACAGAACGCTCCCGGCAGAAAGCCCACACCAGCACCACTAGACAGCATGGTGTCTATCAAAAGAACATTGTTGCTTCGATACACCACTGTGGGGGTCATGCCAGCCTCCTGCATAAAGTTCTCAATCAGGCGATTGGCAGTGGTTTGCAGGCCATACATGACAAATGGGATATCCTGGAAACGATGAATGTCGATGGAGGTGTGATGTCCTCCCTGACTGAACGCCAGCCCAGCCAAAGGATGAAAGTCCGGCACACATAACAGCAATTCATCCTTGCTTTGGCTGATAAAGTTGTACTGCTCCATTTGGGTATTATCAGAGGTTCCCAAGGCCAGATCAATCTCTCCATTGTCAATGCCTTCCAACAGGGTTTCCATGTAACCTTCCTTCAGGTCCACCCGGACCCCTGGCCATCGCTGACAGAACTGCCCAAATATTTGACTGAAGGTGGTGCTGCCCCGATGGGGGGTGACCCCTACGGTGAAATGCTCGCTGTATTGGTTGCAGAGTGAGGCGATAGAGTGGTAGGTGCGCTCTTTGACCTCCAAAATTCGTCTGCAATATTCCAGATAGACCCGGCCCGCCTCAGTCAAAGCCATCACTTTTCCGCTGCGGTAAAACAGGGTTTTCCCTAAATCACATTCAGTATTATTTAAAAAATTGGAAAGGGTGGGCTGGGAAACCCCTAATTTCCGAGCGGCTCGTGAAAGAGTCCCCTGCTCCGCGATCGCGATTAAATATTCACAGGCACGCACGTTCATGTGGATGTTCCTTTCTTTTGTGCAGAATGTACTATAAGCAATTTTAAATTTTACAGTATAGATTTTCCTAATACTTATAATAGCTTTTTGATGCTTGTAAACGGGTGATTTCAACAATATAATGAAACTATTCCAAAAAACAATTGTATAAATAACGGTAATTTCTATAAAAATATCTGTTCTACACTATGATACATTTTTTATAATAAAATTTCTAGTCCTATATTTTTAAAAGTATTTATAAGTAAAAACTATGGATATTTTTTAGAAGAGGACATTCAGCCCATCTTCTGAGAATAAAAGAAAAAGTGTAAAGGAGAAATTACGATGAAATTGAAACGTTTCCTGACCGGCATAGTAAGTGTATTGTTGGCTGCGGGTATGCTCGCTGGCTGTGACAGCGGCGCCGCTCCCGCCCCTCAAACAGCTTCTTCTGAAAGCAGCGGCGGCGCCGCTTCTCAATCCGCCGAGAAGGGGGAGGTTCAATGGCCGGACGGAGCGGTGCAGTTTCTCGTTCCCTCTAAAGCGGGCGGAATTACCGATATCTTCGCCCGCAATGTACAGAACAGCTTGCAGAAATCCACTGGCGGGAATTTCGCCACAGTGAACTATGATACCGAGGCTGTGGGATATGAGAATCTCCGCAGCGCCAAAGGAGATGGAAGCTCTCTGCTGTTCCAGCACAGCACCATCATCTGTAAGTATCTGACCGGAGCAGTGGAATACAATCCTCAGGAAGAATTCCGTGTGGTGGGTGAGGTAGCCAATATGGGACCACAGGCGATTATTTGCAGCCCTGACGCTCCATACAGCACCTGGGAAGAGTTTATTTCCTACGCTAAGGAGCATCCAGGCGAAATCAATACCGCCATCGCTACCAATGGAACCACCCACTTTATTTTCGGACAGGTGCAGAACACCTGCGGCGTGGAACTGAACCTGGTGGAGTGCAGCGCTGAGGCGGATAAGCTGACCAATGTAGCGGGAGGCATCATTGATGTGGCCAACTGCTCCCTGGCCAACGCCGCTGAGTATGAGAAAGCCGGCAAACTGAAGGTTTTGGGAATTCTGGGAGATGGAAAGCCGGTAGAGGGCTATGATTGGGAGCCTATCACCGATGTGCTGTGGATTTCCTACATGTATGTGTTTGCTCCCGCCGGAACCGATGACGCTACCGCTCAGGCCATCAATCAAGCCCTGAAGAGCCTGATGGATGACCCAGAGTATCAGGCAGCTTGTGAAAATCTGGGAGGTTACGCCACTTGGTTTGACTTGGAGACAGTGGAGGCGGACTTCGCCAAAACTATGGAGGAATTAAGTGATGTAGCCACCTCCTTGGGAATCAACGTTCGGGCGTAAGAGGTGGATTCAGTAAAAATGGAATGGGCGTTGAGGCGCCCATTCCATTGGCCGAAGGAGTTGTAGAAGATGAAAAATAAAGAGCGTGTAGGCGGCGTGATTTTTGCTTTGCTGGGCCTGTTGGTGTTATTTTTCACCACACAGGTGCGTATGCCCGCCAACCTCAGCGAGCCAGGCCCCAGGCTGTTCCCCTATATTGCCGGGGCGGGCATGGCAATCTGCGGACTGGGCATGGCCCTGACCGCCAAACAGGAATCTGGAGAACCCTTTTTGACCAAAGAGGGTTGGAAGCGTTTGGGAATCGCTGGTCTGGCTATGGTGATTTACTACATAGGACTGGAATATCTGGGCTTCCTGATCGCAACCCCTTTCTTTACCTTCGCTATTATTTTAATCCTGGCCAGCGGCAAGAAGCTGAACAAGGTAGCCAATGGAGTGATTTCTCTGGCGACCACAGGAATTCTGTATGTGGTATTTCAAAAAATATTTATCATCTTTTTGCCCGCTGGCAAATTTTTTGGTTAAGAAAGGGGAAGAACGATGTTTTTTACACAATTGCTTGTGCTGTTTAACCCCCTGTACCTGTTGGTCATTTTAGTCTGTACCATTGTAGGTATTATTTTTGGCGCGATTCCTGGCTTGTCGGGGGGATTGGCAGTATCTCTGCTGCTGCCTCTGACCTTTGGAATGGATGATACCCTGTCCTTCGCCATGCTTATCGCGGTATGGGTAGGAGGTATCTCTGGAGGATTTATCTCTGCTACATTGGTAGGAATCCCAGGCGCTCCCGCTTCCATCGCCACCTGCTATGACGCTTACCCTATGAGCCAGAAGGGGGATACGGTGCGGGCCTTGGGAATCGGGATTCTGGCCTCCTTTACGGGAACCGTGCTTTCCTGTATTGTAGCCACTCTGCTGAGTCCTTATCTGGCGGATATCGCCATGAAAATGGGACCCTGGGAATACTTTTCCCTGTGCTTCTGCGCCATTACATTGGTAGCCGCCTTATCCAAAGGCTCTATCTTTAAAGGCATGTTCGCCGCCTTTTTGGGTCTGGCTCTGTGTACCGTTGGCGTAGCCCCCCTGGATGGCGCTTATCGGTTTACCTTCGGGAATATTTACCTGGGCGGCGGTTTGGATATGGTGGCCTTGATGCTGGGTGTTTACGCCATTAAGCAGGTAGCCTGTGATTACGCAAAAGGACAGCAGGATATGCCGGAAGTCAAGGTGGGAAGAATCAGCGGATTCGGCGTAAAGCTGCGGGACATCACCGAAAATCTGGGTATTATCATCCAATCCTTCCTGATTGGACTGTGGATTGGATTCCTGCCAGGCATGGGCAGCGGCCTATCCAACATGGTGGCCTACGCCCAAGCCAAGAGCGGAAGCAAACATCCTGAAACTTTTGGACAAGGAAATCCAGGCGGCATTTGGGCCTCCGAGACCTCCAACAATGCGTCCGTAGGCGGCGCCTTGATTCCCATGGTGGCCCTTGGAATCCCTGGAGATGCAGTGACCGCTCTGCTGTTGTCTGGCCTGATGATTCATGGTTTGCAGCCAGGGCCTTTGCTGGTGTCCTCCAATCCTCAAATCGTCTATCTGATTTTCGCGGCGGTTATGCTCAGCGCTGTCTTTGTGCTGGTGGAGCAATTTTTCGGGATGCGGTGGTTTCCTCTGCTGCTGAAATTACCTTACCACTACCTGTATGGCGTCATTTTGGTCATGTGCTTTATCGGTGCCTTTACCAGCAAAAATACCACCTTCAATGTACTGTGTGTCTTGGTATTCGCTGCCATTGGTGTGGTGCTGGATGTATTTAAAATTCCCACCAGCCCCTTGATTCTGGCCTTCATTCTGGGCCCCAAGCTGGAGGAATATTTCCGCAAGGGTGTCAGCTACGCCAAAGGGGATTACACCACCTTCTTCACCCGTCCTGTCTCTCTCATCTTTTTGTTGGTGGCGGTATTCTGCGTGGTCAGCCCCTATTTGAAGCCATTGCTCACCAGGAAAAAAACAGCGGAGGTCAAATAATGGTGCAAGTTCAGCTGCCAGCAGAGGAAATTATGCGGCTGAGAGCTGATTGTCCTGAGGAGGCCAAGCTTTGGGTGGGAGAGAATGACTTTGGCCTGCTGCGGGCGATTCAAATTACCGGTGGGATCTTCCATGGGGAAAAGCTCAATGGTGTAATTGTTCCAGGAGGGGCTGACTGGAATACAGGATTTGGCGGGGATGGACCGGACACCTTCACCAGTGTGGATGTGTTCGCCAAGTACCTGCTAAAAACAGATGATGGGGTTTATATCGCCATTGAAAACCGGGGAAAACGGGATAAGACCCAAAAACAACCCTATATTGTTACAACCCCCAGGTTTTTCGCGCCAAGAGGAAAGTATGGATGGCTGAATTATGGCGTGTATGTGGGCGCTCTGCAAGGGAGCGTGCGGGATGGGGTCAGCGGGGTGGATATCACCATCTATCGAATGTTTTAAAGGAAAGGAGCGGGTTGATATGGCGCTGACCGCTGCCCGGCGAGAGGAGATTTTAAGGGGTTTGAAAGGCACCGCCAGATTTCATGGAGCTTATCAATATCCCAAGCAATGTTACAGCTTTGCCGATTTGGCAGAGAAACAGGTGGTGGAGATGCCTCCGGTCAACAATCATCCCTATCGAATTTATATTTTTACAGCTAAAAACCAGCAGCAAGGGTGTCCGGTACATATCAATATCCATGGCGGCGGATGGATAAACCCTCACCAGATAAACGATGAGCTGTTCAGCGCTTGGCTGGCGGACGCTGTTAAGGGGATAGTGGTGGATGTGGACTATACCCTGTCGGATGAAGGACCATGGCCTGCCGCTTTTGAGCAATGCTGCGCTGTGGGACGCTATGTGTATGAACAGTGTTCCTCTTGGGGGGGAGACCCCAACCGTATTTCCATAGGGGGATACAGCGCTGGTGGAAATCTAGCTATGTGCGTGGCGCTGAAAGCAGTCCAGACAGGGGATTTCCCCTTATGTCTGGTAGTAAATGGCTATGGACCAGTAGACTTAGCCACTACGCCCCAGGAAAAAGCTCAGGCGGCGGGTGTAGAGTGGATGATGCCCCCGGAGAGGGACCGGCTGTTTACCGAACTGTATCTGGATGGGGACTTTTCCCTGGCGGTAAATCCTTATGTGTCCCCAGCCTTCGCCAGTGATGGACTGCTGGCCAGGATGCCCCGGACCTTAATCTGTACCGCAGGCAATTGCAGCTTCCGGTTTGAGGATGAGGCGCTGGGAGCCCGCATGGCGGCTCTGGGTGTGGAAGTGACCATGCGGCGCTTTCCTGGAGCGGAGCATGGGTTTATTCCTCACTTTATGGAGGGTTGGGAGGATGGAGCTGACCTTATTGCCAGAAGGATTCGTGAGGCTGGATTGTCGTAAAAAATGGCTGACAGCCATTGAAATAGAAAGGGTGTGTAAAAGCAGATGGCATTGACCGCTGAGCAAAAAGCTGAGATGGCCGCGCATTTGCGTGGAACCAATGTAGCTCAGGAACATATTACCGATGAATATAAAACCAATCTGGAGTTGGCTGACCGGCAGCAGGTGGAGGTTCCCACCAGTGAGGGAACTACCATTTGTTATGTTTTTACCGCAAAAAATCGAGTGGAAAAATGTCCAGTGTTTATCAACGTGCATGGCGGGGGCTTTGTCCGTCCCCATCAGCTGCGGGATGAGATTTTCTCCGCCAAGGTAGCGGACGCCATTCAGGGGATTGTGGTGGATGTGGATTATAAACTGGCCCCGGAATATCCTTACCCCACCGCTGTCAACGAGTGCTACGATGTATGCCAATGGGTATTTGCCCAGTTGGAAAGCTGGAACGGGGACCCAAAACGGGTCTCTATGGGAGGACACAGCGCTGGGGCTACCCTCACCGCGGCGGTCGCTTTAAAGGCCAATGAGACCCATGCGTTCCGCCTGTGCTTGCAGGTGTTGGATTATGGCGCCTTTGAAATGTTTGTAGACCCGGCGGAGAAACCGGAAGCAGAATCCAATATGATTCCGGTGGAGCGTTCCAGAATGTTCAATGTGGCTTACACTGGGGATAACCTGGAGATTTTGAAGGACCCCTATTGCAGTCCGGGAGCGGCCACCAACGAGATGCTGAGGGGCCTGCCGGACGCTCTGGTTATCAGTGCCGGCAAGGATAATTTCCGATTTGAGGATGAGCGTTATGCCATACGCATGGCCGCCGCCGGAGTAAAGGTGACGGTGAAACGCTTCCTGAACTCCAATCATGGGTTTATCATCCATTGTGTTGATGAGTGGCAGTCAGCCCAGCAGCTGATTATTGACGCCATTCGGACCGCAAGTCTTTAATTGCTTTCTCATTTAATTTTTCTTTTCTCTTTTATTTTTCTTTTGCCGCCCGCCAAATGATTTGACGGGCGGTCCATTTTTGATGTATGATTTCTAAAAAGGAAGGTGAAGGATTATGGCAAATTCTCCGATTATTACCAACATGGATGTAATCCCTGTGGCTGGATATGACAGTATGCTGATGACTCTTTCAGGTGCCCACGCCCCTTATTTTACACGGAACCTGGTGGTTCTGGAGGACAGCGCTGGGCATCAGGGAATTGGAGAGATTCATGGAGGGGACTATACCTGTGCATGTTTGAACGGGGTGAAGCCCCTTGTGGTGGGTCAGGAAGTAGCCCGCTATCGCAAGGTGCTGCAAACCATCCATCGGATGACCCAGCCCACCCAGGAGAACGATGGGGAAGGGATTCAGACCTTGGACCTGTCTAAACTGAAATTTGTGGTGAAAAGCGAGTGGGCCATTGAATGCGCTATGCTGGACCTGCTGGGTCAGTATTTGGGTGTACCTATGGCGGAGCTGTTGGGAGAGGGCGTGCAGCGGAAAAAGGTAGAGGTGCTGGGTTATATGTTTTATGTCTCGGACAAATCCAAGTGTACCTCCCAGGAGTTCCCCTATCTGGACGAATCAGACAGTCAGGATCCTTGGTTCCGTCTGCGCCGTGAGGAGATTCTAACTCCAGAGCGGATTGCTCAGGAGGCTCAATGTCTCCATGAAAAGTATGGATTCCGCAATTTCAAGCTGAAAGGAGGGGTTTTGGCCGGGGAGCAGGAGATGGAAGCCCTGAGAGCGGTAAAGAAGCTGCATCCCGATGCCCGGGTGAATATTGATCCCAATGGAGCCTGGAGCCTGTCCGAGGCTATCCAACTGTCCAAGGGAATGCATGATGTAATTACCTATATGGAGGACCCCTGCGGACCGGAAGGGGGCTTCTCCGGCAGGGAGATTATGCGGGAATTTAAAAACGCCACCCATTTCCCGGTGGCTACCAATATGATTGCTACCGACTGGCGGCAGTTTTATCATACCGCCAGCCAGAACGCCTGTGACATTATTCTGGCGGACCCCCATTTTTGGGGATTTGAGGGCAGCATCCGCATGGCCCAGCTGTTGGAAAGCTGGGGCCTTACCTGGGGCATCCACTCCAATAACCACTTTGATATTACGTTGGCCGCCTTCGCCCAGGTGGGCTGCGCCGCCCCAGGCACCCCAACCCCTCTGGATACCCACTGGATTTGGCAGGACGGGCAGAACCTGCTGAAGGATACCCCTCAGATTCGGGATGGTTTTCTTCCTCTTCCCGAAAAGCCAGGCTTGGGAGTTACATTGGATATGGATAAGGTGTGGAAGGCCAACGCCTTTTACAACCGTTTGCCCAGCCATGAGCGGGATGACGCTATGGCTATGCAGTATTTGATTCCGGGATGGAAGTTTGACCATAAGCGTCCAGCCTTGGTGCGCTGATGATTTTCCTATAAAAGGGAAACCCAAAACAGGCTCCCAAATAGGAGAACCGTTGTAAAATAATTCTCTGACAGTGGTATTTTTCGGAGGATGTACCAGAAAAGCCGGTTTTTTTCTAAAAAAAGGATTCGCCCTTGAATTTTATGGGGAAGATGTTATAATAATTCTAGTGATAATTGTTTCACAAGTTCGTAAAAAAGGAGTTGTTTAACATGTCCCTGGTAACCACTACCGAGATGTTTAAAAAAGCCTATGAGGGCGGTTACGCCATCGGCGCCTTTAACGTGAACAACATGGAAATTGTTCAGGGAATTACCGAGGCCGCTTCCGAGCTAAAGGCTCCTGTAATTCTTCAGGTATCCGCCGGCGCCCGTAAATACGCCAACCATACCTATCTGGTAAAGCTGGTGGAGGCTGCTGTTCATGAGACCGATATTCCCATCGCCCTGCATCTGGACCATGGCGCTGACTTCGATATCTGCAAAGCCTGCATTGATGGCGGATTTACTTCTGTTATGATTGATGGTTCCTCCCGTTCTTTTGAGGAGAACATTGAGGTAACCCGCAAGGTAGTGGAGTACGCCCATGACCACGGTGTAGTTGTGGAGGCTGAGCTGGGAAAACTGGCCGGAATTGAGGACGCTGTGAATGTTTCCGATGAGGATGCCCAGTTTACCAATCCCAATGAGGTGGAGGAGTTCGTTACCAAAACCGGTGTGGACTCTTTGGCCATCGCCATCGGTACCAGCCATGGCGCTTATAAGTTTAAACCAGGCCAGAAGCCTCAGCTGAGATTCGATATTCTGGAGGAAGTTGGAAAGCGTCTGCCTGGATTCCCTATCGTTCTCCATGGCGCTTCCTCTGTGCCTCAGGATTTGGTGAAGGTCATCAACCAGTACGGCGGCGCTATGCCTGACGCTATCGGCATCCCCGAGGATATGCTGCGCAAAGCCGCTACCATGGCTGTTTGCAAAATTAACATTGACTCCGACGTTCGCGTTGCCATGACTGCCGCTATCCGCAAATATATGGCGGAGAATCCCAGCCATTTTGACCCTCGTCAGTATCTGGCTCCTGCCCGTACCGCTGTTAAGGATATGGTTTCTCACAAGATTCAAGAGGTTTTGGGCTGCGCTGGAAAGGCTTGATTTCCTTTTCCCATGACGAACCTTTTATAGAAACATTTCAAAAGCCCCATTCAAAACTGAATGGGGCTTTTGTTGTTTCAAAGCAAAACAATCCTTTTGAAAGGGAGCTGTTATCTTGGAAGAAAATATTTTATATTTAACTCGTTTTGTGGTGTGGAACAAAATCCTATAAGGACAGCTGCTTGGCATATTATAGAGGGTGATGGGACAGAGGATGACCCTGATATGCTGTGCCTGGAAGCTGCGTTTGATGTGGGGAAGGATTTGCATGAGGATACAGCCTTTCTGGAAGCGGAGCCATTCTGGAAAATCAATTTTTATCAGCTGAGAATTTCTGAAAAATCGCTGGGGCCAGGTTTTTGTTTGGAACAGCCCAATGAAAATCAGGATGTGGATGGAACCCTGTATTATACAGAGCATCAGCCTGCCATGGAGAATCGAATGGAGATTATGGCGGTTGAGGGCAGCCGTTTGAAAATCCGGTTGACGGGAGTTACAGAGGATGTGAATTATTACGATGGCTCCAAACCCAAAACCAGAATGGAGCTGGTTGGATGGTTCTATCGGAAAAAGTAGTGCTGTCTGGGAGATATGTATTATGATACAAAACGCTGAGGTGGGTGTCCCACCATACCGGCTAAATGCCTCCGCCGCTTAAATCATAGCGGTCTGTAATATCCTGACCTTGCGCATTATAGAGGATTACTTCATCAAGATTCAAATGGGCTTCCTCTGTGTGAGGATCAATTTCCCCATAAACCAGAAAGCGGGGCTTTGAGGGAATTTCTAGATGGTAGGTTTTTCCGCTTAAAATGAACGCCATATCTGTGATTTCCATGGAAGTGTTCCTGCCACCAAACAGCAGATATTTTTTTCCGTCATACATTATGGTCCCGCTTCTGAAATCGCCGCCGCCATAGCCAAGCTTTTCAATCTTATACCGTCCAAGCAGATTTTCTGCCAGAAGGACACGCCCCAAATCTTCGTTTATCTCAATCAGCAGAACCTTTTTCTTACCAAATGTTACAGAGTCATAGACTTGAATCATAGGGGAGTGGGGCATACGGTATCCCCGATTGTAAAAATCAGTGATACTCTCATTTAAATTGCTCAAATCCGGCTCAATGGGGCAGGTCCATAAATCCACAATCCACATCAGCGCACCCATAAAAAGGACCACAATCCCCACAATCAGTCCGGTCTTTAAATGCTTTTTATGTCCCATCTGTTTGAACCTCCCCGCTGCAATCACTATAAAACAATAAATCCGAACACATAATCAAAAGAATGTGTTCGGATTTACCAATATTTGGTCCGAATAGCGGGACTTGAACCCACGGCCTCTACCACCCCAAGGTAGCGCGCTACCAAACTGCGCCATATCCGGATAAGAATTTTAGTGCTTAATTATTATAGCATCTGTTGCTGATAAAATCAAGTCTTTTTTTATTTTTTGTTGTTTCTTGTATATTGCGGTTTTTTCTGGAAAATTATAAAGCCTATTAGCAGCGATTCGTACAAAAAGTGGAAAAAATTTTGTAAAAGCTTGACAGTAAAGCAGGTCAGGCTTAATATAAAGAAAGAAACTATCCTGATTTAGTGGATTTTAAAAAATAACGTTGAGGTAGGGATTATGTTACTTTTAAATCGGACTTTAATTCGGATGGCCAAAGGGCTTTGGGGCTGGATTTTGGCGATAGTTGGATTAAAAATGATTACCTTGATGGGAACCGCCTTGTTTGCCGGGGCGATTTCCGGATTTTTGGGGAATCTGTACAGCCCCATGTTTACCGCCGCTGAAGCGGGCAGGGCAATTTTATCCGCTCTGTGGGCGGCGGCACTGATGTTTGTGTCGGAGCTGCTCACCGGGGAGGCGGAATATCGCTGCAACGCAAAAGCCAATCATTCCCTGCGCACCCAGATTTTCTCAAAAACTCTGGAATTGGATGTGGGAAACATCGAGAAGATTGGTCCAGTATCTGCCATTACCTCCTCGGTGGATGGGGTGGAGCAGATGCAGGTGTATTACAGCAAGTACCTGCCAGGGCTGATTTACTGTGTCTGCGCCCCCATTTACCTGTTTTTTCAAATGCGGCAGGCTTCTCTCACGGTCGCCAGCGCTTTATGTCTGATTTCCTTGGTTTTACTGCCTCTGAACAATGTTTTTCGGGTACGTATTGAGCGGCTGAAAACGGAGTATTGGTCGGCGATGGAGGACCTTACCAGCTATTATCTGGAAAGTGTACAGGGTTTGACCACCTTTAAGCTGTATCAGCAAGACCAAGCCCGGTCGAAAACCCTGTCTCAAAAAGCGATGGCTTTCCACCGGAAGATTATGGATGTGATGAAGGTAAACTTTTCCTCCTTCCTGCTGACGGATGGACTGATTTACGGGGCAGTGGTGCTGGCGGGCGGAATCGTCTGCTGGGATTTGCTTCAAGGCTCCATCTCCTTTAGCGACGCTTTGATGGTGCTGCTTTTGTCTTACGGCTTTTTCTCATCGGTGCGCCAGCTGATGAACGCAACTCATACCGCTTTGGCGGGGGTATCCGCCGCCGATAAGGTGGAGGCCCTGTTGAATATGGATACCTCCCGGCCTTATGAGCCTTCCCGCCCGATGGAACCAAACCCATTCGCTGGGATTCGGATGGAGCATGTGCGGTACGCTTATCCTGGGCGGGTGCCAGCTCTGAAAGATATTTCTCTCACCATCCCCAAAGGGAAGGTGACCGCTTTGGTAGGATTGTCTGGCTGCGGAAAAAGCACCATAGCTGGGCTGCTGATGAGATTTTTTGACCCGGCAGAAGGCCGAATTTTACTGGAGGGGCAGGACTATCTAAGTCTGACCCCGGAGGAACTGCGTCAGAGGGTGATTATGGTTCCTCAGCAGGTCAGCCTGTTCAGCGGAACGATCGCCGACAATCTGAGGCTGGCTTCCCCAAAGGCCACAGATGAGGAGCTGATGGAATCTTTGGAGGAGGTGCGTCTGGCCGACTGGGTTCGAGCCCAGCCCAAAGGCCTGTATACCCAGGTAGGGGACGCTGGGGGAAAGCTCTCAGGGGGACAGCGGCAAAAAATAGGCATTGCCAGAGCGCTGCTGCGCCAGGGGGAATATATTATTTTTGACGAGTCCACCTCCAGCGTGGATGTGGACAGCGAGCGGGAAATCTGGGCGTGTATCCAGCGTCTGGCCCTCAAGCGAACCCTGATTATCATTTCTCACCGGCTTTCCTCCATCCGGGACGCGGACCAGATTTATGTGCTTTCCGGCGGGGAGGTGGCCCAGCAAGGGCGCCATCAGCAGTTGATGGAGCAGCCAGGGCTTTACCGCCAACTGGTGAAGGAGCAAAATCAACTGGAAGGAGGCGGTCTCTGTGGCTAACCGATTTCAATACACCATCCCGGAAATGACCGGACGGCTGGTTCGCTTTGCCTCCCCGGTCAAAGGGGTGCTGACCATTTCCACCCTGGCCAGCATTGTGGGGAATTTGGCCCAGATGGGCCTGATGGGATTTGGAGCCTTGCTGGTTCTTGGATGCGCTGGGAAACTTTCAGGCTCCCTTTGGCTGTATGGGGGCGGCATGGGGCTTTCCGCCCTGCTGATTGTGGTGTGCAGATATTTGGAAGGAATGTTTTCCCATGTAGGGGCTTACCGTCTGCTGGCCCATCTAAGAACCCACCTGTTTGACACCATCCGCCGGCTGGCACCAGCCTGTCTGATGGACCGGCAGAAGGGGGAGATTCTCAACATCGCAGTCTCAGATATTGAGACCATAGAGTTCTTTTTCGCCCATACCATCGGCCCTATGGTTACAGTGGTACTGCTTCCATGTGTGTCCTTGGCGTTGGCTTTCTACTACAATCCTTTATTCGCTGGGGTTTTACTGCCGGTCTACCTGATTATCAGTGTGTTGCTTCCCTTGTTAGCCATTCGAGCGGGACGTCCCATTGGCCTGAGCTACCGGGAACGGTTGGGAGAACTGAAATCTTTGGTATTGGAAAGTGTCTATGGAATGAAAGACATCCAAATTTTTGGCTGCGGGCCGGAGCGTCTGAGAATGGTTCAGGAAAAAAACCGGGAGATTAACAAGGCTTCCCATCTGTTGACCCTGCATCGCCAAACAGTTTCCTCCGCCCCCACCTTTTTTGTGTATCTGGCCCGGATTTTGATTATTGGGGCGGCCTCTTGGTTAGCCGCCCACGGAGGGACCAACCCTGTGGGGACGGTTGTGATTTCCTTTGTGGCTACCGCCTCTTTTTCCTCTACCCAGTCCCTTACCACGGTGATTTCCAGCTTGTTGGAAACCTTCGCCGCCGCCGAGAGGTTGTTTCTCATTGAGGATACCCCACCTGAGATTACACAGGTGGACCACCCAGAACCTATGGGATCAATCCAGTCCATCCAATTTGAGGATACAAAGTTCTCCTATGGGGAAGGTGGAAAAATTCTGGATGGATTTGATTTGGAGATTCGGGCAGGAGAAAAAATCGGGGTGATTGGGGAAAGCGGTACCGGAAAATCCACTATTCTGCGGCTGCTGCTTCGGTTCTGGAACCCTACCGGCGGCGCCATCAAGCTCAACGGAATCCCCATTGAACAGACCTCCTTGACAGAACTGCGCCAGCGGATTGCCATGCTGGAGCAGGACACCTTCCTTTTTAATGGCACCATCGGTGAGAATATCGCTTTGGGGAAACCGGAGGCCACCCTGGAGGAAATCCGTCAAGCGGCCAAACGGGCGGGTATTGATGAATTTATTTCCACACTGCCAGATGGGTATGAAACTCAGATGGGACAGATGGGGGCTCGCCTGTCAGGAGGGGAACGGCAGCGGGTGGGTATCGCCCGAGCTATGCTCATAAACCCGGATGTACTGGTGATGGATGAGCCTACCAGCAGCTTGGATGCCCTCCATGAGAAAGAGCTGCTGAAAACCCTGGAACGGGAATATCAGGACAAGACCTTAATCATTGTGTCCCATCGAATGTCCACCCTGATCGGATGCGACCGAGTGATTCGTTTAGAAAAAGGGAAAGCTGTTCCAGTTGAAAACCTTGAAGATCTTTGGCTCTGAGAAAATCCTGGCCGATCTTTAATATATATGGATAAAATATGGGCTAAAAATATAATTTTTTAGCCCATATTTCATCTTTACCAACAGCTCTAACTCTTGATACGCTGCTGTCTTTTTGATAAAGGAGAATTTCGTTTGCAGAAATTCAGAGGTCCTGTGGCTGCTCACAATATTTCAAATATTCGTTTAACAAAGAAGATTTGGGATTTAAGCGTAATGCTCTACTGGATTCCTCTCCATCTGGCGGTGCGATTTCTACATTGATGACAACATTTTCCCGTTGAGAACCAGTGCCAAAGAATCCAGCTTGGTCAAGCCTTTTCATTGCTTTTTCCATTGAAGTGACTCGGATTTTCCATTCAATATCATAAAGTTCATCAATGGATAATCCTTTTCTTCTTTCATCCAGCAATACATTGACTTCATTAAAAAATTCGTCATATCCATAAACAGCATAAGGAGAGTCTGCGTAATCCCATTTCCACCAGACTTTATCTTCATCAGCAATTTTATTATCAACGATTGATTTTTCTAATGCTTCATAAGACCATGCCGAAATATAAGGGTGCAGCCCTTCATCAAATATAAAAGCATAGTAATAGAAGTGTTCATTATAAGTTTTTCTCAAAGCGGAGAAAGAATGATTTAAAGCTGTTACAAAAACCTCAACAAGTTCATGATTGTATTTTTCCATATTCATCCCATCTTTCTATAAATTCTAATTTATTTTACTACGATTCCTGGAATATGGAAATAATCTGTTTTTTTACTTGATTTTCCATAAAGGTACTACCACTTTACTATACCACTACAATCATAAAATCATGGGAAGTAGCTGATAAACATGACATATTACGCAAAATCCTCCCAAAAGGATGGTACACAGGAAACCGTCCACAAACATTCACAGACAGTAGAATTCCTTGCCCGGACATACGGAAGGGCTTTTGGCGAGGAAATTATGGCAGGACTATGCGGGCTATTCCATGATTTTGGCAAGTACAGTTGGGCCTTTCAAAAGGTATTACAGGGTATGCAGACAGGCGTCGACCATGCCATTTGCGGGGCAGCATTTCTATACTCTTTTCGAAAAAAAGTATTCCGCCCTATTATAGAGGCGATTGCCGCTCATCATACCCACCTTGTGAGCCAGGAGGATTTGGCTGGGGTGTTGGAAACGGTCCTAAGAACAGACAGCCCAGTCACTACCCTCTGCGGAAAACAGGCAGCGCTGTACGGTATGAAGGCTTATCAGAAAGCGGCAGAAGCCTTTCAGACAGATTTTCCGGATTTCCGATTTCCCAACATAAAAGCTTTGTCGTCCCAAAATTCCCTGACCAAACAGAAAGACTCTATGTTATACACCCGGATGTTGTTTTCTTGTCTGGTCGACGCTGATTACACAGTATCCTCCGGTGTTTTCTTGGAAGAAAATCTGTCACTGGATGTTCCTGCGAGCTTACACAACCTATACACCTATTGTGAGGATCTTCGATCAAATTCCAGGGCCGATCCTGTGCTGAACCGTTTCCGAAACCAACTGTTTGAACGCTGCGGGCAGGCGGGAGAACAGGATGGAGGCTTATTCACATTGACCGCTCCCACCGGTACCGGAAAAACCTTAGCGCTCCTTCATTTTGCCTTGCGCCACTGTCAATACACTGGTAAGCGCAGAATCATCGTGGTACTGCCCTTTCTCAGCTTGATTGAACAGAGCGCACAGGTATACCGGAAAATCATCCCCCAGGTCATAGAAGACCACAGTCAGTCTGGACTATCAGAGGAGATGAGAGAACACGCCGCTCGCTGGGATCAGCCCTTTCTCATCACCACCTCTGTGCGTTTTTTTGAGTCTCTATTTTCTGACCACCCTGCCGACTGTCGAAAGTTACATAATCTGGCCAACAGTGTGATTCTGTTTGATGAAGCCCAAAGCCTTCCAATTTCCCTGCTGGCCCCCACGCTGAAAGCTGTGGAGGAGCTATGTACCCATTATAGGTGCAGTATGGTCTTTTCTACTGCTACCCAACCTGACTATACCAAACTCCTGAAAACCCATTGGCCTGCCGTAGAGCTATTGCCAGATCACCAAAACTTTTATGAAGCTCTTCGCCGTACAGAGGTCCAATGGGAAATTCATACACCAATACCTCTGGAAGAAATCGCTGACCGAATGGCGCAAAATCGGAATGTATGTGCTATTGTCAACCTCCGTGTCCATGCGCGGAAACTCTACCAGGCATTGGCAGAACGTTGTCCACAGGAGGAATTGTTCCTGCTCAGCACGGACCTTTGCCCAGCACACCGTATGGAAGTAATTCAGGCCATTCACCAGCGGCAGAAAGCAAATCTTCCTTGTCGGGTGGTATCAACCCAGTGTATTGAAGCTGGTGTGGATTTGGATTTTGATAAGATGTACCGCGCGCTGGCACCGCTGGAAGCCATTATTCAGGCCGCTGGACGGTGCAACCGGAACGGCACAGCAGCCTGGGGGGAAATCTGTGTCTTTGTCCCGGAGGAAGAGCGGCTTTATCCCGATTCTAACTATGAAAATGGGGCGACTCTCGTCCGTGCTATGCAGATGCAGCAGCCCATAGACCTTCACGATCCTGACTCTATCCGTCGGTATTACAGAGAGCTATTTGGTACCTTTCGGGGTGACACTAAATCCCAAGCTTTAGAAAAGGCCATTACCCAGCGAGATTTTCCGGCGGTTGCTCAAACCTATCAGCTCATTGAACAACGAGGACTCCAGGTGCTGGTGCCCTATGAAGGACAGAGGGAACTCTATCGGAAACTGCGCGCTGAAGCGCTGGAAAAGGGCCTGACCAAAGCCCTGCTGCGGTTGGCTGCACCGCTGACCGTCACCTGTTATGACCGGGAACTGGCAGAACGTATCTGTGAACCCCTGTATTTTGTCGACACAGGCCGTTTGGAAAAGCGGGAAAGCCCTTATTATGTGATTCTTTCCGGTCAGGAAGGCTGCTATGACCCTAAAATAGGGTTCTGTCCGCCAACGGAACAGGAGCCACAAAACTTATTCTGGTAATTTGTGGAAATTTTTCATTGAAAACAAGATAAAAATATTTATACTTTAATTAACCTAGTTTTCATTAGGTGAGGAATTGAACCCATTATAGTGTTGCAAAAGCTTTGCGCATCTATGTACAAAGCAAAAAAGGAGGGAATGGTTTGGAAGTATGTGTTGAATTCTGGGGAGACTTCGCTTGTTTTTCACCACCCTATGAAAAAGTAGGGCGCTTGTCCTATCCCTTTCCCACACCCTCAGCAGCCAGAGGAATGCTGTCCGCCATTTACAGTAAGCCAAAGGAGTTCTACTGGCAGGTTACCAGAATTGAGGTGTTGTCCCCAATTTCCTACATCAGCTTTAAGCGGAACGAAATCAAGGAAACGGTTTCCGATAAACCTATGAATACCGATGACTGCCGCACGCAGCGATTGACCACCGCCCTACGGGATGTGCGTTATCGCATCACGGCTGCCATCTGTCCCCGGTCTGATTTTTCTGGTACAGTGGAACAGCTCTATCAACAGGCCCTTCGCAGAATTCGAAGCGGAAAATGCTTTATGCAGCCCTGTTTTGGGATTCGAGAATTTGCCGCCTATTTTGAGGAAAGTGATGGTACCCGTCCGCCTATTTCGGAGGACTATGACGCAGGACTGATGGTATACGATGTGTTCGATTTACACGACTTCGCCCTCAGGAAAAAGGCCAATCCAAAGCTGTCCCTGTTCCACGCTGTTATGAAGCAGGGTGTGATTGAGGTACCGCCCTATGACGACCCACAGGTGCTGAAGACAGGAGGTGGACTCCTGTGCTGAAAGCCCTGTATGACTATGCCCAGCGGATGAACCTGACGCTGCCTGCTGGATACGTGGAGAAAACCATTAAGACCTTTCTCTGTTTGACCCAGGATGGCCGCTTTGTGGGGGTGCGGATGGATGGGGTAAACCCGTTCCGCTATCCTGATATCGGAAGCCTTGCCAATGGAACCGACAAAAGCAACCTGCTGGTGGAAAAGTACAGTGTGGTGTTCCCGACGGAGCCTTCCCCAAAAAGCCGATTTTTTCGGGAAGGACTACAAGATCTGGCGAAAGTAGAACCTCTGGCGAAAGCCTGCTGCATCGCTTTGGAGAATCCCCAGTGCTGCGCGGATATGGCTTCCGCACTGGAAAAGCACAAGGTCAAGCAATCGGAGCGGGTTTCCTTCCTGGTGGAAAACACTTATCTGGTGGAATGTCCCACAGTACGTACTTGGTGGCAGACCTATCGCCAGCAGTTCCAAAAGCCAGTCAAAGGGGATGCCCTTTCCCGCTGTCTCATTACCGGACAGCCCACTATCCCCATGACTACCGTCCCCAAAAACACGGGACTTACGGTGGTGGGTGGTCACCCCAGCGGCGATGCGTTAATCTGTTTTGACAAACCGGCTTTCTGCTCCTATGGCCTGAAAAAAAGTGCCAATGCCCCGGTTTCTGAGGAAGCATTCGCCCAGGTCAAGACAGCACTGGATACTCTTTTAAAAGATGCACCGCCTCTTGCGGGTATGAAGTTTGTCCACTGGTACGACAAGCCCCTGTCCAAGCATTCGCCGGACCCATTGCCCCCTATTTTCGGCTCTATGCTGCCGGAAGAGGATGGAGAGGATGAAGAAAATGATGAAGCTTTTTCGTCGGAAGACGAACAAGCTGTGACATGGCAGGCACAGCGGGATGCCGACAGGCTGGTACAGTCTGTGGAAAGTGGACAGGCTGTGACAGACCTTCCCAATCGGTATTATATCCTGCTTCTCAGCGGAGCGGGCGGCCGGGTAATGGTTCGTCACTTCTCCCAGGGCTCTTATGAGGAGCTGAAAGCCAATCTGGACCGGTGGTATGCCGATCTGAGGCTGGTAAACCGGAGTGGTATCGCACCTCGAAAGCCGGTCAAGCTGGCTGCGCGGCTCATCCGCCTGTTAAAGCGTCAGAATAACAATAAGAAGATATTTGACCGGCTACGGGACGAGCTTCCCGGCCTGACCACTTGGATTTTTTACGCAATTCTCCATGGAACACAGCTGCCGGACTCTGTGGCTGTCCGTGCTTTACAGTATGTCCGTTCCCAGATGCTTACAGAGGAACCGGACGGCAAAGGCCTGATGGTTCCTGATCCCATTTGCTGCCAGTGGCTGAAAGTCTGGCTCATCCGAACACAGAAGGAGGAGGCTCTTATGCCGGAATATAACCCACAACACCCCAATCCCGCCTATCACATTGGTGCTATGGTGGTAGTCTATGCGGCATTGCAGCAGAGCGCTTACCCTGATGTTGATGTCACCGTAGTACAGCGATTTTTCGCTTCCGCGCAGCAAACTCCAGCGCTGGTATTGGGGAGGCTGGCCAAAATGTCCACCCACCACCTTGCCAAGCTGGAAAATCCGGCTGTGGCAAAAGCCTATGAAACCCGTCTTGCCGACATTAGTGTCCGGATTGGGGACAGGATTCCCACAGTGCTGGCACTGCCTGAACAGTCTTTGTTCGCCTTGGGATATTATCAGATGTCCGCCGCAATGAATCAGGAGCGCCGGGAACGGTATGCAAAAAACGCCGCAGCCAGTGATAAAAATGAGGAGGATGAGTAAACCATGGCAATTCAAAATCGATATGAGTTTGTGTATTATGTAGCCTGTACCAACGCAAACCCCAATGGTGACCCGGATATGGGAAATGCTCCTCGCATTGACCCACAGACCATGCAGGGGTATATCACCGATGTGGCAACCAAGCGCCGTATCCGTAATTATGTGGAGACCGCCTATGGTGATCAGCCTGGTATGGGGCTTATCATCCAGCAGGGGACCAATATCAACCGCCATATTGCTGTTGCCAAGCGTGAAGCTGGTGTGGAGGAGTGCACCAAAACCAAGGAAGCTGTTTATAAAGGGCGTCAGAAAGCCTGTGAGCTGTACTATGATGTCCGAACCTTTGGGGCGGTGATGTCTACCGGTCCCAATGCTGGACAGGTACGTGGCCCAGTACAGATTACCTTTGGCAAAAGCCTGGACCCCATCCTGCCGCTGGATATCTCCATTACCCGCATGGCTATTGCAAGTGATATCAAAGATGGAACCGTGGAGGATTATGAGAAAGATGAAGAAAAGCGGGGTGAGGATGCCCTTCGCACCATGGGACGCAAACAGTTCATCCCCTTCGGCCTTTATGAGGTGCGTGGGTTTATCAGCGCAAACCTTGCTGCGGAGACTGGCTTTGATGACAAAGATCTGAATATTCTTTTGGAAGCGATTCTCAATATGTATGAACAGGACCACTCAGCCAGCAAGGGAGAAATGTCCGTGGTATCCCCGTTGATTCTGTTTAAGCATGTGGGAACAGATACCAACGAGCAGCAGCATATCCGTCAGGCAAAACTAGGCTGCGCCCCGGCTCACAAACTGTTTGAGCTGGTAAAGGTTGCCCGCAAGCCTGAGGTAGAGGTTCCCCGTTCCTATCGGGATTATAACGCCATAATCGATTTGCGGCATGTCCCTGCTGGAGTGGAAGTGGGCTTCCTGACCTATCAGGGCATGACCTGGGGTACCCTGCCAGAGGAGGAGAACTGGTTCCATGCCGCTGAATGACCTGGAATATCTGCCCCTTTCCTATCTGTCTCAAATGGGCTACTGTCCCCGGAGAGTGGGATTGCTGCTGAATCTGGGACAACTTGGACAAAAAGATTTTGAAACAGATTCGGAAGCTGTATTTCTAAATGACTGCGGCAGGCGCACGGTCCTGAGCAGCTGGCAAAAGCGAAAAGTGGAGACGGTTCAGCACCCATTCCTCCGGGAAAAAATTTCTATTGGGATGATTCCCTATACCCAGGCTATGTTATTTGCCAGAGTTCTTCGAGGGGATCTGGATCGATATCCACCCTTTGTTTGGAGGTAGTATATGCTGCTGGTGATTACCTATGATGTAGACACCACCGACATACAGGGGGAAAAACGCCTGCGTAAGGTGGCAAAGTTGTGTGAGCGGAATGGTATGCGGGTGCAGAATTCTGTATTCGAAGTATTGGTGGATGCCGCACAGCTGGTAGTATTGAAAGCGGAACTTTCTAAAATTATTGACCACAAGCGCGACTCTATTCGATTTTATCGTCTAGGCAATTCTTATCAGCATAAAATTGAAACTATGGGGCGTACGCCTTTGGTACAAGCAGGCGAAGCTTTGCTGTTATAACTATGCGCCTACCTTGCCAATACACAAAATCCCAGGAGATAGGCGCAGAAAAACGGAAGAATATAGTCAGAGAATCTAGCTGCTTTTCCTCCATTAGGTCCATATTCTCCAAAAACCATTCTATTTTTGTTATGATTGCAGTAAAATCTAGATACATTTTGTCTAATTTTGCTGTCGCCCCTCTCGTAGGGGCGTGAATTGAAATATGGAGATTCGAAAAAATGATGAGAGATCTGCAAGTCGCCCCTCTCGTAGGGGCGTGAATTGAAATCAGGCTTGCCTATGGTCATGCTACCGAGTCTTTGGTCGCCCTTCTCGTAGGGGCGTGAATTGAAATAGCTTGTTTGCTGCAATATAGGCTTTTAGACGGTCAGTCGCCCCTCTCGCAGGGGCATGAATTGAAATAAAGTCACAGCCAAGATACATTTTCAAGAGGGCTTAAAGATGCTGAGTTTGGAGCAGCGCATCTTTTGGCCATCTTCCTTTGTCGTCAACAGATCTGCTTGTTTTCCCGACATCCGATCTGTTTGACATAAAAACAACTTAATACCCATACAAAGTGCCTTTGATAGTGTGCATCCAGCGCGCCAAAGGCTTGATGGTTACATAGTAACCGCTTTGGCCAATGTTCCAAGATGGCCAAAACCTGTTATCTTGCGAATTCAGGCTGAGGGACAGGGACACATTTTGTACTGGTTGAAACTGAATCATACTTATAAAATAAAAAAACGCCCATTTAAAAATGGACATTGGATTGATAAAATATGGTGGACGGTAACGGGTTCGAACCGCTGACCCCCTGCACGTCAAGAGGCATCTTGAGATAAAGAAATCTGATTTAACCTCTGCCAAACTTCAACATTCCGGCTGATACAGTCTTCTTTTAATTTTTCTGTAACAGTCACATAGATATCAGCGGTAATTCGAATATTTTTATGCCCTAAAAGGCGGCTTACCACAACCAATTCTTCCCCTTGTTCAAGAAGGAAACTCCCAAAAGAATGTCTTAGCCGATGGAAAGAAGCGTGCAATTGACCAGCGCCATGGGCACGCAGATATTTTTTGAAATGATCTTGAAGGGTACTGTAATTCATCAGATTGCCATGCTGATTGGGAAACACCAGATGCTCATTTCCCTTTTGCTGGATACGCTGGGTCCATTTTTGATCCATCGCCACATGCAAGCGCCATTCTTGCAGAAGAAGGATCGCTTCATGAGGGATAGGGATACTTCTCCGGCTCCATTTGGTTTTGGTTTTGCCGATGATATATCGTTCATGTTTTTTTCCGTCAATATAGTAGTAATCGCAGACCACAGCGCGGCGGACATGTATCCTGTGATGTTGTACATCAATATCATCCCAATAAAGTCCAAGAGCTTCCCCAATACGCAATCCACTCATAACCAGCAGTTTGCAAAGGGTAAAATATCGGACAGAACCTTGGACACAATTGAGCAATTGAGAGACTTCCTCATAAGACATAAACCGTTTATGGGGGTCTGGGTCATCAACCTTAGGCATTATGATTGATGAAGTCATAGGCGATGAGAGAATATACCGATTATCTACCGCATAAGTAAAACAATGCTTGAGCAACTGACGAATCTCAATCATAAATCGCCGGCTTATTCTTGACTGATCCTCTTTGACGCTTACTTGATTATAAAAAGCCTGAATATCTTTTGGAAGAATTTCGTCTATGTAGTAATCCCCAAGATGGTGTTCAATATGTTTTGCAACCCCTAGTTCCCAGTCAAAAGAATTACTGGACAAGGAAAGACGCTTAAATTCAAGAACTTGAGCGAGAATTTCCTTCAAGGTAATTTTTACATCAATTTTGCGAACAATGTGACTAGCGATTTCATCTACGGTTCGTTTTATCTCCAGCAGAGAATTTGAGCTAAATCCATTTATATATTCTTCTAAAGCCACAACTGAAATGCGAGATTTTCCACAAATAGATTTGACTTGTAGTTCATGATTGTAAATGAGTGCCTCCACATCCTTAACAGAAACTTTTAAAGCCATGGCGCACTCCTCAATTGTCATCACAAGATCCTGCAAGAATATTCCTCCTACCTGATTTAATAACTTTGTTGTTAATCTAATTTTACATAGATCTGGGCTAAACTCAATACCAAAAAGAGACTGAGCATTTCAGTCTCTTTTTTTATAAAACAATCAAAAGAAAAAAGGAGAGCGGGAGTATGCAGAAAATCTTATCAGTAGCCAATCAAAAGGGTGGGGTCGGTAAGACGACAACTGCCTTAAATGTGGCGGCTGGGCTGGTCAAAAAAGGCCGGAAGGTTCTGGCTATTGACTTTGACCCACAAGGAAATCTATCAGATTACCTGCGGCATGAGGCGGATGAATTGCCCACCATCAGTAAGCTGCTTCAATCAGCCGCCAACCGGGAATTGGATAAGCTGGACGTAGGCAGATGCGTGCGCCATAACCATGAGGGGATTGATTACATCCCCTCCAATATTCTCTTGGCGTCAGCGGATATATTCCTGGCGCAGGTCATCTGCCGGGAACAGGTATTGCGCAAGCTGCTCAGTCACCCAGCGTTTGGAAGCTATGACTATATCATCATTGACTGCCTGCCCAGCCTTAACGTGCTGCTTACCAACGCTTTGGCGGCCAG
>CALWZG010000043.1 GCA_944385965.1 uncultured Anaerotruncus sp.
GATGAGGCTGATAGGGGAGGAGCTGAAGCGGATTCAGAAAACTACTGTGGCCCCTTCTCAGGAGTTAAATGCGTTTTTGGTTTCACGTGAAACATCCCCCATCTCCACAGGAACCAAGCTGGCGGACCTGATTCGGCGGCCGCAAATCGGGTATCTGGATTTGGCCCCCTTTGATTTGGAGAGGCCCGCTCTGCCTCAGCCAATCTGGGAGCAGGTGGAAATCTCTTTAAAGTATGAGGGGTACATTAAAAAACAGCTGGCTCAGGTGCAGCAGCTGAGAAGGCTGGAGGGAAAAGAGCTGCCGGAAAGCTTGGATTACACCCAGGTGAGAGGATTGCGGCTGGAGGCCATTGAAAAGCTGCAAAAAACCAGGCCGGCCAATATTGGGCAGGCCTCCCGAATCAGCGGGGTGAGCCCGGCGGATATTTCTGTGCTTTTAATCTGGATGGAGCAGCACAGCAGGGAAGAGAAGGAGTGACAGGATGATTGATAAAGCAAAACTGAAAGAATACACCGCTCAGTTAGGTATTCCCCTGGATGAGGGGCAGTTGGAACAGTTTGACTTATATGCTCGGACCTTAGTGGAATGGAATGAGAAAATCAATCTAACAGCCATTCTGGACCCGGAAGGAATTTTGGTGAAGCATTTTCTGGACAGCCTTATGTTGTTGACGGTGATTCAGCCTGGGGAAGGGGAGAGGCTCATTGATGTGGGGACGGGGGCTGGATTTCCTTCCATCCCAGTAAAAATCGCCCGGCCCGACTTGAATTTGACCCTGTTGGACAGCCTCAACAAGCGGATTAACTTTTTAAAGGAATTGTCTGGACTGTTAGGGCAGGAGAATGAATGTATTCATTTTCGGGCGGAGGAAGCGGGTCAGAAAAAGGAATATCGGGGACGGTATCAGTTTTCCACCGCCCGTGCAGTGGCCCATCTGAGAGAGCTGAGTGAGTATTGCATTCCATTTCTTCAACAAGGTGGAAAATTCGCTGCGTTGAAAAGTGGAAATATTGAACAGGAATTGAAGGAATCGGAGAAAGCAATTCACGTCCTGGGTGGAAAAATTGTGGAGATTCGGAGGTTTTCCTTACCGGATGCAAGCCCCCGTTCAATTATTTTGGTGGAAAAAATATCGCAAACTCCGACAGGTTATCCACGGCCTTCGGCAAAAATTGCAAAGAAACCGCTGGTTTAATTTATAAACCGGCGGTTTTTTGCACTTTTATGCGATGAAAAATGCTGGTAATTTGGAATATTTCATGGTATCCTAAGAATACACCAAAGAACTCAGTCAAAAAGTTAGAAAGGAGCGAAAAACCATGGGGATCTTCACCAAACAGAAGACGGTAAACCGAGTGGTGCTGCTGCCCATCGGGGAAATCGCCCCAAGCCCTTATCAGCCCCGCAGACAGTTTGATCCCAAAGCTTTGGACGAGCTGGCTCAGAGCATCCGACGAAGCGGCCTGCTTCAGCCAATCAGTGTCCGTCCAAAACCTAATGGGGAAGGCTACGAGTTAATCGCTGGTGAGCGGCGCCTGTTGGCTTGCAAGCGGAACGGAATGGAGCAGATTCAAGCCATTATTCAGCAGGTGGACGACCAGCAGGCGGCTTTGTTGGCGCTGGTGGAAAATTTGCAGCGCCGGGATTTGAATTATTTTGAGGAAGCCAGGGGAATTCAGCAGCTGATGAAACAGGCCAACCTGTCTCAACAGCAGGTGGCGGAACAATTGGGAAAAGCCCAGTCCACCATAGCCAATAAGCTGCGATTGCTTGCTTTTTCTCCTGACTTACAGCGAAAAATTCTGGATCACGGCCTGACCGAACGGCACGCCCGAGCCCTTCTGCGGCTGCCCAATGAGCAGTTGGTGGAACAGGCGCTTGCCGCCATTATCCAGCAGAAATTGAATGTAGGCGCTACCGAGGCTCTGATTCAAATGATGCTGGAGGCTCCCAAGGAGGAAAATCAGAAAAAAGGACAAAAACCGACTCGCTTGTTTGTGGTTAAGGATTTGCGTGTCTTTATGAATACCATCAGCAAGGCGGTCTCAACTATGAAAATGGCTGGGATTCAGGTGGATACAAAAGAGGTGGAGGACGAGGAATACATACATTATACTGTGAATATCCCCAAGAAAAGCGTTTACCGTTCCCATACAGCTTAGTCTCCTTTCGGTAACCCCTGCGGCCCGCACCCGCAGTTGGTTCACATAAATATACGTTTCCCTGCAAAAAAACCGCCCTTATGTTGGCGGTTTTTTTGCGTCAGAGAAAAGGTTTCACGTGAAACATGTAAGAAATAAATTTGCGTAATTGATGAAAAACCTTCTTTTTTTAAGGGTTTCACGTGAAACATGGAAAAATTGATTGGAAAAAGACTTAACATTATAGGTGTAGTATGGTATAATAACCGCAAAGCGGCTATTATACCTCTTATGCCAGGACGATACGTGGGCGATGCTCACTCCCGTCCCAATGGCCAATTATACCATTCACACCTTGTGTTCATGGTATAATAACCGCAGAACGGTTGAGATTATCCTATGCCGAAGTCAGGCTATATCAGTGTCTCAAAATCTAAAAATTGCTTTTGACCAGCTTGATTTATCCTTTAAGGCACGGGGTATGCGGCCTGCGAATTTTAAAATCTGATAGGGCAATCACATGGAATGAAAACGTTTAAGGGGAGGACATTATGGGGAAAATAATAGCTGTGGCCAACCAAAAAGGTGGGGTAGGGAAGACCACCACTGCGGTCAACCTGACCGCTTGCCTAGGCGCCAGAGGTTATAAAACCCTGCTTGTGGATGTGGACCCTCAGGGAAACTCCACATCTGGACTTGGCATTAACAAACGAGGCTTGGAGTGTTCCACCTACGATTTGCTGGTAGGGACCGCTCCCGCGGAGGAAATACGTGTTTCCACCCAGTTCGCCAACGTGGAAATTCTGCCTTCCAACATTGAGTTGGCTGGGGCGGAAGTGGAGCTGGTGGATACGGAGAATCGGGCCATGCGGATGAAAAACGCCTTGATTGGCCTGAAAAACCAGTATGATTTCATTTTAATTGACTGTCCGCCTTCCCTGGGCATCATCACTTTAAACGCTTTCGCTGCCTGTGACACCCTTCTCATCCCAATTCAATGTGAGTATTACGCTCTGGAAGGGCTGTCCCAGCTGATTGCCACCCTGCGGCTGGTAAAAAGAATGTACAACCCCAATGTGGATATAGAGGGAATTCTGCTAACTATGTACGACGCCCGCCTGAAACTGACGGGACAGGTGGTGGCGGAACTGAAAAAAAGCTTCCCGCAGAAGATTTATACAACCACAATTCCAAGAAATGTAAGATTGTCTGAGGCTCCTAGCTTTGGACAGCCGGTCCTCTACTATGACAGAGCTTCCAGAGGAAGCCAGGCCTATGAGGAGTTTACAATGGAGTTTTTAAGAAAAAATCATCTAAAAGAGAAGAAATAAAAGGAGGATGTATCATTGGCGAAAATGAAAGGCGGCTTGGGAAAAGGTCTGGATGCGTTGTTCGCGGATAATGGGGCAGAGGAAAGTTCCAGTTCTACCTTGTCCATCAGTGAGATTGAGCCTAATAAAGAGCAGCCTAGAAAGGATTTTGATACCGCCGCTTTGGGAGATTTGGCGGATTCTATTCGGGAATATGGGATTTTGCAGCCTTTGGTGGTGCGTCCCATGCCGGACGGAGGCTATCAGCTGGTAGCTGGCGAGCGGCGCTGGCGGGCCGCTCGAATGGCGGGCTTGACCGAAGTTCCGGTGGTGATTAAAGAGCTGACCGACCAGCAGGCTATGGAGCTGGCACTGGTGGAGAATTTACAGCGGGAGGACCTGAACCCTATAGAGGAAGCCCGAGGGTATCAGGAGCTGATGGAAAAGTTCGAGATGACCCAGGAGCAGGTTTCCGCCAGGGTGGGGAAATCCCGGCCGGTGATTACCAACGCCCTCCGGTTGTTGAAGCTGCCCCAGGAGGTGCAGGAGCTTCTCAGCATCGGCAAGCTGTCCAACGGCCATGCCCGGGCTTTGCTGGCTTTGGAGGATGAGGAGCTGATTTTGCAGATTGCCCGGGAGATTGTCCGAAAAGGTCTTTCGGTCAGACAGGTGGAATCCCTGGTGAAACGGGTGAAGCAGGCGGGCAAACCGGAAAAACCCAAAGCTACCGCCTGGGACAACCCCTATTTCTCAGAGGTGCAGCTGGCCCTCAGCGAATCCCTTTCCAGAAAGGTACTGGTGGAAGGGAAGGGGGAGAAAGGACGTCTGGTGATTGAGTTCTATGGGCAGGAAGACTTGAAAACTATTGTGGACCTGCTGGGCCAGGACTCCCATTAAAAAACCAATAACGCCGGAATGAACAAATCGGCGATTTGAAATTTGGAGGATTTTACATGTTAGACATTAAATTTGTACGGACCAACCCTGAAATTGTCAAAGAAAATATACGTAAAAAATTCCAGGACGAGAAATTGCCTTTGGTGGATGAGGTTATCCAGCTGGATAAGGAATACCGGGAAGCCAAAACCAGATGCGACTATCTGAGAAGCCAGCGCAACAGCATCAGCAAACAGATTGGCGGCTTTATGGCCAAGGGGATGAAGGCGGAGGCGGAGGAAGCCAAAGCCCAGGTCACCTCCATGGCCAAGGAGCTGGAAGAGCTGGAGCAGAAGGAGACCGTTCTGGAAGGGGAAATCAAAAAACGGATGATGGTGATTCCCAACATCATTGACCCTTCTGTTCCCATCGGTAAGGATGACAGCCAGAATGTGGAGCTGGAACGGTTTGGGGAGCCGGTGGTTCCCGCGTTTGAGGTGCCTTATCATGTGGACATTATGGAGCGGCTCAACGGCATTGACCTGGACAGCGCCCGCCGCACCAGCGGAAATGGCTTCTATTATTTGAAGGGGGATATTGCCCGGCTCCATTCCGCCATCCTCAGCTATGCCAGAGACTTTATGATTGACCGTGGCTTCACCTATTATGTGCCGCCCTTCATGATTCGCAGCAGCGTAGTGAACGGGGTGATGAGCTTCGCAGAGATGGAGAATATGATGTACAAAATCGAGGGGGAGGACCTGTACCTCATCGGTACCAGCGAACACTCCATGATTGGTAAGTTCATCGACACCATGCTGGAGGAGGACCAGCTGCCCCAGACCCTCACCAGCTATTCCCCCTGCTTCCGCAAAGAGGTGGGCGCTCACGGCATTGAGGAACGGGGCGTTTACCGTATCCATCAGTTTGAGAAGCAGGAGATGATTGTGGTCTGCAAGCCGGAGGAAAGCCCCATGTGGTATGACAAGCTGTGGCAGAATACAGTGGACTTCTTCCGCTCCCTGGATATTCCTGTGCGGACCTTGGAGTGCTGCTCCGGTGATTTGGCTGACCTGAAGGTGAAGAGCCTGGATGTGGAGGCTTGGTCTCCCCGTCAGAAAAAATATTTTGAGGTGGGAAGCTGCTCCAACCTGGGAGACGCACAGGCCCGCCGGCTGGGCATCCGCATAAAGAGCAAGTCTGGAAATTATTTCCCCCACACCCTGAACAACACCGTGGTAGCCCCGCCCCGTATGCTGATTGCCTTCTTGGAGAACAATCTTCAGGAGGATATGTCCATTCGGATTCCTGAGCCTCTGCGGATGTATATGGGCGGTAAGGAAGTCCTTCGATAATTCAATAAATGGAAATTATTTCCAAATATAAAAGAAACATTTTTGATACCCATACGCTGCCATGACCAAAAGCCGCCCTATGCCAGAAAGCGTGGGGCGGCTTTCCAAAAGGAGGAATTCAAATGGCCCTTACTTGTGTGCGTAATCTGGAGGTTATTGAGCCGGAATGTGACTTTACCAAAAGAATGACCCTGGCGAATATTATGCGTCACGCCCAGCAGATGGGCAGCGAGCATCTGGAGGAGCTGGGGCTGGGATATGACCGTCTGGTTCAGGACAGGAAGGTTTTTTTGGTTTCTAAGCTGCTGATGAAGATTCAGCGCCGCCCCACCTACAATGACCATCTGGTATTGACCACCGTTCCAAAGGAGCCGAAAGGCGCTCAATTTATTCGGGACACCTATTTCGACACCAGGGAAGGGGAACGGCTGCTGGAGGTCAGCATCGCCTGGCTGCTGGTGGACCCAGTGAGCCGGAAGATTCTCCGGCCCTCTGCCTTTGACAGTTATGGTTTAAAAATGAATCCAAATGATGGGGAGTTTATCACAGGGTATAAAATCAAAGCCCCAGGGAATCCTATGACCAGTCACATGCATCAGGTGAAATACAGCGAGCTGGATTACAATGGCCATGTGAACAACGCCAACTACGCCACCATCGTTTGTGACAGCATCCCCATTGAGCTGTTCCAGGAACGGGAAATTTCTGAGTTTGGGATTCTTTACCAGAAAGAGGCTACCATAGGGCAGATTATGGAGCTGCGCACCGCTCCTTTACAGGATGGTGTGGGCTATTATATGGGCGGTATGGTGGAGGACCATCGGTGTTTTGAGGCGGAGATAAAATTTTTCTAGAATTTGAAAATTTAGGGTTGACAAATGGGTTTTTACCATCTATAATATAAAGCGTCGCTCAATGTGGCGACGATATGGCGGTATAGCTCAGTTGGCTAGAGCATTCGGTTCATACCCGAAGTGTCACCGGTTCGAATCCAGTTACCGCTACCAACTCGGCCTCATCAAAAGATGAGGCCGAACCTTTCCCGGCCTGTTCGTCAAGTGGTTAAGACACCGCCCTTTCACGGCGGGTTCACGGGTTCGAATCCCGTACAGGTCACCAAGCAAAACCGGTCCGTTCTCAGAACGGACCGGTTTTTTTATGTCCAATCCCCCATAGGGGAGGGGAGAGGCTACCCTTTTTTCCAATGGCGTTTCAAACAGAGGAGCAGCTTTTCCCACAGCCGTTCATACCAATTGGGCAGTCCAGCGTCAGCCGGGGTCCAGCTGTCCTGAATCTCAAAAAGGGAGATGCAGTCTTTTAAATCCAGATTCCGCAGATGGTGCCGCCGGATACCTTCCGCCCGGCTGTAAATCAGGACATCACATTTCCCGCTGGGGCGCTGAAGGATACTCTGCCGCAGGTCAAGCCTGGAAATCTGAGACTTGGAAATCACTACTGTGTGTAGATAACACTTATTTGAATAACGAAGCGTAAATAAATTTCCCTGTCTTGAAAGGCCGGAGGTGCGGAAGTCAATCAGCCGAACCCCTAGAAACCAAAGGGCGGGAAGCATCCCCATCCATCCAGCGAACCGGATTAAGGGGGCCCAGCTGGGCAGCAGCCAGCATCCCAGGAAGGCCGCAATTGGCACCGCTCCACAGGCCCCCAGAGGCTCCAGAATAAATTTAAAGATGGCGGAGGGGTTAGGTTTCAGGGTACGGGGAGAGGGCTTATATTCGGGAAGCAGGAACTCCAGACGAAATCGGGTAGCGGGCCAACGCTCAAATGGAATTACGGCGGTGACCCCAAACCGGTCTTTTCCATAACCAATGGCGTCAATAAAAACCGAATAAAGACGAAACAGCTTGGTGAAAAGGCTTTGCCTAATATCCACATAGCATATATCTGATGTATTTATACAATCTGTTTTCTTTTCGATGACGCCGCATCGCACCCAGAGCAGGGAGCCAGCCCGTTCCACCTCCAGGTTTTTGGAGTGGAGCAGGTTCCGCAGAAAGGCTACCAGCCACCCCAACAGCAGAATTAAAGCTACGCCAGCCGCCACAGGGGGAATTTGCAGGGCAATCATGCCGGCGGTCAGGTTGGAGGTCAAGGAGGGCAGCAGCTCAGATAACCCCTTGGCGGTGGACTCCAGCCCCTCCACGAAGAGGGAAGAAAGCTGACGTCCCAGCAGTTTTCCTGCCTGGGAGATAAAGGCGGATAAAAAAAGAATCCCGAACAGAGAGTTGGAGGTAAAGACACATAAAAACAAAACCCCCCACAGACTGGGCTGAAAGACCCTGGGTGCCTTTTTGTCGGGGAACCCGTGGTGGATATGGGAGGCTGTCTCCCGCAGCGCTAAGAGGCGCTCAGCTTCGTGTGTGTGGACGTAGAAGGTAAGGTCCGGTTTATCAGGGCGATGAGCCAGCGTATCCAGCTGCACTTTGGAGAGGGAAAAGGGTTTCAGCCAGAAGGGCTGACGCAGGCTAAAGGTACAAATCTTCTCCATAGGGATGGTAATTTCCCGGGAATATAAAATACCAGTTGTATAATAAAAGATGTTTATTGACATTTGGTATTTAAAATTCCGCCATCGAAGCCAAGCCAGCCATAAAATGACCCCTAAGGTAGCCAGGTCAAACCAGGCCCCGGAAAACCAGTCAATCAGGTCCCCCTGCAAGGCAACAAAAAATCCACGGAGCAAAGGGAACAGCAGCAGAAACAAATAACGGTAAATGTATCCTATAATCGAAAGGGGATGGGTATGCCGCAGGTTATCCATGGGAAAGCCCCCTATCCTCCCAATCTTGCAGGGAAAGGAAACGCTGAAGCTCTTGGGCGTCCTGGGTTGGAAGTCCAGGCAGAAAAACACGGCTTCCCGCTGTAACTACAATGAGTGAGCATACCCCAAACAGCCGTTCCAAGGGAGTGCTTCCAATGGAAGTATACTGAATGGCAGAAAAGGGAATAGCCCGGGTTCGTGTATAGATAACCCCACAGTGGATGAGAAGGCAGTCCTGATTTCTGGCATAGGAGAGCTTACGGAATTTAATGGGGTAGTAGAACAGATAGAAATAGAAAAAGCCCCCGGCCCACCCAAGTGTAAAAAGCCACCAAATCCAGCCCCGATGGGGATAAAACCAGGCGGAGAGGAAGGAGAAAACCACCGCCAGCAATAATAGACGGATGCGCCAGATGGTCAAGATGTGAAGGTCAGGCTTTTGTATGGTCATGGCAACCTCCCAGTTCCTAAGAATGTCCAATGGGTTCTAAACTTATTATATCGAAAAATCCAAGGAAAAGATATGTTTTTTTAAAAAATACTTTACAAATAGGATATGTAATTAAAAATAATACAAAACAGAAGGCAGTCAGCGTGAAGATGCTGGCTGCCTTCGACTTTTAACTGCAAAACAGATGGTTTCCAATGCGCTTAATCACTGGTCGGGTGCGAATCCATTGGTTGGAGGTTTTATCAGGATTATAATAATAGATAGCGCCGCCGGAAGGGTCAGAGCCATTTAGAGCTTCCCGTGCTGCCCGTTTGGCGGACTCCGCCACCGGTTCGTTAATCTGCCCATCGGTGATGGCGGTAAAAGCCCCCGGCTGATAAACCACACCGGACAGGGTGTCCGGAAAGGAGGGGTGTTCTACCCGGTTCAGCACCACCGCCCCTACTGCTACCTGTCCCTCAAAGGGTTCCCCTCGGGCTTCCGCTGAGATGATGTTGGCCAGCAGGTTGATGTCGCTGTTTGAGAAGCTGCCTCCGCTGCCGCCGGTCTGCTGGCTGGCGTTGTATAACCCCAAGGCCTTTAAAGTAGCGGGCCCTACCACACCGTCAGGGTTCAGCCCATTCTTTTGCTGGAAGTAAACCACAGCTTTTTTTGTCTGTACCCCAAAGATTCCATCTACCGCCCCTGAGAAATACCCCCAGTCCTTCAGACGCTGCTGGATTTGCCGAACCTCGTTTCCTCTGTCTCCGGTTTTTGATAATACATTTAGAGAGGGGACAGGGGTTAATGCGTGAATCCATAACAAACATAAAAAGAGAAAAGCCAAAAATAAGCTTGCTGCGCGAAATTGAAATTTAGGCTTTGTCAAACCAAACGCCTCCTTTTTCCTGCGTTATTTGCAGTTTGTGTGAGAAAAAGAAAATTATACATAAAAGACAGCACACTATATATAGTGTCAAAAATTGAAAATAAATCATAAATATGGTATAGAAAAGAAAAATTTGATTTTTTTTAAAAAAATGGGCAAAAAGGTGTTGACAAAAAAAGAAAAGCATGATATTATAACTAAGCTGTCTCGAACGACAGGCCACAAACCCGGTCAGAGAGCGGCGGCAGCACCTTGAAAAATGAACAACAAGAAGAAAGAAAGCTTGAAACAACGAACGTTGTGAAAGCACCCTTGGAGATTTTTTTGAGTACTCGAGAGAGTACATCGCTTAAA
>CALWZG010000044.1 GCA_944385965.1 uncultured Anaerotruncus sp.
CCTCCACCTTGGCAAGGTGGCGCTCTACCAGATGAGCTAAACCCGCATATGGTGCCTTCGGTCGGAATCGAACCAACGACACGAGGATTTTCAGTCCTCTGCTCTACCAACTGAGCTACAAAGGCAAACAGCAGAAGATTTAAGTGGCGACCCGGATGGGGCTCGAACCCACGACCTCTAGCGTGACAGGCTAGCGTTCTAACCAACTGAACTACCGGGCCAACATGGCCGCACCTTTAAGCGACGAAATTTATTATACATGCTTTTCTGTCAATTGTCAACACTTTTTTCAAAAAAATTTCAAGTTCATAATTTGTTTTTTTAAGGGAACCATAACCTTAAAAGGGAGGAATTTAGAATGTTCAATTTATTTGAAAAAAACCGTCTGATTCATCCGGATCAATCCCGTTCAAAGCGCCATAACCGCTCCCGTCTTGATCCCAACGCACAAATCTCCAGCGAGTTTTTATCTCAGGCTATGGCCCATCTTGATGAGCCTGAGCGGGATGCCCCCATCCCGCCTCAGCCTTCGGATACCCAAATTCCTAAAATCTGACCAAGCCTGGCGTTCAGCCAGGCTGCCTGTTTAAGTGTCAGAAATATCCTTTTCATTGTCCAGCATAGTCTCACATAGTCTGCGTAAAAAGGTGCTGGCAGAGGATAACGCCAAAGCCATAGCCAGCCGATCCTCCTGCTTGGAAAGGTCCAAAGCGGACAACTCTTCTTTCAGCAGGACGGGAAGTTTTTTCCTCAAATGGTCTTTCAGCTCCAGGGAATGTCCATAAGCCTTTCCCACACTGGCTTGGTCCTGAGCTTTCTCCATCAGCGCTTTTACATCTGTCAGCGACAAGGTTTGTTTCAAGTTCAGCACACATAAAAGCTGTAACATTTGCAGACGAGTATATTTTTTTCCCCGCACCGGCTGAATCAAATGTTCTTTACTATAATTGTTAATCATTGTTTTGGTCACAAGCTTATCTGTTGGGTGACGCTTGTTGGCAGACAGCTCCCCATCCAGCAGGGTCAAAATCTGGTCCATATACAAATCCAGATTTGGCAGGTCTTCTTCCCGCAGGTCAGCGTCACAAAACGCCTGTCTGAGCCATTGCTCCAGTAGTTCCATGTCATCATCTCCTTATTTCTATTTTATAATAAAAAAAGATTTTTTCAAGATACGATTGTATTTTCTTTATTTTATGATATTATATTATCGTAATATAGTTTTAAATACCACTTATTAAAAAGAAGGTGCTCTATAAATGCCAAAAATTTTCCTTTCCGCACGGGACCCCATCAGCAGCTATACTCATTTTTTGGGAGCGGCTCTCTCTTTGGCCGGTTTGGCCGGAATGATGGCCCAACTAGTAACAGGAGGTGTCACCAGCCTTTCCACCATTATCTCCTCCCTTTTATTCTGTTTGTCCTTGATTGCCCTTTACAGCGCCAGTGGATTTTATCATTTTATAAAAGCATCCGCGCAAATCATTGCTCGGATGCGTAAAGTAGACCATGCTATGATTTATGTGTTAATCGCTGGCAGCTACACCCCTTTATTGCTCAAGCTGTTTCCTGCTCCTTTGGGGTTATGGCTTACCATAGGCATCTGGGGATTGGCTGCGGCCGGCATCTTGGTCAAGCTGTGCTGGATGGACGCCCCTCGCTGGCTGGGAACCCTTCTTTATATTTTAATGGGCTGGGCTATCGCTTTGGATTTTCCCGCACTGAAAGCACTTCCTGTCCCCGCTTTCGCTTTATTGGCAGCCGGCGGCCTGCTCTATACAGCAGGTGGGGTCATTTACGCCTGCAAGCGCCCCAATCTGACATCCTCTTTTGGTTTCCATGAGCTGTTTCACCTGTTTGTCCTGGCGGGAAGCCTCTGCCATTATCTGATGGTTCTTCTTTATATCGCCTAACCCCAAAACTTGTTTTCCCATCTGAAATCTGTTATTCTGAATTCAGACAGCTTGGAAAGGCAGAGACAATATGGGATTCAAATTAGGACACACAGCTATCTCCTTAATAGCTTTGGGGTTATTTTTAGGTATCGGCTGGTACCAATGGGACCATCGGGTCACCCCGGTAGGAGCATCCATCACCTTTTATCAGCCGGTTCTTTCCCCCTACCCTCAATTGGAAGGGGTCAAAGTTCCAGTCAATACTGCTTCCCTTGAGGAATTGGAGCAGCTTCCCGGAATCGGCCCCACCAAAGCCAAAGCGATTCAGGCCTATATTCGGGAGCATGGCCCCTTTACCAACAAAAAACAATTGTTGGAGGTGGATGGCATCGGCCAAAGCACTTGGGAAGAATTACTCCCCTACATCACCTTAGAGGCTAGCTAGACATTCTGAAAGTCTTGCTCCTAGTAAACTGAAATCTTGGCACATTCCTCGGGAGGAAAGAGATATGTCTCGCCATAGCGCTTCCGAAGTTCCTCCAAAGGCGTATTTTCCAGCGCTGCCCTCACATCCTCCTGAAGCAGCTGAATCACTTGACAGAAGGTGGGACTTTGACAAATTTGTATCCACCTTTCCTCATCCTGAGCGGCGGTACACATAGCATCATTGGGATAAATCTCCTCAAAATCCTCTATCAGTATATCTCCTATCTCTATATCAAGCATATCCGCCACAGAGGTCCAATCCGTTTCCCCTTCCACTGTCTGCTCCATTAAAAGACACAAACAGCTGAGGAATCTATCATAAAACCTAGGCCAAACCTGAAAATATTTTTGATAAAAAGCGTCACTGATTGGGTCCTGGTTCAATTCCCAATCTTCTCCGGTCAGAATTTCCATCGCCCCATCCGAAAGGCTTTTCTGGAAACGCTCCAGAGTTTCTTGGCTGATTTTTTCCTCCTCCCAATCCCATAACATCTCAATGGCAGCATTGAGGACTGGTGGGGCGGAGGTCCCCCCACCCATCAGCCGATAGGAATTCCACCATCTGGTGAAGATAAGCAGCTGCGCCAGCACACTTTTCTTGAATGATTCATGGGAAAAATTTTCACAGGCGATTTTGGCGAAATTTTCCACAAATTGAAGTCTCCGGTCTGCATTCAACCCTTGGAAATCCAGTTGGTCAATTTTCAACATCCGACGTTCCTCCTTGGAAATCGATAATAGCTGCGCTGCGGTTATTATACCATGAACACAGAGTGTGAATGGTATAATTGGCCATTGGGACGGGAGTGGGCTCTGCCCACGTATCGTCCTGGCCATAAAATATATAATAGCCACTCTGCGGTTATTATATCATATTGGGTCTGTCTACTCAAGAAACCCGTCTATATTTGGATAATTCTGGGAAAAGGCTGGCTGTCTTTTTGAAGTTCAAAAAGACAGCCAGCCTTTCTCCTTTAATAAAAACCATAGTTGAGGTATTTTCTTTATTTCCTGTTGCATTGTGTTGGGTAACGTTGTATTATGGGAACATACAATTACGCCTAACAGCGTTCTCACCGGAAAATAAAGAATTTTTTCTCATCACTGAGAACCTACATCCGGTGTATAGGAGGAGCACTATGAAAATCGTAATCGTGGGGATTGGCAAGGTTGGCAGTACCGTAGCACAATACCTGTCCTGTGAGGGATATGAAGTTGTGGTGGTGGACAAAAATCCTGAGATCATTGAACGGATGACCAACAACTTTGATGTGCTGGGCCTCTGCGGAAACGGCGCTTCAGCGGAAATCCAAAAGGAAGCTGGAATGTCCAAAGCCAATTTGGTGGTCGCTTTGACTTCCTCTGACGAGTTTAACATCCTTTGCTGTATTTTGGCCCGGAAAAATGGCGCCCGCCATACCATCGCCCGGGTACGCAACCCAGACTATTACCATCAGGCGGTTTTTCTTCGTAAGGAATTAGGGCTGTCCATGGCCATCAACCCTGAACTGGAAGCGGCCAACACCATCAGCCGCATGCTTCGTTTCCCCAGCGCCACCAAGGTGGATTTATTCAGCAAGGGACGCCTGGAACTGGCTCAGATTACCCTGCCCTCCGGCACCATCCTGGAAGGGGTGGCCTTATGGGAATTGCATCGGAAATTCGGGGTTCAGGTGCTGGTATGCGCTGTACAGAGGGGAGATGAAGTATTCATTCCCTCTGGAGACTTTGTACTGCAAGCAGGGGACCAAATCAACATTACCGCTTCCCACGCTGACATGAGCGCTTTCTTTAAAAAATTGGGCATTTATTGGGACCGTATGCGTTCCGTGTTTGTCATCGGGGGCGGAAAAATTTCCTTCTATCTGGCCAAACAGCTTTTGCAGCTTGGTATCCATGTAAAGATTGTGGAGCAGGACGAGGAAACCTGTGAAACCCTCAGCGAGCTTCTTCCTCAAGCGACCATTATTCATGGGGATGGCACCGACCAGGAGCTGCTGCTGGAGGAAGGACTGGAATCCATGGACGCCTGTGTTTCTTTGACAGGTATTGACGAGGAGAATATCATTATCTCCATGTTCGCCTCTATGAAAAAGGTGAAAAAGGTAATTACCAAGGTAAACCGTACCCCTCTGTTTACCATCATGCGCAGTCTTGGCATTGAGAGTATGGTTTCTCCCCGGGCCGCCACTGGTGACATTCTTCTGCGCTATGTGCGGGCTCTACATAATTCCACCGGAAATAGTGTGCAGACCCTCTATAAGCTTTTGGACGGACAGGTTGAGGCATTGGAGTTTGTGGTAAGAGAGAACGCCCCCTTTATCGGAAAAACTTTACAGGAGCTGCAATTTAAAAAGGGGATTCTGATTGCCGGAATCGTGCGGAATGACCGGCTGATTCACCCTAAGGGCAGCGATATGATGCTGGCGGGAGATTTGGTAGTGGTAGTCACTACAATGGCTGGACTTCAGGATTTGAGTGACACATTAGCGGAGGATTGAATTTCATATGAATTATCCTATGGTATTTTATATCATTGGCAATTTGCTGAAGGTAGAGGCTGGATTGCTGCTTCTGCCTTCCTTTGTGGCGGTTATTTTCAAAAACGACACCCTTTCCGCTTTTGGACTCACAATCCTTCTGCTTTTGGCGGTGGGGATTCCCCTCTCCTGGAAACATCCTTCCAACTGTGCGGTTTACGCCCGGGAAGGCTTCTTTATCGTTGGGGTATCCTGGCTGCTGCTGTCGGTGTTTGGCGCGCTGCCCTTCGTTCTTTCCGGCGAGATTCCACGGTTTGTGGACGCTTTTTTTGAGACAGTTTCCGGTTTTACCACCACCGGTGCCAGTATTCTTCCAAAGGTAGAGGTACTCAGTCACAGCATGTTGTTTTGGCGCAGCTTTACCCACTGGGTAGGGGGAATGGGTGTGTTGGTATTTGTATTGGCCATTCTCCCCCAGTCCAACGCCCAAACCCTGCAAATTATGAAGGCTGAGGTTCCTGGCCCCACCTGCGGCAAACTGGTATCCAAGGTCCGCCACACCGCCTTAATCCTTTACGGCATCTATTTGGCTATGACCCTGCTTCTGATTGTTCTGCTGGTTTTGGGAGGGATGCCCCTCTTTGACAGTATCCTGCACGCCTTTGGAACTGCGGGAACCGGAGGCTTCGGCATTAAAACCGCCAGCATCGGCTATTATAACTCCCCTTATCTGGATGGGGTCATAGGGGTTTTTATGCTCCTGTTTGGCACCAACTTTAATCTGTATTATCTGCTTTTTCTGGGCGGTATTTGGAGCGTCCTGAAAAGCCAGGAGCTTCGCTGGTATTTGGGAATTGTTGGTGTCTCAGTAGCCCTGATTACCCTGGATATTCTCCCACTATACGGAGAAAATCCCTTTCAAAGCTTCCGATACGCTTTTTTCCAGGTTTCCAGCATCATCACCACCACTGGCTATACTACCGCTGATTACAGTCAATGGCCTGTTTTCTCTCAAACTATTCTGGTGCTGATTATGTTTGTAGGTGCTATGGCTGGCTCCACAGGCGGCGGCATGAAGGTGTCCCGTGTGGCCATTTTGTTCAAAAACGCTATGCGAGGACTGCGGTCCATGCTTTGCCCCCGCAGCGTACGGGCTTTAAAATTTGAGGGCAAGGTCATTGATGGGCAGACACTGGGGGGTATCAATTGCTTTTTCACGGCTTATGTCCTGCTTTTCTCCCTGAGCGTTCTGCTGATGTCTCTGGACCAGTATGACCATGTGTCTAATTTTACCGCCGTAACCGCCTGCTTTAACAATATCGGTCCTGCTTTAGGAATCTGCGGTCCAGCTGGCAGCTACGCCCCTTTCAGCGACCTTTCAAAGTTTGTGCTGAGCTTTGACATGCTGGCGGGACGTTTGGAAATTTTCCCAATCCTGATGCTGTTCCTCCCCGCTACCTACCGAGACCATTGATTTTGTCTTACTAAAAAGGCCAAGCGAAACCGCTTGGCCTTTTTGCTGTTTAATGGATCGTTGCTCCACCCAATACCTTATTCCCTTGGTAAAACACCACCGCCTGTCCTGGGGTAATGGCTCTTTGAGGGTCACGAAATTCTACCCGGACCTTCCCCTCTCCCAAAGGATAAACCACGGCCTGGGCTGGCTTATGGGCATAGCGGATTTTAGCCTCACACTCCAAAGGCTCCTCCAACACACCTCCTGTCATGAGCCGCAAATCATCCGCCCAAAGCTCTCTGGAGAAAACCGCCTCCTCGTCGGACAAGGTCACTGTATTTTCTGCCGGGTCCAAGCGGCTGACAAAACGGCGGCGGCCCAAAGCCACCCCCAATCCCCTGCTCTGCCCTATGGTATATCGTGGGATTCCCTGGTGTTGCCCTACCACATTTCCCTGGTCATCCACAAAATGACCAGGCTTTGGAGAGTTGTTGGTATATCGGGTGATAAAACCCATATAATCCCCATCCGGCACAAAACAGATGTCTTGGCTGTCGGATTTTGAGCTTACCGGAAGTCCCGCTTCTGCCGCGATTTTCCTCACCTGCTCTTTCTCATAGCTGTCTAAAGGCAGGCGCAGCATGGAAAGCTGTTTCTGGTTCAGATGATACAGCACATAGGACTGGTCCTTCCGCTCCTGAACGCTGCGGACCAAATAATAACATTGTGCTTCCTGGTCCCATTCAACACCAGCGTAATGCCCTGTGGAAATCAGGTCATACCCCAACTTTTCCGCGTCTTGGCAGAAAGCCCCAAACTTGATGGTCCGGTTGCAGGCGATGCAGGGATTGGGGGTTTCGCCTTTCTCATAGGTTTTGACAAAATAATCCAGCACCCCAGTTTCAAAGAGCGGACGATAATCCAAAACATAGTGGGGAATTCCCAACAGAGCGCAGACCTCTTTCGCATCCTTTATGTTTTCCTCCGGGCAGCCATCAAACAGCCGGTAGGTAGCCCCACCCACCTGATAGCCCTGCCTTTGCAGCAGCAGGGCCGCCACAGAACTGTCCACTCCGCCACTCATCGCTACTAAAATTTTCTTCATGCTTCCTTCCTTCCCAATAAAACAGGGGCCTGGAGGCCCCCGCTTATCATCCTATTCAGGCGAACATAGCGTCCACACTGGACTCCAAGGGTGCCTGCTGCTGAGACATTCTCTTTTGCAGCAGGTCATACCCTACCAGGGAAACCCCGCCAGCCAGGGCCAGCGCCAGAATAAACACCAACAGTTTGAGAAAAATATTGGGCCGTTTGCGCTCCAGATTTTTCTGTGGACTGGGTTCCTCCCGGACAGGCTCCTGGACCGGCTGCCAGCTGTCCTCCCGCCAATCCTGCCGGGGCTGCGTCGTTTGCTGGGGACGGTAAACAAAATAAGGCTGTTCCTGGGCAGGGTTTTCAGCCTCCTCCTCAAAGGGGTCTACCACCTCAAACTCAGCCTCTGGAATGTTCTCCACCGGACGCGCTGTCACATCAATTACAAAAGGCGGGGTCAGGGAGGTGTCCTCCTCCTGAAACCCACTGACCATCCGCTCCCCACAGTGAGGGCAAAACTTAAAATCGCTTTTTACCTCAAAGCCACATTTTTTACAAATCATCGGCTCACCCGCCTGTCCATCCTTGTTCGGTCTTTATCTGTTATTCTACCATAAAAGCCAGGCTTCAACAAGTATCCCTCCCCTGGAAATCAAGACACAGCCACTGTTTATTTTTCCTGGAACTATTTTACATATTCATAGATTATTCTTGGATTATCTCTTGTAAATTCAAACAGTTTGTTATATAATACAGATATAGGAATTGGACAATCTGTTTAATTCACAGATTTAAAGCCGGTTCCTGTTCATCATAAACAAAGGGGTTGAATTTATGAACATTACCATCACAGGACGTAAAACGTCGGTTCGGGATTCCTTCAAAGAGCGCATCGAAACCAAATTGTCCAAACTGGACCGCTTCTTCGAGGACGGCGCCAGTGCGTCCGTCACTGTGACCAATGAGGGTGACCGTGAAACGGTGGAGGTAACAATTCAATCACGCGGGTTATTCTACCGGGCGGAGAAAACCACCGGGGACCGTTTCGACTCTCTGGAAGCTGTGGTGGACTCCCTGTTCCGGCAGATTGTGAAAAACAAAAGCAAATTGGGCAAACGTCTTCGGGCAACCGCTTTTGACACAGCCAACCTGGAGGCTGGTGAGGAGGAAGAACGGGAGGTTGGCGAGTATGAGATCGCCCGTGTCAAACGCTTTACCATGCGCCCCATGGAGCTGAATGAGGCTATCCTGCAAATGAATCTGGTAGGACACGAGTTCTTTGTTTTCCTCAACGCTGAATCCAATGAGGTAAACGTAGTCTACAAACGGCATAACGGCACTTACGGTGTGTTGGAACCTAATATCGGATAAATCCCTCTCCCTCAAATATAAAACACTTTTTTGGGCGGTATGGCCTCCTGGCCATACCGCCCATTGTTTTTTAAGAGATATTGGGTTGGGTCAATACCTTTTATTCAGCTGAAAACTCAAAATCACCATAAACAGCAGATAGACCAGCATGACAGCGCACAGGGTCAGGCTCACCACCCGATTGATGGGGGCAGAAATAACAATCCCGAGAAACAGGGCTAAATACAGCAGATAACCGCTGTACGCCCAGCACATCCGCCCTAAAAACCGGTTGCGTTCATCCTGCTCCCTTAACTCCAATTCTGCCATTTTGGCTGTATCCCTCCGCAGCTTTTCCAGACGCAGATAGCGGATAATTCCAATACCTGCCAAACAGCCTCCCATGCTGGTGTAAATTTCCAGGTCTATCCTTAAGGACAGGAGGACTAAAACAACTCCCACACATACCAGCACCAACATATAGTTTTGTCGGATACGCAGCTTTTTTTCATAAGGAAGGGCTTGAAATTCTTCCATCTTCTGTAAAAAGTTCATGTCAATCCTCCTCAAATAAAAATAATTCCTCAATGGATAGTTGGAAGTACGCCGCCAGCTTGTGGGCCAATAGAAGGGAGGCGTTGTATCGATTGTTTTCCAGGGAGATGATGGTTTGACGGGTCACCCCCACCCTGGCCGCTAATTCCTCCTGGGAAATACCATGCTGATGGCGCAGTTCACTGATTCGGTTTTTCATGTCACTCACTCCAATTAGTAAAGCTTGCTTTACATTTATAGTATAGCACACTTTACATATATGTCAAGTGTGCTATACATTTTTCATATTGAACTGAACCCATCATAAACAAATCCCCCTGACACAGAACCGTTCAGGGGGATGAACTATTACCTTTGCCAGTATTTTCGGTCCAAAGAGCGATACTGAACCGCTTCGGCCAGATGGGGCGCCTCAATTCTGGAACTTCCATCCAAATCTGCGATGGTGCGGGCCACCTTCAGAATGCGGTCATAAGCCCTGCCGGAAAGCCCCAGCCTGTCAAAGACCTGCTGAAAAATTCGGTCGGCTTCCGGGCTTAGGGGACACGCCTCCGACAAAGCAGCGGGAGGAATTTGGGCGTTTGTCCGGGGGCCGGATTCCCCAAAGCGGGCTCTCTGCTTCTCAAGGGCTGCTGCCACTCGCTTTTTGATGGCAGCAGAGGATTCTTCCGGCTGGGTAGAGGAAAGCTGCTGATAATCCACCGGCATCACCTCCACATGCAAATCAATCCGGTCCAGCATGGGGGCGGAGATTTTGTCCAGATAGCTTGTGATTCGTTTTGGGGAACAGCCGCATTTCCGGGTGGGATGTCCAAAATAACCGCAGGGACAGGGATTCATAGCAGCCACCAGCATAAACCGACTGGGATAGGTGTACCGCACCTGAGCCCGTGAGATGGTGAGCTGTCCGTCCTCCATAGGCTGACGCAACGCCTCCAAGGCGTCCCGGCGAAACTCCGGCAGCTCGTCCAGAAACAGCACCCCATTATGAGCCAGAGAAATTTCCCCAGGCTGGGGGATGCTTCCGCCGCCGCATAAGCCAGCGATAGAGGTGTTGTGATGGGGAGAGCGGAACGGCCGTGTCTGAATCAGCGGCAGGTTTTCAGGCAGCTTTCCGCAGGCGGAATAGATGGCGGTAGTCTCCATAGCCTCCTCCATGGTCATCTGGGGGAGAATGGAGGGAAGCCGCTTTGCCAGCATGCTTTTGCCTGTGCCGGGAGCCCCCAGAAGCAGAACATTATGTCCTCCTGCAGCCGCAATCTCCATAGCCCGTTTGGCCAATCTCTGCCCTTTCACCTCGGAAAAATCAGGAACCGGCGGATTGGGGATGGGCTGGTATTCCACATTGGAAGCCAGCGGAAGCTCCCCTTCCCCTTGGAGAAATTGGACTAACTGGGTAACGCTGTCAGCGGCGTAAACCTTTAGCCCTGGGACAGCGGAAGCCTCCGCAGCGTTGCTGGCAGGCACAAAGGCCCTCTCAAACCTTTGGGATTGGGCGGCGCCCAGCAGCATGGGCAGGATTCCATTGGTATGGCTCAGGGCACCGGACAAGGAAAGCTCCCCCAGAAAGATGGAGCCTTCCAGAGCGTCTGGAGGAACAATCCCCTGGGCGGATAAAAGCCCAACCAAAACTGGCAGGTCATATCGGGTCCCCTCCTTACGGACATCAGCGGGAGCCAGGTTCACAATGATTTTACCTTCCGGGAAGGGATAACCGCAATTGGAGAAAACGGTGCGGATTCGTTCCCGGCTCTCCTTGACAGAAAGGTCCGCTAACCCCACAAAATCAAAGGTGGGGATTCCCCTGGAAAGATTGACCTCAATGGTAACCGGGAAGGGCTTTATACCCGCTAGTCCCAGGCTGTGAACAATGGACAGCATCTGTCCCACCTCCAACCACTTTTTTCCATCATAGCATATCCATCAGAAAATGAAAAGACGCCGCTGGAAAAGGGGTTCTTCTGTCAGCCTCCAAGAGTATGCTCCAGAAAAATTTTCAGGCCAATCCCAATGAGAATGAATCCCCCGGCGATTTCCGCCCACCGGCCCAGCAGAAGTCCAAATTGATTCCCCAAACGGGTCCCAATCATACAGCATAAGAAGGTGGTCACCCCGATGATGGCGGCGGCGGTAAAGATATTGGCGTCCATGATGGCGAAGCTGACCCCTACCGCCAAAGCGTCAATGCTGGTGGCCACCGATTGGAGCAGCAAAACCCGCCCGGTGAAGCGTCCCCGTCCACAAGGGCAGCTTTCTGGCTCCCGCAGCTCTTTGACGCTGTCAAGCACCATCTTGCCTCCAATGATTCCCAACAGGATTAGAGCAATCCAATGGTCCAGTGACTGGATGGCGTCACTGAAGGTACGCCCAGCGAAATATCCGATGGTGGGCATCAGAGCCTGGAACAGGCCAAAGGAACAGGAGGATGTGAACGCCTGCCGTGAGCCGAAGCCCTCATAGCACATGCCATTGGAAACAGAGACCGCGAAGGCATCCATCGAAAGACTTAAACCAATCAAGAAAAACGCTAAAAGACCCATATCAATTCCCCTTTTTTGAATTGGAGGCAAACAAAAAAGACTCAGGACAGCTCAAGTCTGTCCATGAGTCTTGTTCTTTCAGGCAAGCCAGGCCGCCAAGCCATCCTGTTGACTTTGCCACGGAAATTCCGCGAACTACTCCCCCATAGAAATGTTTCCTTAGTATAACATAGGAAAGGCCCAACGGCAAGACCTTTCCGAAAAAAAACCTGAAAAGTCTGAAAAAACTTTTTATTGAACTCTGACAAATCCCCTTTTGGAAGGGATTTATCAAAAAAATCCTGATAGATTTTGGAGAAAATTCGATTGACTTTGAACCCACCACAGGGTATGATGATATATAGGTAATTTGCCTAAAACAAAGAGGGCTGAGGAGGTTTCGCTTATGAATCATAACGAGCTGTACCAAAGATGGAGAAGCATGAAATTGGAGGACCCAGACCTGACCATGGAGCTGGATTCCATCCAGGGAAAAGATGAGGAAATATTTGACCGGTTCTATAAGGATTTGGAGTTTGGCACCGCTGGCCTGCGGGGTGTGATCGGCGCGGGAACCAACCGGATGAATATTTATACCATCCGCAGAGCTACCCAGGGATTGGCCAACTACCTGAATGGACGTTCTTCCGCCCCCAAGGTAGCCATCTCTTATGACAGCCGCATCAAATCGGATTGGTTCGCCAAAGCGGCGGCTGGCGTGCTGGCAGCTAATGGCATCCAGGTTCATATCTATAAGGAATTGATGCCGGTCCCCTGCCTGTCCTTCGCTACCCGTGAATTGGGCTGTGATGCGGGCATCATGGTAACCGCCTCCCATAATCCCGCCAAATATAACGGCTATAAAGTTTATGGAAGCGATGGCTGCCAGTTGGTTGAGGAAGCGGCCGACGCGGTTCTGGCGCAAATCAACTCGCTGGATATGTTCGATGACATCAAGTGTGTCAGCTTTGACGAAGGGCTTGCCTCCGGTAAAATCGCCTATATCACCGATGCGGTGGTGGACAAGTTCATCGCGGCGGTGGAAAGCCAGCAGCTGCATCCCGGACTGTGCGAAAAAGCTGGACTGAAGCTGGTCTATACCCCACTCAATGGAGCTGGCAACAAGCCTGTTCGCCAGGTTCTGAAGGAGATTGGGGTACAGGATGTGACCGTGGTTCCAGAGCAGGAACTGCCGGACGGCAACTTTCCCACCTGCCCATTCCCCAACCCTGAAATTAAAGAGGCCCTGACAAAGGGACTGGAGCTGAGCCGCCAGATTGGGGCAGACCTGCTGCTGGCTACCGACCCTGATTGTGACCGGGTGGGCATCGCGGTGAAGGATGGAGCGGATTACCGGCTCTTTACCGGAAACCAGGTAGGCGCTCTGCTGCTGGACTATATCTGCCGCAGCCGCCAGGAAACCAATCAAATGCCGGAGGACCCCTTCGCTGTGACCACCATTGTTTCCACAAAACTGGCGGGAGCGGTAGCCGAATCCTATGGGGTGAAGCTGGTCAGCGTACTTACCGGATTCAAGTATATTGGAGAACAAATCGCCATAGCGGAAGCAGCGGGACATCCTGAGCGGTTCCTGTTCGGCTTTGAGGAGAGCTATGGGTATCTGGTGGGAACCCACGCCAGAGATAAGGACGCTGTGGTAGGCTCGATGATGATTGTTGAAATGGCTTCCTACTACAAGCAAAAGGGTATGAGCCTTATTGACGCCCTCAATGGACTGTATGAGAAATTTGGCCTGTATTGCGAGAGTGTAGGCAACTTCCAATTCGAGGGGGCTTCCGGCATGAAGAAAATGGCGGAGATTATGGAGCATATGCGCTCTAATCCGCCCAAGGAGATTGGTGGAGCCAAGGTTGTCAGCGTCAGCGATTATGAGCGCTCCATCTGCACCACCGATTCTGGTGAGGAGCCTATCACCTTGCCAAAATCCAATGTATTGGAGTACAGATTGGACAATCAATGCACAGCCATCGTGCGTCCTTCCGGCACCGAGCCAAAGATTAAACTGTATCTTTCCCTGGTGGGCAAAACTCAGGCGGATGTGGACGAGAAGGCCGCTAAAATTGGAGATAGTATGAGACAACTGATGGGCGTGTAAGTATAAATCATCATCGGTTTGGCCCACAAATCTGTGGGCCAAACCGATGGCATTCTTTAATATGGAAGGCATCCAGATTGAGATTTTGACTCCGTAACAGGAAAAGGTGGGAAATTCTTAAAACCCACTTGACTTTTCCCTATTTATATGGTAGAATAATCACCGTCACCAACGGAGAGATGTCCGAGCGGTTTAAGGAGCTGGTCTTGAAAACCAGTGATACGAAAGTACCGTGGGTTCGAATCCCACTCTCTCCGCCAAAATCTTTCCAATAAAGACTTTACCATTTGGAGATGTACCCAAGTTGGTGAAGGGGCTCCCCTGCTAAGGGAGTAGGTCGGGAAACCGGCGCAAGGGTTCAAATCCCTTCATCTCCGCCATTGTAATTATTAAATAGACATCCTTATGGATGTCTATTTAATAATTTATTTCCATTCGGCACAAAATGCGTTCCTGTCCCTCAGCCTGAGTTAGCAATACAGCAGGTTTTGACTATCTTGGAACGTTTGTCAAAGCGGTTACT
>CALWZG010000045.1 GCA_944385965.1 uncultured Anaerotruncus sp.
AGAGGGGGTTCATTGTGAAAACTTTTATTCAATCCTATTGGAAAGAACTGCATGCCATGGGAAAAACAGCGCATGGATTCTTATTAACCGGGGCTATCCTGTTTTTATTCTTTATCCTTTTGGCACTGGCGCTTGCTTGCCTTTCCATTTCCGGTTCTTCCCTGCCATGGGAACCTTGGGTCGGGGATGGCTTTTCCTTACTTGGAAGAATATCGGTTTTCTTCTTTGGCCTTTCTTACATATATGACTATCTTACCAGGCAAAACAATATGGGCACTTAACATTTGCTCAAAAATCTAATTTTTCTTATTATAACTAAAACCGGCCAGCATTTGCTGACCGGTTTTTTTAATCTGAACGATTCAATTAGCTGTTGATCGCAGTAACAACACCGGAACCAACAGTACGGCCGCCTTCACGGATAGCAAAACGGAGGCCTTCTTCAATCGCGATAGGAGTGATCAGTTCAACGTCCATTTCGACGTTATCGCCAGGCATACACATTTCAGTGCCTTCCGGCAGAGCAATTACGCCGGTAACGTCGGTGGTACGGAAATAGAACTGAGGACGATAGTTGTTGAAGAACGGGGTATGACGGCCGCCCTCTTCCTTCTTCAGGATGTAAACCTGACCATGGAATTTGGTGTGAGGATGAATGGAGCCGGGTTTGCACAGAACCTGACCACGCTCGATCTCGGTTCTCTGGATACCACGCAGCAGAGCGCCGATGTTGTCGCCAGCCTCAGCATAGTCCAGAATCTTGCGGAACATCTCGATACCGGTAACAACAGTCTTCTTCTTCTCATCGGACAGACCAACGATCTCAACCTCGTCGCCGGTCTTCAGCTGGCCACGCTCAACACGGCCGGTAGCAACAGTACCACGACCGGTGATGGTGAACACGTCCTCAACAGGCATCAGGAAAGGCAGGTCGGACTTACGCTCAGGAGTGGGGATATACTCGTCAACAGCATCCATCAGCTCCAGGATACAAGCGTACTCAGGAGCGCTGGGATCTTTGGAGTCGGACTCCAGAGCCTTCAGAGCGGAACCCTTGATGATGGGGATATCATCGCCAGGGAACTCGTAGCTGGACAGCAGATCACGGATCTCCATCTCAACCAGCTCCAGCAGCTCAGGGTCGTCCACCTGGTCAACCTTGTTCATGAAAACAACGATGTAGGGAACGCCTACCTGACGAGCCAGCAGGATGTGCTCACGGGTCTGAGGCATGGGGCCATCAGCAGCGGAAACAACCAGGATAGCGCCATCCATCTGAGCAGCACCGGTGATCATGTTCTTAACGTAGTCAGCGTGTCCAGGGCAGTCAACGTGAGCATAGTGACGCTTGTCGGTCTCGTACTCAACGTGAGCGGTGTTGATGGTGATTCCGCGCTCTCTCTCCTCAGGAGCCTTATCGATCATGTCATAAGCCTCAAACTGAGCCTGGCCTTTCAGAGCCAGAACCTTGGTGATCGCAGCGGTCAGAGTGGTCTTGCCATGGTCTACGTGACCAATGGTACCGATATTTACGTGGGGTTTGTTTCTTTCGAAATGTGCCTTTGCCATCGAATATTTTCCTCCCTTGTTTAGAAAGTCTATTTTGCCGAAGGTTGTTACTTGTATTCTAACAATTCCTTCTGGTTTTGGCAAGTGGTAAAAGGGGAATTATTCCTCTTTTTTGCCTCTTGTCTTCATAATCGCCTCAGCCACCGACTTGGGAACCTCGGTGTAGTGGCTGGGCTCCATTACATAGTTACCACGGCCCTGGGTCTTGGAACGCAGGTCGTTGGAGTAATTGAACATCTCGGACAGAGGAACGAACGCTTTGATCTCCTGGGCGCCGAAAACGGCTTCCATGCCCTGAATCTGGCCGCGGCGGCTATTCAGGTCACCGATGACATCGCCCATGTAATCCTCCGGAGTATTGACAACCACCTTCATGATGGGTTCCAGCAGAACAGGATCTGCTTTCGCCATCGCCTGCTTGAAGGCCATGGAGGCGGCAATCTTAAATGCCATCTCAGAGGAGTCAACCTCGTGATAAGAACCATCGTACAGGGTAACCTTTACGTCAACCACGGGATAGCCGGCCAGTACACCAGCCTGCATAGCGCCCTGGATACCTTGGTCGATAGGACCAATGAACTCCTTGGGAATGGCGCCGCCCACGATGGCGTTGATGAACTCGTAACCCTTACCGCTCTCGTTAGGCTCAATCTTGATCTTAACGTGACCGTATTGACCTTTACCACCGGACTGACGGGCATATTTGTGGTCCACATCAGCCATCTTGCGGATGGTCTCTTTGTAGGCAACCTGAGGAGCGCCTACGTTGGCCTCTACCTTGAACTCACGGAGCAGACGGTCCACGATGATTTCCAGGTGCAGCTCACCCATACCGGAGATGATGGTCTGTCCAGTCTCCTGGTCGGTGTAGGTGCGGAAGGTGGGATCCTCCTCAGCCAGCTTGGACAGGCCGATGCCCATCTTCTCCTGACCAGCCTTGGTCTTAGGCTCGATGGCCAGGGAGATAACCGGCTCGGGGAACTCCATGGATTCCAGAACAATCTCATGTTTAGGATCGCACAGGGTATCACCGGTGGTGGTATTCTTCAAACCAACGGCAGCGGCGATATCACCGCAGTAGCACACTTCCAAATCCTTCCGGTGGTTAGCGTGCATCTGAAGAATACGGCCCATACGCTCACTGGATTGTTTGCTGGAGTTGTAAACAGTGGCGCCAGCCTCTACCATACCGGAATAAACACGGAAGAAGCAGAGTTTTCCTACATAGGGGTCGGTAGCAATCTTGAAGGCCAGAGCAGAGAAAGGCTCTTTATCTCCAGGATGCCGGACCTCCTCCTCACCAGTCTCAGGGTTGGTACCCTTGATGGCGGGAACGTCGGTAGGAGCGGGCATAAAGTCCACAATCGCGTCCAGCAGCTTCTGAACGCCCTTATTCTTGTAAGAAGTACCGCAGCAGACAGGCACCATGGTGTTGGCGATGGTGGATTTGCGGATAACCGCTTTAATCTCGTCGGTGGTGATTTCCTCACCGGCCAGATACTTCTCCATGAAGGCCTCGTCACACTCAGCCAGATGCTCCAACAGCTCCTCACGGTACTGCTGAGCCTTCTCCATCATATCCTCGGGGATTTCCTCCTCGCGGACATCCTTACCCAGGTCATCGTAGTACACATCGGCCTTCATCTCAATCAGGTCGATGATTCCCTTGAACCAGGTCTCGGCGCCGATGGGCAGCTGAATGGGAACCGCGTTACATTTCAGACGAGCGCGCATCATATCCACAACATGGTAGAAATCCGCGCCCATAATGTCCATCTTGTTCACGTAACCCATACGGGGTACCTGATATTTGTTAGCCTGACGCCAAACGGTTTCAGACTGAGGCTCAACACCGCCCTTGGCGCAGAAAACGGTTACAGAACCGTCCAGCACCTTCAGAGAACGCTCAACCTCAACGGTGAAGTCCACGTGTCCAGGGGTGTCGATGATGTTGATGCGGTGGCCCTTCCAATAACAGGTGGTCGCCGCGGAGGTGATGGTGATACCACGCTCCTGCTCCTGCGCCATCCAGTCCATTGTCGCCGTACCATCGTGCGTCTCACCAATCTTGTGGTTGATTCCTGTGTAGTACAGGATACGCTCGGTGGTGGTTGTTTTGCCGGCGTCAATGTGGGCCATTATGCCGATATTACGAGTTAATTCCAAAGAAACGTCTCTTGGCATAGTGTCCTCCCTTTTATTCGCTCCGACGCCGACACAACAAGACTGTCGCCGCCGGCAGAACTAAAATGAAGCGGCAAAGGGGGCCTTGCAGCCCCCAGGCGATTACCAACGATAGTGAGCAAACGCCTTGTTCGCTTCCGCCATCTTGTGAGTATCTTCGCGTTTTTTCACAGCGCCGCCGGTCTGGTTGATAGCGTCCATAATCTCGCCAGCCAGACGCTCTTTCATGGTCTTCTCACCACGGGCGCGGGAATAGGTGGTGATCCAGCGCAGGCCCAAGGTCTGACGACGCTCGGGGCGCACCTCCATAGGAACCTGATAGGTAGCACCACCTACACGGCGGGCTTTTACCTCCAGCACAGGCATGATGTTCTCCATAGCCTGCTCAAAAGACTCCAGGGGATCCTTGCCGGTTTTTTCCTTGACGATATCGAACGCGCCGTAAACGATTTTCTGGGCTACACCCTTCTTTCCATCATACATGATGTTGTTGATCAGACGGGTGACCAGCTTGGAATTGTACAGCGGGTCCGGCAAAACGTCACGTTTTGCGATATTACCTCTTCTTGGCACTTCGCTTCCCTCCTTCATAAATATAATGAAATCATTGGTACTCGAAAGTGACAAAACCCTCGTGTGTGCCATTCAGAGGCTTACATCTATATGTTAGCCTGAAAATGGCAAAATACTCGAAAAGTTTTATTACTTCTTGGCACCAGCCTTCGGACGTTTCGCACCATATTTGGAGCGGGCCTGCATGCGTTTGGCAACGCCTTGGGCGTCCAGGGTTCCACGGATGATGTGGTAACGAACACCAGGCAGGTCTTTTACACGTCCGCCACGGATGAGCACAACGCTATGCTCCTGCAGGTTGTGGCCGATACCAGGAATGTAGGAAGTTACCTCAAATCCATTGGACAGCCTTACCCTAGCTACCTTTCTCAGCGCGGAGTTAGGTTTCTTAGGAGTAGAGGTTCTGATCGCGGTGCAGACGCCTCTCTTCTGAGGAGAGTTCTGGTCGATCGCTACTCTTTTCTTGGAGTTCCATCCTTTCAGCAGTGCGGGCGCGGTAGATTTTTTCTCCACAGCCTCTCTGCCTTTGCGTACGAGCTGGTTAAAAGTTGGCATATTGCACCTCCTTACTTCATTGTTCGGCTTTCGCCGGATTTATTTCACGGGACAAGGTAGGCCTTGTCCCGTTGAAATCTCTTTCTGTGAGCCATTCTCACAGTATTTGATTATACCGCTTCCCCCCGCTTTTTGTCAATACATCCATTTCATTTTCTCCAAATTCGTACAGATGCACAACAAAGGCAGGTTCCGGGAGAGCGCATCAGACGGTCTGCATAGGTTCGTCGAAAAACTCATCCCCATCCATGGGCGCGTCAAGCTTGCCTGTGTCAGAAGCGCTTACCAGTTCCACATCATCATACTCAATCGTACCGGTACCGGCCGGAATCAGTTTACCAATGATGACGTTCTCCTTCAAGCCCATCAGCTTATCGGATTTGCCCTTGATAGCCGCCTCGGTCAGGACACGGGTGGTCTCTTGGAAGGAAGCCGCGGACAGGAAGCTCTCGGTAGCCAGAGACGCTTTGGTGATTCCCAGCAGCACCGGGATACCCTCCGCCTTCTGACGCTGGCCTCCATCCTGGGCGTTCAGTTCATCAATCTGAGCATTGATGTTCAGCAGCTCGCTCTTTTCCACATTGGAACCGCTGATGAGCGGGGTGTCTCCTCCATCCACAATGCGGATTTTCCGCATCATCTGACGGACGATAACCTCAATGTGTTTATCGTTGATGTCAACACCCTGGGTCCGGTAGGTGCGCTGTACCTCTTTAATCAGGTAATCCTGCACCGCCAGATGGCCGCTGACCGCCAAAATCTCGTTGGGCTCCACAGCACCCTCGGTAATCAAATCGCCCTTCTGCACCCGGTCACCCTCGGATACCCGCAGGGTAGAGCCGTAAACAACCTGACGCTCAAAGCGCTCCCCATCGTCCGCGGTGACGATAACAAAGTCGCCGCCTTTGGGGTCCTTCTCAAAGGAAACCACACCATCCAGATGGGAGATGATGGCGCTGTTCTTGGGCTTACGGGCCTCAAACAGCTCCTCAACACGGGGAAGACCCTGTGTAATATCCGCCGCCGATGCGATACCACCGGTATGGAAAGTACGCATGGTCAGCTGGGTACCAGGCTCACCGATGGACTGGGCCGCGATGATTCCCACCGCCTCGCCAACCCCAACAGGCTGGCCATTGGCCAGGTTGGAGCCGTAGCACTTGGCGCAGACACCAATCTTGGACTCGCAGTTCAGCGGGGTGCGAATCTTAATCTTTGTATAACCGGCCTCCACAATCTTCTTGGCGTCGAACTCGGTCATCATCTTATCTCTGGAGACAATCACCTCGCCGGTGGCAGGATCTACCACATCGTCCGCCACATAGCGTCCAATCAGACGCTCCTCCAGGCCCTCAATGACACGGCCGCTGTCCATGATGTCGCATACCTCGATGCCCTCATGGGTACCGCAGTCATCCTCACGGATGATAACATCCTGGGAAACATCTACCAGACGACGGGTCAGGTAACCAGAGTCGGCGGTTCGCAGCGCGGTATCCGCCAAGCCCTTACGGGCGCCTCGAGAAGAGTTGAAGTACTCCAAGATGTTCAGACCTTCACGATAGTTGGCCTTAATGGGAATCTCGATGGCTCGGCCGGAGGTGTTGGCGATGAGTCCGCGCATACCTGCCAGCTGACGAATCTGGTCCATGGAACCACGGGCTCCGGAATCCGCCATCATAAAGATGGGGTTGCGCTCGCCGAAGGTCTTTTGCAGGGCATCTTTTACCTTGGCGGTACACTCGTTCCAGGTGGCAACCACCCGCTCATAGCGTACCTCATCGGAGATAAAGCCTCGGTCATACTGACGCTTAATCTGATCTACCCGTTTCTCCGCCTCAGCGATGTACTCCGCCTTCTCAGGAGGAATTACAGCGTCGGAAACGGAAACGGTCAAAGCGCCCTTGGTGGAATATTTAAAGCCCTGGGCCTTAATTCTGTCCAGCACCTCAGCAGTCTTGGCGGTGCCATAAGTCCGGATGCAGCGCTCAATAATCTTTCCAAGCTCTTTCTTCCGAACCAGGAAGCTGACCTCCAAATCAAACACATGCTCAGGGTCAGAACGGTCCACATAGCCCAAATCCTGAGGAATGGGGTCATTGAAGATAATCCGGCCCACAGTGGCGTCAATAATCTTGGAAATCCGGGTATCTCCAACCTGACGGGTCACCCGCACCTTAATCGGGGCGTGGAGTCCCACCACACCGGCCTGATAAGCCATGGTGGCCTCATTGAAGTCACGGAACACCTTACCGGCACCGATTTCATCCTCCCGGACCATGGTCAGATAGTAGGAGCCCAGTACCATGTCCTGAGTAGGAACGGCAACCGGCTTTCCGTCAGAGGGTTTCAGCAGGTTGTTGGCGGCCAGCATCAGGAAGCGGGCCTCTGCCTGAGCCTCGGCGGACAGGGGGACGTGTACCGCCATCTGGTCACCGTCGAAGTCAGCGTTGTAAGCGGTACAAACCAGGGGATGCAGCTTCAGAGCGCGGCCCTCTACCAGCACCGGCTCAAAAGCCTGGATGCCCAAGCGGTGCAGGGTAGGCGCACGGTTCAGCAGCACGGGATGGCCCTTGATAACAACCTCCAGGCAGTCCCAAACATCCTTCACCGCAGCCCGCTCTACCATCTTACGAGCGTTTTTAATGTTGGTGGCGACTTTCAAATCCACCAGCCGCTTCATAACAAAGGGCTTAAACAGCTCCAAAGCCATCTCTTTAGGCAGACCGCACTGATACATTTTCAGCTCCGGCCCTACCACGATAACCGAACGTCCGGAATAGTCTACACGTTTTCCCAGCAGGTTCTGGCGGAACCGTCCCTGTTTACCTTTCAGCATATCGGACAGGGATTTCAGGGGCCGGTTGTTGGGTCCGGTCACCGGACGTCCCCGGCGGCCGTTGTCAATCAGGGCGTCCACCGCCTCTTGAAGCATCCGCTTCTCGTTGCGCACGATGATGTCCGGGGCACCCAGTTCCAACAGCTTTTTCAGACGGTTGTTCCGGTTGATGACCCGGCGGTACAGGTCGTTCAGGTCGGAGGTGGCGAACCGGCCGCCATCCAGCTGGACCATAGGACGGATGTCCGGCGGGATTACCGGCACCACATCCAGAATCATCCACTCTGGCTTATTGTGGCTATGACGGAAAGCCTCCACCACTTCCAGCCGTTTCAGCAGCTTGATGCGCTTTTGGCCGGCGGCGGTTTCCAGCTCGGTTTTCAGCTCTTTGGACAGGGCATCCAAGTCCAGGTCCGCCAGCAGTTCTTTTACTGCCTCGGCGCCCATGCCAGCCCGGAAGTCATCCTCATAAGCCTCTTTCAAATCCCGGTACTCCTTCTCGGAGAGGAGGGTATATTTTTTCAGGTTGGTCAGGCCTGGATCAATCACCACATAGGAGGCGAAGTACAGCACCTTCTCCAACAGACGGGGGGACATGTTCAGCAGCAGCCCCATCCGGGAGCTGGTCCCCTTAAAGTACCAGATGTGAGACACAGGGGCGGCCAGCTCGATATGGCCCATCCGCTCCCGGCGCACCTTGGAACGGGTAACCTCAACGCCGCAGCGTTCACAAACCTTACCCTTATAACGGATGCGTTTATAGCGTCCGCAGTAACACTCCCAGTCCTTCATAGGTCCAAAGATGCGTTCGCAGAACAAACCGTCACGCTCCGGCTTCAGGGTGCGGTAATTGATGGTCTCCGGCTTCTTTACCTCGCCGTAGGACCATTGGCGGATCAGCTCTGGGGAAGCCAGGCCGATCTTAATTGATTCAAACACATTAAACTCCAAATGCGAACCCCTCTTTCCTATTGATTAGAAACTTTCGTCACTGGAAAGGTTATCCAGCCCCAACTCCTCTAAAGGATCGAAGCTGTTTGTCAGATCGTCCTCGTCCGGCTCCATATCCAACAAATCCAAATCGCTGGGCTCAGCGTCCTCCCCGTCGGGATGCTCAATGTCAAATCCATCCTCAAACTCGGAGGCCACCTCGACTCCTTCCATCAGGCTGTCGTCCACTGGGGTCAAGCCCATGTTGTCATCATCATCAAAGGTCTGCTTCAGGTCAATCTCATTCTGGTCCTTATCCAGCACACGCACATCCAGACCCAGAGATTGCAGCTCCTTGATGAGTACCTTGAAGGACTCGGGGATACCGGGCTTGGGCACGTTCTTGCCCTTGACGATAGACTCAAAGGTCTTCACACGGCCCACCACATCATCCGACTTGACAGTCAGGATTTCCTGCAGGGTATAGGCGGCACCATAAGCCTCCAGGGCCCAAACCTCCATCTCTCCGAAACGCTGTCCGCCGAACTGAGCTTTACCGCCCAGAGGCTGCTGGGTAACCAGAGAGTATGGTCCGGTGGAACGGGCGTGAATCTTATCGTCTACCAGATGATGCAGCTTCAGATAATACATATAGCCAACGGTTACCGGGTTGTCAAACAGCTCACCGGTACGACCGTCTCTCAGCCAGGTCTTTCCGTCTCTGGACAGGCCGGCCTGCTCCAGGCAGTCGGCGATGTCCTCCTCGGTGGCACCGTCAAAGACTGGGGTCATAACCTTCCAGCCCAGCTCGGCAGCCGCACGGCCCAAGTGAACCTCCAAAACCTGACCGATGTTCATACGGGAAGGTACGCCCAAGGGGTTCAGCAGAATATCCAGCGGACGTCCATCCGGCAGATAAGGCATATCTTCCTGAGGCAGCACCCGGGACACAACACCCTTATTTCCATGGCGGCCCGCCATCTTGTCGCCAACACTGATTTTACGCTTCTGGATGATGTAGCAGCGTACCACCATGTTGACCCCTGGGGACAGCTCGTCGCTGTTCTCACGAGTGAACACCTTCACGTCCACCACGGTGCCGTACTCTCCATGAGGTACCCGCAGGGAGGTGTCACGAACCTCTCTGGCCTTCTCGCCGAAGATGGCCCGCAGCAGGCGCTCCTCAGCGTTCAGCTCGGTCTCACCCTTGGGGGTTACCTTACCCACCAGAATATCACCGGAACGCACCTCGGCGCCGATGCGGATGATGCCCCGCTCGTCCAGCTCTTTCAGCGCATCATCGCCCACGTTGGGGATGTCACGGGTGATTTCCTCAGGCCCCAGCTTGGTGTCACGGGCCTCTGTCTCAAACTCCTCCACATGGATGGAGGTGTAAATATCATCACGGACCAGCTTCTCATTCAGCAGAACCGCGTCCTCGTAGTTATAACCTTCCCAGGTCATAAATCCAATGAGCATGTTCCGCCCCAGGCTGATTTCTCCCTGGTCGGTGGAGGGGCCATCAGCGATAACCTGCCCTTTGGTGACCCGCTCCCCTTTATTGACGATGGGGCGCTGGTTGATGCAGGTACTCTGGTTGGAGCGCAGGAACTTAATCAAGTGGTAGTTATGGCACTCGCCCTGGTCGTCCCGAATCACAATCTCGTTGGCGGAAACAGAATCCACCACGCCATCCTGCTTAGCCAGCACAACCACGCCGGAATCCACGGCGGACTTGTACTCCATACCGGTGGCCACGATGGGAGCTTCCGGCTTCAGCAGGGGAACCGCCTGACGCTGCATGTTAGCGCCCATCAAAGCACGGTTGGCATCATCGTTCTCCAGGAAGGGAATCATGGCGGTGGCTACCGACACCACCATCTTGGGGGATACGTCCATGAAGTCTACCTTTTCACGCTCACAAATCATGACAGCGTCCCGATACCGGACACTGACCTTCTCGTTGGCGAAGGTGCCTTCCTCAGTCAGCGGCTCATTGGCCTGAGCCACGATATACATATCCTCAATATCGGCGGTCATATAGACCACCTCATCCAATACCTTACCGGTTTCCTTGTCCACCCGGCGGTAGGGGGCTTCAATGAAGCCATATTCGTTGATGCGGGCGAAGGTCGCCAGATAGGAAATCAAACCGATGTTGGGTCCCTCAGGGGTCTCGATAGGACACATGCGGCCATAGTGGCTGTAGTGTACGTCACGGACCTCAAATCCCGCACGGTCACGGGACAGACCACCAGGGCCCAGGGCGGACAGACGCCGCTTATGGGTCAGCTCAGCCAGAGGGTTGGTTTGGTCCATGAACTGGGACAGAGGGGAGGAACCGAAGAACTCCTTGATGCAGGCTACCACAGGGCGAATGTTAATCAGCGCCTGAGGGGTCACTACATCCATATCCTGCGCCTGAGTGGCCATCCGCTCCCGGATAACCCGCTCCATACGGCTGAATCCGATGCGGAACTGGTTCTGGAGCAGCTCACCCACCGAACGGATACGGCGGTTGCCCAGGTGGTCGATGTCGTCCACGGTGCCAATGTCATGGCCCAGGCCGCACAGATAGTTGATGGAGGAGAAGATGTCATCCTTGATGATGTGCTTGGGAATCAGCTCGTCCTTGTGGGCTACGATGAGAACTTTCAGCTCGGTCTCGTCGCTGGCGGACTCCAAAAGGTCACGCAGTACAGCGAAGCGAACCTTCTCGTGGATGCCCAGCTCCTCATAGGGGTCAAAGCTGACGAAATCCGCCAGGTCTACCATGCCGTTGGAGAAAATCTTGATTTCCCGTTCCCCTTCCTGCACATAGACGGTATCCACTCCACATTTGCCGATGCGCTCGGCCAGCTCCCGACTGAGGACATCCCCAGCGTCCGCCAGCAGCTCACCGGTCATGGGGTCGGCTATCGGACGGGCGGCGGTGCGGCCCATAATTCTGGGGGCAATGGCCAGCTTCTTGTTATATTTATAGCGTCCTACTTTGGACAGGTCATAACGGCGGGGGTCAAAGAACAGAGCGTCAATATGGCTTTGGGCGGAATCCACCGTTGGGGGCTCGCCGGGACGCAGCTTGCGGTAAACCTCCAGCAACGCCTCCTCCATATTGGTGGTGGCATCTTTCTCCAGGGTGGCCAGAATCCGCTCATCATCCCCGAAAAAGTCGATAATTTCCTCATTGGAGGCCAGGCCCAGGGCACGGATAAAGGTGGTTACCGGCAGCTTGCGGTTTTTATCGATGCGCACATAGAACACATCGTTGGAGTCGGTCTCGTACTCCAGCCAGGCGCCTCTGTTGGGAATCACTGTGGCAGTAAACAGCTGTTTACCGCTCTTGTCATGGGCTGCTCCATAATAAACACCGGGAGAACGGACCAACTGGGAAACAATAACACGCTCAGCGCCGTTCTGGATGAAGGTACCGCTGTCGGTCATCAGGGGGAAATCGCCCATGAAGATGTCCTGTTCCTTCACTTCACCGGTCTCTTTATTCAGCAGGCTCGCCCGCACTCTCAGTGGAGCGGCGTAGGTAGCGTCCCGCTCTTTACATTCCTCGATGGTGTATTTGGGCTTATCATCCAGGCGGTAGTCGATAAACTCAAGCACCAGGTTGCCCTGGTAATCGGTAATCGGCGAAACATCCTTAAAGACCTCTTTCAGCCCTTCGTCCAGGAACCACTGGTAGGAGTTTTTCTGGACCTCAATCAAGTTCGGCATCTGCAGAACCTCGTCAATCCGGGAAAAGCTCATACGAGTTGTTTTACCCTGTGTAACCGGTTTCACATTCACCATAGGCTTTGCTCACTCCATTCATCTGATTTGCGGGAAAATTTGCCGGTGTTTCCCCACATGTCCGCCGCGCCCGTCGGACGCGTTTTTTGACCAACGTGAGGCATTATGCAAAACTTACAGATTTCCCTTTGTTTCCTTATAATTTTTGCAAATTCCTCTTGCCAAACCCTTGGAAACATGCTATAATCTTAATCGGATTATGGCACAAATATCCATTTTGATACAGTGTATTATTTTATCACATATTTTTTAAATTGTCAACCAAATCAGGATTGCTAAATGCGACAAAAAACCGCCTTGAAAGGGCGGTTTTTTTATTTTTTTCTCCCGTGAGGGGAAGCAGGAACTTCCACAGAACGAATCAGGTCTTGCCGGCAGCCTCTGTCCGGGTCAGGGATTTCCACCCAATCCAATTTCTCCAGTCCCAGCCCCCAGTCCTCCAAATCCTCCCAGGCGCTTTCCCAGTCTGGATACCAGTGGTCGGCGAAGCATCCCCCGTCCTCCGCCGTATTGTAGAGAAACAGGTAAGTTTCTCCCTGCTTCTCAGAACAAAGCATCAGTTTACGCAGAAGCTGCCCCCCCACTAATGGAAACCGGCTCCGGTAAAATCACATATTTTCGCATGTCGTTTCCCTTTTATGTAGGTTTTGACAGGGTTCCTTTGATTTCAGACAGGCGCCAGCCCCCTTCCACCTGCTGGAATTGGAAGGTAAAGGGCGCTCCGTCCAGCTGGGCGGTCAGGCTGTCCTCCCCCTCCCATTGGAAGGGACAGCCATTTTGATACAGCAGGCTGGACAGGAACAGCTTATGCTCCAAAGGATACTGCTGGATACAATCGGTGGCCAGCTTCACCAGTTCCTGGGCGCCCATAGGGGAAAACACCTGCTCAGGAAGTCCAGTGAATCCCAGATAAGCCGCCCCATTCGCGTAAGGGGCCCGGAACAGACAACTTTCCCCACGCAGGGCCGCCGCCACCATGGAGAGGGTGTAGCCATTCACCAGGTCATCCACCGGAAACTCCGCTTGGGTAAACTCCTTGAGGCCCCACTGTTCCCCCAGAGACTTCAGCTCCAGGGATTGGGCAAGGACCTTCTGGGAAAACTGGCTCGGATTAGCCCAGGCCCACAGCCAGGTGCCGCTGACATCCGACTGGCTTCCCAGCAGCTGGGCTGGGTAAGCATCCTCCCCAAAGGAAAGGACCCCCTGTCCCAAATCCAGGTTCCAGTTTCTTCCTTGGACCACCAGCTGGGCAAGGGAGCGCTGCTTAGCCATCACCGGCCCGCAGCTGGCAGAGAGCAGGGACAAAAATTGGTCCCTATGAATCTCCTGCCCACATCCAAACAAATCCTTTCTGAAAGATTCCAACCGCTGAGGCGGCTGCTTTTTTTCGGGTTTCTTTTCTGCCCCGCCGAATAAAGCGCGGAAAAATCCCGCCATACCATTCTCCCCTTTTGTTGATTTTAGGCTTGCTCATCCATAAAAAGGCAGGCGGCTCCCCTCCTGTGAGGAAAGCCACCCGCTAGAGTTTTCCTTATTCCGCCTCTACATAAGCTTTGAAGGCCTGATAGGTGGCGTATACGTCATTTTTGGAAACCACCTCGAAGGGAGCGTGCATAGACAGCACCGGAACGCCTACATCTACCACGTCCACATCCAAAGCGGCCACATACTTGGCCACGGTACCGCCGCCGCCCAGGTCCACCTTTCCAAGCTCCCCAGTCTGCCAGGACACCTTGGCGTTATCCAGCCAATTCCGCACCTGGGCCATAAATTCGGCGGAAGCCTGGCTGGTGCCGTATTTCCCGCCGGAACCAGTGTACTGGGTCACCACCACACCATAGTTCAGATAAGCGCAGTTGCGTTTTTCCAGGGTGTCCCCAAAGGTGGGGTCGAAGGCAGCGTTCACGTCGGCGGACAGGCAGGTGGAATTGCTCAGCACATCCCGGCCGCACAGTCCTTCCAGCTTGGCCAGCCGCTCAATGAAGAACTCCAGATAATGAGAGTGAAGTCCGGTATTCCCATCGGAGCCGGTTTCCTCCTTGTCCGCGAACACCGTCAGGGTGGTGTAGGCGGGGGTCTGGGCTTCCAGAGCCGCCATCAGGGAGGTATAGGCGCAGACCCGGTCGTCATGCCCATAAGCTCCTATGCAGGAATGGTCAAAGCCAATATCCCTGGCCTTGAAGGCGGGAACCATGGTCAGCTCAGCGGAGAGGAAATCCTCCTCCACAATCCCGTATTTCTCGTTGAGCAGGCGGATGATGTTCAGCTTCACCCGCTCACTGGCCTTGTCGTCCTTGAAGGGGCGGCAGCCTACCAGCACATTCAGCTCCTCCCCCTTAATTCCCTGGGAAAGGGTGCGTTTCATCTGCTCCTGGGCCAGATGAGGCAGCAGGTCATTCACTACGAAGATGGGGTCTGGCTCTTCCTCACCAATGGCTACCGAAAGCTTTTCCCCGTTCTTCTTTACAATGACCCCATGAAGAGCCAGAGGAATGGCGCTCCACTGATACTTTTTGATGCCCCCATAATAGTGTGTCTTGAACATGGCCAGCTCCGCTTCCTCATACAGAGGGCTGGGCTTCAAGTCCAGACGGGGGGAATCAATATGGCTGGCCATGATGCGGACGCCCTTTTCCAGAGGGTGACGCCCGAACGCCGTCAGAATCAGGGCCTTGCCCCGGTTGTTGTAATACACCTTGTCCCCTGCCTGATAGGAAGCCTTGGGGTCAAAGGGCTTGTAGCCAGCCTTTTCCGCCATCTCCACGATGGTCTCCACCGCTTCCCGCTCGGTCTTGCACCGGTCCAGGAACCGCTTATAAGGGGCGCAGAAGGCTTGAGCAGCCTGCTCAACCGCCTCGCTGTCCTCTTTCATACCCATGTTTTTCCGTTTGAGCAGCAGCTTCTCTCCGAGAAGCTGTCCCTCAGTCTTTTGATTCTCCATAAGAGATGCCTCCTTTATGAACGCCCGCTCTACAATCCATAAAGCCGGCGATAGATTTCCATAGTTTTCAGAACCTTTTCCACATAGGCTCTAGTGTCATCAAAGGGAATATAGGTCAAGTTTTCCCCGTCCTGGGAGTAATCCGGATTCTCCAGCCACTGTTTCACGCTTCCCCAGCCCCCATGATACGCGGCCAAAGCGTTGGTGTTGGTTTCAAACTCGTCCAGCAGCAGCCGCAGCATCCGGCAGCCATACAGTGCCCCCACTTCCGGGTCATACAGCGCCTCGTAATCCGAATCCTGGGGTTCCCCCCAGCGCATCCGCACCCAATCATAGGCGTCCGGCATCAGCTGCATCAGCCCCCTAGCTCCCAGATGGGATTCCGCGGCGGGGTCAAAACCGCTCTCGGTGCGTATCACCGCATAAACCAGGGCTGGGTCCAAATCCAATTCCCGGCAGTTTTCCTCTACCAGGGTCTGGTATTTCAGAGGATAGGAAATCCGGTAATACCGGTCCATCCCCAGTTTCACCAGCTTCCAGCCCCCGTAAAGGACCAGAAGCAAAAGGGCCAGTTCCAGCAGCAGAACCAGAGGGGAAAAACGGCCAGCCTTTCTCACAGGGTCTCCGGGCTTTCCAGCTCCTGCAAGGAGCCTTCCTCGTCCCCCTCCTCAATGGAATCCTCCTCAGGCTGAGGGGATTCCTCAGGCAGCGCTTCCTCCAGTTGGGATTGCTCCTCCTCAGGCTCCCCAAAGGAACGAATCTGGTCCATCAGCCCAATAAACGACAGCCGCAGGCTGTCCAAATCCCCATCATTGGTCACCACATGATTGGCCTTGCTGGTATAGAACTCATTTGGATTTTGGGCGTCCACCCGGCGCTGAGCGGCCTCCTGGGTCATGTTGTCCCGCTGGATAATCCGCTCCAGGCGGGTCTGCCTGTCGGCAATAACTGCCACCACCTGGTCACAATCCTTATCCATCCCCGCCTCATATAAGGTGGGGGCATCCAAAACCACCATCTCAGCGTCAGCACTTACCTCTCGCAGTTTGCCCCGGATAGCCTCAATGATGTATGGAAAGGTGATTTCATTCAAACGTCTCAGTTTCTTCTTGTCGGAAAAGCAGATGGCCGCCAATTTTTCCCGATTCAGGGTGGCATCTGGGTGAATCACCTCGGTGGAAAATTCCAGCACCAAATCCATAAGGCAATCCTTGGACTGTTCCATGGTTTCCCGGGCCACCCGGTCCGCGTTCACCACCGGGATTCCATGCTGGGTAAACATCTCGCTTAGGGTGGACTTTCCCGCCCCTGTCTGGCCGGTCAGTCCAATTACTTTCGCCTGATACCCGTTCATCTATCTAAACCCCCTTATAATTGAATTTCATCAAAAGCCGCCGCCCGCAGGAGCCGGTTGTAAACCGCCTGGCCTACCCCTTCTTCTCCCGTGATACGGGCGTACACCAGGGAAAAGCCCTCCTTATCCAGTCGTCGCAACGCGTCGAACAGGGCATGGGCCTGGGAAGCAGGGTCCTGCTCCTTCCCGTAGGTGACGCATCGGGCGTTTAAAGCGGGGACATCCTCCTCAAAGCACAGCACCCCATATTCTTCCCGCTGATGCCGCAAAAACTCCTGGAACTGTTCCAGCGTTCCCCGCACCAGAATCACCCTGGCTTTCGGGGCGTAGTGCTTATATTTCATACCGGGGGAGGCCACCTTCCGGTCATCCGAAAGATGCTCAAAGACCCCCTCGTCCAGCTGGATGTCCGGCAGCACCTTCCGCAGCATCTCCAGAGTCACCGCCCCTGGCCGCAGGATTTTAGGCGGCTGGGTGCAGAGGGTCAGGACGGTGGACTCCACCCCCACCTGGCAAGGACCTCCATCCACAATGGCGGCGACCCGTCCGGTCAAATCCTCCACACAATGCTGGGCCGTGGTGGGACTTGGCAGGCCGGAAAGATTAGCGGAAGGGGCCGCCAAAGACCTTCCACTGCGCTGAATCAGCGCTCTGGCGATGGGGTGGGCAGGCATCCGCACCGCCACCGTCTCCAATCCCCCAGAGGTGGTGCTGGGAATCAGTGGGGATTTCTCCATCACCACCGTCATGGGTCCTGGCCAGAAAGCCTCTGCCAGCTGTTTAAGCTGAGGCGGCACCTGCTTCACCAGAGGGGGAATCTCCTCCAAGGAGGACACATGCACAATTAAGGGGTTATCACTGGGGCGCCCCTTGGCCTGATAGATGGCCGCTGCCGCCTTTGGGTTCAGGGCGTCCGCCGCCAGCCCATACACCGTTTCGGTGGGGATAGCCACCAGCTGCCCTTCCCGCAGCAGCGCTGCCGCCTCATCCAGCAGAGCCCCATCCTTTTCTATATCCGTAATTTTCAATACCTGGGTTTCCAAAAACTCTCCATCTCCCATTGTTTCCCGCTTTATTCTTCCTCCGCCGCTTTCAGCTTTTCCGCCTGGTCATAGGTCATCAAGGCGTCCAGCAGCTCCTGCAAATCCCCATTCATAATGCTGTCCAGCTTGTAAAGGGTCAGCCCAATCCGATGGTCGGTCACCCGGTTCTGGGGGAAATTATAGGTGCGAATCCGCTCGGAGCGGTCCCCGGAGCCCACCTGCAATTTCCGTTCGCTGGAAATCTTCTCGTTCTGCTCCCGGATTTTCTGGTCCAGCAGCCGGGAGCGAAGCACCTTCAGCGCTTTATCCTTGTTTTTAAACTGGCTCCGCTCGTCCTGACATTCCACCACCATACCGGTAGGCAGGTGGGTCACTCGGATGGCGGAGGAGGTCTTGTTTACATGCTGACCTCCCGCCCCGGAGGAGCGGAACACATCAATCTGCAAATCCTTGGGGTCAATTTCCAGCTCCACCTCTTCCGCTTCCGGCAGCACCGCCACGGTGGCCGCTGAGGTATGGATTCTGCCCTGGGTCTCGGTTTCCGGCACACGCTGCACCCGATGGCCCCCGCTCTCGTACTTCAGGCGGGAATAGGCCCCTTCCCCGTTGATGGAAAAGGAGATTTCCTTATAACCCCCCAGCTCGGTTTCGTTGGCGTTGAGGACCTCGCAGGACCACCCCTGCCGCTCGGCGTACATGGTGTACATCCGGTAGAGGGAGCCAGCGAACAAGGCCGCCTCCTCCCCTCCCACACCGCCCCGAATCTCCACAATCACGTTCTTCTCGTCATTGGGGTCTCTGGGCAGCAGCAGAATCCGCAGTTCCTGGGCGGCCCGCTCCATCTGCTCTTTACCGGTGTCCAACTGCTCCTGGGCCAGCTCCCGCAGTTCTTTGTCAAGCCCGGTCTCGTCCAGCATCTCATGGGCTTCCTCAACCGCCTGTTTGGCCTTCTCATAGGTTTGATAGGTTTCCACAATCGGCTCCAGCCGCCGGTATTCTTTCATCAAGGTGGCGTATTGGGCCGGGTCCCCGGTCACCCCCGGCTCCATCAGCCGGTGTCCCAATTCCTCAAACCGGCCCGCTACCGCCTTCAGCTTCTCAATCATTTTTGTCGCTCCTGTTCCCGTGAGGGCGGGGCCTTTTTCGGCGCTTTTTCCACCTCCGCCCCATCCCGGATAATCTTTCGGATATTCTTCTCCACCTTGGCCCTGGGTACCATCACCTCATGGCCGCAGGTCTGGCATTTGATACGGAAATCCATCCCCACACGGCCCACCAGAAAAGTGTTCCCGCCGCAGGGATGGGGCTTTTTCATCTGTAAAAGGTCCCCTACCCGCACGTCCATTTCATCGCCCCGCTCTGCACACAATATTACAGAATAGTATTATACTCAAAATTCTCCCGTTAAGCAAGAACACCAGCAAAAAAACGCCGCACATACCCAGCCCATTTTCCGCATATAGTGTTGTATGTGTAAAGAGAGGGGTCCTTTAAAATGAATTTGTACCAACCGGAAGGCGCTTTGCTGGATACCCCGGCCAACCGCCAATCCTTTCAGTCTCTCAGCGCTTTGGAGGAAGCCTGTGCCCAAGGCCGTATTTTGGAAAGCCGGGCCATTGTTTGTGATTCTCAGCATAACCTGATTGTGGATATGGGGCCATATCGGGGCATTATCCCCCGTGAGGAATGTGCCATGGGCATCGCGGAGGGGACTACCCGGGACATCGCCATCATCTCCCGGGTCAACAAACCTGTCTGTTACAGAATCACAGGGTTCTCCCGAAGCGGCAACGGGGTGGTCATCCCCCAGCTCTCCAGAAGGGCGGTTCAGCAGGAGTGCATGGAGCGCTACCTGGGGCGGCTGATTCCTGGGGACATCCTGCCCGCCAGGGTCACCCATCTGGAAGCCTTCGGATGTTTTGTGGATGTTGGCTGCGGGGTCCCTTCCCTCATTCCAATCGACGCTATCTCCATCTCCCGCATCAGTCATCCCCGGGACCGGTTCCATCCTGGGCAGGAGATTTTCGCTGTGGTGAAAGCTCTGGAGCCAGAGGGCCGCATCTCCCTGAGCCACAAGGAGCTTTTAGGGACCTGGGAGGAAAACGCTGCCCTGTTCCAGCCAGGGGAGACGGTAGCGGGGGTGGTGCGCTCGGTGGAGCCTTACGGGGTGTTTGTGGAGCTGGCTCCCAATCTGGCGGGGCTGGCGGAGCCAAAGGAGGGCATCGCCATTGGTCAGCACGCCAGTGTATACATCAAAAGCATCCTTCCTGAGAAAATGAAGGTGAAGCTGATTCTGGTGGATGCCTTTGAGGCGGATTATCCCCAGCCTTCCGCCCATTATTTTCTCACCGAAGGGCATATCAATCGTTGGAAATATTCCCCAGAAAGCGCAGACCGGGTGATTGAAACTGTTTTTCAGCAGGTTTAAAGTGAGCGTACATAAGGCGTACTCCCACATGGGAGTACGCCTTTTTTCACTGGATATATCTTGATGGCCTAAATCAGCACCAGCTGCTTGAAGGCGAAAATCCAAAGGAAGATGGTGACAATAGAGCAAACCGCGCTGAACACAACCACCTGTCCCGCCAGTTCCGCGTCCCCGTCCATCTGCTGGGCCATGGTGAAGGAGGAAACTGCCACCGGAACGGTAAGCATTACCACCAGGATACCCAGTTCTGGGCCTCGGAATCCCAGCAGAATAGCCGCTCCCAGCCCCAAGGCGGGCAGCACTATCAGCTTACCGATGAGGATAATCAGCAGAGGCCGCAGGTTGTGCCGCACCTGGGAGAAGTAGAAGCTGCCTCCCAGAATCACCATAGAAAGGGGGGTGGTGATTTTGGCCATGTCAGAAATGCCCTTCTCCACCGCTGAAGGAAGGGTGATGTGGAACAGCAGGCATACCACCGCCGCCGCAGCCCCTAGAATCAGGGGGTTGGTCAGCACACCCTTCACCATCTTTTTCACGTTGGGCTTTCCGCCCCGGAAGCCTTCCAGCACGATAACCGCCACCACGTTGTAAACCGGCACAATACAGCCCACAATCACCGCCGCCAGGCCCACATAATCCCCGCCATACAGGGATTCGGTGATGGGGATTCCAAACAGCAGAATGTTACCCCGGAACAGTCCCTGAATCATTACCCCCTGTTTTTTCCGGTCCGGCTCCAGATGGGGAATCAAAATCCAGGAGCCTACAATCACCGTAAACAGGTACACCAGCATAAAGCTCAGCATGGAGGGATTGATAGCGGAGGACAGGTCGGTTTGGTAGATGCTCATAAAAATGTACATAGGGAAAAAGGTTTTAAACACAATGCCGTTGAGCTTGGTGAGATAGGGGTCGTCCCACATGCCCCGCACCCGCATAAAATACCCCAATGCCAGCATGATAAACATGGGGAATACGATGTTGAAAGATAATACCGCGTTTTCGATGCCACTCACACCCTTTATTCTGACTCCCGCAGCAGCTTTTCCCGATACGCCTGAGCCGCCGCCTCTGTTTTATTGCTGCCAAAGTGGTAGTACACCCTGTCCTTTAAAGGGTCCGGCAGATACTGCTGCCGCACATACCCATTTTTATAATCATGGGCGTACTGATACCCGATGGCATGCCCCATCTTCTGGGCGCCGCCATAATGCCCATCCCGCAGATAGGCCGGTACCTCTCCTGTTTTTCCTTCCCGCACATCCGCCAGGGCCGCATCAATAGCCACAATGGCAGAATTGGATTTTGGGGCGGTGGCCAGGAGAATCACCGCCTGGGCCAGGGGGATTCTGGCCTCTGGAAGCCCCAGCTGCATAGCGCTGTCCACACAGGCTTTCACAATAGCCACCGCTTGGGGATAGGCCAGACCCACATCCTCACTGGCGATGACCAAAAGCCGCCGGCAGGGGGAAATCAAATCTCCAGCTTCCAGCAGGCGGGCCAGGTAATGGAGCCCAGCGTTTTCATCCGAGCCCCGAATGGATTTTTGGAACGCGGAAAGGATGTCATAGTGGGCGTCCCCATCCCGGTCATAGCGCATAGCGCTGCGCTGGGCCACCTGAGCAGCGTCCTCCAGGGTCACTTTTCCCCCGTCTCCAGCCGCCAGCGCCAGCATTTCTACCGCGTTGATGGCCTTGCGCACATCTCCCCCGCAGGCGTGGGCCAGATACCCGCAGACCCCCTCCTGGATAGAAAGCCCCCCTTCAAAAGCCTCCCCCGCCCTGAGAAAAGCACGGTTGACCGCTTCCGCCACCTTTTCCGGCGGTACCGGCTTGAACTCAAAGACGGTACTCCTGGAAAGGATGGCGTTATAAACATAAAAATAGGGGTTTTCCGTGGTGGAGGCAATCAGGGTGATGGAGCCGTTCTCGGTAAATTCCAAAAGGGTCTGCTGCTGCTTTTTGTTCAGGTATTGAATCTCATCCAGATAAAGCAACACCCCGCCGATACCCTCAATGGTATTGCACCCTTCCACCACCTCCCGAATATCCGCTGTGGAGGCGGTTGTGCCGTTGAGCTTGTAAAGCTTCTTCCCGGCCTTTCGGGCGATGATGGAGGCCACCGTGGTTTTCCCCACCCCGGATGGCCCGTAAAAAATCAGATTGGGGATATTGCCACTCTCAATCATCCGGCGGAGTACCTTGTCCTGTCCCAGCAGGTGTTCCTGTCCCACCACCTCGTCCAATGTCTGAGGCCGAATCCGGTCAGCCAACGGAGCGCCCATATACACAATCACCCCTTTTTATTTTCAGACGCTTCTCCCAAGCGCCACCCTAAAAACCAGTTGATGTCCTCTAAAGCGTCCTGAATCCGCCAGCGATAGGTATGATTTTCCCGCAATTCCCGCAGCAGGTAGGGCTTTACCACTCGCTTGTCCAATTTTTTATGGTTGCGGGCGATGTAAGCCAATCCCATGGCTCCCGCTGAACGAATTTCCGGGTCCGGATGCTCCATGGAACGCAGACAGACCATCTGGGCGAATCCTTGGTCCTCCTCATACTCCCCCAAAGCGAAGGGAAGCAACACCCGCTGTTGATGGGAGCCATTTTCTAAAATATCCAAAGCCTCCTGATGGGTGAAGCTTGGCAAAGATTCATATCGCATTTTTTCTAAATCCATCCTAAAACATCAGGCAAACAAGATGCCGCAGAAACCAGGGCGGCGGTAATACCGCCGCCCTGAACATAATTCTCAAACTGTTTTATTCATACAAAGGGTATCTGCCGCAGAGTTCCTCCACACCAGCCCGAATCTGGTCCGCCTTGCCCTCGAAGTCGGTGCAGGCCAGATAGATATACTGGGCAATCTGGTCCATGTCCGCCTCCACAAAGCCACGGCTGGTGACGGCTGGGGTTCCCAGCCGGATGCCGCTGGTAATGAAGGGGCTTTGTGGGTCGTTGGGGATGGCGTTTTTGTTGACGGTGATATACACCTCGTCCAGCTTCTTCTCCAGCTCCTTGCCGGTCACGTTAAAGTTCCGCAGATCCAAAAGAATCAGATGGTTGTCGGTGCCCCCGGACACCATCTTGAATCCTCTGGCTGCCAATCCGCCGGCCAGCGCCTTGCTGTTCAGAATTACCTGATGCTGGTAAGCCTTAAACTCCGGCTTCAGGGCCTCTCCAAGGCACACCGCCTTGGCCGCAATGATATGCTCCAAGGGGCCTCCCTGGGTGCCAGGGAATACCGCCTTATTGATTTTCGCGGCCAGCTCCTCTTTACAGAGAATCATGCCTCCTCTGGGACCTCTCAAAGTCTTGTGGGTGGTGGTGGTGACCACGTCGGCATAAGGTACCGGGGAGGGATGCTCTCCCGCCGCCACCAGGCCAGCGATATGGGCCATATCCACCATCAGATAAGCCCCTACCTCTTTGGCGATAGCACCCAGCCGCTCAAAATCAATCACCCTGGGATAAGCCGAGGCCCCCGCCACAATCATTTTGGGGCGATGCTCCATAGCCAGCTGACGGACCTTGTCATAGTCAATGGTTTGGGTTTCGTCATCCACCCCATAAGGCACAAAGTGGAAATATTTCCCCGACATATTCACCGGGGAGCCATGGGTCAGATGTCCTCCATGGGCCAGGTTCATTCCCAAAACGGTATCCCCTGGCTCCAGCAGAGCGAAGTAAACCGCCATATTGGCCTGAGCGCCGGAATGGGGCTGCACATTTACTGCGTCGGCTCCAAACAGCTTTTTGGCCCGCTCAATGGCCAGATTCTCCACCTCATCCACACACTGGCACCCGCCATAATACCGTTTTCCAGGCAGGCCCTCCGCATATTTGTTGGTGAGAACTGTTCCCATGGCGGCCATAACCGCCGGGCTTACAATGTTCTCTGAGGCGATGAGCTCAATATTCCGCCGCTGTCTGGCCAACTCTCTGGCCATGGCGATGCCCACCTCTGGATCACTCTGGGCCACAAACCCAATCGTATCCATCATATTTTGAAACATTCTGCTTACCCCCTTAACAAAGCTATCATGAATATAATACCGTTTTCAAAAAACGGAACACCCGAGGAAAAATCGCCTGCGGCTCCACAAAATCCGGGGCCAGACCGTTCAAGTACAGCCCCCCATGAACCAGCCATAGAGCCAGCAAAATCAACGCCATAGGCATCCAAAAGCGGAAACTGCCCAGGGTTTTTGTGTCTCCCCTCAGCCATAAAAAAATAGCGGCCGCCAGATAGCACACCAGCGGATAAATTCCTGGATGGGCCAAAAAAGCTCCAGCGAAATCCAGCCTTAAAAGTGCCATAGCTGCCCTGGTCATACCGCAGCCAGGACAGCTGATTCCAAAGGTCCAGCGCAAAGGGCATCGGTATGGAATCCACAAAACGCTGATGACCACAAAAGCCCCTAAAACGGCCAGCGCCAGCACCAGCAATGCCAGCCGCTGAGAAAAACTGTATTTACGCATCATAGGTTTATTATAACATAATCCCCACTTAAAACAAGCGAATTCCTTGATTTCCTTACCACTTTTCTTTTTTACTTCAATATGCTACACTGAAAATACACAACACCAAAAAACTTTGAGGAGGTTGTTTATGTCCCTTTTTAACCGCCCCACCCCTTCCAACAAGCGGATTATTCTGTACTGTTTTCTGTCGGTGGGGCTTCTTTACCTGCTAGGACGGATTGTGGCTTTTTTCCAATGGGGTTAAACAAAGCATGGCGGGCGCCTTCCATAAAGGAGGCGCCCGCCATGCTGTATATAGGAGAAAAAAATGAAAAAACAGATTTACGCGGTCCGGCTTACACGGGTATTGCCCTTTTGAAACTCCACATGGGTGGCTCTGGAGCGCTTTTTGGTTTTAATCTCTTTTCCATAGGCCACCATGCTGCCGATGAACCATCCCAACAGGAACATGCACAGGGAGGCCACCAATTTATAGGAAAGCTTATATCCCAAAGCATACACAGCGGTATCCATCAGCCACGGAATCATACCTGCCTCTTTGGAAAACTCCAGAGCGCCGCTGTTGAATACAGACAGCAATAAAAAGGTCAAAACGGCTAACAGAATGCCGCTGGGTATAGAAGATTTTCTTTTTTGCTTGTTTTTCATAGCCGTTCCCCCTTTAATAGTTACAATTTGTAACTTTTCATCTTAATAACACCTACAAAAATAACTGCTTTTAATTACTACATCTATAATATACCATACTTCTGAAGAAAATCAAGAGGAAAACGGAATTTTATTTAAATTTTTTTCATATTTGTTACGCTTTTGTAATGTAAATGTAATCAGATTGTAATTTTTAAATTTAAACATGGTGAAAACCCTCGTTTTTTCTCACAAAAAATTCTTTTCCTTCATATTTAGTATATGCCAATTTCAGTTGTTTAGAAACCTGTCCATAAATTTCTTTTTCCAGTGGAAAATTTTCCCTCTATGAAAATTTTATCTGTTCTATTGTACTTTGTCTTACCGCTCTTTTTTGCAATAGGAGTATACCCATCACTTATTTATTTTATTTTGAATAAATAAGTGATTATTTTTACATTCAGATAATTAAATATCTTGATGTCATTTAATTTTCAGTTAATTTTTTTACATAATGTTTCAATTTTATATGATTTGTATATTTTTTTAACTATTTTTTTACTATTGCGTGAAACAGTCCCATAAAAAGTTTATTTTTTCACTTTTGGATAAAAAATTATATAATATATATTATATTTACCAATTGAAAATAAATTTACAAAATGATAATATAGTGTCACAGAGAAAACAAACTATTATATACCAACTAGTTTGAAAAGGAGCGACATGATTATGAGATTCCAAACCGCTGAACCCTTCCGCATCAAAGTTGTAGAGCCCATCAAAAAAACCACCCGTGAGGAGCGTGTAGAAGCGCTGAAAAAAGCCCAGTACAACGCTTTCCGCCTGAAAGCGGAAGATGTTTATGTGGACTGCCTGACCGACAGTGGTACCTCCGCTATGAGTGCTGAGCAATGGGCCGCTATGATGCTGGGTGACGAAAGTTACGCTGGATGCAAGAGCTTCTACAAATTGGAAGCCTCTGTTCAGGACGTTTTTGGTATGCCTCATGTGCAGCCTACTCACCAGGGCCGCGGCGCTGACTACATCATGGCTCAATATTACGCCAAACCTGGCAAATACGCTGTTGGAAACATGCACTTTGATACCTTCCACGGCAACGCTGAACTGATTGGCGCCTATCCTGTGGACTGCGTAATCGACGCTGGTCTGGACGCTTCCAGCGCTCCCGAACCCTTTAAAGGCAACATTGATATTGCTAAAATCCAGAAAATTTTGGATGAGCATGGCCCGGACTCCATCTCGGTCATCATCATCACCATCACCTGCAACAACAACGGCGGTCAGCCTGTTTCCATGGCCAATATCCGTGCGGTCAGCGAGTTCGCGAAAGCCCACAAGATTCCTCTGGTACTGGACAGCGCCCGCTTGGCTGAGAACGCTTACTTCATCAAGACCCGTGAGCCTGGTTACGAGCATAAAGAAATCAAAGAAATCACCCGTGAGATGTTCTCCTACTGTGAGACCGCTACCATGTCCTCCAAGAAGGATGGTCTGGTAAACATCGGTGGTTTGATTGTTACCCGCAATGATGAGTTCTTCTCCTTTGCCAATCAAATGGCAATCGCCCATGAAGGCTTTATCACCTACGGTGGTATGTCCGGCCGTGACATGGAGGCTTTGGCAGTAGGTTTGCAGGAAGCCACCAGAGAGGATTATCTGGAGTATCGAATTGCTCAGGTCAAATATCTTGGTGACCAGCTGAAAGCACGGGGCATCCCCATCGTGGAGCCTACTGGCGGCCATGGTGTTTATGTAGATGGACGCCGTTTCTTCCCCCAGATTCCTCAGCATGAGTTCCCCTCTCAGCGTCTGGTAGCCGCTCTCTATGAGGAAGCTGGTATCCGAGCGGTAGAAATGGGTGCCTGCGCCTTCGGTTCCAAGGACCCTGTTACCGGTGAGCCTATCTGGCCAGCGCTGGAAACCATGCGTATCTGTGTTTCCCGCCGGGTTTACACCAACAATCATCTGGACTGCATCGTGAACGCTCTGGACTACATCTACCAGAATCGTGACAAGTACAGAGGCATGAAGCTGATTTATGAGGGACCCATCCTGGCTCTGCGGCACTTCACTGCCGGATTCGAGCTGCTGTAAACATTCATCTCTGTTTCAGCCGTCCCCAGCCTGTGGGCCGGGGGCGGCTATTACTTTACCTGTGAGACAACATCCATCAGTCTTCTTGGTCTAAGGAGGGAAGATCATGTCAGAGCAAAAGCCCACCGTCTCTACTGCAACGGAACAACCTGCCCGTGAACAATTTGGAAGCCGTTTAGGATTTGTCCTCGCCTCTATGGGGGGTGCCATTGGGTTAGGAAGTGTATGGAAGTTCCCCTATATTGTGGGACGTTATGGAGGAGCCGCTTTTATCATTATGTACCTGCTGGCCCTGGTGCTCATCGCCATTCCAATTCTGCTGATTGAGTTCGCATTGGGGAGAAAAACCGGCAAGAGTTATACCAGCGCTCTCAAAGAGCTTTGCCCTGGTAAAAAATACTATATGATGGGAATTTTGGGTACCATTTCCCTGACCTTGACCTTATCCTTCTATATGGGCATCGCCGGATGGACCATCGCCTATATCCTGAAATCGGTTACAGGCTCCTACAACGGCGCCTCCGCCGAAACCCTCGGCGCCATGTTCGGCGCTTTTACATCCAATCCTGTCCAGGTGGTTCTCTGGCTTACCATCATGCTGGCCATTACCTCCTTTGTAGTGATGCGAGGGGTTCAGGGCGGTATTGAAAAGGTGTGCAACGTTCTGCTGCCGGTGCTGTTCATTATGATTATTGTACTGGCGGTGCAAGCGGTTCTGCTGCCAGGAGCCAGCGAGGGATTAAAGTTCTATCTGGTACCTGATTTCACCAGCCTGGATGGAGAAGCGATTATGAACGCCATTGGTTTGTCCTTCTTCACCCTTGGAGTGGGCGCTGGAAACCTGTGCGTCTACGGCAGCTATCTGGACAAAAAGCAGACCATCAGCAGCAGCACAATTATGGTAGCCTTTGGAACCACCATCGCAGCGATTCTCTTTGGGTTCATTGTCTTTCCCGCCTCCTTTGCCTTTGATATTGAGGTCGGAATGGGCCCGCCGCTGGTATTTATCACCCTGCCTACCATCTTCGCCCAGATGAAAATGGGTATGCTCTTTGGCACCCTGTTCTTTATCCTGCTGTTTTTCGCCTGCCTGACCTCCACCATCTGCATTATGGAAGCCATTGTGGGGTACGCGGTTGATGAATGGAAGTTTAACCGCAAAAAAGCCACCTGGGTGGTCACCTTTGTGGTCTGGGTACTGGGTGTGATTATGATGTTCTCCTTTGGACCTTTGGCGGATGTTCTTATCTTTGGAAAAACCATCTTCGATTTCACCAATGATATTTTGGTCTCCGCCATTCTTCTGCCTTTGGGCGGCTTGTTCCTTCTGCTTCTGGGTGGATGGATTCTCAAGCCCAAGACCCTTCTGGATGAAATCAATACTGGAAAGGGTATGAAAATCAACCATTATTTTACCATTACTGTAAAATATATCGCACCAGTCGCGGTGGTCCTGATGTTCTTACAGTTAATCGGTGTCATCAAATTTTAAAAACATTCTTCCTCTCTACTGTCCTACAGCCGCTGAATGCAGAAAACGCCTTCAGCGGCTGTATTCTTTCCGCGGGAACTAGACTTTTTATCAATTTGGAGTATACTAAAAGAAAGAGTGTGATTTTGGGGGATAGACGAAATGCCAACGAAAGATTTGACTTATTTTGAATCCCTGGTTCGTTTTATGGCGGAGATGCATGGACCAGATTGTGAGATTATCCTTTATAATGTGGAGACCCGTAAAGTCCACTGTGTGGAGCATCCTTTCGATGAGGAGATGAAGCCCGGAAGTGAGATGAGGTCCCTGGAAAAAAGCTTCCTGGAGCGGAAGGATTATGAACGGGAGGATTATATCGTCAATTACCGAGCGCTTTCCCGCACCAAGGAGAAGCTAAAATCCGCCACCCTGTTTTTGAAAAATCAGGCTGGGGAACTGCTGGCGATTTTGACCATCAATCAGAAGGTGGAACGGCTCATCGAACTGCGCAATATTATCGACACCATGATTTCTGGCGCCCGCCCCCCAAAACAGGAGCTTCCCTCCAAGAATTTTTATGAGAGCTTTGATATTTCCGTTCCTGAGATTGTGACAAAAACCATTCATGAGGAAGTCTCCACCCTCCGTGTAGAGCCAACCCGTTTGGACGCTAAGGAAAAAATGCAGTTGGTGCACGTGTTGGATGACAAAGGGATTTTTCTTGTGAAGGGGGCAGTAGCGGAGCTGGCTTCCATTCTGGGAACCACCGAAACCACCATCTACCGGTACATCAACCGCCTGAATGAAGATGAGGCTCGATAAGAACCAGGAATTTAAAAAATGACAGGGATTTTAAAAAATCCCTGTCATTTTTTTAAAGATATTTGCGTTCAAACTCCTTAACATCAATGGGTTTGCTGAACAGGTATCCTTGAAGGTCGTCGCATCCAGTCTCACGAATCAAATCCAGTTGTTCCTCCGTCTCCACACCCTCAGCAATCATTTTAATCTGGCGGGGATGACAGATTTTAGCCAACGCAGCCATCAGCTGCTGGGCCTTGTCATTGTCATGGAGCTTGTTGACCACATGTTTATCCACCTTCAAAACATGGAAGTTTACATCAATCAAAAGGGAAATATTGGCGTTCCTCACACCAAAGTCATCAATGGCAATAAAAAAGTTGTTTTCTTGCAGCTGCCGCAAAGTTTCGGAAAAACAATCTGGGTCATCCGCTTCCACCGTCTCTGTAATCTCCACTTCCAGCAGTTCAGGAGGAATCTGATATTTGTCCCTGATGGTTACCAGCTGATGGACAAAGTCGGGAGTGTTGATTGTAAGCCTGGAAAAGTTTGTGGAAATGGGTACCACTTCTTTTCCCGCATCCAGCCATTTTCGCAATTGAGTGCAGACCTGCTCAAAAACATAAAAATCTAAAATAGGGATTAGACGACAACTTTCCAGAACAGGAATAAACTTATCCGGCGGACATCCATCCTGTCCCTCAGGCATCAGACGCACCAAAGCTTCCGCTCCTGTAAGTTTGCTGTCCGCCACAGAAAACTTAGGCTGGTAATAGATATGGAAGCTTCCCTCATGGATCAGTTTCTGAAGCATACCAGGTGTAGCCAGGCCCAGCACATCATCTATTTGATGCCGGTATCGTTTGGACGGTTTCTTACCGTGATAAAACCTTTTCTTGTCCTCATACATCCGCTCCTCCGCCTGCCTGACCACCTCACTGAGGTTTTCCTCGCAGTCCAGCCAGTTGCTTCCGATCGAAGCGGTATAATCTTTGTGGCCGCTGAAAAGCATTCTCAGCTGCCCTTCCAGCTCCATAAAATCAAAGTGGGAGATACCTTCACAGATGATGATAAACTCATCCCCACCTACCCGGTAACAGGACTGTTTTCCCTGTTTTATAAGGGCTTGTATGGTTTTGGAAGCGTCTATCAGAACATAATCCCCCACCTTATGCCCATCGCTGTCATTGACCTCTTTCATCCCATTGATATTTATGCAGAGTACACCAACAGGAAGTTCGGCTTGTTTTTCCATATCCTCAATAAACAGATTGCGATTGGGCAGACCGGTGAGGGAATCCCAGTAACTTAACTTTTCCAATTGGTCCAGCGCGTGCTGTTTCCATAAGGAAAATGCGACAAAAGACGCTACCGAGTGAAAAGCAGAAACCGCTTTGGATTCTGAGCGCTCTTGGAGATTACAGCCCGCCAGATAGCCTAAAAAATGATTCTCAATCCACAAAGGTACAGCCACCATAGAATAAACCCCTAATGGATTCAGCAATGCGTATTCCTCTTGGTACTGGCCCTTTTGGAAATCCAGCTGGGTAATCATCACATACTTTTTGTCGTGAAACAGACCACCCCATATTTTCAGCAGCGATTGAGACACGGTTCGCATCTTGTCAAAACGTGTTTCTACCTCGGGAGCGCACCACTCCACAGCCAACTCCTGCCTCTCATCGGCAGTCTCAAACACATAGATTTGCTGGCAGTTCAGGTACTCTCCCACTATTTTCAAAATCTCTCGCAAAGATACACAGGGGGATTTGCCATCATATAAAGTTTCGGCGCATTTCGTAATCAGGTTTTCAATCCCTGATGCTCCTTCTGAGGATTGAATTTGTTCTTCTTTTTGGGTAACATCAAATGCAATTTCCAATCTAGCTGGACACCCTTCCCATTCAATCAGCCTGTTTTTCAAAAGGAAATGCTGGTTTCTCTGAGGGTCAACATACTCCCAAGTGTAAAAACGATCCCAGCTTAACAGGTGATTGGTACACATTTTACAAGGGGAATCCCTTCCCTGAAGAATCTCATAACATTTCCCTAAACGGGAGGTGCTCAAGCTAATATTTCTCAGCGCTTCCCAATTGACATAAAGCAAATCATAAGTTTTTGGATCCACCACATAGACCCGCTCAGAGATTTCGTCCAAGATAAAATCCAACATTTTCTTTAGCTCCTTCTCTAAAAAGTGGAATTCATCTCTTTTTATCTTGAGGTTCTCCTATATCTCCTTATGATTCAGTATACTACATCTGGCAACTAAAATCTATGTTTTTCTAACAGATTTTTAAATTCTTAGGAAATATGATATAAATTTTATATAAATCTACCCAAAATCTACCAAAAAAATTTGTTTTTAGGCCAAGACATACTTATGACATTTTTCGATTAGTACAATTTCATTCAAGAGAGATTCTTACCTTATTCTTATAAAGAGCCTTTTGTAAAAATTCCTATCTTTCCTCTCGGTAATAATTCAGTCCCAAGCTGGCTGGGATATTGACACCCTTGGATTTATGCATGGAGCTGACCACCAAAACCAAAGCGGTAATTAAGAACGGCAGCATATCATAAACGGCCACAGGTACATTCACATAACTCTTAGGTACATAGTACTTCAGCACCCGCAGCGCCCCGAAAATCAAGGAGCCATAGATAGCGTTGGCGGGCTTCCAGCCGGCGAAAATTACCAAGGCCACCGAAATCCAGCCCAAGCCGCCTACACAGTTGCTGATCCAAACGCCGCTGTTGATAATCATGGAGCAATAGGCCCCGCCAATACCGCAGATGGCCCCACCCAGCAGAATATTGATGTACTTCCACCGGATGACCCGAATACCTGCCGCGTCAGCGGCCGCTGGATTCTCACCGATGGCCTGCACGTTCAAACCGGTTTTGGTGCGGCTCAGGTAGAAGCTGAGGGCGATGGCCAGCACAACCCCCAAATACACAAAGGGATTATAGGAGAACAGCAGCTCCCCTACAATGGGCAAATCGCTGAGCCCTGGGATATGGATGCTGCGCATGTGAGCGGTGATTCCTTCCGGCAGCTTCAGGGTTCCGTTGGGGCTGAAGCTGAGGGCGTACACCCCGATGAAATTGGAAAGCCCAATGCCAAAGATGGTGAGGGTCAGCCCGGTAACGTTCTGGTTGGCCATAAAGGTAACGGTCAACACCCCATAAACCAGGGCTCCCAGCGCCCCGCCCAAAGCGGCGGCGATTAAGGCGATGAGGAAGCTGTCCGAATAATACCCCGCCATAAATCCGGCGCAGGCGCCTATGGACATCATACCCTCCACCCCCAGGTTCAAGTGGCCCACCTTCTCACTGACAATTTCTCCCGCTGTACCAAACAGCAGAGGGGTTCCCGCCAACACAGCGGCTACCAAAAATTTAATGAACAAATCCATCAGGAGGCGCCTCCCTTCTTCCGTACCACGAACCCATAACGAATGAAAAACTCACAGCCCAGAACAAAAAACAGAATAATGGCCTGAAGCACATCGGCGCAGTCGGTGGAAAGCCCGAAACTGGACTGAACCACGCTGCTCCCCTTCTCCAAAACAGAGAACAAAAAGGAGACAATGGCGATGGTGATGGGGTTCAGCTGGGCCAGCCAAGCCACGATAATAGCGGTAAATCCCACACCGCCCGCCACATTTTCTGTCAGGGTGATGTCCGAGCCGGTAGCCTGCACCATTCCGGCGATGCCGCACACCGCCCCCGAAAGGAACATGGTGCGCAGGATAATTTTCCGTACATTCATGACGGCGTATTTGGCGGTAGGGCTGCTCTCCCCCACCACACTGATTTCATATCCCTGCTTGGTGTATCTCAAATAGATGTACAGCACCACCACCAGAATCAAGGCGATAATCCATCCCATTTGGATGCCCAGCACCTTGTCCAGCATGGCGTTTTTGGAGAAGCGGGCAATCTTGGGAAAGCCTTGGGAGCCGGGGTCTTTCCAGGGGCCATCCCGGAGATAGTCCACCACATAAAGGGCGATGTAATTCAGCATCAGGGTGAACAGGGTTTCGTTGGTGTTCCATTTCACCTTGCACAGGGCCGGAATCAGCCCCCACAGGCCTCCGCCGATGGCCCCCGCCAAGAACATCACCCCTACCAGCACCCAGTGGTTCCAGGTGTCATGATACAGGGCAAAATAGGAGGCCAGGATAGCACCGGCAATAATCTGCCCCTCCGCTCCAATGTTCCAGAACTTCATCTTGAAAGCCAGGGTGACCCCCAAAGAGGAAATCAACAGGGGAATCATAATCTTCACGGTAGCCTGTACCGCCATGGTGCTGCGGAAAGCCCCTGAAAGGATGGTCCCATAGATAGAAATGGGGTTATAGCCCAGGCAGAGGATAAACACACCTCCCGCCACAATGGCCAGCACCAGAGCCAGTGCCCGCAGCATGGTTACCTGTCTGGGAGGGCGTTCCGCCCGCTTTATAACACGAATCAAAGGCTCCTTGGAGATTTGGGCACTCATGAAATCACCTCCTGCTCGGTTGAACCGGTCATCATCAGACCGATTTGTTCCTTTGTCATCTTTTTGGCATCTACCAGCCCAGTGATGTGCCCATGGCACAATACCAGAATCCGGTCGCTCAGCTCCAGCAGCACATCCAGGTCCTCCCCTACAAACATCACCGCCACACCCTTTTCCTTCTGCTCATTCAGCAGGTCGTAGACGGTGTAGGAGGAATTGATGTCCAGACCCCGCACCGGGTAAGCGGTAATCAGCACACTGGGGTTGGATTCAATCTCTCTGCCCAGCAAAACCTTCTGCACATTTCCTCCCGACATAAGCCGCACAGGGGTCTCCACCCCTGGGGTCACAATCTCCAGTTTTTTCACCAGGCTTTCCGCCAGCTCCTTGGCGGGCTTACGGTCGATGAAAGGCCCTTTGCCGTTGCGGTAGGATTTCAGAAGCATGTTGTCCACCATACCCATAGAGGCCACCAGCCCCATACCCAAACGGTCCTCCGGCACAAAGCCCATATGGATTCCCAAATCAAAAATCTCCATGGGGCTTTTCCCCAGCAGCTCCTCACCATGGAACTTGATGGAACCGCTTTCCGCCTTGGTCAGCCCGGCGATGACCTCGCACAGCTCCTTCTGGCCGCTGCCGGCGATGCCCGCTACCCCAAGAATCTCCCCGGAGCGAATCTCAAAGGACACATCCTTTAGTCCCACCGTACCATCCGGCTTATTCACCGTCAGCCGCTCCACCTGAATGGAAGTGGCCACGTTTTTAGGCTCCGGCCGCTTGATGGACAGCACCACCGGCCGGCCTACCATCAGCTCGGTCAGCTGCCGGCGGTCGGTTTCCTTGGTGTTCACCGTGGCGATGCTCTTACCCTTCCACAAGATGGTCACCCGGTCACTGATTTCCAGCACCTCCTGGAGCTTATGGGTGATGATGATGATGGCGCAGCCCCGTTCCCGCATCCGCCGCAGGATGGCGAATAGTTTCTGGGTTTCCTGGGGGGTCAGTACTGCTGTGGGCTCGTCCAGAATCAAAATCTTGGCTTTCCGGTACAGCACCTTTAAAATCTCCACCGTCTGCTTCTCGCTGACCGACATTTCGTACACCCGTTTGTCCGGGTCAATCTCCAGGCCCACCGACTGGCAGATTTCCAGCACCCGCTGCCGCAGCACCTTGGGAGGCAGCTTTTTCTCCGGGGTTCCCAGCACGATGTTGTCCATAGCTGTGAACATCTCCACCAGCTTGAAATGCTGATGAATCATACCGATACCCAGATTCATAGCGTCTACCGGGGAATTGATGGTCACCGCTTTCCCGCCAATCTCAATGGAACCGCCATCCGGGTGGTAAATGCCGGAAAGCATGTTCATCAGCGTGGTTTTTCCAGAGCCATTTTCCCCTAATAAAGCCAAAATTTCCCCGTAACGCACCTCCAGGTCAATTTTATCGTTTGCCACCACCGGCCCAAAAGTCTTTGTAATCTGATGGCATTGAATGGCGCTGGTCATGGATTCCTTTTGTGACATAATACCACCTCTGTTTCTTTTTTACCCAATTCCGCCTAAAGCGGCGGCAAGCGCAAAAGGGCGGCCTTCCAAGACCGCCCTTATCTGGCTATTGAGCAATGGTTATTTTACGACTACGTTTTTGTAATACCAATGGATACCGCCGGTGATGTCGGAATCGGACAGGGTCTCCCCTTCCGCCAGAATCACATTGCCCTCATTATCCTCGATGGGACCGGTGAATACATCCCACTCCCCAGAGAGGATTTTCTCCTTTGCCTCATCCACCTTCTCCTGGGTGCCTTCCTCACACAGGTCGGTCAAGGGAGCCATAACCACCAGACCATCCTTCATATCCCCGAAGTAATTCTCCCCGGTCCAGGTGCCGTCAATCACAGCTTGGGTAGCGGCGGTGTAGTAAACCGACCAATCCCACATGGTGGAGGTCAAAACGGATTTGGGGGCTTTCTCAGCCATATCGGAGTTGTAACCAACCGCCCACACGCCATGCTCCTCAGCCGCCAAAGCGGGGTTCGCAGTATCGCAGTGCTGGCCAATTACGTCGCAGCCCTCAGCGATTAAAGCCTCAGCAGCCTGTTTCTCACCCTCTGGGTCAAACCAGGAGCCGGTAACCTTTACATACACCTGAGCGTCAGGATTGACAGAAGCCACACCCATAGCGAAGGCGTCACAGCCACCAGTTACCTCTGCGTTCTCCTGGTTCTGAGCCGCCACATAACCGATTTTGTTGGTCTTGGTTTTCAGGCCGGCGGCGATTCCGGTGAGGTAACGGGACTGATAAATCCGTCCAAAATAGTTGTTGAAGTTGGTTCCATTGGACTTGTAGCCGGTTCCGTGAGAGAAAATCACATCCGGGAATTCCTCCGCCAGAGCCTCACAGATGTCCATATAACCCCAGCTGGTAGCGAAAATCAGCTGAGCCCCTTCCTCGATGCACTCCCGCATAGCGGTCTCAATCTGGGTGGCGTCGGTGTCGGCCACGTTGATTTTGCGGATAATCTGGTCATCCGACAGGCCCAGGTTCTTCTGCATGCCCTGGATGCCCAAATCGTGGGTGTAGGTGTAGCCGCTGCCCTCAGCGGGGTCGGTAATATGGATAACGCCTACCTTCAGTTCCTCCTTAGGAACCGCCGGGAACAAGCCCTCTCCTTGGGTCTGGGCCTCACCGGAGCTGGAAGCCTCCTGAGAAGATGCGTCCTGGCTGGAAGGGGCAGAAGATGCCTCCTCACCAGAGCTGGAACCGCCGCAGCCAGCGGCAAACATCATCGCGCCAGCCAGCATTAAAGCCAATAATCTCTTTTTCATTTTTCTTCCTCCTAGTATCTCTTAAACGTGATTGTACTTGCGGCGGCGTTGGGTTTCTCCCGCCGCGAGCTGCCAGAAGTTGGAATATGATTCCTTTACATTTAGTTTACAAGAAAGTAGCGATTTGTTCAATGGGACAAACTGTCAAAATCAGTTCCTATGTTCTGTGCAAAATTTTAGATGATTTCGCTATAAGCTATCCACAATTTTATGCAATTTATTCAGAAGATTGAACTATATGCCCATCAAAAAGGTAGAACTACAAAATAGTATGACTTATTTTGTACGACGGGTCCGTAAAAATACAATAGCCCTCCATCTTCACTTCACAAAAAGAACTCTGGATTAAGAAATGGGATGACCAGCTCCACCGCTTCCCCTTGCCCGTCCAGACCCCAGTATCCACTGTAAATACCATCTCCCATACCGCTTGAGAAGAGAACCAAGCGCTCCTGGGTTTGAGGCAGCCACCAAAGGAGAAAACTTCCGCCTGGGTTTTGCTGCTCTGGCAGCGCCTCATAGCTTTTTTGAAAAAGAGGCTGGAAATACTCCTGATACAGATTTTTCTGGGGATGCTCCCTCCGCCACTGGTCCTGAAAGTCCTGGTATTCTTTCCCAATCTGAGCGTCGGTGACGCAGGCCAACCCTGTATCCACCCCGAAAAAGGTCCAAACCTTTGGTTTTCCAAAGTCCTCCAAAGTTTTCCCTTTGGGCATAGCGATTTCGTACCGCACCGCTGCTTTTTCGCTGATACGCAGCCTTGCCGCCGCCACCCGCAATCCCACCAGGGGAGAGCGCAAAACAGAAAGCTGTATGGGATACCGGCCAGGGGGAATCATCCTATCCAGGCAGGTCTGATACTCCCCTCCCAAATAGGCCAGAGGATCCGCCAGAACCACCTCCCCTGTGGGAAAATCCCCTTCTCCCACAACCGTGGTCTCCATCCACTGGTTTTTCTGGAAAAGCCCCTGGAAAAACTCCAAAGGATACTCTTTTTGATTGAGAAATTTTAAGTTCTTTTCAAAGGCCGCTTGGGCAGGATGTTTGACCCGTTCCCGAATCTCCTGTCCGGTTTTGGTATCCACAAAATAGGTTCCTGTCCGGTCCTTCCGAAGCTCCAGGTCGGTTCCAGCAGGCATGTAAAAGACATCTAAAATCGCTGGTTCTATCTTGGCCAGGGTATTGAAATCCACCACCCGCAGGTTTTTTGTGTCATCCACATAGGCCTGGGTATCGGTATCCCCGAAGGCGACCCAGCCATTTCCACGGTTGCTTTCCCTGCGGAAAAGCCACTTTAATTGAGCGGTGCCCTCTAAGATGGATTTACTGACAATGGTGTCTCCTGCCTCAGGAATAGGCGGTCTTGCCTTCTCCTTTGGCCCAGTCCCCTTATTTTTTGAAAACAGCTTCATCTTTCCATGCACTCCTTTCCGTTTTTGGATGCCCAACCCGCCAAGCTCTGTTTTTTAACAAAATAAAAAACGCCTGGACGCTCATTGGCTCTGTCCAGGCAGTTTTTCTCAAGAATAAATTAGTTGGATTTTTCTGTGGGGATAATGAAGTTTTTAACCGCCTCTAAAAATGGGGTGCAGTCCTCGGAGTAAATATCCATTTTGATGGGTTTGGACAAATCTAGGGAGAAGATTCCCATGATAGACTTGGCGTCCACCGCATAACGTCCAGAAACCAAATCCACATCAAAGTCATATTTAGAAACAGTATTTACAAAATCCTTTACATCGTTAATGGTGTCCAATTTAATAGTTGTAGAAATCATCAAGCAAACCTCCTTATGCTTTTCTTTTTTTATTTAATCATTTCCTCTACATCTCCACTATAACAGCCGCTTATCTTTAAGTCAACTGCTAATTGTAATTATTTCCGAAATTCATTATAATAGGATTAGTTTTCGAAAATCCCTCAAATTCTTTTGGTAATTTTTCACATCAAATAATCTTATGTTTTAGACGGAGTATACAATGAAAATCGCTTTTTTTACCCTTGGCTGCAAAGTCAACCAATATGAGGCACAGATTCTCAGCCAGCAGTTCGCGGCTCATGGATATGAGGTGGTCCCTCATGACCAGCAGGCGGATGTATATGTCATCAACTCCTGCACCGTAACCGCTACCGGAGACAAAAAGACCCGGCAGATGCTCCGGCATTTCAAGGCCCAGAACCCCCAGGCCAAGCTGGTTTTGACCGGATGCTTCCCTCAAGCCTTTCCCGATGCCGCCCAGCGTCTTCCTGAGGCGGACGTGATTACCGGTGCCAGAGGCCGGGCGGAGCTGACCCAGATGGTGGAGGAGGCTTTCCGCACCGGGGAACGTCAAATCTCCATCCTGGCCCACGAGCGGGGGGAGCCTTTTGAGCCTATGCAGGCGGATGGGTTCTCCCAACGGACCCGAGCCTTTGTAAAAATCGAGGATGGCTGCGAGCGTTACTGCTCCTACTGCATCATTCCCACCGCCCGAGGTCCTGTCCGCTCCAAGCCTTTGGAGGATTTAAAGGGAGAGTTAACCGCCCTGTCCCAAGCTGGATACCAAGAAGTGGTTTTGGTGGGCATCAACCTCCCCAGCTACGGCAAAGAGCTGGGACTGCGGCTGATTGATGCGGTTGAGGCCGCCGCCCAGGTGCCTGGGATTCAGCGGATTCGCCTGGGGTCTCTGGAACCGGAGCTGCTGACCGGGGAGGACATCGCCCGGATGGCGGCCCTGCCCCAGATGTGTCCCCAGTTCCATCTTTCCCTCCAAAGCGGCTGTGACGCCACCCTGAAACGGATGAACCGCCACTATGACACCGCTGAGTACGCCCGAATTGTGGCGGACCTACGGGCCCATTTCCCCAACTGCGCCATCACCACCGACCTGATGGTGGGCTTCCCAGGGGAAACGGAGGAGGAGTTCCAAGCCTCTTTGGCCTTTGCCCAGCAGATTTCCTTCGCTAAAACCCATGTGTTCGCCTATTCCCAGAGACCAGGCACCAGAGCCGCTTCCATGCCTGGACAGGTCTCCCGAAAGGAAAAGGAGACCCGCTCCGCCGCTATGATTTCCCTCACTGACGCCACACGAAAGGAATTTTTGGAGCAGCAGGTGGGGCGCACCCTGATGGTGTTGTTTGAAAGCCCCGTCCGGGATGGCCTGTATGAGGGCTACTCGGAAAACTATACCCCTGTCCGTGTCTCCTGCCAGAAAGACCCCAGAGGCTCTATCCTTCCGGTCTTTATCACCCAGGCCAGCGACACCTTCTGTGTGGGAGAGCTGGCTTGATGTCATGGGAGGCGTTCCTATGAAGGTTCCGAAAAAATGGCTGATTCTGGGGGCTGGTTTGCTCTGCTGCTGCGCCCTAGCTCTTTGGCGGCTGTGGCCCTGGCTCAGTGCCCTCACCCGCCCGGAAACCGCCGAAACCCTTCGGGGATTTTTAGATGGGCTGGGGGTTTGGGGCGCTTTCGGCCTGCTCATCCTGCAAGCCTTGCAGGTCCTCTCCGCCCTGATTCCCGCTTTGCCTATCCAGCTGGCTGCCGGGGCAGCCTATGGGCCGGTGGGCGGTTTGGCCATTTGCTTGGGCGGGGTGGCTCTGGGCAGTTCCTTGGTATTTGGAGGGGTTAAAAAATGGGGAAAACCTTTGGTTGACCGGGTATTTCCCTTGGAGAAGCAGCAGCGGATTTCCTTTCTGTCAAACGCCCGCCAGCTGAATTTTCTCACCTTTCTCCTATATCTGCTGCCTGCCCTCCCCAAAGATGTGTTTAACTATCTGGCCGCCCTCACCCCGCTGACCTTGAGGCGGTTTTTATCCATTTTGATTGTGGCCCGCACCCCCACCATTTTAGGGAACACCTTTGCCAGCAGCGCCCTTTTGGCTGGGGATACCACCGCCTCCATTCTGGTATTCTGCTTTACGGGAGGGCTGGGCCTCCTATGTATGATTTTCTGCAAGCCCATCCTCAGCTGGATGGAACGGCACAGTCATTGAATATTAAAAATCGTAACAGGGCGGCTGTGGAATAGCTCCACAGCCGCCCTGCCCTTTTGGAAAGCTTATAATTTATTTGTCCTGAGCGTCCTCATCTGTGGTGCCCAGCTTCTGGTTCTCCTGAGTGGGAAGCCCTTTTTTCTGTTTTAAGGATTTTTGCCGTTTTTTGCTCACCAGCACCACCACCAATATAATCACGCCCACACAAACCAGCCAGAAAATCAGGATGGGGCCAGCCTCCGCCAAGAAGAGCAGTGTACCTTGCAGGAAATTGGCCAGATGTTCCTCTCCCCGATTGAAAGAGGCAGCCAGCTTCTCTCCGAAGCTCTTGGGGGCGGTTTCCATCTGCTGATACTTGCTGACCTCCCGCAGGTCAATATTCAGGTAGGAGTAGGTCACCTGGGAATCCATCCGGCGCAGGGAGGCGGTAATGGACTCAATCTGATACCGCACATCTGATAAGGCTGTTTCCAGCTGAATCACATCCTCCAATTTTTCCGCTTTGGACAGGATGTCCAGCAGGCGCTCCTCCTGCAAGGTTAGGGAATCCAGCCGGGCTTGGGCGTCATAGTAAGTATCGGTAATATCCTCCATATTTTCGCTCATGGAGGTCATGTTGCAGATGCCCTGCAAATCCGAGGTGGCCTGGTCCAGCTTTTCCGATGGAATCCTGGCGTTGATGCTGGCGCTGCGCTCATAGTATTTGCCACCATTATAATAGGATTGGCCTCCATCCATACTCTGGGATTCAATATACCCTCCCAAACTGGAGATGGTTTGCTTAATCTGTTCCACCGCCTGGTCAAACTCCATGGTTTCCAGGGAGATATAACTGTGCCGGATAATCTTGCGTTCATCCAGGACAGGAGCCATACTCACATCTGCGGTAGGGGCTTCCTCTGTCACTTGGGCCATTTCGGTCACCCTGTCGCTTTCCACCATGCCCATATCATTGGCCGCCATTTCATAACTGGCTGTGGAGCTTGTGACAGCGGCAGCCGCAGTATCAGCACCTTTCCCACTGCCGCCGCAGGCGGCAAACAGTACCGCGCAAGCTGCCATCAAGGCACAAAGCATCAAAATATTTTTCTTGGCTTGGTAAAACCGTTTCATAAACAAACCTCCTTTGGTCTGGTTTCTTTTCTCTTTCATCTAATGAGTGCGGTTTTTCATTGAATTCCCTGCAAATGTCTTTTCTTTTTCGGGACTTTTCCCTTATAAAATCGGCAACGGCCCGGAAGCGCCGCTTCCGAGCCGTTTTGTGTGAATTCTGTTTACCTATCCGCCTATCACTGTCTGGGACGTCTGCGTCTCTGCTGCGAGGAAGGAGAGGGCTGTCTGCGTTTTGGGGCAGGTGTGGGAGCGGAAGGATTGATTCTCTGCTGAGAAGGCCGCTTCCGGGGCCGCTGATATTTATACCTGCGGCGATTATGGTTGCGCAGAATCATCAGACCAATATAGGCTAAAATAATCACAATCAGGAAGGTAATTAAAAACTTAAAGATGAACTGATTGCAGAACTGCTTCACCTGGTCCAGATAATATAAGGTAGCGCTGCGGTCCACATTGGATTCCGCTACCAGGTCCACCCGGCCAACCTCTACCCCGCTGACCATCAGCTTTACTGACCCTACCTTGTCCCCTTTTTTCACAGGTGCTTCCAGATATTCTGGAATATCCATCACCGGCTCCAGGCTTTCCTCGGTGGTCTCTTTAGGCACCAGGGAGGCGAACTTATTGGCCGCCAGCAAAAACACTTTGTCCTGTTCCCAGTTGTATTTTACCGGGATTTCCCCAAAGCGCTCCCCGATTTCCACCAGGGTTTTTACCTCAAAGCTGCTGAAAGCCCAATTATACAGCTTGGCGCTGTCCAGCCAGGCCAGATTGTACATATACCGTTCCCCGCTCTCTGGGGCAGTCATGGGCGCTCCCATGCAGATTAACAGGTAGGTATAGCCATCCCTTGTGGCGATGGAGGCGGCGTTCCGAGTTTGGGTGGTGGTCAGGGAGCCGGACATAACCCCTTTGACACCCTCAATATAGTAGTCAGTATCGGAAGGGTTCTGCATGGAGTTGTTGCTCACCCAGGTAATTCCATTTGGGTGCATCTCGGTGGGCTGGGAGGTATAGGTCCTGGTAGTAACAATCTCCATGAACTCCTCATTCTGCACCGCGTATTCCACAATCTTCGCCATATCGTAAGCGGTGGTATAGCTAGCCTCATTATATAAGCCGGTAGCGTTGGCGAAATTGGTGTTCATGGCCCCCACCTCTTTGGCCTTGTTGTTCATCAGCTCAAAGAAATACTCAGGGGCTCCGTCACTGATATAATCCGCTACCATCATAGCAGCCGAATCTCCCGATTGGAGCATCATGGCGTAAAGCAGGTCCCGGATGGTCAGGTTTTCCCCCCGCACAATACCATCCGCCTGGCCCCCTCCGATGTTATACAATTCATTCTGGATGTAGGTTTTCAGCTCGGTCTTTTCTGCGTCCAGATTGATGTCGCTCTCCAGGGCAATGATACAGGTCATAATCTTGGTCAGCGCGGCAGGCTGCATCTTGACTTGGGAGTTGCGCTCCTGAAGCACTTCCCCCGAATCCAGGTTCATCAGATAGATGGCCTGGGACTGGATTTGCATATCTACTGGAAGGGAGTATTTGTTGGAGTCGGAGGAATCCCCTGGCAATGAGGTTCCTTGTTCCTCCTGGTTCTCCCCTTCTGAGGACGGGGAAGCCTCATCATCTGACGCACTTTCAGAGGATGCTTCCTCAGATGAGGTTTCACTGGAGGAGGCTTCACTGGACCCTTGGGAGGCGCTTGAGGAGGGGTCCTCCGCCATCAAGGGAAGGCTCAATGCGGAACACAGCATCAACAGCGACAGAAAAACCACTAATTTTCTCATCTTTAAATTCATTCCATTCCCCGCCGCCGAGCGGAAAAAAACGGCTGTCTTACGGCGAAATTTAAGTCAGCCCTTAGAAATTATGGTCATTTTGAAACCACTTCTTACCAGGCTGATGCGCTAAACCGGGAATTCCAATTGCACAAACCGTGGTTGTGTGGTAAAATAAAAAACTGTAAAATTAAAATGACCCTTTCAGATTCTATTGGAGAAGGTGCCAGGACAAAACCTGCCCATTAGACAACTTCCGGATTTGTCTATACAGCTTATAGTATATCAAATCCCTCCATAAAAGAAAAGGGCTAAATCTGTGAATTTTATCTCTGTAAGGAGGAGTTTGCCATGTTGGATTTTGAAAATCAGGGGTTTGGGTTTGATACATTGATGGTACACGCCGGCACCCAACCGGACCCTGTCACCCATTCGGTAACCCTGCCCATCTATCAGACCACCGCCTATACCTTCGACAGTGTGGACCACGCCAAACGTCTGTTTGAGCTGAAAGAGCCAGGCAACATCTATACTCGTTTGAGCAACCCTACCGTGGACGCTTTGGAGCGCCGGGTAGCCGCCTTGGATGGCGGTGTGGGGGCTCTGGCCATGTCTTCCGGCCATGCGGTCATCTACAACGCCCTGCTAAACCTGGCCAACGAGGGGGATGAAATTGTTTCCTCCATCTGCATCTACGGCGGCGCCATCAATATGATGGGTGTCACTCTGAAACGGGTTGGAATTAATGTGAAATTCGTGGACCCGGATGATATGGACGCTTGGGAAGCGGCTGTAACTCCCAAAACCCGAGCCTTCTTTGTGGAGGCCATCGGCAACCCCAACGCCAATGTGGCGGACATTGAGGCCATCGCTGAGATTGCTCATCGTCATGGAATCCCCTTGATTGTGGACTCCACCTTCACCACACCCTACCTGATTAAGCCTATCCAATATGGAGCGGATTTTGTGGTTCATTCCGCCACAAAATTCCTTGGAGGACATGGAACGGCCATGTGCGGCCTCATCACCGATGCGGGCACCTTCCAGTTCAAGGACAACCCCCGGTTCCCCTTATATAACCAGCCGGATGTAAGCTATCACGGAATCGTGTTCGCTGACTGCGGACCTGGGGCCTTTATCCTGCGGATACGGGCTATGATGATTCGGGACCTGGGGGCTTGTGTGGCTCCCATGAACGCCTTTCTTATCATGCAGGGAATCGAAACCCTTTCCCTGCGGATGCGCAAACACTCAGACAACGCTTTGGAAATCGCCCGTTATCTGGAGAAACATCCTAAGGTTTCCTTTGTGCATTATCCGGGCCTGGAATCCAGCCCCTACTATGAGCGGGCACAAAAATATCTGCCTTTGGGCTGCGGCAGCGTGTTCACCTTCGGACTGAAGGGCGGCCGGGAGAACGGAGCTGTCTTTATCAACTCCTTAAAGCTGTTCACCCATGTGGCCAACGTGGGGGATGTGCGGTCTTTGGTGATTCACCCCGCCACCACCACCCACAGCCAGCTTTCGGATGAGCAGCTGGTGGAAAGCGGCATCACCCCTCAGACCATCCGCCTTTCCATCGGCATTGAGGACGCTAAGGATTTAATCGCGGATTTGGAGCAGGCTATCAACGCCGCTATCCCGGATTAAGTCCACACCGCTGTTGTTTGGGAGGTGCTGTTGTTGATTTATGTGACTGGAGATGTGCATGGGGATTTGAGCCGCTTCAAAGGCCGGTCCGCCAAGAAGCTGAAGAAAAACGATGTGCTTATCGTTTGTGGGGACTTTGGCTTTGTGTGGGATGGCTCCAAAAAGGAAGCCGCCACCCTGAAATGGCTGGGCAAGCGTGGGTATGAAATTCTGTTTGTGGAAGGCACCCACGATAATCTGGATTTGCTGGCCCAATATCCTCTGGTGGAATATCGGGGCGGCAGTGCCCGCCAAATCAGCGGCCGCTGCTATCAGCTCCTGCGGGGAGAAATCTACACCATCGAGGAGCGGTCTTTTTTCACCTTTGGCGGGGGAGAAAGTCCGGATATGGATACCCGGGTGCCAGGTGAAACCTGGTGGGAAAATGAGCTTCCCTCTCAGCAGGAATTGTCCCATGGACGGGAAAACCTGGCCGCTCATAACAACCAGGTGGATTTTGTGGTCACCCACCAGCCTTCCTATACGGTGAACAACTTTCTGGAGCTGGACAGCGACCTGCACCACACCAATCAACTGGCAGCCTTCTTTGACGAAATCTCCCAAACTGTGGAATTTCAGCGGTGGTTTTTCGGTTGCTGCCATGTGGATAAATGGATTCCCCCCAGGTACAGAGCCTTATATCAGGAAATTTTACCCATCGACCTATAAAAATAATCCGCGGCCATTGACAGCACCTCCGCCGCGGAGCAAAAAAGGGACCTTCACGGTCCCTTTTTTCTTATCCTTTTTGAAGGGGAACGGATGCCTCATTTTAAAACCCAAACCTCACTCCAAATCCTGGGCCCGCATCTTTTCCAGCTGATTCTTTTTCCAATACTTCCGGCGGGCCAGATAATAGATAGCCAGCAGCAGCACGGTAGGGATATTCCCCAACAGAAGCACTGTAAAAATTGCCAGCAGGTTTTGGAGCAGGTCTCCTACATCGGTCAGATTTACACAGAGCATCAAGCTATAAAGAGCTGTGAGAAGGGGCAAAATCAAACCCGGCCAAAATGGGCGGGTTCTGGACAACAAAAATTGCAGCCCTAAAAATAAGATGAAAATAGGTCCAATAAAAAGCAGACCCAGCATACCAGTGGCTACTGCCATATCAGTTCCCCCTTTTGATTTTTTTATATTCCTGAATCAGCAGTTTTGCTGTGTCCAGTTCCAGCTTTCCGTCCACCGCCAGCCTGCGAATCAGCCCCACATAAGGCTCAGATTCCTTTTGGTCGCTGATTTGTATTTTTTGAATCAGACGGTCCAGCCGCAGCCGTACTGTGGGATAGGTGACCCCATAGATGCCCGCCACCTCTTTCAGAGAACCAGAAGCCAGAAGAAATTTCTTGATAAAGGCCATATCTTCCTCTTCCAAATCTGACATCCATTCTGGAAGCTGACGAGACTCCATGGTTACCATCCCCCTTTGCCATTAGTATACTCTTTAATTTTATGAAAGTCAATCTTTAATTTTATTTATATTTTAATTTTTATTTTCTTTCATTTTATAAATTCAAAGGATTTTTAGCCCAGAAACCCTCTATTACCCCCCTATTAAACTCCAGACTGAGCAGCCCACAACTAATGTGAAACCGCTCCTCCACATAGCCGGGAGGTTCTATTCTGGTCCATCTTCCTCCTGCAATGACAAAGGGCCGCACCCGATTGGGTGCGGCCCTTAAAATCCAGAAACTTATTTCAGCTCGACAGAAGCGCCGGCATCTTCCAGTTTCTTCTTGATGTCCTCAGCGTCAGCCTTGGAAGCGCCCTCTTTGATGGGCTTGGGAGCGTTGTCAACCAGGTCTTTCGCCTCTTTCAGGCCCAGACCGGTGATTTCTTTCACCAGCTTGATAACGCCCATCTTGGAGCCGCCAGCAGAGGTCAGGATAACATCGAAGGAATCCTTCTCAGCCTCAGCAGGAGCAGCGCCGCCCACAGGGCCAGCCATCATAACAGGAGCAGCAGCGGAAACGCCGAACTCCTCCTCAATGGTTTTTACCAGCTCGTTCAGCTCCAGAACGGTCAGAGTCTTCACATCTTCAACAATCTTGAGAATTTTCTCAGAAGCCATGGTAGTTACCTCCTAAATTTCAAATTTAAATCAATTGGGTGTCTTTATTCAGCAGCAGCCTCAGCGGGAGCGGCTTCGGCGCCCTCGCCGTTCTTCTCAGCGATGGCATTGATAGCCACAGCCAGACCACGCAGGTTGCCCTGCAGCGCGCTGCACAGCATGGACAGCAGAGCCTCTTTGTTAGGCAGCTTGCCCAACTCGGCCACCTTGGCAGCGTCAATCACGCCGCCATCCACAAAACCAGCCTTGACAACGAATTTACCGTTGCTGCCCTCAGCGAATTTTGTCAGGATTTTAGCGGCAGCCACCTGGTCCTCGCTGCTGATGGCGATAGCGGTGGTACCCTCCAGAACGGAATCCAGAGCCTCATAACCAACCTCTTTCGCGGCGAAACGCAGCATGGTGTTCTTTACGACGCAATACTCAACGCCAGCCTCACGCAGCTCCTTACGCAGCTTTGTGTCATCAGCCACATTGATACCCTTGTAATCCACCACAACGCCAGCCACAGCGCCCTTCAGCTTCTCGGTCAACTCGGCCACAGCCTGCTTTTTCTGCTCTAAAATCTTAGTGCTAGGCATGTTTCATTCACCTCCAAGTCGATTCAAACATCTATAAAGAAACCAAAAGCCCTTCCTCCCACCAGGAGAAAGAGCCACACAAAAAACCGCTGAAACAGCGGGATTCAGTTCGTTCTTCCTCGGCAGGCGGCACAAGCCTTTATGTCTTTAACGACACCTGCTGTCTTAGGACAGCTTTTATATTTTAGCATCCTTTTTCCCGGTTGTCAAGCCTTATTCCCCAGGAATCCCGGATTTTCTTTCTATCCAAGGGAAAAGCCGCCAGCCTTTTGGCTGGCGGCCTGGTAAATCCATTTAGAATTACTGGAAGCGGCCGGGATTGATTTTGATGCCAGGGCCCATGGTGGTAGCAACCACGCAGGACTTCACATACTGGCCTTTGGCGGCGGCGGGTTTCGCTTTCATGATGGCGCCCATCAGAGTATCGAAGTTCTCCTGGAGCTTCTCAACACCGAAGGAAACCTTGCCGATGGGGCAGTGGATGATGTTGGTTTTATCCAAGCGGTACTCAATCTTACCAGCCTTGGCCTCGGTAACAGCCTTAGCCACGTCAGGGGTAACGGTACCAGCCTTGGGGTTAGGCATCAAGCCACGGGGTCCCAAGATTTTACCCAAGCGGCCCACAATTCCCATCATATCAGGGGTAGCGATAACCACGTCGAAGTCCATGAAGTTTTCCTTCTGGATACGCTCCATCAGATCCTCAGCGCCTACTACGTCAGCGCCGGCGTCTTTGGCGGCCTGCTCTTTGTCAGCTTTGCAGAATACCGCTACACGCACGTTTTTACCAGTACCGTTGGGCAGAACCACAGCGCCGCGGACCTGCTGGTCAGCGTGACGGGAGTCAACGCCCAAACGCACATGGATTTCAACGGTCTCATCAAATTTCGCCTTTCCGGTTTTGGTGCAAAGGTCCAAAGCCTCAGGGGCGTCATACAGCTTCAGGCTCTCGATGAGCTTTTTGCTGTCAGAATATTTCTTACCGTGTTTCATTGAATCTTATCCTCCTTAGAGTGGTCATTAGCGGATTTTTCCTCCCACCCGGGCGCTTAGTCTACTACTTCGATGCCCATGCTGCGGCAGGTACCAGCGATCATGCTGATGGCGGTCTCGATATTCGCAGCGTTCAGGTCGGGCATTTTCGTTTCAGCGATCTTCTGGAGCTGTTCACGGGTGATCTTGCCAACCTTGGTCTTGTTGGGGACACCGGAACCGCTTTGCAGATTCAGCGCCTTCTTAATCAAAACAGCCGCAGGGGGTGTTTTGGTGATGAAGCTAAAGGAGCGGTCTGCGTATACGGTGATTACCACAGGGATGATGAGGCCAGCGTCATTCTTGGTACGCTCGTTGAATTCCTTGGTAAACGCCATGATGTTCACGCCGTGCTGACCCAAAGCGGGGCCTACGGGCGGGGCAGGGGTTGCCTTACCTGCCGGGATTTGCAGCTTAATAAAGCCTACAACCTTCTGAGCCATTGAAAAAGCACCTCCAAAATTAGTGGTTCATTTCGGGCGGCGGGCTACGCCGCCCTCCCACAAGCCAGCCTCAAAGCCGGCTCATACCGCCGGAATCCCACCGGCATCCTCATAAAAAAGCTTAGTCCAGCGATTCTATCTGGTCAAGCTCCAGTTCGACAGGCACATCCTTGCCCATCATGGAGACGGTGACCCTCACCAGGGCGTTTTGCAGGTCGATCTCGTCGACCACCCCAATGAAGCCCTCCAGGTAGCCGTCGGCGACTCTCACCGAATCGCCCACCGCGAAGTTGACCTCCACGTTCTTCTGCTCCACGCCCAGCCGGGCAACCTCCTCATCGGTCAGGGGGACGGGCTTGCTGCCCGGACCCACGAACCCGGTGACGCCCCGGATGTTGCGCACCACATACCAGCTGTCGTCGGTCATAACCATCTTCACCATCACATAGCCTGGGAAGATTTTGCGCTCCACTTCGCGTTTTTTGTTGTCTTTCATCTCGATGACCGTTTCAGTGGGGACCTTTACCTCACCGACCAGGTCATGCAGTTTGCGGTTCTCCACCGCTTTCTCAATGTCCGTGGCCACCTTGTTCTCATAACCGGAATAAGTATGGACCACATACCATCTCATCGCTTCCGCCAAGCCGGCACCTCCCACTTAAAAAGTCTGTTGATTACAGCAGATTGACGAACAGTCTCACCAGTTCGGTCACAACCGTGTCAAGAACACCTACGAACACAGCGGAAATCGCCATGACGCACAGTACAATGCCTGTATTGTTCATAATCTGGGACTTGTCCGGCCAAACGACCTTCTTTAACTCGCCCTTTGTGTTCTGTAAGGAAACCTTAAGTCTCGCGATGAAGCCGGGTTTCTTTTGCGCTTCCGCCATTCTTCAGCCCGCCTTTCGTCCTTACTTGGTCTCTCTGTGCAGGGTGTGTTTCCGGCAGAACTTGCAGTATTTGTTCATTTCCAGTCTGTCGGGGTCGTTCTTCTTGTTTTTCATCTTGTTGTAGTTGCGTTGTTTGCACTCAGTGCAAGCCAGAGTAACTTTGACTCTCATGTTTCGGCACCTCCTGATAATACCGGAATTTTTTGCCTCCCTCGTTCAAGGAAACGCTTGTTTTTGGACATAAAAAAATAACCCTTTTAAGAGGTGTTCCCATTGTAGCACAAATCCACGAGCCCCGTCAAGCCCTGAAAACAGGCCTCCCGTCCAGATTTCCACGGGATTTTCCCCTGGAATTTGTGCAGATTCACCTGTCTGCCCCTCCAACCCTGTTCACAGGGTCAGGTCAGGCAGTCCAGCATCAGCCGCACCCCCAGCCGGAACCCGGTTTGAAAGCAGTCGGCGCAGCGGCTCATTCCTTCCTCAAATTCCGCCCGCAGCAGCTCCTCCAAAACGCTTTTCAGCGGCTCCCCTTCAAAGAGCGACTGGTACTCCTGGCTTTTACGGAAGCTCTCCTCCATAGCTTTTACGGTTTCCTGGGACTGAAACTGGTCAAAATACTCAGTATGTTCCAGGTACAGGGCTCTTAAAAAATCTTTCATACAACATCCTCCCGCAAGTTAAATTTTAATCGGAAATCACGGCCTTCCAGCACTGCCAATCCCGGGGCGGGGCGTGCCCTTTGGCTGGCGGCTTGGGGCTGAGGATTTTCCTCCTTTTCCGCAACCTGATTTTAGCTTAACCTTTCCCCAAAATCGACCTGTCCAAATATCTTCTTTCCATGGTCTGGAAGAGATGGCCTTTCTTTTTTGCGTTTTTCCTAATTTCTCCTCCCCCCGTCCCCTGATTATCCTAATTCATTCCAATTGCGTACTATCTTTGATTGTGTTAGAATATAGATTGAATTATTATGGACTGCGCTATATTGTGAGGGATAGAAATTGGAAAAGAAAACTGTGGCCATTCTGTTTGGCTCTATTTCCAGCGAGTATGAAGTGTCGCTCATTTCCGCCTCCTCTGTCCTGCGGAATATTCCCCAGGATAAGTACCAGGTGGTCATGCTGGGCATTACAAAGGATGGGCGCTGGCTGGAATATACCGGCCCCATTGACGCCATTGAAAAGGATTTATGGAACACACCGGAGTGGACCTGCCCCGCTGTCCTGTCCCCGGACCGGTCGGTGGGGGGCATCCAGCGTTTTACCCCCCACGGGGTGGAAACTGTAAAGGTGGACCTGGTGTTCCCGGTACTCCATGGGGAGCATGGGGAAGATGGCACCATGCAGGGTCTTTTGGAGCTGAGCGGGATTCCCTATGTGGGATGCGGGGTTCTTGCCTCCTCCACCTGCATGGATAAAGAGGTAACCCACATTCTGCTGGAACAGGCCGGCATTCCCACCGCCAAGTTCTCTGTTGTGACACGGGGCCAGCTTGACCGCTTTGAGGAGCTGGAAGCGTCCCTGGTTCAACAACTGGGATACCCCATGTTTGTCAAACCTGCCAATACCGGCTCCTCGGTCGGGGTGGGAAAAGCCAAGGACGCCCAAGGATTGCGGACCGCCTTGGAGGAGGCCTTCCGGTACGACCGAAAAGTGCTGGTGGAAGAAACCTTGGTAGGGGCTGAGGTGGAGTGCGCGGTTCTGGGAAATTACCAAGACTGCCAAGCCTCTGTGGTAGGGGAAATCGTCCCTCACCATGAGTTTTATGATTACAGCGGCAAATATCTGGATGATTCCAGCGACCTGTATATCCCCGCCCGTCTGCCGGAGGAAACCACCCAGCAAATCCGCCGGATGGCCTGTGCCGCTTTTGCCGCCATGGGCTGCACTGGACTGTCCCGGGTGGACTTCTTCGCCCTGAAAGATGGAGGCATCCGCATCAACGAAATCAACACCATTCCAGGCTTTACATCCATTTCCATGTATCCCAAGCTGTTCGAGGCGGCGGGCATCCCTTATGGAGAGCTGATTGACCGCTTGCTCACCTTGGCCCAGGAACGTAAAGCCCTGTAAAATCCAACCGATACACCATAAAAAGGAGGTGGCCTATGGATCAGCGCGCCATCGGCATTTTTGACTCTGGAGTAGGGGGGCTCACCACCGTAAAGGTACTGCGCCGCCTGCTGCCAAACGAGCGTATCATTTATTTCGGGGATACCGGCCGGGTGCCTTACGGCACCAGAGGGCGGGAGATTATCCGCCAGTACGCCATGCAGGATATTGCCTTTCTCAAGAGGCATGAGGTGAAAATGATTGTGATTGCCTGCGGTACAGTCAGCTCCTGCATGACCCCGCAGATGCAGGATTCTATTGGGCTGCCCTATTCCGGGGTGGTGCTTCCCGCTGCTCAGGCCGCCTGCGCTACCACCAGTTCTGGGCGCATTGGTATCATCGGCACCACCGCCACTGTTCGTTCCGCCGCTTACAGCCGAGCCATCCGCAATATTCTGCCCCACGCCCGCACCTTCGGGAATGCTTGTCCCTTGTTTGTGCCTCTGGTGGAAAACGGTTTTATCCAGCCGGACAATCAGGTGACCGAACTGGTGGCCCGCCAATATCTGGCCCCCATTCTGGAGGCGGATGTGGATACTTTGATTATGGGCTGCACCCACTATCCGTTGATTGCCCCCATCCTGCAAAAAATTATGGGGCCGGACGTGACCCTGGTGGATGTTGGGGAGCAGGTAGCCCGATGGGCCCAGAGTTATCTCACCAGCAACGACATGCTGCGCCAGGGAGAGGGCGGCTGTGAGTTTTTTGTCAGCGACAGCCCAGAGAATTTTATCGAGACAGCAGGGCTTTTCCTGGGTGGGGACATCACAGGAGAGGTCCAGCAAATCAGTGTGGATTCCATTTCACCAAGCGCCATCTAAAAGGACGGATACTGCAATGAAAAAAGACGTACTCATTGAGATTAAAGGTGTTTACCGCCAGGACGGTCAGGAGGACCAGGTGGAGCTTTTGACCGAAGGCTCCTACTACAAACGAAATGGACATTATTATATCGCTTATGACGAGTCGGAGGCCACCGGATTTGAGGGGACCCACACCGTCCTGAAGGTGGAGGAGGATGGGAAGGTCACCCTTATCCGCTCCGGGGGGACCCGCAGCCAGCTGATTATTCAGCGGGGGGTACGCCATCAGTGCCACTATGACACTGGGGTAGGCTCCATGACCATTGGCATCTCCGGGGACCGGGTGGACTCATATCTGGACGACCATGGCGGGCGGCTGGAATTCGCCTACTCTCTGGACATCAACACCCTGCTGGCCAGTGAGAACCGGGTTTCCATCCATGTACGGGAACAGCCAACCCCCTGACCCTTGTAAACTCAATCATGATATAAAAAGATAGGATGTGTAACAGAACCATGATGACCAACCCTGTTTTTGACGCAAAGGAAACTGTTTCCTCCCTTGTAGCGGAAGCCATGCGGAAAGCCATCGCCCAGGGAGAACTGCCCTCCTGTGAGCAGCTGCCTGATTTCGTGGTAGAGATTCCGGCGGATACCTCCCACGGGGACTTCGCCACCAACGCGGCTATGGTGGGGGCTCGGGCCTTCAAATCCGCCCCCCGCAAAATCGCTGAGTCCATCTGCGCCCATCTGGAGCTGGAAGGCTCCATCTTTGAGCGGGTGGAAATCGCTGGTCCCGGCTTCATCAATTTCTTTTTGGGGAACCAGTGGTTTGCCGATGTGGTGTCCTCTGTTCTTTCCAAAGGGGAGGATTACGGCCGTACCGATTTCGGCAAGGGGGAGAAAATCCAGGTGGAGTTTGTTTCCGCCAACCCCACCGGCCCCATGCACATGGGCAACGCCCGTGGCGGCGCCATCGGAGACTGCCTGGCAGCGGCTCTGGACTGGGCGGGCTACGATGTAACCAGGGAATTCTATGTCAATGACGCCGGCAACCAGATTGAAAAGTTCGCTGCCTCTCTGGAGGCCCGTTATCTCCAACTGTTCCTGGGGGAGGAGGCTGTGCCCTTCCCGGAGGACGGCTACCATGGAGAGGACATCAAAACCAGAGCCCAGGAGTTCGCTGACGAAAACGGGGACAAGTATGTGCAGGCCGACAGCCAGCAGCGCAGGGACGCTTTGGTAGCCTTCGCCCTTCCCCGAAACATCGACAAGCTGAAAACCGATTTGGAGCGGTACCGGATTACCTACGATGTGTGGTTCCGGGAAAGCACCCTCCATCAGGGGGCTATTGACCAAGCTATCCAGCTGCTGACCGACCGGGGAATGACCTACGAGAAGGAAGGGGCCTTATGGTATAAGGCCACCGAAAACGGCGGCGAGAAGGACGAGGTTCTGGTGCGGGCCAACGGCTTCCCCACCTACTTTGCGGCGGACATCGCCTATCATTACAATAAATTCGCTGTCCGGGGCTTCCAGCGGGTGATTAACGTCTGGGGCGCCGACCACCACGGCCATGTAGCCCGTCTGAAAGGGGCTATGGACGCCATCGGTCTGGACGGAAGCAAGCTGGACATTGTGCTGATGCAGCTGGTGCGTTTGATGAAGGATGGACAACCCTATAAAATGTCCAAACGGACCGGAAAGGCCATCTCCCTCACCGACCTGATTGAGGAGGTGCCAGTGGATGCTGCTCGTTTCTTCTTCAACATGCGGGAGCCTAACTCCACCTTGGATTTTGATTTGGACCTGGCGGCCCAACAGTCCACCCAAAACCCTGTATACTATGTCCAGTACGCCCACGCCCGTATCTGCTCCATTCTCCATAAGCTGAAGGAGGAGGGCTTGGAGCCTCGGGCCTGCTCCAACCAGGAATTGTGCCAGCTGGTTCTGCCGGACGAGAAGGAACTGGCCCGCTGCCTGGCCCGGTTCCCACAGGAAATTGTTGACGCGGCTAAAAACTACGACCCAGCCCGCCTGACCAAATACGCCATTGAAACCGCCACGGTTTATCACAAATTCTATACCAACTGCCGGGTGATGTGCGGACAGGAGGCTTTGATGCAGGCCCGTTTGAATCTCTGCATGGCCACAAAAACTGTACTTCACAATGTACTCACCCTGCTGAAAATCACCGTCCCCGAGACGATGTGAGGATTGCTTGGCAAACGCCGGAAAGGACTTGAAATGGACGACACTCGATTATCCCTGCCTCTGCTGCTGGGCGGCGGAGGGCACCCCCTCTATGAAAACGCTGGCATCTCCCAGGAAGCCTATCTGCCTGTTTGGGCGCTGCGCCAAGGAAAGCTGGTGAGCCAGCTGGCTTCGGACTGGGCCAAGGCAGGCTGCCAGGCGGTATGCGCTCCCACCGGCGCCGCCAACGGGCCTCTGCTGGAAGCCCAAGGCAGCGGCCTGCCTGGAATGCGGGAACTGAATGCCTCCCTGCTGGAGCTGACCAAAGATGGTGTGGCGGAACAGGCTCTGGTAGCCGGGGTTCTCTCAGACACAGGCTTGGACTGTGAGCCTTATGGGGAGGAGGAGCTGACCTCCTTAATCTCTATTTACAGCCATCAGGCTTCCGCTTTGGCGGAGGCTGGGGCTGACCTGCTGATGATTGAGGGAATCCGTTCCCTGGTAGAATGCCGGGCCGCGGTATTGGGGGCCCGACGGGTTCAGCTGCCGATTCTGGTGGTTCTTCCTTCCGATGACCAGGGGCGCACCCCTTGGGACGAGGACCTGCTGGCCTGCATGGTGGTGCTTCAGGATTTAGGGATTCATGGATTTGGAGTGCAAACCATCCCCATGGACCATTTGGATGGGGAGAAGCTGGACCCTGAACAGTTGATTCCTGTACTGGAACGTCTGGCGCCTTACGCCAAACTGCCTTTGATGGCGTTCATTGAGCCAAACCAGCTAAGCCCCATCCAATACGCCCATCAAGCCGCCCGCTTGATGCGCCGGGGAGTAAAGGTCCTTGGGGGCATGAACGCCAGCCCCAGCCATTTGGCCGCCCTGCGCCACATGATGGATACCTTTGACATTTCAAGGATTAAGGTGGCTCCTGCCGACTATGAGCTTTTGGCGGCCTGCAAAGAGGTTTATTTCCTGGGGGACGATTTGGAGTACTCCCAGCCGGTGGAATGTGGATTGGATATGGCGGATACCCTGATGGAGCTGTGTCACGAGAATTTTGACGCTTTGCTGATTCAGGTGGATACCCCTGATGATGGGTACCACTTCTCTCTCAACGCCCATCTGGTAGACCTTCCGGTAGCCTTCGAGTCAGAATCCCTCACCGCTTTGGAAAGTGCCCTGCTCCATTATCCCGGCAAAGCCATTGTGGTGTCCACCTCCTGTGAGATTGAGCGGGAGGATTTGGAGACAGTGGCTTCCAAATATGGAGCCATCGTTCTTTAACCGAAAAAGGAAAAGCCGCTTAGAGGAAGTTTCCTCAAGCGGCTTCTTTTTTGCTTATGGATGGGATAAAAGGCCATCCACCGCTTGGTGAATCTCCTCCAGCGTAATTTCATAAGGCATTGGGTCCACATCCTCAAAAGCTCCTCCATCGGCATATTCCTGCCGGTCGGTCCACTCAATCACCCAGAAAGGATTCAATGTGGTCACCTTGAAAAATTCCCCATTCAAAGTCCAACATTCCCCCGAGTCTAATTTTATTTTTTTCGCCCCCATTTTCTGAAATCTGGCCTCCACCAATCGGCGTATCTCCATCTGTGTCATTCCATACTCCCCCATTTCTAAACGCTTATTTTATCATTTTATTGGGCTACTGTCTATCAGAACCTCTCCCTAAAAAATTTTCATTTTGAGATTCCCATTGTTTTTTGCTTTTCCGCTGATTTTGCCGCATAAAAAAAGCGCTGTGTGACAAGCTAAGGTCACACAGCGCTTTTCTCAGTTTCAGGGCGTTGTTTGAGAAAGGGGACGGTGGTATCCAAAAAGGAAAATTTTTGTTTACCGGGGCGTTTGCGGGCCTTTTAAACGGGCTGTTTGGAGCTGGCGGCGGAATGGTGGTGGTGCCAATGCTGCAAAAAAGCGGATTGACCGTCCAGGAATCCCATGCCACTTCCATCGCCATCATTCTGCCGCTGTCCATCCTCAGCAGCCTGCTCTATTTGTCCATGGGCAGAGTGGGGCTCAGGGATGCGCTGCCTTATCTTCCTTTGGGATTGGCGGGGGCGGCGGTGGGAGGCTGGCTGCTTCCCCGGGTAAAGGCGGTTTGGCTCCATAAACTGTTCGGGATTTTGGTGCTGTATTCCGCCTTCCGTCTGTTTTTCTCCCCATGAGCTGGCTCACCATCGCCTTGGTCTCTTTTACCAGCGGCCTGCTGGGGTCCCTGGGAATGGGAGGGGGCGCTATCCTCCTGCTTTATCTGCGGGTGTATGGAGGGATGGAGCAGCTGGCCGCCCAAGGGGTCAATCTGCTGTTCTTTCTGCCAATCGCCCTGTTCTCCATCCTGCTCCATAGCAGAAGCCGCCTCATCCGTTGGAAAACGGTAGGTGTTTGTCTGTTGATTGGCCTTCCTATGGTGTTTGGCGGGATATGGCTGGGCAAGCTGATGGGAGCGGCATGGCTTTCCCGGGGATTTGCCCTTCTGCTGGCATTCATCGGTCTGCGGGAGCTGCTGCAAAAATAGCAGGGAAACAATCCCTATGGTATAAACCTGAAATTTCAAGTTCAAAATAATACCGGAGGTGTAACCACATTATGAGCGAATTTCATCCAAAAAACAAATTCAGCAAATTCATGGCCGGAAAAGGATTTTACGTTGCCTTGGCGGTTTGCGTGATGGGCGCGGGTACCGCTGCCTGGGTAGCCGTAAACAAAACCATCGACCGTATCGACAACAGCAACAGCCAAATCATTCAGGAAGCCCCCTCTGCTTCCCAATCGGAGCCTTCTTACGGTTTCCCCGATTTAGAGGAAGCGGGAAAGGCGCAGAGTGGTGTCTCCGCTTCCTCTACCCCGTCTTCCTCCTCTACTGCCTCTTCATCCTCGTCCAAGGCGTCCTCCGAATCGTCCAAGCAATCCAAGTCGGACACGGCGCAGTCCGCACCGCAGGCTTTTTCCTTCGTCATGCCGGTGGCCGGAGACATCAGCGCTCCTTTTAGCAACGGGGAACTGGTGAAAAATGTTACCCTGAAGGAATGGCGCACCCATGATGGAATTGACATTTTGGCGGAGGAAGGGTCTGTGGTAAAAGCCGCCGGCACTGGATAGGTCACTGCGGTCACCGATGACCCCCTTATGGGAATGACGGTGGAAATCCAGCACCCCAACAATTTGGTTTCGGTCTACTGTGGATTGGATAAAAAGGTGGATGTGAAGCAGGGCGACCAGGTACAGGCTGGACAGGCCATCGGTAAGGTGGGAGAAATCCCCTCCGAAATCGCTTTGGAGACCCACCTGCACTTCTCTATGAAATCTGACGGCAAATGGGTAGACCCTTTAAAGGCTATGGGCAAATCCTGACAAATCAGGCGGTGAACCCCTCACCGCCTGATTTCTATTTGAGGCTTTCTTGTGAACTCTTGCCCGTCCATTTCCGAAGTTCCCAGCTTCCTTTTGCCGTTTGCCGCAGCTCCAAGCCCTGCTGCTGGCCCTGCCAACTCCAATGGCTCCACAGAAGCACTCGTTCCTGGGGCTCTTTCCAGGCACAGTGGGACGGAAGCTGGACCATCCCCAAAATCAAAACCATCATTCCTACTAGAGCCCGCCTTCTCAAGATGCTCCCTCTTTTCTGACCCATGTAACAACACACATTCTGAATTGTATGTGTTTATAAGTATAATTCTATTATAAATTTAAATTTATTAAATTTCAAGTATATATATACTTATCATTTATTTTATTTTCAATGGTTTTTCTTTATGATTTTTTCAGGGGGAATACCTTTGCAAGTAGATTATCAGTTATTAGGAAAACGAATCGCCGCCCTGCGCAAAGAGCAGGGTTATACCCAAGAGGCTTTGGCGGAGCGGGCGGGAATGACCAATGTATTTCTGTCCAATATCGAGAACTGCCGCTCCATCCCCAGCCTGGAAACCTTAATGAAACTCTGCGGTGCCTTATCCGCCACCCCGGACCAGATTTTGTTAGGCACCCAAACCCAAAGCCCGGATTATCTCAATTCCGATATTCTGCGGAAGCTGGAGCGCTGCACGCCTCAGGAGCGGCGTCTGGTGGATGGGTTTCTGGAGCTTTTGGAACGGGAGCGAAACCGAGTGCCTTAGGGGTAAGGGCATCCAAATATAAAAAGAGAGATGGCGAATTTGTTTTCTTCTGCCATCTCTCTTAAATTTTCCCTTGTATAAATTGGAATCAGGAGCAGTAGGTATCCTCAAAATCCTCATACAAGTCCCCGGACAGCTTCCAAAGGAACTCGCTGAAGGTAGGAGAAATCAGATGCTCTATTTTTACAACATCCTCATAACTGCTGACCTCCTCCGGGTCCAGACAGTCATCCAAATCCACCAGCACAATTTTGGGGTCCTGATTGCTGACCTGGTTTAAATCCATACAGACGGCCATGCCCCCTATGGTGGTAGCCAGGGTGACCAAGCCATACCGAATCAAAATTCCTCCTGGGGCTCCGCTGGAATTTTCCGCCAGAATCCCCGCTAAATCACACATATAGATGCCCGCCTGGGTCATGGGGATGTGGTTTGGCTCATAGTCCCTGTAAAATTCCAGCACCGTCTCCGGCACCTGATAATTCCGCAGGGATTCCAGCTCATCCTGGAGATAGACCTGGCTGCGGCTATGAAAAGTTCCATACAGGTCGGTCAAGCAGGCAAGTTCCTCAGGGGCAGCCTTTCCAAACCAAGGGGTCTCCCCTTCTTTGGCCCCATTTTTTTCAAAAGTCCTCTTAAATCGGTCCACAATTTCCTGATAATCCATCCTGAATCCTCCTGTCTATCTGCCAGAGATTTACAAGAGGATTATACATCAAACCCGCAAAAATCACAACAATCCCAAAGGCCGCCCACAAATGTGGGCGGCCTTTACCGCATATTTGGAGAGCGGAGATTGGGAACAGAACTTATTTGTGGGCTTTCTTCACAGCCACAGCGCCAGCTGCGGTCAGGGAAGCGATGGCGGCCATCACAGCGGCATTGATCATGTCGCTGGCACCGGTGCCCGGGTTGTTCTTATCGGTGTTGGTGTTCTCGGACTCATCCTCGCTGCTGGTATCCTCATTCTCCACGTCAGACACAATGGTGCCATCCTTGATGAGCTTGTTGGTCACAAAGAAGTTATCCAAACGGTTGGTGCGGAACTCAAGGGTATTGTCCTCCTCATTGAAGGTAGCCTTGATCCGATAGATACGGCCGTTGGCATAACGGTAAGTATACATCTGATCGAACTCGTCCATGATGTCCTCTACATCCAGAGCCATCTTACCGGTAGCGGCGAAGGAAGGCTTGCCAGGGAAGGAGAAGAACTTGAAGTCCTGATCAGGGAACTTAGCCAAAACCTCTTTGATTCCAGCGTTGGTGGAGAGCATGTTCTTGGTGCTCTCGTCGGTAACGTTTACAGTGAACTGCCACTCGGGACCAGCCAGAGTTACATTTCTGTAATCGTTGATCTTAGCGATCTTGTTGAACTGGGTATCGGTGATGACAGGATAATCCTGGTCAATCTCAACGATATCGCCCTTGTCCAGACCGGACACATAGTCGCCATCCATCTCGGAATAGCCGTAGGAAAACTTCACTTCCTGAGTGAAGACCTCATCGTAACCATCTTTCTTGGTTACCTTCACACGGTACTTGGAATCCAGCTCCTCGGTAGGAACGGTGTCCTTGGTCTCCACGTGCAGGTAGTAACCGTCACGGCTCTCCTCAATCTTGAAGGTCTTCATCCGGTTGCCGGAAACGTGGGACAAGCTGATTTTGTAAACATCCAGGTGAGCCTCGGTCAGAGCCACATTGGCGCCGTCAATGGTCAGCTTCACAGGGAATTTGTACTCCTTGCCAGGCTCCAGCAAATCGGTTCCCAGCACGATGCCATCCTCATCAGCCTCAAACACGATGGCGGTGGGCTCAGAGGTGGACTCCACATCAGAGCTGGAAGACTCCTCAGAAGAACTGGAACCTTCGCTGGAAGACTCCTCAGAAGAGCTGGAAGTGATGGGGCCGCTGTCACGGACACTCAAATCATCGGCAAACGCGGATACTCCGATGGACAGGGTAGCAGATACTGCAAGCAGAGCGGCAATCGCTTTTTTCATGGTTAGGTTTCCTCCTGAAAATAAAAAAGTTTCTCGCTTCCTGGGGAACCGTTCATCCGGTGTCCCTGGGAACGAGGCTCAGTATACCTGCTGCGCAACACTTTTTCAAGAGGATTTTGTTACCAATTTGTCATTTTTATTATGCAATTATCACTAAATATATTTTATAAATATATATTTTTTGATTTTTTAGATAATTTCTAAAGATAGGCAGGGGAATTTACTAAAGGGGTGTAATAATCCTTCCAGTTTTGGGCATGCAGTTTCCAAGGGTTGGTTTTCAGAGGGTCTGCCAGAGGATATTCCCACAAAAAGCGGGCCTCTTTTTTATGACTGATACTCCTGAAAAGGGTTATTGGGGTGCCTTTGCCTGATTGAAAAGGGGACCCCGTTAAGACGGGGCCCCCTTCCTCACCTTCAGAAAAACGTTTTTTCTTTGCCAAGCCATCTTTACTTATGATGGACCCCGCCCAGAACACGGGAATACATACGGAACAATCGGCTCCATGTCAATTCCTCAAGTCCGATGGTATTGGGCCGGACCCGGTTGCAGTCATAGGCCAGGATTCCATTTTTGGTTTTTCCCGCTACAATCAGAGCGTGCTGGGTCCCTTTCCGCATGGCGAAGGTGACACGATCCCCAGGGTCCACACCCTCAAAAAAAGCTTTTATCTCCTCGGCACTCCCAAAGTTTTTGGTAGGGCCAAATTGAGGGCCAGCTCCATAGGTGGCGTCCAGCACCATCCGGGCAAAGCCCACACACTCCCATCCTCCGCCATAAGCGCCTTTCCAAATCTGCCCCACAAGCAAATCAGGCAAGGGATAATTCCCATTCCAAACCTGCGGTGTCACTTTGGTATTTCCCACAACAGCCACTGCAAAAGCCTCCTAAATCATTCTGAAACCCCATAAATAGAGAATTTATTTCATCCTCCCTTTGGGACTTCCTGGATTTCATAAAACGTCCATCCACTATTCTATGCAAAAGACTTCTTTTAGGAAACAACGGCTGGTATTTGGAATTAGGCTGAACAAGGGTGCATTTTCCAGCAGATAAATCTTTTTTAAAAAGTCCTCAAGTCCCTGGTCCTCCAGATAAAATTGGACAAATCAAATACTCCCAAGACGGGGTCATTAGGTATAGGGAAAATGGAAAAACAGGCTAATGGCATGACATGACATGCCATTTTCAAAAAACATGACAAAGTTTTGATGGTATGCTATCATATGGAAGGTGCTGAACCTCTTGGACAGCCCGCAATGTACTGAACCAACTGCTTCAGGAGATGAATACCGACTCTGTGGATATAGGTCTGCTGCCGGTGAGATCATCTCCTTATAGGTTAAGGAGATTACTTATGAGAATTTTGATCATAGAAGATGAACAGGAGTTATTGCAGGACATTGCAAAAGGTCTGACGCTCAAAGGCTACGCCGTAGATGGGGCGAATGATGGACAAGTGGGCTGCCAAATGGCATTAGATGAAGCATATGATCTCATCGTGCTGGATTTGAATTTACCGGGGATGGATGGCTTTACCATTCTGAAAGAGGTTCGGCAGGAACAGCCGCAGACAAAAGTGCTGATCCTGACGGCAAACTCCGAACTGGACAGCAAGTTATCTGGCTTTGAACTTGGGGCCAGCGATTACCTGACAAAGCCATTCCATTTCGCCGAACTGGAAGCGCGCATCCGAGTTTTACTGAACCGTCAGTTTATTCAGCGTGCCAACTGTTTGACCTACGAGGGCATATCGTTGAATACTCTCAGCCGCACTCTACAAATAAAAGAAGAGCCTGTGGAGCTTACCGCAAAAGAACTTGCAATATTGGAATATTTCCTGCTGAACCAATGACGACTGATTACCCAGCAGGAACTGGTTGAGCATGTCTGGGACGGGAATGCCGACCCGTTCAGCAATTCTATCCGGGTACATTTGTCTGCCTTGCGCAAGAAGCTGAAAAGCAAACTGGGGCATGATCCTATCCAGACAAAAATCGGAGAGGGGTACCGTTTATGTTGAAAAAAATACCGCTGCGTATCCGTTTTGTACTGGTTGCCAGCATGTTTTTGCTGGTTTCCTGCGTTGCATTGATGCTCCTTTCCAACGTGTCGGCTGTGCAGATGATGGAGGTAATTACTGTGGCTCCATCCATTAGCGGAGACTCTATCGCCATGACCTCACTGACCCCAGCTTCACCGATAGACCAGCCATATTATCATATTTTTCAGCGAAAAACAGCCATTGCTACCGCTGTGATTGTTCTTGTTGGAAGTGTTGCCACTTATTTCGCGTCTGGATATGTCCTGAAACCCATCTGCGATTTGTCCAAAGAGGTACAGAAGCGCAACATAGAGAATTTGGGGCAGCCTATCCAGCTTCCCCAAAGTGCGGACGAAATCCGACAGCTGACCCAGTCCTTTAACCAAATGATGACGGATTTGCAGCGCTCTTTTTCGCTTCAAAAAGAATTTTCTGCCAACGCGGCACACGAGCTGCGCACCCCCCTTGCTGTCATGCAGGCCAAGCTGGAGATTTTTGCGCTGTCTGAAAGCCAGAATGAGGCAACACTGGAAATGGTCAGCGCTATGAACCGCCAGTTAGAGCGCCTGTCCAAATTGATTGAGGATCTGCTCTGGTTCAGCAAGGACCTGTCACTGGAAAGAAGAGAACCTGTTCCTTTGTATCCGCTGTTTTGTGATGTAGTGGAGGAATTGTCGGAGCTGGCGAAGCGCAAATCCATCAAAATTAATATTGCTGAAACCGACTGCTATGTTATGGGACAGGACCGCTTGTTGGAACGGGTTTTTTATAACCTTTTGGAAAATGCTGTAAAGTATAGCCCTCCTCATTCGCAGGTTACAATTACGGCGGAAAAAGAGCCAGGCCTTGTGCGGATACAGGTGGCAGACCAAGGGGACGGAATCCCGGAAAATTTCCGGGAGGCCGTGTTTGAACCGTTTTTCCGTGTGGATAAATCCCGAAGCAGGGCAGTCGGTGGGAGCGGACTTGGGCTTGCAGTGTGCAAAAAGATTTTGGAACGCCATCACGCACAAATCACCGTCAGGCCCAACAAGCCCCTGGGCAGCATTTTTAAAATCATTTTCCCATCTTAACAGCAGCTTTATATGCTTTATGCTATACTCCTTTTGCAAATCAAAACGCAAAAGGAGTATTTTATTTTTATGAAACGATTTACAGCCATTTTACTGGCGGCAGTCTGCGCACTTTCTTTGGCGGCCTGCGGCAGCCAGAAGCCCAGCCTCAACGAGGTGGAAAACGCCATCAAAGATGGCAGCATGACGGTTCAAGACGCCTTAGATAAGGGTTGGGTAACTCAGGAATGGGCAGATGAGTATGAGCAACAGCAGAGCGTCCCCGCCGCAAGTAAGACTGAAGCTGGAGCTATTGGAGAATTTACCACCATGACACTCTCTGGGGAGGAGTTTACCCGGGAGCAGATGGCGGATGTCACCTTGTTTGCTTTTCTTGACCCCACCGACCCTGACGCAGAAACGTTCTACCAGGCCCTGGCCGACGGGTACGAGGGTGTAAAGGAAAACGGTGCGGAAATTCTGGTATGCACCAAAAGCCAGGATGGAAATGAATTGTTCAAGGACGCACCGTTTCCTGTCATCTATTATAATGATTCTCTGAAAAACGCCACCGAAAATTACAAGGAAATGATTGAGGGGATGGCCAATACGGCTTGCTGGTGTGTAAACGCCTCCTTTCTCTCGGCCTGGAGTTCCGCAGTCGAGAGTGAAAAACTCGCGGATTCTGCAACCAGCTTTGTGGAGATGAAGAAAGAGATGGATGATGATAACGGAGAAAATAACGGGATGGCGGTGATGGGATGAGCTTGCGCAAAGCTCCGCTGTTTTTTTAGCAGCGGCGATTGTAATGATTGGTGCCGGTGTTCTGCGGGGAGAGACCGCAACGGTTCTGAACAAGGGAATCAATTTATGTTTGGAGTGTGTAGGCATTGGCTAAGAACAAACACCGCTGGAAATTCCAGCTGGTGGCGGCTCTCGCTTCCAACCCACTTCTCCTGAACTTTTTTCTGGGAAAAATTCACAAAGGCAACTCCAAAATTGTCTGTGTCCCTGGACTGAATTGTTACTCTTGCCCCGCAGCTGCTGCCTCTTGTCCCATTGGCTCCTTACAGGCTGTTATCGGCTCTTCAAAATTCCATTTTGCCTATTACATTGTGGGGTTCCTGATTTTGATTGGGATACTGCTGGGACGCATTGTGTGCGGCTTTCTGTGCCCTTTTGGATGGTTTCAGGAACTGCTGCATAAGATTCCCACAAAAAAATTCAGTACAAAAAAATGGCGTCTCCTCACCTATCTCAAATATGTCGTTCTGGCGGTGTTTGTAATCTTCCTTCCTATGACAGTGGTGAACGAGGTCGGGTTGGGCGATCCATTTTTCTGCAAATACATCTGCCCTGCTGGTATTTTGGAAGGCGGTATTCCACTGTCTATCGCAAATGCCAGTATCCGTGCCAGTCTTGGAGAGCTGTTCATCTGGAAAAGCTGTATTTTGCTGGGGGTTATAGTGTTCTCAATATTTTTTTATCGCCCGTTCTGCAAGTGGCTCTGCCCGTTGGGAGCTTTTTACGCTCTGTTCAGTAAAATCTCACTGTATCAGTTCCATATTGATACCGAGAAATGTACTGCCTGTGGTGCTTGCAGCAAAGTATGCAAAATGGATGTGGATGTATTCCGCACGCCCAACCACGCAGAATGTATCCGGTGTGGGGACTGTATCTGTACTTGTCCCCATCAGGCAATCACAAGGACTTTTTCATTGAAATCAACAGACAGAGAGAAGGTAAAAGCGCATGAAAAGAATTGTTAGTATCCTTTTGCTTCTGGCAATGAGTGCATCCATTTTGGCGGGCTGCGGCGCTCAGGAGCCGGAGCTGGTATCCAAGACCCCATTCCCGGAATTTTCCGAAGTGGATACCGAGGGAACCATTGTTTCCCATGATATTTTTTCAGATTATGATATTACCATTGTCAACTTCTGGAACAACGGCTGCGGCACCTGTATCGCAGAAATGCCTGAACTGGAAGAACTGTATCAGGAGTTTCAGAAGGACAACACCAACCTGATTGGCGTTGGGGTGGATTCCGGTGAAAACGAGGAACAACTGACGCTTGCCAGAGAAATTTTGAAGGAAAAGGGTGTAACCTATCAAAATATTTCTCCCAACCCCCAAAATAATTTTTATAAGGAATTTATTTCCCATATTACCGGCTATCCAACCACCTATGTGGTAGACAGTGAAGGCAATATTATCGGTGCCCCTCTGGTTGGAAATGTAAAGGCACAGATGGATACTCTTCAAAGCCGGATCGACAGGATTCGAGGGAACAAATAAAAACTGATGTTACGCTGAAAAAGCCGCCAGAAGAAGCATTTCTTAGATGCACCTCTGGCGGCTTTACTTATTTACAAATACATCATCTATAAATGGAGGAAACCCATACCATCTGCTCCACAGTCAGCGTGGGCAGTTCTGCTGTCTTTATATTTTTATCGTTGTTTTCTCTTATCTCTGAAACACTGTTCTGGCCCGTTTCATATTTTCCCGGATATTCACCCCAAAGGGGCAGTTCGGCTCACAGCGGCCGCACATCAGGCAATCCTTTGCGGTGGCAGAAAGCGCCCAGTAGTGTTCCATCACTGTATCCGGCACGGTTTCCTGCTGGGTGGCCAAATCCAGGAATTTTGTCACCGCAGCAATATCCAAATGGGCTGGACAGGGCTGGCAATGGTTGCAGTACATGCACTTGCCTGTTACAAAAATAGGGACTCCCGATGTGAAGATATGGGCATAGCTGCGCTCCTGCTGGGAAAGCTGTTGGTGCTTTACCGCCTCCAGAACCTCCTGAGGTGTGTGGCAGCCAACAATGACCACCTTAACGCCGTTACGGTCCAGACAATATTGGATGCACTGGGGTACGGTCATAGCCACACCGAAGGGAGAGCTTTTGGCTTTCAGAAGGGTGCCAGCCCCCAGAGGCTTCATAACAGTGAGTGCCACTCCGGCAGCTTCACAGGCGGAGTACAATGTCTGACGAGCTGGGTCTACCACCAGGCCGCCTGTTTCCATACCCTTGAACTCCATCAGGTCATAGATGTCGGTATTGGCCGATTCCATATCGTAGGCTGGGTTGATGCTGAACATCAGCACATCCACCAAGCCGCTTTCCACCGCTTTTAGTGCAATGTGGGGATTGTGGGAACTCATACCGATATGACCAATCACGCCCGCCGCTTTCAGCTCTTTGGCATATGCCAGCACTGGACCATCGAACACTGTACGGAAATCTTCCTCGCTGTCCACATAATGTATCATGCCCACATCAATATAGTCGGTTTGCAGGCGGGCCAGCAGATCCTCAAAGGAACGCTTTGTTTTTTCGATGTCACGGGTTCTGGTATATTGTCCGTCCTCATAAACGGTACATAGATGGCCTTGGATGATAAACTGCTCCCGGCGTCCTTTCAGCGCGTAACCCAGGTGATCTCTGGTGGGGGCCTGAGGCATAAAGATATCAATATAGTTGATACCATTTTCCGCCGCCGTATCCACAATAGCGGTGCTCTCCTCCTGGGACAAGCCGTTGAACCATTCGCCGCCTAATCCGATTTCGCTGACCTTCAGGCCGCTTCTTCCTAAAATTCTGTAATTCATATATAGTTCTCCATTATGTATTGAAATCAAAAACTTTTTCGCAGATCATCTTTTTGGTCATTTCCCGTCCACCAGAAGATTGCTGTCATTGACAAAATGACAAGAAAACTCCCCAAATTGGTCGGTATTTTCATTGTGTCTCAGACTTCCATTCAAAATCACCATCTTTATAGAAAATCTCTTGCTCTGAAGAATCATATTGCATTATTACAAAAATAAAGTATAATCGTATTATATAATGTTTACATCAATATAACAAGTACTTACAAAATATTTAGATAGTGAAATAAAGTATACTATTGGAGGGAAACATGGAAAAAATACAAGTGACCTGCGAGATGGAAGTGACCTTGAAAATGATTGGCGGAAAGTGCAAGCCTTTGATTCTGGAGCGCCTGATTTCTCATGGAACCCAGCGGTTCAGCCAGCTGCTGCGGGAAATCACCCAAGTATCTCAACGCACCCTGACGAATCAGCTAAGAGAACTGGAAGCCGATGGATTGATCCAGCGTACAGTTTATGCAGAAGTACCGCCGCGAGTGGAGTACAGCATCACCGATAAAGGACGCTCTCTGGAGCAAATTCTTGATCTTATGTGTGAATGGGGAGAAAAGAACATGGATGAGCGGTTTGTACTGACCAACCCGCAATGCAGAGAATAAAGGGAATCTGTGAAAACAGCCCCAGCATAAAAATAAAAATACCAACCATCTATTTTACAAAAATAAATGGTTGGTATCTGATTAGTTTCCTATTAACTTTTTAGTGATGATTTGAATGGTGACCATTCGAGGACAGATTGCATCCGTGAGCATCTCCGGTGTAGTGCCCGCAATAGGTTACCCCATCGTGCTGATGGTATCCAGTAGCGTTGCAGTTTTCTACATTGCACAAAGAATACTGCGAAGCTGTGCGGTAATATCCACAACCAGACTGGTGACCATGGGCAAAAGCTGGCACACACATAAATGTCAGCAAACCTGCCACAACCATCATTGTTCCAATTCCCTTTGCCAATTTCATACTAGTCAAACCCCCTGACAATTTTGTAAATCTCATATACAACCTAAAAATAGCACAACGGCCATCCTATGTCAATGCTTCCAGATGAACAAAAAAGGAACATCCCTATGGATGTTCCTTTTGGCGCGCTTGGAGGGACTCGAACCCCCGACCTACTGGTTCGTAGTACTTCACTACATACATTTTTGCAATATTTATGCAGAAAAAACTTGCGATTTACGAATAATTATTCTGATTTCAAGCATAAATTGCATACTGTGCATAGAGTATACATAGGGTTACTTAGCAATTTTCTTAGCAATTCTTAGCAGTTTTATTTTCGATACTATATTGTAAAAAAGCGCACTAGTTGGGTGCGCTTTTTTGA
>CALWZG010000046.1 GCA_944385965.1 uncultured Anaerotruncus sp.
TCCGGACCGTAACTCCTTCAGCTGCGCCTGCAGGGATTTGCGCTGTTCGATCTGCTCCCGCAGTGGTTCCATTTCTCCGTCCCGGAGATACTGGCTACGCTTTTTCCCGCCCTCCGTCCACTGGTGATAATATTGAATCTTGCCATTGATTGTCTTCTTTGAGATATACCCAACTGGCAATTCCGCAATCTTTTTCTCCAGTTCCTGAATCATTTTCTGTCTTTGCAGCTCGTCCATACCGCACCTCCTTTATTTTTTATTATACCCTCTCGCCTTTGAATATGCAAGGGGTTATAAGGGGTTATAATGGCGGAACAAGAAAACTATGAAGGAAGAAGTAACGGCTTATCGCAAGCAGCAAAAGGAATGGGGATTTCTGATCGTTTCGGGCTATTTCCGCTTGTGGGTCAGAGTGTGAGTCGAGGCCCGACATCACCCATATTAAGATAGAAAAAATCCCCGCAAACAAGCCGTTTACGGGGATTTTCTGGAGCTAGTGACGCGACTTGAACGCGCGACCTGCTGATTACGAATCAGCTGCACTACCGACTGTGCTACACTAGCATGACCATATGAGAACGGGCAAACGCCGCATTCTGTTTGTAGGTTACCATTAAATTAGAAAACAAATTTATGTTTAATTATACCATTTTTTCTCAAAATGTCAAGCTTTTATCATTTACAAACGTTTTTGCCGGATTAGGCTTGTAAAACAAAAAAGATGAAGGATACAAACTTATCAATTATAATGAAATTGTGACATTTCATCTTATAAAAGCAGAATGTATCCCTCATAAGTAACAACATCTTCAGCCGCCTAAACGGCTATTTCTTAGGGGTTCAGGACCCATATCATATAGGTGAGATAGCCCGCAAAAGTAACCCACAGCAGGTATGGGATCTGTAAAAGGGCAGCGAATCGATCGATTGGATAAAACACAAAGATCATCCTCAGAATCAAAAGCCACAGGAACCCCAGCCAAATCAGCGCCACCAAAAACGCTTGAAAATTAAAAAAGATTAAACTCCACACAAAATTTGCGAAAAGCTGAACACACCAGATAAACAAAGCTTTATCTGTATTGCCTTCCCCTTTGGACAGTACCCTAGCGATTCCAATACCCATTAACAGATAGAGAATCACCCAAACAATAAAAAATACAAAATCCGGTGGATTCAGTTTTGGTTTTTCCAACTGCGGATAGATGGTTTTTAAGCTGTCTGAAATCAGCCAACTGGCCAAACCGCCAACCCCAAGAGCCAACGCCGGATATAAAATATAATTGCGTTTTTCCATAAAAATCCCCCTTTTCTCCTTAATAGATATATGGTACCTTTACACAATCCAGAACATGAAAAAGGTTCTCTTTTAGGATTTACAGAGTTTTTGCCATCATACGGCCTCTTTATTTTCTTTGCAATGGTAAAAAAAGTCCATCTGAGGATACAAAAATCCTCAGATGGACTTCTCATTTCCTTAAAGTCAGGGTTAGTCTTCTTCCGGCTCCTCAGGCATATCCCAGTTATGATAGACGTTCTGCACATCATCGTTCTCATCGAACATATCCAGCAGCTTCTCCATCTTTTGGGCCAAGTCTGGGTCGGTAATTTGCACTTTGGTCATAGGGATATATTCAGCCTCAGCGGAATCATAAGTATATCCCATGGCCTGAAGCTTTTCCGCCACTTTGGAAACATCATTGGGCTCGGTGGTAATGGTAATCATCCCATCCTCATAGTTAAAGTCGGTGGCGCCAGCGTCAAAGGCATCCTCCATGGCCTTTTCCTCGTCAATCTTGTTGTCCTCGTTCTCAATGTAGATCATGCCCTTGACCTCGAACAAGAAGGAAACGCTTCCATTCTGTCCCAGGTTGCCGCCGCATTTATCAAAGTAATGGCGCAGATCCCCCGCGGTACGGTTGCGGTTATCGGTTAATGTTTCCACAATCACCGCCACACCGGAAGGTCCATAGCCCTCATAAGTAATCTCTTCAAAGTTTTCCTTGCTCTCCCCCGCTTTTTGAAGCAGACGATTGATATTGTCGTTAGGGACGTTATTCGCTTTCGCTTTGGCGATTAAAGCCGCCAACCGGCTGTTATTGCTGGGGTCAGGGCCGCCATCCCGAGCCGCTACCATCAATTCCCGGCCAATTTTGGTGAAGATTTTGGCTCTGGCTCCATCTGTCTTTTCCTTCTTGCGCTTAATATTCGCCCACTTAGAATGTCCTGACATAATCCTTTCAACCTCACATCTCTAAATTAAAATCAATTTGAAAACACTTTAAACCTGTCGGCGCAGCATAATTCCCGCTGGAAGCGGGGTCTCCCAGGGAATCTGATACAGGCGCATGGGATGACGGGCGCTTTCCACCGGCCCTTCCTCAGGGTCTATAATCTCCCGAATTTCTATGGGGATGGGGGGCGCTCCGGGCATCATCGCCTCCGCCTGGTCCCCCTTCAGGAACTTATTGCGCTCGGAAACCAACAGATTCCCATTTTCCCAGCCTTCCACCACAGCAATCACATCCCATTCACGGATGTATCCCCCGGTTTCACAGCACTGGTCCGGAACACCGAAGAAAAAGCCGGTGGAATAAGGCCGATGGCTTACCTTTTCCAGCTCTTCCAATGCCCACATAGGGGGCTGGAACGTATCGGGAGACGCTTGATAAGCGTCCATCGCCCCTCGGTAAGCGTTGGTAACAGCGGCGGTATAATAGGCGGACTTTGCCCGCCCCTCAATTTTCAGGGAGGCCACCCCCGCCTTCACCAGTTGGTCCAGGTAAGGGAGCATGCTCAAATCCTTGGCGTTGAGGATATAACTGCCATGGTCCTCCTCCTGGATGGGAAAATATTGGCCAGGACGCTTTTCCTCCACCAAATGATATTTCCATCTGCATGGCTGGGCGCACTCCCCCCGGTTGGCGTCCCGTCCGGTCATATAATGGCTCAAAAGGCACCGGCCCGAAAAGGACATGCACATGGAGCCATGAACAAACACCTCCAATTCCAACTCAGGAGGGGTTTGTTCCCGAATCTGCCGGATTTCTTCCAGGGAAAGCTCCCGGGCCAAAACCACCCTGCTGGCCCCCAGCTTATACAATTGGTTGGCGGTGAGATAATTGACCACCCCCGCCTGGGTGGAAATATGGATGGGAAGCTGTGGAACCAGCTCCTTGGCCAAAGCCAAAATCCCCACATCCGCTACAATCAAGGCGTCCACTCCAGCGTTTTGGGCCTGCCGCAGAAATTCCGGCAGCTGAGGGATTTCCTGGTTGGTGGGCAGGGTATTGCAGGTGAGATACACCCGAACCCCTCGGTCATGGGCATAGCTCACCGCCCGCTCCAAAGCTTCTCCGCCAAAATTGGCGGAAGATGCCCGCATACCAAACCGGTCCCCGCCCAGATAAACCGCGTCCGCTCCATAGCGGACAGCGGCTTCCAGGCGCTCCTGGTCCCCTGCTGGACTTAAAATTTCGGGTATTCGCAAATCCAGATTCTCCTTTTGATGTTTTACGCCTCACCATCTGTGGCGTCAGTTCCATGCACCTTGCCCTTGCCGGAAGCAACCAGTACATTCTGGTCATGCTCCGCCTGGCTGGTGGCGTAGTAATACTGGCCCGCCTCATCGGTCACGAAATAATAGTAATTGGTCTGGTCCGGATGCAGAGCCGCCTCAATGGCATCCATTCCAGGATTGCAGACAGGTCCTACCGGCAAGCCTGTACATACATAGGTGTTGTAAGCGTCATACATCTCCTGGTTGGGGTCCTGGAGGTCCGGATTCCGCTCCTTATCCACCGCATCCGGCAGGAATGGCTTAATATAGTTGTTCACATAATCCCTTGTAACATCCGACTGAAGTCTGGGCATCTGAGGATTGTTCAAACGGTTGTGGAACACCGAGGAAACCTTGGTCATTTCCTCTGGGTCTCCAGCTTCCTTTTGGATGATGGAAGCCAGAGTAATCAGCTGGTCTATGGTCATTCCCTGGGCCTGGGCTTCCGCTACAATCTCATCGCTCATCTTGATGGCGAAGTTGTCCAGGAACTTTTTCGCTACTCCTTTGGGGCTCATATTCTCATAGAAAATATAAGTGTCCGGGAAGAAATAACCCTCAAATTTGCGGAACCGGTTGGCGTCATCCGGGATTTCCTGGATAAAGTCGTAACCCGGCAGGTCATCCCCCTCCAGATAATCATACAAATCCTGGGCGGAGCAGACATTTTTTTCTTCCAGCAGATTGGCGATTTCACTTAAAGTCATTCCCTCATAGAAGGTGACTTTTGTCTCAATCTGAATATAGCTTCCTGTGCGGAATTTGGTCAAAATCTGGTCATAGCTTAAATTGCTGTTCAAGGCGTAGTTTCCGGGGACAAAGTCCTCCGTGTCATTTTTCAGGCTGGCGTACAGCTGGAAGGTCAGCGGCTGGGACACCACACCCGCTTTCTTGAGCTGGTCCGCAATCTGACCCATAGAGAGGCCTTCCGTCAAGGTGAATTCCACCTCGTTATCCTCCTGATTCAGCCCAAACAAATCCCCCGCCGACTCAATGGCGAAGATAGACAGAAAAATGGAGGATGCCAGCACCACCGCCAAAGCAATCAGCGCTTTGGCCCAACGGCTGAACCCGCTGGGCTCATCCTCCTCCCAGTCCTCATCATCGGGAGGGTCGTCCCCGCCATTTCCTCCGCCGGCGCTCTTGATAGGTCCAGCTGGCTTATAATACTCCTGCTCATCAATCCGCACCTGAAAGGAGCGTCTTTCCGGCGGACGTCTCCCAGTTTGCTGAGCTGTTGGCACGGGGACTCTGGCTGGCTGAGAGGCCGCTGGAGTCCGCTGAGGCACCATAGCGGCAGAACGCCCCACCGCTCCAGATTGAACAGGAGGCCGCTGTCCTGCTTGGGGCTGGGCCATCTGCCGTGCCTGGGGAACCCCGCTGGCACGTCTTGCCTGCTGGGACGCCATAGGGCGCTGAGGTACAGCCGCCCGGCTTCCTTCCGGTCTGGCGGTCTGCTGCCGCTGCCCTCCTGAGGCGGAGGCGGCAGGAGGACGCCGCTGAGGCTGAGGGGCCTGCCCTCTGGATGCTCTGCCTTGGGAATCATCCAATTGAAAATTCTTAATCAGGCTTTCAAACTCGTCTTGATGGTTCATGTATCCTCCTTGTCTTCCCTGCTTTAGACTTTTGAAACTGGAAGCAAGCGAAAAAAGCAATTTTCAATATATCCTATATCATACCGCATCTTGCCCCAATAATCAAATACTTCCAGTGAATTTTGTGGAATTTTTTCGTAAAAAATCTAAATGGGGGCGGTGGGCCTTTGTCACCACTTACTTTTATCGGGCATAGGATACAACAAATCTAAAAACAGTGAGGTGTCTATCTTATGTGTAACAACTGCTGCTCTATGCAAACCTGTGGCTGTGGTAACTGCAACTCTTGGATTTGGATTGTGTTAATCCTTATCATCCTGTGCTGCTGCTGTGGCTGCTGCTGCGGCTGCTGACCCCTTTCTACATCCAGCGACGGGGACCCTGGAGATTTTCCAGGGTCCCCGTCCCTATTTCTCACCCTGGAAAACTTCCAGTTCCCCCAGGATGGGGATGAGAAATTCCTCCCACGCCTGGTATCCTTTTGCAGTGAGATGAAGCCCATCCAATTGAAATTCGGTTTTGAGGGTTCCGTCCTGGTCCGCCAAAACGGGATACAAATTCAGATACCCCATCCCATGACGGTGGGTCAATTCCTCAAGGGCCCGATTCACCTGCTCAATCCGCTCCTTCCTGGGAACCGGCCAGAACCCTTCCCGGACCGGGAGCAGGCTCTGTACAAAGACCTGGGTTTCCGGCAGCAAAGCCTCTATCTGGCTTAAAAGTCCATCATACCGCTGTAAGAAATGGTTGGTCCCCTCCATCAAATCATTGATTCCTACCATAAGAAACAAGGCTCTGGGGGCCAAAGCTTCCACCTGATACAACCGCTCCTCCAAACCCGCTAGGGTTTCCCCATCCATGCCCAGATTCTCTATGACCAGGCTTTCGGACAGCCTTTGCCAACTGCCTCTGGCGGTGAGGCTGTCCCCCCAGAAAACCACATCCGCCTTCCGCTGGGGTTCCTTTGGGGGTTCCTGCCAAGGGATTCCCCAGCCAGACAAAGCGCCTGCTCCCAGCGCCGCCAAGGTTATCATCGTAAGTCTTTTCGCCCAAAGTTTCATAAAGCTTTCCTCGTTTCCAAGCGGCCCTTGTTCTTAGTTCTCTCCTTCTATTGTATCTCTGGATACCCCTTTTTATCAACCCCAGGCCCGGTGTTTTTTCATTGAGACAGCAAAGAAGGAAAAGGATGGAGTCCATCCTTTTCCTTCCCAAACAATGGTCTTATTTTATCAGCTTATCCAACAGGGCGATGATTTCAGCGCTCTTTTCCTCAACCTGACCTTGCTGGACCGCCTCAATCAGGCATCCCTGAATATGCGCCCGCAAAACCTCTTTATTGGCCCGATTCAAAACGGATTGAGCCGCCATCAGCTGGTGGGAGATGTCGATACAGTACCGGTCCTCCTCCACCATCCGCAGAATTCCCTCAATCTGCCCTTTCGCTGTATTCAGCAGCCGGGTAATCTGCTGTTTATCCGCCCTCATCAGTCTATGGATACCACCTGATAGCCAGCTTCTGTTACCGCAGCCTTCAGCTGTTCATCGCTGACCTTACCCTCTGTTTGGATATTGGCACACTTGCCCTCCAAATCCACTTTAGCTTTTACACCGTCAAGGCTGTTCAGCGCTTTTTCCACATGGGCTACACAGTGTGCGCACATCATACCCTCAATTATCATCTTTTTTTCCATAATTTCTACTTCCTTTTCCGCCAGAGATTCCGGCTGTTTTATTTCGGCAGCACAGACAGCGGAAGGCTCTTCCGCCACCGGTTCCACCGCTTTCCAGCGGGGTTTGAACAATTTTAAACGCAGAGCGTTGCTCACCACACACACCGAGCTGAGGCTCATGGCGGCCGCTCCAAACATAGGGTTCAGCTTCAGGCCCAGAGAAAGGAAAAAGACCCCTGCCGCCAAAGGAATCCCTATGGAATTATAGAAAAACGCCCAAAACAGGTTTTCTTTAATGTTGCGAATCACCGCTTTGGAAAGCTGGATGGCAGTCACCACATCCAAAAGGTCGGATTTCATCAGCACAATATCCGCTGACTCAATGGCCACATCGGTACCCGCTCCAATAGCGATTCCCACATCCGCACGGGTCAAGGCGGGGGCATCGTTGATTCCATCCCCCACCATAGCCACCCGATGGCCGCTTCCTTCCTGCTGGAACTGAGCCACCATCCGCTCCTTATCCTGAGGCAAAACCTCCGCTATGGCTGTATCAATCCCCAGCTGCTGGCGAATGGCCTCCGCTGTGCGCTGATTGTCTCCGGTCAGCATCACCACACGAATGCCCATCTCTTTCAAGGCCTCTATGGCCGCCTTGCTGGTGGGCTTCACCGTATCAGCCACGCCAATCAGTCCCATCAAATGGCCATCCGCCGCAAAATACAGCGGTGTCTTTCCCTGCTGGGACAGGCGCTCTCCCTGCTGTTCCAGACCCATGGTAGGTACCTGACACTCCTGCATCATGCGCAGGTTTCCAGCCAGAAACACCTTGCCTCCCAGATTCGCCCGCACCCCCTGCCCAGGCACCGCCGAAAACTCTTTGGCCGCCCGCAAAGGGAGTTTATGGCTCATGGCTTCCTGCACAATGGCTTCCGCCAGAGGATGCTCGGAGGGCTTTTCCACCGAAGCCGCCGCCGAGAGCAGCAGATTCTGTTCCACCCCCGGCACGGTGATGATATCCGTTACCCTGGGTTTTCCCTGGGTGATGGTTCCTGTCTTATCCAAAACCACTGTATCAATTGTATGGGCGGTCTCCAAAGACTCCGCTGACTTTATCAGAATCCCGTTTTCCGCCCCTTTGCCGGTTCCCACCATAATCGCCACGGGGGTAGCCAACCCCAAGGCGCAGGGACAGGAAATCACCAAAACGGAAATCCCAATGGAGAGGGCAAAGGCCACAGAATAGCCCAACAACAGCCAAACCACCGTGGCCAGCACCGCAATGGAAATCACCACCGGGACAAAAATACCGCTGACCTGGTCCGCCAGCTTGGCGATAGGCGCTTTAGAGTTGGCAGCCTCCTCCACCAGGGCGATGATTTGGGCCAGAGTGGTATCCCCGCCCACCTTGGTGGCCCGGAATTTAAACCAGCCGGAACGATTGATGGTAGCGGCAATGACCGCGTCTCCAGGATGTTTTTCCACAGGGATGCTTTCCCCGGTGATGGCGGACTCATCCACCGCCGAGGCCCCTTCTACAATTTCCCCATCCACCGGCACGCTCTGTCCTGGCTTCACAATGACCAGGTCCCCTACCCGCACCGACTCCACGGGAATCTCCTGTTCCTCCCCATCCCGCTCCACCAGGGCGGTCTTGGGCGCTAAATCCATCAGCTTGGTGATGGCCTCACTGGTCTTTCCCTTGGAGCGGGTCTCCAAAAATTTCCCCAGGGTAATCAGGGTCAGAATCATGGCCGCTGACTCAAAATACAAATCCATAGAATATTGGGAAACCAATCCCATATCCCCATGGCCCAGCCCATATCCAATTTGGTATAGGGCGAATACACCGTAAATCATGGCGGCGGCGGAACCAATGGCGATAAGGGAATCCATATTAGGGGCACCCTTGAACAAGGTCTTGAACCCCACCTGATAATATTTCCGATTCAGGTAAACCACCGGCAGGGTCAGGAGAAACTGGGTCAGGGCAAAGCTCATGGCGTTCTCCGTTCCGTGAAGCCAACCCGGCAAAGGCAGACCCGCCATATGCCCCATGGAAACATACATCAGCGGAATCATGAAGCAGAAGGAGAGAATCAGCCGCCGCTTCATCTCCGCGATTTGTTCCGCCATGGGGTCCTTCTCTTTGCCCACAGACATCTTCTTGTCTTGGGCTCCATGCACAGAGGCCCCATATCCGGCCTGTTCCACCGACTGTATGATTTCATTGGCGTTGGTGGTATTTTCATCATATTCCACCGCCATCTGATTGGAAAGCAGGTTCACGGTCACCTTGCTCACACCTGGCACCTTGCGGACCGCCTTTTCCACATGGGCGGAACAGGCAGAGCAGGTCATCCCGGTTACATCAAATTTCTGTTCCATAGACGCCTCCTTAACACCCCCAGGGGGTGGGGGCCTTTATAAGGATTATAGACCGTTCTTGTATATTTGTCAAGAGGGGTGACTCCTTTTACGGCTGTTCTGGATTTTCCAGAAGGTTCATACAAATAAAAAGGCGGAGCTTTTCCGTACATCTCCAGAATGTGGTGAACCATGAAAAAATCTCGTCTTTTCGCCTTAAATGCCGCCATTATGACCTCCACCTCCCTGCTGCTGAGCAGTGTGGGGGTTTGGTTCAATCTATACCTGTCCAACCGGCTGGGAGCGGTGGGAATGGGAATCTTCCAGCTGATGGCCTCTGTCTCCACCCTGGCCCTCACCTTAGCCTGTTCTGGAATCGGGCTGGCCTCCACCCGCATGGTGGCTGAGGAGCTGGTTCGTCCCCAGGGAAATATCCGGCGGACCATGCGCCGCTGTCTGCTTCATGGGCTCTTTTTTGGAACCCTCTCCTGCCTGATTCTCTGGAAGTTCGCTCCAATCATCGGTTCACGGCTGCTGGGAGCGGTGGAAACCATTCGCCCTTTGCGGGCAATGGCTTTATCCCTGCCCTTCATCGCCTGCTCCTGTTCCATGAACGGATACTTCACCGCCATGCGGCATGTAGCCAAATCCTCTCTGGTACAGATGATTGAGCAATTTTTACGGTTGGGGCTTACCATTTACGCCTTGGAGCTGCTGATTCCCAATGGGGATTTGGAGCGGGCCTGTCTGGCTGTGGCCCTTTCAGGGATGGTTTCAGAGGGATGCGCTTGCCTGACCGCCTGGATTCTTTACCGGCTGGACAGCCGCAATTGCCCCAGAGGCAGCGCCACAGGCCAAACAAGAAAACTGTTGGGGATTTCTCTGCCGGTGGCTTTCAGCACCTATTTGCGTCAGGGACTATCCACCATCAAGCACCTTTTAATTCCTGTGCGTTTGCAGGCAGGAGGATTGAGCGCCCCGGTTTCGGTGGCGGTATTTGGGGCGGTGCAAGGGGTAGCCCTTCCGGTGCTGCTGTTTCCCTATGCTTTTTTTGACGCCTTTAACCTGTTGATTATCCCAGAATTGGCTCAGGCTCACACCAAGGGACAGCGTTCTGCTCCGGTGGTGGAGAAAATGCTTTCCCTCACCCTCACCTGTTCTATGATTGTCTGTGGGGTCCTGTTTTATTTTTCCCATGAAATTGGGGATTTGGTTTCAGACCATCCGGATGTGGGGGTTTATATCCGACTATTGGCGCCCATTGTGCCTGTAATGTATCTGGACACAGCAGTGGACAGTATGCTGAAAGGACTGGACCAACAGGTCTATGTGATGCGCTGCAATGTGATTGACGCGTTTTTCAGCATGGCGTCGGTATGGGTATTGCTTCCGATTCTGGGGATTAAGGGCTACATCCTCATTATCTGCGCCAGCGAGCTGTTTAATTTTTCCCTCAGCGTCAGCAAGCTGTGGGAAACCACCCATTTTTATCTGGATCTCTCCTTTCAGGTGGTCCGCCCTTTTCTCTGCGCCGCTATCTCAGTGGTCTCGGCAGGGCTCTTTCGGGGAATTCTGCCTGATGGGAATCCAGGGACTATCTGTTTGATGGCTTTATCTGGCCTTTTTTATGCTCTGCTGATTCGTCTTTCCACTTCTTCATCCTATCAATCCCTTGGAAAGTTATAAAAATTTTTGAGACAGGAGCGCCTCCCTTGACATTGGTTTTTGAATCGCTTATAATAGCCTTGTTCATCGGAGGGTATATAATAAATAGAGATTATATGCTGGATAAGATGCCGGGCCGCACCCGTGTTCTTATCCAGCTTTTTTATTTATCCCCTCCATAGTTTGTGTTGGGAGGACCATTATGGAAAACAAGCTTACACAGGGAAATGTCTACCACTCCTTAATCCGGTTTGCCGCCCCGTTTTTACTGGCCCATCTGCTTCAGGTTTTTTATGGGGCCACCGATCTTTTTGTGGTAGGTCAGTTCGCCACCACCGCCGATGTCTCTGCGGTGGCCATTGGCAGTCAGGTGATGAATCTGTTTACCTACGCGGTGATTGGAGTTACCACAGGGGCCACCGTTCTGCTGGGAAGGTATTTCGGCTCCAACAAGCCCAAGGAACTTGCCAAAACTGTGGGAAGCGCCATTGTTCTATTCAGTTTTTTAGCGGTTATACTTACCATCCTTCTTTCCCTTTGCCGGGACCAGATTGTTTCCATTATGAGTACCCCGGAGGAAGCAGTTCCCGGAACCCAGGCTTATCTGGGGATATGCTTTCTGGGGGTAGCCTTTATCGTTGGATACAATGTGGTAAGCGGTATTCTTCGGGGACTTGGGGATTCCAAAACCCCGCTTTTATTCGTCGCCATCGCCTGCGCCATTAACGTGGTGATGGACTTCCTTTTGGTATGCGGATTTCATATGGGCGCCAAAGGAGCCGCCATTGCCACGGTAGGGGCCCAAGGGGTCAGCTTCTTTTTCGCTCTGTTCTTTTTAAAGCGCCGGGGACTGGGATTTCCCTTTGGATGGCGGGATATTGGGTTCCACCCGGTTCAAATTCGGTTGATTCTGAAAAATGGGCTGCCGCTGGCTTTGCAGGACGCTTTGGTAAGTGCTTCCTTCCTGCTGATTACCATTATTGTGAACCACATGGGGCTGGTGGCTTCGGCCGCGGTGGGGGTTGTGGAAAAGCTTATCGGTTTCCTGATGCTTCCTTCTATCGCCATGAGTGCCGCTGTGGCTGCTATGGTGGCTCAAAACGTGGGTGCCGGCCAATACCCCAGAGCGAAAAAATGTATGTGGGGCGGGGTTGCTTTTTCTTTGGCTTTCGCTGTGGTTATCTGCCTGTTTTGTCAATTTTGGGGAGCCACACTCACCGGCTTATTCACCAGTGAGACTTCGGTAAAACTGGCGGCGGCGGATTATCTGCGCAGCTATTCCATAGACTGTGTGATGGTAGCCTTTGTTTTTTCTTTTAATGGATATTTCAATGGCTGCGGACGGTCAATTTTTTCAATGGCCCACAGCCTGACCACCACCTTTTTATTCAGAATTCCTCTTTCCCTTCTATTCAGTAAGGTGAGTTTCACCTCCTTATATTTGATGGGGGTAGCAGCACCTTTTTCCACCTTTGTATCTTTGATTCTGTGCCTGATATATTTGCGGTGGCTTAACCGCACTGGGATTTATAAAACTTCTTCCCCTTCTGAACACTGATGCGAAGAAACAATGCAGAAAAAGCCCCCTTTCGGCGATTGCCGAAAGGGGGCTTTTTAAACAGAAAATCTCAGAATCTTATTTGGCGTTGATAGCGGAAGCCGCCTCTGCGCTGCTGATGCTTACGCAGCGGGACTCACAGGTAACAATGGCTCCTGTGGGACATGCCGCTACACAATCCCCACAGTTGACGCACTTAGCGGGGTCAATCGCCGCCAGATTGTCAGTAACAGTGATTGCGCCATGCTGACAGGTCTTCTCGCACTTCTTGCAGCCGATGCAGCCGTTTTTACAAACCTTACGGGTAAAGGCACCCTTGTCATGAGAACTGCATCCCACAAACACAGTGCTGGATTTGGGAATGATGCTGATTAAGTGGTTGGGGCAGGTTTTAGCGCACATACCGCAGCCTACACAAACACTCTTATCGATTACAGCGATTCCATCCACAATGGCGATGGCGCCATATTTACAGGCTTCCAGACAGTCTCCATAACCCAGGCATCCATGAGAGCAGCTGCCCTTGCCCTGATAAAAATAGTTACAGGCGGCACAGGACTTTTTCCCCTCATAGTCCATAATGGGTTCGGTGGAATAGCAGTTTCCAGAGCAGCGCACAACGGCATATTGCTCCACTACCTCTCCAGCCTCCACGCCCATGGCGGCACTGACAGCGGCAGCGCAGCCTGCTCCACCAGGAACGCAAAGATTGGTAGCCGCTCCACTATGGGCCACAGCTTTGGCGTAATCGTCACAACCAGCGTAACCGCAGGCACCGCAGTTGGCGCCAGGCAGCTCCGCCCGAACCTTCTCAAAAATCTCATCAGCGGGCAGCGCCATTACTTTGGCAGCAATGACCAGAACCACCGAGCAAACCAGCCCGATTCCGCCCACAACCACAATTGGCATTACTAACATGACCGCACCTCCCTATCAACCAAACAGGCCATCAACGATTCCGCTGAAGCCCATGAAACTTACCGCGCAGATAGAGGCGGCAATCAAAGTGATGGGGATTCCCTGGAAGGATTTGGGGATGCTCTTGGAAGCGTCTACCCGGGAACGTACTCCAGAGAACAGAACCATCGCCAGCATGAAGCCCAGACCGGAACCAATGGAGTTTACCATGGACTCAGCGAAATTGTAGCCTTCATCCAAGTTCAGGATAGTAACACCCAAAACCGCGCAGTTGGTGGTAATCAGCGGCAGGTAAATTCCCAAGGAAGCGTGCAGCGCCGGGATATACTTTTTCATGGCGATTTCGATGAACTGTACCAGAGCAGCGATAATCAGAATAAATACGATGGTTTGCAGATAAGAAAGTCCGCGGGGTACCAGGACATAGATGTAAATAGGCCAGGTGGCGGCGGTGGCCAGCGCCATAACAAAGGTTACCGCTACGGACATACCAAAAGCGGAATCCAGTTTTTTACTAACGCCCAAGAAGGGGCAGATACCCAAGAACTTGGACAATACATAGTTGTTTACCAGGATAGCGCTGACCAGGATGATTGCGAACTGTTTCATTCGTTAGCTCCTCCCTTCTGAGCGGCGGCACAAGCGGCGGCAGAAGGACAGCCCGCACAGCCGAATTCCTTCTTTTTGATGGCTTTTCCATTGGTCAGATAATTGACCAGAGCGATCAGCGCTCCATAAACCATGAATCCGCCGGGAGCCAGCAGGAACACGATGACGGGATCCCACAGTTTGGAGGTCAGGTCAATGCCCATCCAGGAACCATTACCGATAAACTCACGGATGGAGCCCATGCAGAACAGCGCCAGGGTAAAGCCCAAGCCCATACCGATACCATCGCAGGCGGAAGCCAGAACGGTGTTCTTGTTGGCGAACATCTCGGCACGGCCCAGAATGATGCAGTTTACTACGATCAAAGGCAGATACACACCCAGCGCCTTATCCAGAGAAGGAGCGTAAGCCTTTACCAGGAACTGAACAATGGTTACGAAGCTGGCGATTACAACGATATAACATGGGATACGTACACTGTCAGGAATGATTTTCTTCAGCAAAGAGATAACCACGTTGGAACCAATCAGAACCACCATAGCCGCCAGGCCCATGCCCAAGCCATTGACAGCCTGAGTGGTAACAGCCAGGGACGGACAGGTTCCCAGAATCAGCACCAGGGTGGGATTTTCCTTGATGATGCCGTTCAGCAGAACTTGCATATTGCTTTTGCCATTTGGATTGCTCATGTTTACGCGCCCTCCCCTAAAGTTTCATATGCTTTAAAAGCAGTCTGAACGCATCTGATAAATGCGTTGGAGGAGATGGTGGCGCCAGTGATGGTCTCCACACCCTCCAGGGTTTGGTCTTTGCCCTTGAATTGCTCGGTAAAGTCAGGCATACCTGTCTTGGAACCCAATCCAGGGGTCTCGCTGTTGTCCATCAGCTTGGTACCGGTCAATTTTCCATCGGTGCCAATGCCGACCATAACGGTATAAGCGCCGCCGAAGCCCTTATCCTGGACCTTCAGGGCGTAGCCATTTCCAGCGTCATCCTTGCCTACTGCCAGAACGCCTTCCATCTCGCAGGCTACCTCAGTGAAAGAGGTGGACCCAGGGACAACCTCCATCATCGCCTGGTCAGAAGCCTTTTTCTCAGCGGCCGCGATTAAAGGAGCGGTTTGATTGTAGGTCAGGCCCAGCAGGGCGGACGCGATAATACAAATCACTGTCAAAACAATGATTGGTTTAGCTTGATTCATCCTGCACTCCTCCTTATTTAGCCTTTTTTCTGCTCAAAGATAGCGCCGAAGGGTTTGGTCATGGTCAGGCTATCAATGTGCGGAACCAGAATATTCATCAGCAGAATGGCGAAGGAGCAACCCTCTGGATAAGAGCAGAAGGAGCGAATCACCATTGTTAAGAAGCCAATACCAATACCGAACACAATCTTTCCGGTGTCGGTAACCGGGCTGGTGGAATAGTCGGTAGCCATAAAGAAGGCACCAATCATTACGCCGCCGGACAGGATGGCGTACAGAGGATTCTCGCCAAACAGCAGGGCGAACACAAACACGCTGGCCAGCATGGAAACCGGGATGTGCCAGCTGATGATGCCCTTGTACAGCAGGAAGGCGCCGCCCAAGATGATGGCGATGGCGCAGGTCTCACCCATAGAGCCGCCCCGCTGGCCGATGAACATTTGCATCAGGCTGGGCAGTTTGTCGGTCTCACCACTGGCAATCAGGCTCAAAGGAGTGGCGGTAGCGGAAGCGTCCACACCACGGGGAGCGGTCCAGGTGGTCATTGGGGTGGCGAAGGAAACCAGCATGAAGATACGGGCGGTAGCCGCAGGGTTAGCGAAGTTGGTTCCAATGCCGCCGAACAGGCATTTTACCACCACAATGGCGATAAAGGCGCCTACAACCACCATCCACAGGGGAATGGTAGAAGGCAGGTTAAAGGCCAGGATGACACCGGTCACCATAGCGGACAAATCCTTGACGGTCTGGTCTTTCTTGACCACCATGTTGAACAGCCACTCAAAGGCGATACAGGCGATGACGCTCACCAGGGTGACAATCAGGGCGCGCATGCCGAAGTACCACACAGCCGCCAGCAAAGCCGGGAACAGGCCTACCAGAACGGTAAACATGATGTCCTGGGTAGTGATGCTGTCTTTCACATGGGGAGAAGGGGTTATCATCAATTTAGGGGTTGTTTCAGCCGCAGTATTCTGGGCTTGATTTGTAACATTCGTAGCCAATTGCAAGTCCTCCTATCCTACTTACTTCTTGGGCATGGACGCGCGCACCTGCTGTTTCGCCATCTTGTTGGTGAAGGTCAGGTTGCGTTTAGCCGGGCAAACATAAGAACAGCAGCCACACTCCATACAGAGCATAACATTCAGCTTTTTCAGACGGTCCACATTGTGGTTATCCGCAGCCATCTCAATGGCTCTGGGCATCAGCTGGAAGGGGCAGGCGTGCAGGCATCTGCCGCAGCGGATGCAGGGATTCTCGGGATACACCACCGTCTGGGACTCATCGAGGGCCAGCAAGGCGTTGTTGTTTTTCAAAACAGGATACTCGTCGCTGAATACGGCAATACCCATCATGGGACCACCCATCAGCAGTTTCTTGGGAGGACACTTGTAGCCGCCGCAGAAGGCCACAACATCCTTGTAACGGGTTCCAATAGGAGCGATTACGTTTTTAGGCTCCGCAATGGCACCGCCGTCCACGGTCAGGCATTTGGTCACCAAAGGCATACCAGTGCGCATATATTGACCAATAAAGGCCACGGAAGTGATGTTGTTCACAATCACGCCCACATCCGCCGGCAGCTGTCCATCCTTAATCATGCGGCCGGTGGTTTCGAAGGTGGTTACCTTCTCTGCGCCCTTGGGGTAGATGGCCCGCAGGCTGACCACCTCAATGCTGCTGTCATCCGCGGTCATCCGGCGGAGCAGCTCGATGGCCTGGGGTTTGTTGTTCTCCACGGCGATTTTCACCTGGGTGATGGCCAGGTACTTCTTGATAGCGGCGATACCGTCAAGAATATCCTGGGGACGCTCAATAATGGTCCGATAGTCGGAAGTTATGTAAGGCTCACACTCAGCGGCGTTGACCACCAAGGTATCCACCTCGGACAGGTTCCGGGGATTCAGCTTGATGTGAGTGGGGAATCCCGCTCCTCCCAAGCCCACCAGACCAGACGCCCGGATGGCCTTTACAAAGTCCGGATGGTTCTCCACCACAGGCGGCTTCACATTCTCATCCACCGTCTGCTCTCCGTCGGTGGTGATGATGACCACCTGGCTGCGAGCGCCATTGGCTGTCACGATTTCGGTGATGTCCTTGACGGTACCGGACACGCTGGAATGGACCGGAGCGCTCAAAAAGGCGTCACTGTCTCCAATCACGGTTCCCACCTTCACAAGGTCACCCTTAGCAACCGTGGGTTTGCACGGCGGCCCCAGGTGCTGGGACATGGAAATGCACACCTCCGCCGGAATTGGCATCGCGGTGGACGGGCAGTTTTCCGTGTTTTTGAAGTGTCCGACTTTCGCACCCTTCAAGGTTTTCTGTGAAAAACTCATTTCCCTTTTCCTCCTCTGAGATTGAGATTAGGATATCATCATTTCAGCGCCCACAGGGGCGTCAAAAGAAGATTTGATTTAAACGCGGCATCAGCCGCCGCAAAAGAGTCCCAGTCAGCAGACCCATCGCTACCCCTGATACAGCCAATATGGGAAAGTAATACAGCACCGAAGTGCTTCCCAAAATCGGCACAGCCGCCATCAATTGACCCAAATTATGGGCCAAGCCTCCGCAGACGCTTTGGAAGGTCTGGCTGAACCGGCCCTTCCCTATCTTGTGCAGCAGATACATAGCGGTTACCGAGACCAGTCCTCCCGCCAGACTCATGGCGCAGGCCACTGCGCCGCGGGTCAAAAGCACAAACAAGGAGCGCAGCCCCGCTAAAGTATATGCTTCCTTGGGGCCAAAACAAAACAGGCAGTACATGGTCACAATGTTGGCCAAGCCAGGTTTTATCCCTGGCACCGGAAAAATCAAAATCTGGGACTCCAAAAAGCTTAATGCCATGGACAGCGCGAACAGCAGTCCCATCCAGGCCACTTTCCCCCCACGCGTCCTCATTGGTAGCCCTCGAATTGGTAAAGCCCACTGGTATCCGCGGGGGTAAATTGGTTTTTAATGGAGTCGGACACATAGACCCGATGGTCTTTATCCACCACAATCAGCCCGCAGTCGTAGCTGTTCAAATGCTCCAGGACAAACTCTTTTCCTTTAATAAACAGGTAGGTGGACATAAAATCCCCATAAGCGCCATCTGAGGAGACCACAGACACCGACATCAAATCGCTGTCCGCCGGATACCCTGTGGCGGGGTCTAAAATATGATGGTATCGAACCCCATCCTGCTCAAAATAGCGCTCATAAGCGCCTGATGTGGCAATGGTGGTGTCCTCCATCTCCAGAATCCCCATATAGTCATTGGCTGTTCCCCAGGGGTCCCGGACACCAACCCGGAAAGGGGTTCCATCCGGTTTGGTTCCAATGGCCAGCACGTTGCCGCCTATGGACAAGGAAGCCGATTCCACCCCATAGGCTTTGGCGGTTTCCCAGGCCAGCCGGCAGGCGAAACCCTTAATGCCGCCCAAATCCACAGCCTGACCTTTTCTGGCCAGCTTCGCGGAATGGGCGGCATCATCCAAAAGAATATCCCGATAGTCCACCAGTTTCAGAAGTTCCTCCAAGCGCTCTTGGGAGGGAACCTGCGGATGCTGGGTGGTAATTCCCCATTCCATGGATACAGGGGCAATGGTCACATCAAAAACGCCCTCAGACAGTTGTCCATACTCCTTGCAGAGAGCCAATAACTGGAAGGTATCCTCTGACAGCTCCACCCAATCCTCTCCCGCCGCCTGATTCAGGCGGGAAATCTGAGAATCGGGCAGATAGAGGGATACCTCATTCTCGAACTGAGTCAATCTCTCCTGCACCGCTTTGGCCGCTTCTTCCCCATGGGGGCCATAGAACCGATACTCCAAAACGGTGTCCATCTGGAAGGTGGTTTGGGTATAGAGGTGGTTTTTATGTTCCTGCAAAAGGGAATACACACAGATTCCCGCCAGCAGAAGAACCACTCCTGCCGCCGCCCAAAGCCGTTTGCTTTTGATCAAAACTGTAACTCCTCTTGCGTTCGTTAGAATTCCTCAGGAAAAGTCAGCGACAGCAAAAGAACCCCGAGGGACACGGGGTATCTTCCGCCTGGCCTACAAGCCGGCCAATTCTTATTTCTCGCTGTTCGCTTCCCCGTCGTCAGCTTCTTCCTCCAGATCGAACTCCAGAAGTTCTCCGCAATTGGGGCAGGTAGTCTGGCCCTCTTCCAGCATATCGGAGTCAATGCAGACGATGTCGCCGCAGGTAGGGCAGCAGACCTCATACAGGTCCTCGTCCAGATACTCCTCGTCGTCTTCCTCATCGTCGTGGTCGTGACAGCCACAGCTGCACTCATCGTCCACGTCATAATAGTCCTCTTCCAGAGAACCCAGGTCCTCGTCGATGGTCTCCACCTGCTCGGTCAGCTCATCCAGCTGCGCCTCCAGGTCAGCCACTGTCAAGGCCATATCATCCAACGCTCCAATCAAAGCGTTGATGATTTTGCCCTCCTTGGTGGAATCATCAAGGCCAAGCCCCTCAGCCAGTCCTTTGATGTAAGCAGCTCTCTCGGTGATGGTCATAAACAACAACCTCCCTTTATTGTAAAAATCAATATTATCAGGCCCGCTCCATATACTCGCCGGTGCGGGTATCTACCCGAATCATATCCCCTTCGTTGATGAACAGGGGAACCTTAATCTCAGCGCCGGTCTCCAATACGGCGGGTTTGGTAGCGTTGGTTGCGGTATCGCCCTTGAAACCGGGGTCAGTCTGGGTAACCTGCAGCTCCACAAAGAAGGGAGGCTCTACGCCAAAGACATTCCCCTTGTAGGACAAGATCTTGCAGTCCATGTTCTCCTTCACGAACTTGAAGTTGTCTCCCAAAGTAGACTTGCTGATGGGGATATTCTCATAGGTCTCGTTGTCCATAAAGTAGTACAGGTCCCCATCATTGTACAGGTACTGCATGTCCTTGCGCTCCACATAAGCGGTAGGGAATTTATCGGTGGGGCTGAAGGTCTTCTCAACCACGGAACCGGTGATGACGTTGCGGATTTTGGTTCTGACGAAGGCCGCGCCTTTGCCAGGTTTTACATGCTGGAACTCGATGATCTGAACTACGTTTCCGTCCATCTCAAAGGTTACACCATTTCTAAAATCGCCAGCAGAAATCATAAGTTTACCTCCAAAAGTGATGATACATCCTAAATTTTGTCCGCTTTGGAGCAGTCCATAGTTGTACCATTTGATTAACACTATAATTCTAAAGCATAACTACAAATTTTGCAAGCCCTTTTTACACCTTTCCAGGAAATCTAACCTTAAAGGACCAGCAATTCCTTGGTGGAAGCGGTCAAATCCAGACAGCCCTCTTTGGTGACGCACACCATATCCTCAATGCGCACCCCGAAACGGCCATCCAGATAAATCCCAGGCTCCACCGTGATAACCATGCCAGGCTGGCAGAGGGTCTCGTCCAGCCCGCTGAAGGCTGGGGACTCGTGAATTTCCAACCCCACCGAATGTCCGGTGGAATGGCCGAAGCAGTCTCCATAGCCCTCTTTGGCGATGAGTTCCCGGGCAGCGGCGTCCACCGCTTTGCAGGGGACCCCCTCCCTCACCGCCCGGATGGCCGCCTCATTGGCCCTCAGGACGATGTCATAAACCCTTTTCTGCTCCTCACTCACCTGCCCCACCGCCACCGTTCTGGTCATATCGGAGCAGTAGCCGTTGATTTTGCATCCAAAGTCCATGGTGATAAAATCCCCTGGCTGGATAATTTTGTCGGTGGGCACCCCATGGGGCATGGAGGAATTTTTCCCCGAAACCACAATATAATCAAAGGAAGGCCCCTCTGAGCCGTGGCGGTAGGTAAAGTCCAGAAGCTCCCCCGCTACCTGCCGGTCGGTCATGCCCGCTTTGATATAGCCGCAGATGTGGGTGAAAGCGTCATCCGTAATTTTCTGGGCCGCCTGGATGCTCTCCAGCTCCAAGGGGGATTTCACCGCCCGCATCTCCCGCATCAGCTGGTTTACCCTGGTCTCCATCACCAGGGCCACCTCTGGCAGGCTCTTTTTGCAGCGCATATAATCGGATACCGTCAGGTAGTCGCTTTCAATGGCCAGCTTTTTCACATGATGCTGGACGCAAAGTTCCCGCAGCTGCTCAAACAGCTTTCCCTGCAAAATCACCTGGCAGTCCTGGACCACCCTCCGGGCCTTCTCAATATAACGGAAATCAATGATAAAATAGCTTTCCGCTCCCTTTAGCAGCAAAGCTGTTCCGGCGGAGGAGCGCATCCCGGTAAAATAAGCCCGCCCTACCTCGGAGGTAATCAGCACCCCGTCAATTCCTTCCGGCAACCCTTCCAAAAGCCGCTGAATCCGCTCTTTCATGGATAAGCCTCCTTATTCCTTCAAAAGTTCCGCCAGGGCATCCACCGCCATCCGGTAGCCCAGCTTTCCGAATCCGAACACCCCTCCCACACAGACCGGAGCAATCACCGACTTGTGGCGGAACTCGTCCCGGGCGTGGACGTTGGACATATGCACCTCCACCACCGGCTTATGGATGGCAGCGATGGCGTCCCGGATGGCGTAGCTGTAATGGGTATAGGCTGCGGCGTTCAGCACAATCCCATCGTAATCGGTGAAGGCTTGGTGGATTTTATCCACCAGCGCCCCCTCGCTGTTGGATTGGAAGGCGTCGCAGGCCAGGCCCAGGCTTTCCGCATAAGCGATGGTTTCCGTTTCGATGGTTTTCAGGGTGTCGTGGCCATAAACCCCAGGCTCCCGGATACCCACCATATCCATATTCGGTCCGTTTAAAATCAAAATCTTTTTCATAAGTCTTTCCCTCCTGATGCCTCATAATACTTTTTCATCATGGCGGCGTCCTCTGCCTGGGTGCCTGCCGACTCACAGATAATGGTAGGGGCGCACCCTTTTTGAATCAAAACATCCAGCAAGGGCTCAAATTCCGGCCCAAACTCCTGGTCGGAGAAGGTCAGATGGCATTTTTCTCCCCCAGGAACCGTATAGGCAATCTTGCTGAAATGGATATGGAACATTTTGGCCCGGTCGCTTCCCAAAACGTCCCGTATCCGTTCTACCGCCTCAGCGAAAGCCTGCCGGCTGTTCATCCCCCCATAGGTGCGGGCGTTCAAATGCCCGAAGTCCACACAGGGCAGCATCCGCTCGTCCAGCCTGCACAGTTCCAAAACCTCCTCCAAGGTTCCCAGCTGATTCAGCTTGCCCATCGTCTCGGGACACATCCGCACAGTGTCCAAACCTTCCTCTTTCAAAGCGGCAATACAGCGCTTTGTGGTGTCCAAAGCCAGTTCCAGCGCCTGCTCCCGGCTGATTTTCCCGCAGGAACCGGTGTGAATCACCACCCGTTCCCCACCCATGGCGTGAACCGCTCTGGCGGATTGCAGCACATAATCCACACTTTTGTACCGTTTCTCCTCCTCCAAACTGGACATGGAGATGTAGTAGGGGGCGTGGACGCTCAGCTGGATTCCCTTTTCCGCCGCCAGTTGTCCCAGTTCCTGGGCCGCCTCCTGGGAAATGCGGACCCCTCGCCCGCACTGGTACTCATAGGCGTTCAATCCCATTTTTTCCAAATAGTGGGGCACCTGAATGGTCTTGCGGTACCCCTGCTCCTGAAAGCTTTGGGCGTTTCCCGCCGGCCCAAACCGAATGGGCATTAAGCGTCCCCTCCCTTCCAATCTTGCAGAACCTTTCTTTCCAGCCATCTTTTCAGCCGGAAAAACAGAAAGGTTTCCTGTTCCATAGGGTCCACCAGAATGGAGGTGATGCCCGCCCAGCGGCCGCACAGCACATCAGTAAAAATCTGGTCCCCTATGATGGCCAATTGAGGCTGGCTGGTTCCAAGGGTCCGGCAGGCCCGCCTGACCCCATGCCCCAAAGGCTTGGCCGCTCTGGCCACCCATCCCAGACCCAACCCTTCAGCGAAAGGGGCCACCCGCCCTGCCTTATTGTTGGAAAGAATCAGCAGCTTGACCCCCGCCTCCCTCATGCTGGAAATCCAGCCTTCCACCTGAGGAGGGACATTGGGGTTATTGTGGGTGGTGAGGGTGTTGTCCACATCCAGCAGCAGCACCTCTATCCCCCGCTGCCGCAGCCATTCCGGGGTAATCTCCCAGATGCGATGGAACCGGTAGTCCGGGTGCAGCGTTTTCATAAGGAACCTCCTCCCCTAACAATCTCCCTTTGATTATAAAAACGGGCGGGGAAATTCCCCCGCCCGTTTTTCAGCTTTACGTCATTCAATTATTTGAATTTACGTTTACGAGCAGCCTCGGACTTTTTCTTGCGACGAACAGAAGGCTTCTCATAGTGCTCTCTTTTGCGAACCTCAGCAAGAACACCGGAACGTGCGCAGGAACGTTTGAAACGACGCAGCGCGCTGTCCAGGGACTCATTTTCCTTGATTCTGATTTCTGCCATTACCTAATTCCCTCCCTACGCCATCCGGCTGGAGTACGCATCCAAACTTGGATAACGTCTTATATTATACAATGGGCTTGTATAACTTGTCAAGTCATTTACCGCTTGACCAGAAAAATTCATTATTTTGCAACAATATTGACCAATTTCCCAGGAACCACAACCTCTTTGACGATGGTTTTGCCTTCCAGAAGGGATTTCATCTCTGGGCAGGACTTCACCGCTTCCAGAAGCGCTTCCTTGGAGCTGTCGGCGTCCACCATCAGGCGGGCCTTAATCTTGCCGCAGAACTGGGCCACAATCTCCACCTGAGCGTCCTGGCATTTGGCTGGGTCGAACTCAGGCCAGGACTGCTGGGTAACCATGCCGCCAAAGCCGCACTGTTCCCACATTTCCTCGGTGAGATGAGGGGCGAAGGGGTTCAGCAGCAGGATAAAGGTTTTCAGCTCCTGGTCGGTGACCTTGCCCTGGCTGTAAATATCGTTGGTCAGGCTCATCATGGCAGCGATGGCGGTATTGAACTTCAGCTGCTCAATATCCTCCGACACCTTCTTGATGGTTTTGTGGAAACTGGATTCCAGCTCCTTGGAGTAGCCATCCCCCGCGCCCCGCATCTCCAGCAGGTTGTAAACCCGTTCCAGGAACCGTTTGCAGCCTTTGATGGAGCTTTGGGACCAGGGAGCCGCCTTCTCGAAATCTCCAATGAACATCTCGTACAGCCGCAGGGTATCCGCTCCAAACTCCTTGATGATGTCATCAGGGTTGACCACGTTGCCCCGGGATTTGCTCATTTTCTCCCCGTTTTCTCCCAAAATCATGCCATGGCTGGTGCGTTTCGCGTAAGGCTCCGGGGTATTCACCACACCGATGTCATACAGGAACTTGTGCCAGAATCTGGAATACAGCACATGCAGGGTGGTATGCTCCATTCCTCCGTTGTACCAATCCACCGGCATCCAGTAGTTCAGAGCCTCTTTGGAGGCCAAAGCCTTGTCGTTGTGGGGGTCGCAGTACCGCAGGAAGTACCAGGAAGAACCAGCCCACTGAGGCATGGTATCGGTTTCCCGTTTAGCGGGGCGGCCGCACTTGGGGCAGGTCACATTCACCCAGCTGTCAATGGCGGACAGGGGGGAATCCCCGTCCCCGGTAGGCTCGTAGCTTTCCACCTCCGGCAGCCGGACAGGAAGCTCGCTCTCATCCACCGGCACAAAGCCGCAATGGTCGCAATGGATAATGGGGATAGGCTCGCCCCAATACCGCTGGCGGGAGAATACCCAGTCCCGGAGCTTGTAGTTGACCTTGGGCTCACCCTTGCCCTGCTCCTTGAGCCAGTCCACGATTTTCACCTTGGCTTCCTCCACAGAAAGCCCGTCCAGGAAGCCGGAGTTGACCATCACGCCGGTGGCGCAGTCGGTAAATGCCTCCTGCTCCACATTGCCGCCCTTCACCACCTCGATGATGGGGAGGCCGAACTTTTTGGCGAATTCCCAGTCACGGGTATCGTGGGCCGGTACCGCCATAATAGCGCCGGTGCCATAGGTCACCAGCACATAGTCGGAAATAAAGATGGGGATTTCCTTTCCGTTCACCGGGTTGATGCCCCGGACCCCTTCCAGCATCACCCCGGTCTTATCCTTCACCAGCTCGGTGCGCTCAAAATCCGATTTCCGGGCGGCCTCCTCCTGGTAAGCCTTTACCGCATCCATATTCTGAATCCGGTCAGCCCATTTCTGGATATAGGGATGCTCAGGAGCGATAACCATGTAGGTGGCTCCAAACAGGGTATCCGGCCGGGTGGTGAACACGGTGAGGGTGTCCCCGGCGGTGGTGCCAAAGTCCACCTGGGCGCCGGTGGAGCGTCCAATCCAGTTGCGCTGGGAGGTTTTCACCCGCTCGATATAGTTCACCTGGTCCAAATCGTCAATCAGTCTTTGGGCGTACTCGGTGATTTTCAGCATCCACTGGCTCTTGACCCGGTGGACCACCTCGCTGCCGCAGCGCTCACACACCCCGTTGACCACTTCCTCATTGGCCAGCACTACCTTACAGCCGGTACACCAGTTAACCGACATTTCCTTCTTATAGGCCAACCCTTTTTTGAACAGCTGAAGGAAAATCCACTGGGTCCACTTGTAATAGCTGGGGTCGGTGGTATTGATTTCCCGGTTCCAGTCGAAGGACAGTCCCAAACTTTTCAGCTGGCTCTTGAAACGGGCCACATTCTGCTTGGTGACAATCTCGGGATGGATATGGTTTTTAATGGCGTAGTTTTCGGTGGGCAGGCCGAAGGCGTCCCAGCCCATGGGATAAAGCACATTATAGCCCTGCAAACGGCGTTTGCGGGCCACAATATCCAGGGCGGTGTAGGAACGGGGATGCCCTACATGCAGGCCCTGTCCCGAGGGGTAAGGAAACTCCACCAGAGCATAATATTTCGGTTTGCTGTAATCATCCGAGGCTGCGAATACATTGCGGGCCTCCCAGATGTCCTGCCATTTTTTCTCAATGGCTGAAAAGTCATACTTCACTTGGCACACTCCCTATTTTGACGCTTGCGCAGCGCGAATTTCCACTACTCGGCTTTTTCCAGCTCCAGAGGGACCTGGGGCGCGTCCGCCCAAAGCCGTTCCAGCCCGTAAAAATCACGGTTCTGGCCGCTGAAAATATGGATAATCACATCGTAATAATCCAATACAATCCACATACCGGTTTGGTAGCCCTCAACACGCCTGGGCTCTATCCCCAAAGCGGAGAACCCTTCCTCCACCGCGTCAGAAAGGGCTTTGGCCTGAATCACCGAGGAGGCGGAGGCCAGAACGAAATAATCCCCCAGGGTGCTTAACTCCCGAATCTGAAGGGCTTTGATGTCGATTCCCTTTTTGCTGTCCAAAAACTTGGCCGCTTGCTTAGTTATCTCTAAAGAGGTCACAAATTCACCTCCGAATCCTTTCCACTTAAAACTGGGTGTAATAATTGTAAGCCTCAAAGCTGTCCCTGCTGATTCCCTGGCAGCGGGCCACCAAATCGCTCAAGGCATACTGCATGGCGTACTTCATAGCCGGCTTGATAGAGGTTTCCGCCAGCTGGCGCATATGGGCCACATCAGGATAATCCCGGTCCGCGCTGGTTAAATCCGCCAGGTACACCACCTCATCCAAGGGTTTCATATCCCCGCAGGCGGTGGTATGGTAACGGATGGCCCGCAGAATATCAGCGTCCTCAATCCCCAGCTGGAACTTCACAAATCCGCAGGCCGCCATCCCATGCCAGGTCTTGGGCTGAGAACGCTGCACCATGTCCAAAATAATACCATATTTCGTAAGCCATTGCAACTGTTCTTCCCGCCCCATCTCCTTGCAGATGTCATGGAGCCAGCCCGCCACCTGCGCTTTCATCAGGTCACAGCCGTAAATTTCCGCCAGGTGTTTGGCCTGGGCCGCCACACAGGCGGTATGATGGTACCGTTTTTCCGAAAGGGTCTCCTTCGCCAGTTTTTCCAGCATCTTCAAATTGTACTCCAAAGAACGCCACTCCTTTCAAAAAGGTCCGCTTGTATCTCCGTTTCCATAAAGCCCATGGGCTTGAATATACTGTTCCACCTGAGGAGGAACCAGCCCGGTCAGCGGCTCTCCCCTTTCCACCCGGTCCCGGACCTGGGTGGAGGAAACCACCAAAGGTTCCAGTTGGACCACCCGGCATCTGGCCCCCAGCGCTTCCAACTCCCTGGCCTTGGTCTTCAGCCGCTCCTGAAGATGAGGTTCCCGTTCCCCCACACACATCACCGCCAGCTGGAAAATCCGCTGGCTCTCATGCCACTGGTCCAGGGTCAGGAACATGTCGCTTCCGGTAAGCAGGTACAGCTCCTGTCCAGGATACCGCCGGTTCAGCTCCTCCAGGGTATCCACCGTATAGCTTTTCTCCCCGGGACGGTTCAGCTCCAAATCGCTGACCTCATATTCCGTCCCCGGAAACGCCAAACGGCACATAGCCAGACGGTCCGCTCCGCTGGCCAAATGGGCTACCCGCTTGTGGGGCGGGGTCTTGGCGGGAATGACCAGCATCCTATCCAGCTCCAGCCCTTTCAGATAGGCTTCCGCCAGCTTGACATGGCCGCTGTGTACCGGATTGAAGGTTCCGCCATAAACACCGATTTTCATTTCCCCAGGTCAATCACCGGATTCTCCGGGTTGCGCCGGTAAAGCACAAACTTGGAGCCGATGACCTGCACCACATCCGCCTGCACCGCCTGGGCCAGCTGATTGGCGATTTCCTTGGCCGGCTGAGGGGAGGTTTCCAGTACCCGAGCCTTTACCAGCTCCCGGGCGGTGAGGGCGTCATCCATCTGTCCAATCAGGGTCTCTCCCACCCCGCCTTTTCCCACCTGCAAGATGGTTTCCATCGTGTTGGCCAAGCCTCGCAGCTTGGCACGCTGTTTGCTGTTGAGCATTTCCTTATCTCCTTTATACAAATGGTATATAAATGTAGGTTCTATAACTACTTTTGGCCTTTACCCTTTGGAATAGAGCCGTTCCAGCTGAGCAGCCAGCTCCCGCAGAGCCTTTCCCCGGTGGCTGATGGCGTCCTTTTCCTCCCCCGCCAGCTGGGCGAAGCTGCGCTCTCCCACATAAAACACCGGGTCATAGCCAAAGCCGCCTTCACCAGCAGGGGCAAAGCCGATTTTTCCCTCGCAGGACTGCTCTATATCCACCCGCTCCCCGGTCTCCGACAGATAGCAGATATGGGACACAAAGCGGGCGGTACGTTTCTCCTCCGGCACATCCCGCAGCTCCTCCAGCAGCTTGCTGATTTTTTCCGGGTAGGGGGTGTCCTCCCCGTAATATCTGGCGGAGTAAACACCAGGCCGCCCATCCAAAGCGTCCACACACAGCCCCGAGTCGTCCGCTACCGCCGCCCGTCCGCTCAGCTCATAAACCGCTTTCGCTTTCAGGTAAGCGTTCTCCCCAAAGGTTTCCCCGTTCTCCTCCACCTCCAAATCCGGATAGAGGGATTTCTGGCCCACCACCTGGATGTCAAAAGGGGCAAAGATACGCTGAAATTCTTTGAGTTTCCCTGGATTGCCAGTTGCCACAATCACTTCCATCAACCAATTTCCTCCTCCTGAATGGTGTCCTCTTCCTCACGGCCCCCAAACAGGGCGTCTACAAAATCTTTGGCGTTGAAGGGCCGCAAATCATCAATTTTTTCTCCCACACCAATGTATTTGATGGGAACCTGCAATTCCTGCTTAATGCCAATCACCACACCGCCTCGAGCGGTTCCGTCCAGCTTGGTGAGGATGATGCCGGTGATGCCCGCCGCTTCCTTAAACTGGCGGGCCTGGTTCAAGGCGTTCTGCCCGGTGGTGGCATCCAGCACCAGCAGCACCTCCACATCGCTGTCCGGGGCCTCCCTTTGAATTACCCGGGAAATCTTGGACAGCTCATCCATCAGGTTCTTTTTATTGTGGAGCCGGCCGGCGGTGTCGCAGATGACCACGTCCACCCCTCTGGCTTTGCCCGCGGTGATGGCGTCAAATACCACCGCCGCCGGGTCAGAGCCTTCTGATTGTTTAATCAGGTCCACCCCTGCCCGGTCCGCCCAAATCTCAAGCTGCTCAATGGCGGCGGCCCGGAAGGTATCCGCAGCCCCCAGCAGCACCTTTTTCCCTTCCTCTTTCAGGTTGGCCGCCAGTTTTCCGATGGTGGTGGTTTTGCCCACCCCGTTTACCCCAATCACCAGAATTACAGAGGGTTTGGTGGAGATATTCAAAGCTTCCCCGCCCTCCAGCATCTCAGCGATGATTTCCTTAATCAGCCCCTTTACTTGGCTGGCGTCGGTCAACCCACGTTTTTTCACCTGGGTCCGCAGTTCGGAGCAGATGGCCTGAGCGGTGGGCATCCCCACATCCGACATAATCAGGGTTTCCTCCAGCTCCTCAAACAGCTCCTCGTCAATTTTGGTAAAGGAATTCACAACGGCGTCCACGGCCTTCGCCATAGACTCCCTGGTCTTGCGCAGACCCTCCGCCAATTTACTGAAAAATCCCATAAAAACCTCCCCCGCGCCCAAAGGCGCTCTTATAGTTTACTGCCGCTTGATGCCAAGCCTGCTCTCCACCTCGCCCACATTCAGTTCCAGCAGCTTGGATACTCCTTCTTCCTGCATGGTCACCCCATACAGCACATCCGCTTCCTCCATGGTGCCTCGTCTGTGGGTAATGGCGATAAATTGGGTTTCCCCGCACAGGGTCCGGAGATATTGGGCGTATTTGGCCACATTCACATCATCCAGAGCCGCTTCAATCTCGTCCAGCAGACAGAACGGAGAGGGGCGCACCTTCAAAATGGCGAAGTAGATGGCGATGGCCACAAACGCCTGCTCACCGCCTGACAAGGCGGACAGATTCTTGATAATCTTCCCTGGAGGCTGCACAAAAATATCAATGCCGGATTCCAGCACATTGGAGGGGTCCTCCAGGGTCAGCTCCCCTCGGCCTCCCCCGAACAGGTCGGAGAATACCTGGGAAAAGTTGCTGGCAATCTTCTGGAAGTTGTCGGAGAAGATGGTTTTCATATCCCGGGTCAGGCTTTGTATCAGCCGGCCCAGCTCCTCCTTGGAATGTTCCACATCCTCTACCTGGTCCTTCAGGAACTGGTATCTTTTGGAAACCTCCCGGTATTCTTCCAGGGCCGCCACATTCACGTTTCCCAACGCCTTGATGCGCCCTTTCAGCTCGGTGAGCCTGCGCTGAGCCTTGGGAACATCCGGGACCGGAACCGCCTCTTTTTCCGCCTGAGAGCGGCTCAGCTCGTACTCGTCCCACAGCCGGGCCACCACGCTGTCATACTCCCCCTGCATACCAGCCTTCTGTTCCTCCAGCCGGGCCAGCTCCCGGGCAGCGTTTTCCCGCTGGGAAGTAATCTCCCGCTCCTGAGCCCGCAGGCGGGTGCTTTCCGCCTCACACTGGTCACGGCGTTTGGACAGGGCTTCTATCTCCTGGTTCAGCTTCTCCCGCTGGGCGGACAGGGTTTCCATCAGGGCTTTCCCCTCCTGGATTTTTTCAGCGATGCACTGGTTGTCTTCCCGCAAGGTATGAATCTGCTGCCGCAAGCCCTGGGCTCTGGCCGCCTGGTCTGCCTTCTGATTCTCCAGCTGGGCCGCCAGCTGCCGGATACCTTCCAGCTCGTTGGTCAGGGCGGCGGTTCTCACCTCCAGCTCGGAAAGGCTCTGGTCCGCCTCCTGCCCTTGCTGGGACAGTTCTTCCCGTTCCTCACTCAGTTTTACCAGGGTTTCCGCCACCTGGGACAGCTGGCTTTCCAAATCCGCCACCAATCCGCTGTTGGAGATATTTTGAGAGCGCAGCTCCTCCAAACGGGCTGTCAATCGGTCATATTCCTGGCTGGACTGTTGCCTTGCCCGCAGCGCCTCCTCATGGGAAAGGCCCAATTGCTTGCGCTCAGCGGTATATTGGATACGGTCCTCCTGAGCGGTAGCGGTCTCCCCATCCATGCCCAAAGCCTGGGCCCTCAAAGCGGAGACCTCCTCCTTCAAGGTTTTCATCTGCCCATCCAGGGCTTCCATCTCCCGACCGCAGGCCTCCCCCTTCTCTTTCAGGGCGTTAATCTCCTTGGAACGGCTGAGAATACCAGCGGTTTTAGCGGTGTAGCCGCCGGTCATGGAGCCGCCGGCATTTACCACCTGTCCATCCAGGGTCACCACCCGGAACCGATAGTTTCCACGGCGGGCCATCCGTGTGGCGCAGTCCAAATCCTGAACTACCACCACCCGTCCCAAAAGCTGGTCTATCACCCCGGCGTATTTCGGCTCATATCCCACCAAATCCGCCGCCAGGCCCACAAAGCCATCCATCTCCGCCAGCCAGGGCTCCTGCAGCCGGCTGCCCTTCACGGTGGACAGAGGCAGGAAGGTTGCCCGCCCGGAACGGGATTCCTTGAGCATGTAAATGGCCCTTTTGGCCACCTGCTCATCCAGAACCACAATGTTCTGGGCTGCCGCCCCCAAAGCGATTTCTATGGCCAGTGTGTGGGCTTCCTCCACGGAAATCAGGCGGGAGACAGGGCCGTATACATCCCACAAGGCACCTTTTTTAGCCTGGGCCATCACATACTTGACGCTGTGCTGGAACCCTTCCATGGCGTCCTCCAGGTCTTGAAGCAGCTTTGCCCGCTGCAAATGCCCCCGGCGCTGGTCCTCCAGCTCCCGACGCTGCCGTTCCAGCTGCTCCAGCTTACCGCTCCGGCTGTCCAGCTTCAGCTGAATCCCCTGTCGGGAATTGCGCAGGGATTCCAGCCGTTCCTCAATGGCCCCCAGCAAATCGTCACAATCCTGGATTTCCTTTTCCAGACGCTGAATATTCTCATCCTTAATGGCGGACCCTTCCTTGATGGCTTCCAGGCGATGAATGGTTTCATCAATCAGGGAGGTGCTGGAAGCGGAGGAGAGTTTGGCCTCATTGATTCCCTGGGTCAGGGCGAAGCGCCGTTCCTTGATTCCATCCACCTGGACTTTCAGCTGGTCCTGACGCTCCCGCAGCTGCTGCCGGGTCTGGCGCTGCTGCTCCCGGCGCTGCTGAAGCTCCTCCAAGGTCTGGGCTTTCTCCCCTTCCTCCCGACGGTATGTACTCAGCCGCTCCTCCAATTGGGTATCCGACAGCTGGGATTGGGAAAGCTCCTCCTCCAATCTTTGGATTGAGGCGCTGTTATGCTGAATATCATTCTCCATAACCGCCAAATCCGCCTTTGAGCGGGCGTCCCGCTCCTGAAGCTCCCGGATTCCCCCCCGATGCTGGTCAATCTCCACCGCCAGCCGCTGGGTTTGGGCGAATAAGTTCCCTATTTTTTCCTCAAGGGTATCCAGCTGTTTCTGGATATCGTCCCGGGCCTGCTGGCCCAACAGGATTTTATCCTCCTGTTCCCGAAGAATCGCCTTGGAACGTTCCAGCATCTCCACACAGATGGAAATTTCCAGCACCCGTTTCTCGCTGGCGTACTCCAAAAACTGGGCCGCTTTCTCCGATTGCTGCCGCAGAGGCTCCACCCGGCTTTCCAGCTCCGCCAAAATGTCCCGCAGCCGCAGCAGATTTTCCTCCGCCGCTTCCAGCCGGCGCTGGGCCTCCTCCTTGCGGTAGCGGTACTTGGCGATGCCCGCCGCCTCCTCAAAGATTTCCCGGCGCTGGGAGGCCTTTGCACTGATGATTTCAGAGATTCTTCCCTGTCCAATGATGGAATAGCCGTCCCGTCCCAATCCAGTATCCATAAACAGCTCATAGATGTCCTTCAGCCGCACCGCTGTTTGGTTGAGGCGGTACTCGCTTTCACCGGAGCGGTAGAGTTTCCGGGAGATGATGACCTGGTCCTGGTCGCAGGGCAGCGCCCTATCCTGGTTATCTATGGTTAACTGCACCTGAGCGAACCCCTGGGGCTTCCGCAGCTGGGTACCCCCAAAAATCACGTCCTCCATCTTTCCGCCCCGCAGGGTTTTGGAGGACTGCTCCCCCAATACCCACCGGACAGCGTCGGAGATGTTGCTTTTACCGCTTCCATTGGGTCCCACTACTGCGGTGATTCCGTCGTTAAAGGTCAATTTGGTTTTATCTGGAAAGGATTTGAACCCTTGTATTTCCAAGCCTCGAAGCCTCAATCCATCATTCTCCTATCCGTACCTCCAGTCCATCCAGAACTGGGTCCTGCTTAACGCTTATCTCGTATCCGTCCGCCCTGAGCTTTTTCAGCCCCAAAGCCCCATGCCCTTTTAATTTGGAAACCGCCTTCGGGGAAACAAAAACCATATAGCATCCCTGGGATTTTCCAGCCAGCAGACGGGCAATCCGATTGTAAAGAACTGCCCCCTCGCACAGCTCTCTGAAAGCTGGATGATAGGGGCCGGCTACCAGGGCTTTCTCCAACTCAGGGTCGGCATGGAGCCCCATCCGAATCACCGGAATCCCTGCTTCTCCAAATCCTTCCAAAAGCTCCGCTCCAAGGGACACCGCTTCCTCCAGAGTTTGAGGCTGATATTGTCCCCGCCGGTACAGCTGGGCCAGATAGGTTCCCTCCACCACCAAGGTGGGATAAACCCGCACAGCGTCAGGATGCAGAGCCACAAGCGCTTCCATAGTTTCCCGGTCGGTGTCTGGGGAGGCCCCATAAAGCCCTGTCATCATTTGCAGTCCCAGAGCGAAGCCCTCCCCCTTTATCCGGGCGGAGGCCTCCCCCACCTGGGCGGCGGTATGCCCTCTGCGGTTTTGCTCCAGAACCCGCTCATTCATGGATTGGGCGCCCAGCTCAATCCAGGTCACATGGTAACGCCTCAGCAGTCTTAAAATATCCTGGTCGATAGCGTCCGGCCTGGTGGAAATCCGAATCCCCGAAAAAGAGCCTTCCTCCACAAAAGGTGCCGCCGCTTTCAGCAGAGCCTCCATATAGGGCCGGGGAATGGCGGTAAAACTGCCGCCGAAAAAAGCGATTTCCCCCTGGGTCCCCCGGCGGGCCATCACAGGGGCCGCTGCCCCGCACAGCTCCTCTACCTCCTGGGGAGTTGGGGGCTTTTCTGTGCCGGAGATGCGCCTCTGGTCGCAGAAGCTGCACTGTTGGGGGCATCCCATATGGGGCACAAAAATGGCCAGATTCCCATGGCTCATAGCTGGCCCATCAGTTTCAGTGCCTCCTTGGCGGCGGCCTGCTCAGCGCTCTTTTTGCTGCCCCCCACACCCTGTCCAATCACATTGCTGTTCAGGTGAACCTCCACCACAAACCGCTTATTGTGGTCAGGGCCGCTCTCCTCCACCAGCGCGTAGGTCAGCCGTTCCTCTGGATTTTTCTGGATGATTTCCTGGAGCATGGTTTTATAATCGGTGAAGGCGAACCGCCCCTTATTTTCCAGCAGGTCCACCACAAACCCCAAAACCAGCTTTCTGGCGGGTTCAATCCCACCATCCAGATAGATGGCCGCCAGCACCGCCTCGAAAGCGTCGGCTAAGATGGAAGGACGGGTGCGCCCACCCATCATTTCCTCTCCCCGGCCCAGCTTTAAAAACTGGCCCAGTCCCAATTCCTCCGAGAACTCAAAGAGGGACTTCTCACAGACCATAGCGGCTCTCAGCTTGGTCAGGTCTCCTTCCGCCAAGTGGAAGGTATTGAACAGGTAATCAGAGACAATGATGGACAGCACCGCGTCCCCCAAAAACTCCTGCCGCTCGTTGCTGGAAACACTTTTTTTCATCTCGTTGGCGTAGGAGGAGTGGGTCAAAGCCGTTTCCAAGTAGTTTAAATTCTGGAATTGATACCCCAGACGCTGTTCCAGCTCTTTCAGATTTGTATTCTGTTCCAACGGCTTCCCCTCCTTATTCCTGCCCGCTTTGGGTTTTCATCTTGGACAAAGCCTGGCTGATTTGTGACACTACATCCCGCTCGGTGTATTCCTTCGCCTGACGGATGGCATTTTTCAGCGCTTTGGCGTCCGAGCTGCCGTGGGCCTTGATAACCGGCTTGGCGATGCCCATAAGGGGCGCCCCACCATACTCTTTATAATCCATCTTTTTGCGGAAGGAAGCCACCCCATTCCGAACCATCAGATAGCCCAGTTTGGAGGAGACATTCTCCATAAAAATGCCTTTCAGCTCAGAGGCAAACCATTTGCCCAGTCCCTCGGTCAGTTTCAGCACCACATTTCCGGTAAATCCATCGCATACCGCCACATCGCAGCAGCCGAAGGGCAGATAGCGGGGCTCCACATTTCCGATAAAATTCACCGGCGCTTTCTCCAACAGCAGATTGGCTTCCTTTTGCAGCTCCAAACCCTTGGTATCCTCAGAGCCAATGTTAATCATGCCCACACGGGGCTTTTGGATGCCCAGAATATTCTCCATATACAGGCTGCCCATCACACCGAACTGAGCCAGCATCTCCGGGCGGCACTCCTTATTGGCGCCAATATCCACCAGCATATAGCAGCCCTGCTGATTGGGGATGACCGTCGCCAGGGCGGCCCGTTTGATGCCCTTAATCCGTTTGACAAACATGGAGGCTCCCACTGTGATGGCCCCGGTGCTTCCAGCGCTGACAAAAGCGTCCCCTTCCCCATTGGCCAGCATCTTCAATCCTACCGCCAGGGTACTGTCGTCATAGGACTTGACCACCTCGATAGGGTCCACCTCCACATCAATCACCTTGCGGCAATCGGTGATAGAGATGCGGTCCAGGGAAATCTGATTCTCCTTAGCCACCTGCTGGATAACCTCCTGGTTGCCTACCCCCAGGATGTCCACACCGTACTCCTTAACAGCCGCCTCGCAGCCCTTCAATATTTCCAGCGGCGCGTGGTCGCCGCCAAACAAATCCACAATGATTCTCATTTCAAGGCCCCCTTATCCTTCCAGTTCCCCGGCGGATTCCAACACCCGCCGCAGGCTGGCCAAGCCTTTCTCGGCCAGTGTTTGATATCGCTGCTGCTTGTCCTTAATACGCTCCGGCAAAGGGGGCAGCAGCCCCATATTAGCCCCCATCGGCTGAAAATCCCCACAGACCGGGCCGGTAACATAAGCTGTCAGCGCTCCCGACATGCAATCTCTGGGCAATTCCAGCGGCTCCTTGCCTTGTATCTTGCGGGCCAGCTGCTTGCCTGCCAAAATCCCTGACATGGCGGACTCAATATAACCCTCCACCCCGGTAATTTGACCGGCGAAATAGACATTGTACTTTTCCCGCAGTCTCCAGGTGGCATCCAGCAGCCAGGGGGACCCGATAAACGTGTTCCTGTGCATCACCCCGTACCGGACAAACTCCGCGTTTTCCAGTCCTGGAATCATGGAAAAAACCCGCTTCTGTTCCCCAAACTTTAGGTTGGTCTGGAACCCCACCAAATTATACATCGTACCCTCTTGGTTTTCCCGGCGCAGCTGCACCACCGCCCAGGGCCGCTGCCCAGTCCTGGGGTCCCGCAGTCCCACCGGCTTCAGGGGACCGTAACGGATGGTATCGGCCCCCCGTTTCGCCATAATCTCAATGGGCATACAGCCTTCGTACACATGCTGTTCCGGCTTATCGAAAGCGTGGAGGGGCGCAGACTGCGCGGAAACCAGCGCCTCATAGAAGCGCTGGTATTCTTCCTTATTAAATGGGCAGTTGATGTAATCATCCTCTCCCCGGTCGTACCGGGCGGCGAAAAACACCTTCTCCTGGTCCAAAGATTCAAAGGTTACAATGGGGGCCGCCGCGTCATAAAAGCTCAAAGTGTCCCCGCAAAGCTCCTTGACACGCTCCGCCAGGGCATCCGAGGTCAGGGGGCCGGTGGCGATGATACAGAAACCCTCGGGCAGCTGGGTCACCTCCTGGGAAACCACCTGGATCCCCTCACAGCTTTTGATTTTTTCGGTCACCAGGCTGGAGAAGGCCTCCCGGTCTACCGCCAAGGCCCCGCCGGCGGCCACGCTGGTCTTTTCGGCGCACTCCACAATCAGGGAGCCCATCATCCGCATTTCCTCTTTGAGCATCCCTGCCGCCGAGCCAATCCGCTGGGCTTTCAGGGAGTTAGAGCAGACCAGCTCCGCGAAATTGGGGCTGTGGTGGGCAGGGGAATATTTCTGGGGCTTCATCTCATACAGCCGCACCGGAATCCCCGCCTTGGCCAAGGCCCAAGCCGCTTCGCAGCCTGCCAGACCCGCTCCGATTACATGAACGGTCATTCCTCTTCCCCCTTGGACGCAGCCTTTTTCACCGGGCGGGAGTAGTCGCAGCCTTCCTTCAGGCAATGAATCACCGCGCCCCGGCCGGTCTTTTGGAACAGATAAGCGCCGCATTTGGGGCATTTCTCCTCCAAGGGCTTATCCCAGGTCATAAATTTACATTCCGGGAAATGCTCACATCCATAGTAGCCCTTGCCGTTCTTGGATTTTTTGGCCAGCATCTTCCCTCCGCAAACCGGGCAGTAGCCTCCGGTGGGCTTCACAATCTTCTTGGTGTTGCGGCACTCCGGGAATCCGGAGCAGGCCATAAACTTGCCAAACCGCCCGGTTTTAATCACCATGGGCTTGCCGCACAGCTCACAGACCTCGTCGGTTTCCTCGTCGGGGACCTTCATGCGGACCCCTTCCATATCCTTTTCCGCTTTCTCAAGGGTTTTCTCAAAATCCCCGTAAAAGTCCCGCAGCATGCCCACATAGTCCACGCCGCCTTCTTCCACCTTATCCAGATTTGCCTCCATCTTGGCGGTGAAGGCCACATCCACAATGTTGGCGAACTGGTTCTCCATCAGCTGGGTGGTGACCTCTCCCAAAGCGGTAGGCTTCAGGGACTTGCCCTCACGCTCCACATACCCTCTGGCCAAAATGGTGCTGATGGTGGGGGCGTAGGTGCTGGGACGCCCAATCCCGTTTTCCTCCAGGGTCTTGATGAGGGAGGCCTCTGTATAGCGGGCGGGAGGCTGGGTGAAGTGCTGGTTGGGAGCCAGCTCCTTCAGATTCAGCACATCTCCTTGAGCCAGGGGCGGCAGGGAAGCGCTTCCCTCCTCGTCCCCCTCCTTGGTCTCCTCGTACAGCACAGTAAACCCGTCAAACTTCACCGTGAAGCCGGAAGCCTTGAACACGCAGTCCCCAGCGGCAATATCCACTGCCACTGTATCCAGCAGGGCGTTGGCCATCTGGCTGGCGATGAACCGCTCCCAAATCAGCTTATACAGCTTATACTGTTCTGCGGTGAGGCTTTTTTTGATGCTGTCCGGCGTCAGGGAGGGGACGGATGGACGGATGGCCTCATGGGCATCCTGGGCGTTTTTCTTGGTCTTGAACACCCGGCGGGTGCTGGGGAGGTATTCCTTCCCGTATTTCTCCAGGATATAGGCTTCCGCCTGGTCCGCCGCCTCGGTGGAAATCCGCAGGGAGTCGGTACGCATATAGGTAATCAAACCGGTGGCGCCGATGTCCTCCAGCTCCACCCCTTCATACAGCTCCTGGGCGATTTTCATGGTGCGGCGGGACTGATAGCCCAGCCGGCGGGAGGCTTCCTGCTGCAAAGTAGAGGTAATGAAGGGCGCCGCTGGGGATTTCCGGCGAACCCCCTTTTTCACCTGCTCAATCACATATTGGGCGCCTTCCAGGGAATCAATGACCTTCTGGGCTTCCTCCTGGTTGGGCAGGCTGGTCAGCTCCAGCTTCTTTCCCCCGATGGAGTACAGTTTGGCGGAAAAGGGCTTTTTGGAGTAGCCCTTAGCGGCCAGCTTGGCGTCTATGCTCCAATACTCCTGCTGCTGGAAGGCGGCAATCTCCTTTTCCCTATCCACAATCAGCCGGACGGTCACCGACTGCACCCGTCCAGCGGAGAGATTTTTCCGAACCTTCCGCCACAGGAAGGGGCTCAGCTTATAACCCACAATCCGGTCCAGGATGCGGCGGGCCTGCTGGGCATCCACCAGCTTGGCGTCGATGACCCTGGGGTGGTCCATGCCGTACTTAACACCGGATTTGGTAATCTCGTTGAAGGTAACCCGGTTGGGCTGGGTCAAATCCACTCCCAGCAGCTGGGCCAGATGCCAGGAAATGGCCTCCCCTTCCCGGTCCGGGTCGGTAGCCAGATAAACCATATCACTTTTTTTGGCCCGCTTTTTCAGGTCTTTAATCAGGTCTTCCTTTCCCTTGATGTCAATGTAGGTGGTGGAAAAATCGTGGTCCACATCCACTCCTAATTTACTTTTTGGCAGGTCCCGGACGTGACCCATGGAAGCGATTACATCAAAATCCTTCCCTAAATATTTCTGTATGGTTTTCGCCTTGGCTGGCGACTCCACAATCACAAGCTTGGACAAACGAACCTTCCTTTCTATGGTAAAAGGGCACAGAACCCTTTCGCTGATATTCTCTATCTATCCTCATTTTGTAAGCAGTAACGGCGCCCCGGCAGGTTTTTCACCAGCCCCAGCAGTTCTAACTGGGTCAGGACGGTCAGCAGCTCCTCCACAGGCGCCCCACTGTCCTGACACAATAGTTCCAGCTCTTTGGGAGCGCTGCCCAGCAGCCTATAAACCTGGGCGGCCAAGCCGGTCAATCCAAGGTCCTCCGGCTGCTTTTTTGCAGCCAAGGGCACCGGTTGTTCCTTCAATGGAGGTGTTTTTTTCACCTTTTTGGGAAGATGGGCCCCTTCTGGAGCCTCCTGTTCCCAAAGCCGCTGGGGCAGGTTCCCCAAATCAGCGGCATCTGGCAGGAGATTTTTGTACTCCTCCAGAACGCTGGCAGCGCTCAGCACCATCTTGGCTCCATCCCGAATCAGGGCGTTGCAGCCCGCCATGGTCCAATCGAAAATTTCTCCCGGCAGGGCAAACACCTCCTTACCCTGCTCAGCGGCGTGGCGGGCGGTAATCAAAGCGCCGCTGGAGGCAGGCGCCTGCACCACAATTACCCCATTTGAAATACCCGAAATCAACCGGTTGCGGATGGCGAAATGGTAGGCGTGAGGGGCTTCCCGGAAAGGGAACTCGGTGACCAACGCCCCTCCCTGGTTCAAAATGCGGCGTTTCAAGCGGTTGCTGCTTTGGGGATAATCCACATCCAGGCCGCAGGCCAGGAATCCGATGGTGCGTCCTCCCGCCTCCAAGGCTCCCTCATGGCAGACAAAGTCAATCCCCGCTGCCAGACCGCTGACGATGGCGCAGCCCGCCTTCGACAAATCAAAGGCCAACTGCCGGGCCGCCTTTTTGCCATATTCTGTACATTTGCGGGTGCCCACCATGGCGATGGTCAATTGGTCTTCCAGTCCATCCAGTTCACCCAATACATATAATACACAGGGAAGGCCGTCAATATTTGTCAAATTAGCCGGGAACTCCGGCAAATCCGGGGTCAATATCCTGGCTCCCACTCTGGCGGCCTTGCGTTGGTTGGTCTGAGCCTTCTCCAAGCTCCGGCAGGACAGGATATGCTCTATCTCTTTCGGGGCAAAGCATCCCAGGTCGGACAGCTGGTGGCGGGACATGTTATAAAGGTTCTCCGGCGGACCCGCCAACTCCAGCACTTGCCTGGCCTTTAAGCTGCCAGGCCCTAAAACCTCCTGCATCCAAATCCAGAACAAGCTATCCGTCACCACCAAGGCCCCCTGTCTTTTTACCGGTTTCTTGTCATCTCCCATATAAAAATCCCGGCGGCCATAGCCGCGTTCAGGGACTCACTATCTGGAGCCATTGGGATAATGGCGGTTTGGGAACAGCAATCCAATACCTCTTGGGAAAGGCCGTTTCCCTCATTTCCGATGACCACCAGACAGCCCTTCTCCATGGAAAGGTTCTGAATGGGCTGGGCGTCCGGTGTCAGGGCGGCTCCATACACGGGAATTCCCACACCTTTCGCCTCCATCAGTTTGGAGGGCAAATCCTGGCAAATCTCCCATGGCACTTTAAAAAGTCCTCCCATGGTGGAACGAAGCACCTTGGGACTATATGGGTCGGGGCAATCCCCGGATAACAGCACTCCATCCACCCCCAAAGCGGCGGCGGTACGGAGAATGGTTCCTACATTTCCAGGGTCCTGCAAGGAGGATAAGGCCAGCAGTCTCCCTGTTCCTTCCATTTTAACACCAGCTTTTTCCTTGTCAAGCATGGAAAATACCCCGAATACCCCTTGCGGGTTCACCGATTGAGCCAGTTTATCAGCCACAGGCTGGGAAACCAAAATCAGCTCCCGGCAGTCCATCCGGGGAATCTGCTCATACCGTTCCAAAGCGGCTTGGGTGACAAACAGCCGTTCCAGCCCGCACCCCGCCTGAAAAGCTTCCCAGGTCAATTTGATTCCCTCGGTGACGAACTGTCCCCGCTCCTGCCGCTCCTTTCTGGAAGCCGCCAGCTTGGTGTAAGCTTTTACCAGCGGGTTTTCCCGGGATGTAATCTCTCTTGCCTCCATAAGAGCCTCCTTCCTTGGCTCCGGTCATACAGATGCGCGTATTTCATACTCAGGCGTCCTGGGTATGAAATACGCCCGTCGTCAATGACGCGGGCGTAGCAATGTTCCTAATTAAAGGGCGGCCTTAGCTTTCTCCACCAGAGAGGTGAAGGCGGCAGCGTCGTTAATGGCAATCTCAGACAGCATCTTTCTGTTGAGGGTTACGCCAGCTTTGTTCAAGCCGTTCATGAAGGTGCTGTAATTGATGCCATTCATACGGCAGGCAGCGGAAATACGGGTAATCCACAGGCTGCGGAAGTTGCGTTTCTTCTGCTTTCTGCCAGCGAAAGCGTAGTTACCGGATTTCTTGACCTGCTGTTTGGCCATCTTGAAGAGCTTGCTCTTTGCTCCAAAATAGCCTTTGGCCAATTTCAAAATCTTTTTTCTTCTTTTACGGGTCATCATTGCGCCCTTAACACGTGCCATATCGTTATACCTCCGTTAAATTCGCGATTATTTGTAAGGAACCAGCAGTTTGATAGCAGCCACGTTGGTCTTGTCAGCGTAGGTGCCTTTGCGCAGACGACGGGTCCGTTTGGTGGTTTTCTTGGTCAAGATATGGGATTTGTATGCGTGAGCGCGTTTTACCTTCCCGTTCTTGGTGAGTTTGAAGCGCTTTTTGGCGCCGCTATGAGTCTTCAGTTTCGGCATTTTATTTTCCTCCCTTAGTATTGGCAGCAGGTTTGGGCGAGACGAACATTACCATACTGCGGCCCTCCAGTTTAGGCTGCTTCTCCACAACCCCCACTGCGGACACCGCTTCGATAAACCGCTGCATGATGCTTGTCCCCAGCTCAGGATGGGCCATCTCCCGGCCTCTGAAACGCAGGGCAGCCTTCACCTTGTCACCGCCCTCAAGGAACTTGATGGCCCGGTTGACCTTTGTGTTAAAATCATTGGTGTCGATGTTCAGGGAGAGGCGCACCTCTTTAATCTCAATCACCTTTTGATTTTTTCTGGCTTCCTTCTCACGTTTCGCCTGCTCGAACTTGTACTTGCCATAGTCCATAATCTTGCACACAGGCGGCACGGCCTGAGGAGCAATCTTTACCAGGTCCAGATTCTTCTCAATGGCCAGGTTCTGAGCCTCACTGATGGGCACAATCCCAAGCTGCTCCCCGTCCGGGCCAATCAGACGAACCTCTTTGTCCCTAATCTCCTCGTTGATGAGCAAATCCTTTACGCTAATGCCAAACACCTCCAAAACCTTCTGTAACAAACAAAATTGAGCGCAGGCAAACACTGCCCACGCTCATCAACGCAAAATTACCCTTCTGTCAGGGATTCTTCTGTATTGACCAACCGTTCAGAAACGGCGAGGTGAGAACAGTAGACTGCTCTGCTTTGTTTACCTAGCTATCATAGCACGCTGTTTCCCGGTTGTCAAGCCCTTTTCCGGACTTTTTACCCATTGGCTTCCATGGAACGCTTGTCGGTTTTGCCGCTGAGCCACTCAATCTCAATGGCTACCACCTGCACTGCGTCCCACTCCGCCCGAATCTCCTTTTGGCCAGCCTCCATAAAGGCTGGGGCATATTTTTCCAGCAGCTTCACCAAGCCATGGTGACATTCCTCAGGGTCCTCCACCACTCTGGCCCGGCCGAACACCACCACACTGGCGAACTGGGTGCTGAACACCTCAGGAAGCACCTGGTCCCGGTCCACCACGCAGAAACTTACCTTTGAGCTGCGGCGGATGGCGTCCAGCTTGTGACCCTGACGGGCACAATGGAAGTAAATCCGGTCTCCGTCCAAAACAAAGTTCAGCGGCACGGTGTAAGGGTATCCATCATCCCCCTGCACCGCCAGAATCCCTGTGCTTCCCCGGCTTAAAATCTCCCGGCAGGCCTCAGCCGACAGGGCTTGGTTTTTTCTGCGCATCTCCCGAAACATAAGCTTCCCTCCAAAATCTGCCCTTACTCTTTTTGGGCCAGAATCGGCTCCTCCTCAATCTCCGGCTTTTGATGATAAGCCCGGTCCATACGGCATACCGTTCCTGACAGAGCCAGCAAGCCCAACAGGTTGGGAATCACCATCAGGCCATTGAACATATCCGACAAATCCCAAACCAAATCCACCTTCAAGGTAGAGCCTACCACCACAAACAGCACCACCAAAAGGGCATAAACACTGACCGCCTTTTTACCGAACAGGTATTTCACATTCTGCTCTCCAAAGAAATACCATCCGATAATGGTGGAAAAAGCGAAAAACAGCAGGCTGATGGCGATAAACACCGCTCCCCAAGAGCCATAGAAGGACTCAAAAGCGGATTGGGCCAGCTCAGCGCCCTCCAAACCATTATCATACACCCCAGTTACCAGGATGGTCAAGGCGGTCATGGTCAGCACTACAAAGGTATCGATGAATACCCCCATCATGGCCACCAGTCCCTGGTCACAGGGATGCTTCACCTTAGCCAAAGCGTGGGCGTGGGGGGTAGAACCCATACCCGCCTCATTGGAGAACAAGCCTCTGGCCACACCAAACCGGATGGCCTTCTGTACCGACAAACCAATCAGTCCGCCCGCTACTGCCTGAGGGTTGAAAGCGCCAATAAAAATCTGTGACAGGGCGTGGCCCAGATTTCCAATGTTCCCGATAATCAGAATCACCGAGCCCAAAACATAGAATAAAGCCATCACAGGAACAACTTTCTCGGTAACCGAGGCAATCCGCTTGACCCCGCCCAAAAAGATAATGGCGGCCACCAAAGCCACAACCACACCTACCGCCAGTTTATTCACCCCAAAAGCGGAGTTGAAAGCGGCTCCAATGGAATTGGACTGGACCATATTTCCCATAAAGCCCAGGGCACAGATGATAAAGATGGAGAACAATCCGGCCAGCACCTTTCCAAAGGTTCCCTTGAAGGCGGCCTGGATATAATACACCGGGCCTCCGGTTACATGACCATCCACCTGGGTTTTATACTTTTGGGCCAGGGCAGCCTCGCTGTAAATGGTGGCCATTCCAAAGAAAGCGGACATCCACATCCAGAAAATGGCTCCCGGACCGCCGGAAACAATGGCGGTAGCCGCGCCGGCGATGTTACCGGTTCCCACCTGAGCCGCCACGGCGGTGGCCAGTGACTGGAAGGAACTCATACCTTGATTATCCGCTTTTTCACCAAACAGCTTGATGTTGCCGAAAACCGCCTTGAAGGCCTGCGGGAATTTCCGAATCTGGACAAAGCGCAGCCTCAGGGTAAAATAAATCCCTGTTCCACACAGCAGCACAATGAGAACCATGTCCCAAAGATAATGGTTCACCGCTTTTACCATGGACGCTATGATGGTCAATACCGAATCCACTCAAAACACTCCCCATAAATTTGTCCTTTATATAAGGACATTTGTATTTCATAAGGCACATTTTAGCATAAAAAAAGCGGGAACGCAATCAATTCCCGCTTTTTTATGAAATCTCACAAAATTATTTTTTTATCAGGACCTCTTTTTGCCAGGATATCCCCGTTTTTTGGGTTTGGCCTGCTGCTTTTGCCCTTCCTTTTGAGGAGGCAAAGGCTTTTTCTGAACCTCAAAAACTTCCATGGGATAGGGATGCTCCTCCACCACCGGAATTTTTTGCCCAATCAGCTTTTCAATCTGGGCCAGACTGTCCCGCTCCATGAAACAGCAGAAGGAAACCGCTGTTCCCCCGGCTCCCGCCCGGCCGGTGCGGCCGATGCGATGGACATAGGTTTCGGGGATGTTGGGCAGGTCATAGTTGAACACATAGGGAAGCTCGCTGATGTCAATGCCCCTGGCGGCGATGTCCGTAGCCACCAGCACCCGGATTTCCCCTTCTTTGAAGGCTCTCAAGGCGTTTTGGCGGGTGTTCTGGCCTTTATCCCCATGGATGGCCTTAGCAGGGATGCCCGCTTTGTTCAGCTCCTTAGCCACGCGGTCCGCCCCATGCTTGGTAAAGGTAAAGACCAGAGCGGAGGAAACCTGCCATTGGTTCAGCAGGTGAATCAGCAGCCGCCTTTTGTTGGGCTTATCCACAAAATAAAGGCTCTGCCGAATCACCTCCACCGGAGAGGATACCGGTGTCACCGCTACCCGCACCGGATTGGTCAAAATCCGGTCACATAAGGCTTGGATGCTTTCCGGCATGGTGGCGGAGAAGAACAACGTCTGCCTGGATTTTGGCAGCTTGGCGATGACCCGGTTGACATCATGAATGAAGCCCATGTCCAGCATCCGGTCCGCCTCGTCCAACACGAAAATTTCCACCTGGTCCAGCTTGATGTACCCCTGACCAATCAGGTCATTCAGCCGCCCAGGGGTAGCCACCAGAATATCCACCCCTTTGGCCAGCCCCTCCACCTGAGGCTTTTGGGAGACCCCTCCAAAAATCACCAAGGACTTTAAAGGCAGGTATTGCCCGTAAGCCTGAAAATTTTCTCCAATCTGCAAAGCCAGCTCCCTGGTGGGGGTCAGCACCAACGCCCGAATTCGTCTTGGATGTGGGACAGGCTCCTCCGAAAGCCGCCGCAGGATAGGCAGGGCGAAAGCGGCTGTCTTTCCTGTCCCTGTCTGCGCGCATCCCAGCACATCTCTGCCCTCCAGAGCCAGCGGAATGGCCTCTTTCTGGATGGGGGAAGGCTGGGTATAGCCCATATCCGTCAGCGCCCGCAGAATGGGCGCCCCTAAACATAACGCTTTAAAATCCATACACATTTAATTCCTTTATCTTATTTGCGGGCCCCAGCCTCTATTCACCAAGGCGCCTTTTAGCAAGAAAGTTTATTGTACCATGTCCCGTCAAAAAATACCAGTCACAGTTTGCCCTTTTTTCTCCAGCGGTATAACCGGTCCCCTTCACCGCATACAAATAAATTCAGAAGCCTGCCGAAAAAGAGGGGTATGAAATGGAACGACTTTTATTGCGCAAACTCTGCCTGCCGCTGGCCCTGACCTTCGCTGTGTGTGTCTTTGGGCTTTGGGCCAAATCCTCCCTGCCCGCCAGCGCCCCCCCTGCGGACGCTATTGAACTGCCCATTGTGATGTACCATCACGTTCTCAAGGAAACCGCTCGTCTGAATCAATACACCATCTCCCCGGATGAATTCCGGCAGGATATGACCTTTTTAAAAGAGGAGGGGTATACCCCCATTTTGGTGGAGGATTTAATCGCCTTTACCCAGGAGGGAACCCCCCTTCCTGAAAAACCGGTTATGATTACCTTTGACGATGGGTATGAAAGCTTCCATGAGTATGTTTTTCCCATTCTGGAGGAGTTCGGATACCCAGCGGTTTTCTCGGTGGTGGGGGTTTACGCTGACCAATACAGCAGGGTGGATGACCACCATATCCGCTATTCTCACTGCACCTGGAACCAGCTGGCCTTGATGGCGGAAAGCGGTTTGGTGGAGGTTCAAAACCACTCCTATAACCTCCATATCACCAACCAGGGACAAAAAGGGGCCATGAAAACCAGCAGCGAAAGCAAATCCGCTTACCAGTACCGTTTGGCGGAGGATTTGGGACTGATGCAGCAGCGCTGTCAGGAGTATCTGCATCTGACCCCTGCCTGTTTCACCTACCCCTTTGGGTACATCAGCAAGGACGCCCTTCCGGTGCTGAAGGGGATGGGGTTCTCCGCCGCCCTCACCTGCGAGGAAAAAATAAACTACCTGACCGGCGACCCGGAGGAACTGTTCCATTTAAAAAGGTTCAATCGTCCCCATGGCACCAGCTTTCAGCAAATCTTGGCGAAAATCAACAAATCATCTTAGAAACACCTAGACTTTTTAGAAACAGTATAGTATGATATGGGAGTAAACGGCTTTTGTATGTGGAGCCGAACTGAAAGGATAGGAAGTGTGCTTATGAAAATTGTTGTACTGGATGGCTACAACAAAAACCCTGGAGATTTGAGCTGGGGCCCCCTGGAAGCCATGGGGGAAACCGTTATCTATGACCACACCGCCCCTGAACAGGCTCTGGAGCGGATGAAGGACGCCCCCATCATCCTGACCAACAAGGTAAAAATCTCCGCTGAGATGATGGACCAGAACCCTCAGCTGAAATACATCGGCGTAACCGCCACCGGTTATGATGTGGTGGACTGCGAGGCCGCCAAAGCCCGTGGAATCGTGGTTACCAATGTGCCGGTTTATGGAACCGATTCTGTGGCCCAGCACATCATGGCTATGCTGCTGGAGGTTACCAACCGGGTAGCCCTTCACAACGAATCCGTCCATAATGGAGACTGGATTAAGAGCCCTGACTTCTGCTATTGGAAAGCGCCTCTCCATGAGCTGTCCGGCAAGACCATGGCGATTATTGGCTATGGCCGCATTGGCCAGGCGGCTGGCAGAATGGCGCGGGCCTTTGGAATGAAGGTTCTGGCGGTGGATACCTACCACATCCCCGGCCACACCGACGCCACCTATGTGGAGCTGGATGAGGCTTTCGCCCAAGCGGATGTGATTACCCTGCACTGTGGGCTGAACGCCTCCAACAAGGGACTGATTCGCAAGGAAAACATCGATAAGATGAAGGATGGAGTCATCCTCCTCAACGCCGCCCGGGGCGGTCTGGTGGTGGAGCAGGACCTGGTGGACGCCCTGAAATCCGGCAAGGTGGGATACGCCTGCCTGGACGTAATTTCCGCTGAGCCTATGAAAGAAGGCAATGTGCTTTTGGACGCCCCCAACTGCATCATCACCCCCCATATCGCTGGATGCAGCGTGGAGGGACGGGAGCGTCTGCTGAAGGTTTCCATGGACAATGTAAAGGCTTTCCTGGATGGCAAGCCGGAAAATGTGGTCAATCCTTAACCCCCTATCAAAACAGGCGGCCCTTTTCTCAAAAGGGCCGCCTGTTTTATTTTGGTGAGCGCGTTTTTGAAGCCCGCCCAGACCTTTTTTAAACCTGGATTTCCTGGGACAGGGCGAAGGAGTAAATCACACATTCCTTCACCGGCAGACCCAGGCTGTCCCCCAGTACCCGGCGATAAAGTTCCAGCTGTATCCGGTACCGGTCAATCAGCTCCTGTGGGGACTTGACATGGTCGGTTTTATAGTCCACAATCACAGCCTGTCCATCTTCCACAAACACACAGTCCGCCACACCTTGGATGGCGGTTTTGCTGTCGTCCGTAATCAGGTCGGTATAGGCGCCTATGGTTTCCCGGCCCACCTCCGCCAGAAACCGCAGCTCCCGATAAACCTTCTGGGCGGAGAAAATCCGTTTGGCTAAAGGGCTCTCAAAAAATGTTTTCACCCTTTTGGCGTCTACCGCCGCCGCCTCCGGCCCGGTCAAAAAGCCCTTTTGTTCCATCCGGGCGATTTCTTTCTGAGGGTTCTGGGCCGCCTGCTTATAATCGGAAAACTGCATAAATTTATGCAGGGCGTTTCCTTTCTGGGCGGCGGTCAGGCCTCCCTTTTGCAGGAAGGCGGGGCGTCTGGCGAACCGGTAGGCTTTGGACAAATCCTCCTTGGAAATTTGGGATACCCCCAGCTTGGTGGGGACCCTGGTCTGGGCTTGGTAAGGATATTGGAAGCCCATGCGGCTTTCCAGCTGCCCCAGAAAATCCTGGTCCGGCGGAACCTGTCGGGCCTGCTCCAAAGCCTCATCCGTCGGCAGGTCATCCATGATGGTATACACCCGCAGGTCGAAGGCCCCCTCCGTGGGCTTGACCTGACTCTCCATCCCCCATTGGGACAGCAAAGCCTGAGCTTTTGGATGGTGAAGGGCCGCCATCAGCAGCCAATCCATGTAAGAGGAAGCCCCCCGTACAGTATACGGGGAAAGCCGGCCCTCCTCCAGAGGGGACATCAAAGCGGCAAGCTTACTGGGGGCGTCCTTCACAGAATTTCCGCTTTGGGAAACCCCGGTGAGAATCAGCCGCTCTTTCGCCCGGGTCAGGGCCACATACAGCACCCTCAATTCTTCTGAAAGCATCCCCCGCTCCAATTCCAGTTTCAGCGCCTCCATAGGCAGGGTGGTATACTGCCGCAGCAGCTCCAAATCCCGGCGGACACAGGCAAATCCCAGCTGGGAATGGAGCAGGGTGTTCCCCCGCAGGTCCTCCTTGTTAAAGGGTTTGGCGCAGTCGCAGAGAATCACCACAGGGAACTCCAAACCCTTTGACCGGTGGATACTCATAATGCGCACCACATCGGCCCGCTCCGAAAGGCCGGAAGCCGGAGTCAGGTCGCTTCCCCGCTCCATCAGCCGGTCCAAAAAGCCCACAAACCCAGAAAGCCCTTTATATCCGTTGGCATGATAATCCCTGGCGTACTGCACCAGCAGCAGCAGATTGGCCCTTCGGGCCTCCCCCATAGGCATCACCTGAACCTTGCCCATATAATCGGTCAAATCATAGACCCGGCGAATCACCTGGTCGGCGCTGGCGCTGGAAGCGAAGGTTCTCAGCTCCTTCAAAATCCCCAGGAACTGGGCACAAGGCTCATCTCCCTCCTGGGCCATCCGCTCCACTGCCAGGTAAAGAGGTACTTTCCGGTCCACAAGGCGAATCCTGGCCAGCTGGTCCGGGGAAAAGCGAAAGAGAGCGGACACCATGGCGGCAGCCAAATCAATGTCCAGCAGCGGATTTTCCACCACCCGCAGCAGGGACAGCACAGGGGCCACCTCCCTGGTGGTTAGATAACTGCTTTTCGGCTCTGCCCAAACGGGAATCCCTCTTTGGGCCATAGCGTCCAGATACAGCTTTGCCTTATTGGAGGGGGAGCGCATCAGCACACAAATATCCCCTGGGGTTATTTTGCGCAGCCGCCCTTGGTCGGTGACCAGAACCCCGGATTCCAGAAGTCCCGCTACCCGCTCCGCCACATGCTGAGCCTCCAAAGCGGATTTGTCTTTTTCCCCGGCGTATTGGGAGAAATCCAATAAATCCAGCTCCACACCGGACTGGCTTTCCGGTGGGAACTGGGCGCCTGGAACCAGAGCTTCCTCCTGGGTATAGCGGATTTCTCCCAGTTTCTCGCTCATCAAAAGGGAGAAGAAAAAATTGACCCCCTCTGTGATGTCTGAGGCGGAGCGGAAGTTTTTCCCCAGCACCACCTTGGCTGGAAAGGTTTTTCCGTCATAAGGGGCGTACTCCTTTTTCCGTTTCAGGAACAGCTCCGGCATCGCCTGCCGGAAACGGTAGATGCTCTGTTTCACATCTCCCACCATAAACAGGTTTCGCTCCTTCTGGGAAACCGCCCGAAACAGAATATCCTGGGCGGCGTTAATATCCTGGCACTCGTCCACAAGAATCTCCTCATACTGCTGGGCCACCGATTGGGCCAGCTGGGTCTTTTTCCAGCCCTTCCCATCCGGTTCCGCCAACAGCTGGATGGCGTAATGCTCCATGTCGGAAAAATCCATCAAGGCCCGCTGCTGCTTTGTTTGGGTGAAGGTCTGGTCGAAGGCCTCCACCAACTGGAACAACTTTTCCACCAGCGGACGCAGAAAGGCAATGTCCTCCCGGAACTCCTGGGCGGTGGCGCAGAACTGCTCCTCCCGCAGGCTGGTCAGCAGTTTTTTCACCTGCTCCCGCAGGGCCTTCACCTGTTCCTTCCGAGGGTCTTCCCCCCGGCAGACCCCCAAACGCTGAAACTGAACCGCGTCCAGTTTTTGGCAGACCTTATCCCAATCCCCCTCCTTCAGCAGATGCAGCAACTGCTCCAGTTGAAGCCGGTCCCCGGTCAAAGGGTCCAAATAGGCTTTTTCCAGGGCTTCCTCCCCCAACACCAGTTCCAGGCTTCTCTGGGTCAGCTTCAGGGCATGGGATACCGCCCCTTGGGCGTACTCCAAAATCACCGTCCCCCAGACCGACTGCTCCACCGGAAGATGGCTGTCATACAGTTCCAGCTTATCCCCCAGCCATTGCTGGTAAAAGGGATGGGCCCGCAAGAAATCGTACATCTGGAACAGGGTTTGAAACAGCCTGCGGTCATCCCGCCCGGTGGAAAGCAGTTCCACCAGCTGCCCAAACCGCCCGTCCTCATCCTCCTGATGAAACCGCTCCACCACCTGGCCGGCGCAGTCCATCCGCAGAAGCTCCAACTCTTTCTCGTCGGCGGCCCGGATGTTGGAGGGAATCCCCAGCTTCTGAAAGTTGCTGCGAATCAGCTCCAAACAGAAGGCGTGGATGGTGCTGATTTGGGCCCTCCCCAACAACAGCTGCTGCCTTTGCAGCTGCTGGCTTTCGGGGTTGGCTTCCAGCAGCTGGGTCACACGGGCCATCAAGCGCTGCTTCATCTCAGCGGCGGCGGCATTGGAAAAGGTCACAATCAGCATCCGGTCAGCGTCCACAGGATGCTCCTGGTCCAACATCCTGCTCACCACCCGCTCCACCAAAACCGCGGTCTTTCCGCTTCCCGCGGCGGCGGATACCAGCAGTGTACTCCCTCTGGCCTGGATAGCGTCCCGCTGCTCTGGGGTCCATTGGCGCTCAGACATCTTCCTCACCCTCCTTCATCTTATCCCAAGCTTCCTCATTGTCCATCTGGGCCAGAGGCCGTACCTGGTCCCCTTCCTCATGGGTACAGATTCTATGATAATCACACCAGCCGCAGGGGGAATGGTCCTGCTTGTCCACAGGGGCGGCGTCAATCTCTCCTTTGTAAAGATGTTTGGCGATGCCCAGCAGGAGGGCTTCCACCCGCCGCCGCAAAGTCCCCATCTCCTCCAGGGTGGCCAAGGCGCTGGCGGCGCCTGCTGTTGTCAGGCTGCCATCCCGCTTGGTTTTCACCGGGATGAACAGCCCCTCCAAATCCGGCTCCATAGCGGCAAGCACCTGACGGTCCCGCAGGAGCAGGCCGCTGGTTTTCAGCTGCTTGAGCCGTTCCTGCCGGACCTGCTCCTCCCCGGAATCCCGCTCAGTGGACACCACCGCGTCTCTGGCGGGCATGTAAAGCACCCCCGCCGGAATACTTTTTTGGTCCTCACAGATGGAAAACAGATAGATGAGCATTTGCAGGTTCAGTCCATAATACACATCGGACAGCCGGAACGCTTTCCGGCCCGATTTATAGTCCACCACCCGCACATAGGTCTCCCCATCCTGCTGGCAGGCATCCACCCGGTCCACCACCCCTTCCACCTGGACACGGGTTCCATCTGCCGCCACCAGCCGCAGCGGCTCCACCGGCCCGCCCCGGCGGATGGGAAGCTCAAAGGCCACCGGCTGAAAGCCGCTCTCCTTAAACTCCAACGCCAACCGCTGAATCAGCCGCAGGGTGGTATTCACCAGCCTGCCGAACAGGTATTTGAACCGGGCGGGCATCCCTTCCAAATCCGGGATTCTGGCGGACAGGTTCTCCAGAATCAGCTGGCGGATTTCCTCCCGCAGCGCTTCCGGGTCCACCTCCCACAATCCCTGTCCCCCATATTTTTTCACGATTTTTTCCAGCACGAAATGGATAACCGAGCCGGAGCCCAATGGGTCAAATTCCGCCCGCCGGCGGGGCCGCAGTCCCAGCCCGCTGCGGCAGAAATAGGAAAAGGGACAGTTGTAGTATTCCTCCACCCTGGAAGGGGAAATCCGCAGGTTTTTCCCGAACAGGGCTTTGGCGGCGGACCGGTCCTCCATCCGAAAGGCGGGCGGTATCTGCAACGCTTCCAGGACAGCGGCTCCTTGAGGGTCTCTGGTCTGGTACCATTGGCGCAGGGCCGATTGCTCCGGTGTGGCCTGACGCCATCCCCTGGTCATCAAATCAAATGCAGTTTTCTCGTTGGAGACCCGCTGCCCGCAGGTGAGCCTGGAGGATTCCTGGCTTTCCAAACCCAGGATTCTTTCGGCCTGCTCCATGGCAGTGGAAGGGGTCAGGCCGGTCCCCGCCATATCCTTCATAGGGCAGGTCATCCAGAGCCGCTGGGAGCCTTGGGTCATAGCGAAATAGACAAAGTACCGCTCGAACAAGGCGGACTGCTCCGCTGTGCGCAGCAAATCCACCCCGCAGGCTTTCAGCTGGTCCCGCTCGATTTGGGAGAATACCCCCGCTGTCCCACCCCACTGAGGGAATACCCCCTCATTCAGGCCAAACACAAAGACCCCTCTGGGGCTGTTGGGCCGGATTCTGTCCGCTGTACCCACCACCACCTGGTCCAGTGTTTGGGGCAGCTCCCCCAAATCCGCAGTGGAAACGCTGAGGCGGAACAGGTCGATGAGCCAGGGCAGCGGCTGACGCACCCGGGCCAATGCCCCTCCAAACA
>CALWZG010000047.1 GCA_944385965.1 uncultured Anaerotruncus sp.
GAGGAGGAAACCATTGAGACCAGCCGTGGCACTGACCAGATTGTGGAGGGACTGAAATCCTTTGTGGAGCAGTACAACTCCATGATCGACAAGCTGAGAGGTTACACCGATGCGGATGCCACTTATAAAGATTATGCTCCTTTGACTGAGGCTCAAAAGAAGGAAATGACTGACCGGGAGATTGAGCTTTGGGAGGAAAAGGCGAAGGAAGGCCTGCTCCGCAACGACAGCGATATTACCAGCTTCTTGAGCAGCATGCGTTCCATTCTTTACACCAAGCCCGAGGGTGCCGACTTTGCCCTGTATCAATTCGGAATTGAGACCAGCAGCGAGTGGAGTGACAAGGGTAAATTGGTGATTGATGAGGCGAAGCTGAGAAGCATGCTGGAGTCCAACCCGGAGGCCATTCAGGATTTGTTCCTGGGTGAGGACGGTCTGGCCACTAAGATGAATGAAACCCTGAAAGCTACCGCTAATACATCTTCTGGCAGTCCAGGAACCTTGGTTCAGTTGGCAGGTGTGAAGAATACAGCCAGCGCTGGCAACAACACCCTGTCCAAACGTCTGGATGATATTGCTGAGAAGCTGCAGGACTTGAAGGACCAATATGAGTCAGAAAAGACCCGTTATTGGAGGATGTTTAACAGCATGGAAACAGCGATGGCGAATCTTAACAGCCAGAGCGCTTGGCTGTCTTCACAATTCGGTTGATCGGCGTGATGAGGTGAAAAAAGATGGCAATAAACCCTTATGAGGCGTATAAACAGCAATCCATCCTTACAATGACAAGGGGAGAAATGCTGAACAAACTTTATGAGGAAGTAGTCAAGCAGCTCAGTTGCGCTGAGGTATATCTGGAGAAGAAGGATTACGCAAAGACAAATGACGCCCTGCAAAGGTCTCAGAGAATTTTGAATTATTTAAAAGAGACTTTAAATTTTCAGTATGAGATTGCAAATAACCTGGCGGCGTTGTATGATTTCTTTCTGGAATCTATTGTTTCAGCCAATGTGAAAAAAAGTGCGGAACCTATCAAGCCGATTATTCCAATGTTGGAGGAATTACGGGAAGCGTTTGTCCAAGCGGATAAAAAAGCAAGACTTTCGTAAAATTAGAAAGAACCTGTCCTTTTGGACAGGTTCTTTTGGATTTTTTCCCAAATTTGTTTTAGGCACTTTCATTTTTTGTGAAACTGCCGATAGATTAAATAAGCGTTATGTCCAGGTTTCTCAACAGGAAAAGAAATGATTTTTTAAAAAACTGGAGAAACTTGTTGAAATATTGCGTTTTGTAATCTGATTACGGGAACAAGGATGTGAAGATGTATGCGATATAAGGCCCATCAGAAGATTTTGGCGGCAGGGTTAGCGTTCTGGATGGCGGTAGGTGGGAACGTTCCAAACCTGCCTAATCTTGCTACGCTGATAAAAGCCGCTTCCGATACAGATTTGATTACATTTCTGTTTCATACAGAGGATGGAGAATTATCAAGAAGTGATTCCATTGTAGCGGGAGAGAGTGTAACCATCACAGTTAATAAATCAGACGCTTTTAATGAGCTATCGCCAGCCATTGATTTGGTAAAGCAGGATGGATCTAATCTATCAAGTACCGATTTTTCTATTGGACAAGGACAAAACAAAGATCAAAAAATCCTGACCATTAATTCCTCTTTTATGACTCCAGACGTTCCAGATGTTGGAAAAACAGAGGAATTGACCGTTCGAGGAAATTATTACGCAGTATTAAGAAATGGTACAGTAGATGAAACCACAACAGGAAGTGGTATTTTTACATCAGACTTTACCATTTCCACAGATAGTCCCGCTTTGCAGGTCTATACAGACAGTTCCATTACAATTAGGTGTACACAATCAGAAACCGATGTGATGGCCCCACAATTTGAGATTGTTGCAGGAAGTATTACACCACAGCCAGAGGAAGAATCTTCTTTTGCTGGCTATGAAAAGGTGACTACCAGTACCAGTGGAGGCAGAAACCCCTCCACCACAGATTTAGCATTGGTGCTGCAAAATAAAGTGGGCGCTAACAATATCAAAGTTAGTTTCCCTACAAAAGCTGTTTATACCACTCCCGCACCTGACCAGACAAGCGCTGGTATGCAACCGGAAGACTTCCCAAACGCTTATGTTCAGGCGGGAACCACCTTTAAATTGAGCATGGCTGGTCCTAAGTCTGACCGGGCAGTTCTGACCGTGTATTCTCCTGTGGCCGCAGCTCGGGATATTGGTGTTTCCATCAGAAGCCAGGATGGTGTCAGCGAAAATGAACAAGAGTTTATTGAGCTGGCTGAGGGGGATGACTTGAACTTCATCCGCAACCCTTTTAAAGTATTGGGCTTTACCAGCCGGTTCCACGGAGATTTCTATATTGAGTGGAAATGGGAACCTACAAATCCAGCGGACCAGGATGTGGTGGTTACACCAGATGTAAGCAATGGAAAGCAAAATGTGAATATTGTTCCCAAGTATGACGATGTAACAGGAATCCTTCGAGCCAATATTTTTTATGGCAGTTATAATAAAGGAGATACTGACCCGGAATACTCAGTACCCATTCAAATTACCATTAAGGGTACCGGTCAGCCTCCTACATTGGAGGCTCATTCTCAAAAGCTTCCGGGGCAGGAAACTGCTACGGAATTTACTGGGGATGACCGCAAGATGCCCCAGATAATCAGTTTGGATGCTTATGATGGGCATTTAGCTGGGGTAAAACTTCCAGATGACCCGTACCAGTATACCCTGCGCTTGAAGATGGGTAAGGATGGCGGCGCGGCGGTTCACGCGGTTGTAGAGCAGACCGGAGGAACGGAAGGTCTGGTGACCTTCCAAACCACAAAATATGATGGTGGACAGTCTCAAACAGACAATTATACCCTGGGAGGAGAAATCGCCAATACCAAACTGGATATGCCTGGAGTAGAGGACATAGTAGATTTGGTCATCAACCCGGTGAAAACTGGGGTTCGAGAGTATCAAAGTGCTACTTTTAAGGTGCAATACTATGTGTATAACGCTAATAAAGAACCTGTTCTGGCGGTAGACCAACCAAGAGAGTTTACCATCCGGGTGAAGGATAGCTCCCCCAGCGACGATAAGACCTTGAATCCCTTGATTTTGAAGGCCAGGAATGGTCCAGCGAATTTGGTTCGGATTGAGGCACTGGAGCGCTGGGAGGAAATGGGAACCGAGGAAGGCTTCCAGTACGACCCAGCAGTTACCCAATATCAGCTGACTTTACCCAACCGATATGAAGCGGTGAAATTTTTCCCCACGGTAAATGACCCATACGCCAATAAAACCATTTATGTCAGGGCTACCTGCAAGGATGACCCCAATTATTCCTGGGATGGGCAGGCCACAAAAGACAGCGACCCTCCAGGAGATGGATGGGTGGCCATTAAGAGTGGTGGAGAAACAACAGCCATCCCCTTGGTGGAAAACGCCATGGTCCGTATTGAGCTGTGGGTAACCGCAGAGGATACCACCACTCAGACCTATACCTTTGATATTCTGCGCAAACCAAAGGGTTCAGACCCCTCGCTGAAATCTCTTAAAATGACCGATGTGAATAAAGACAGTGAGAAACCCATTGTGTTTGACAATATCCAGCCGAATGTATTTGAATATGACATTAGTGTACCCTTCCGCACAAAACAAGTGAAGCTGGAATGGGAGCTAAACGACCCCAACGCTCCTGAGCTGGACCCAGAGAAAAGTTTTTCTCCTTCTCTGATTTCCGATGGAGGAGCCTTCTCAGAAAAAAATATTTTGGATATTGTGGCGGGATGTAAGGCGCAAGACCCCACAAGCCAGCGCAGGATGACCTTTATGATGGAAACGGTGGCGGAAAATGGGACCACCAAACAGACCTATGTGTTCCATATTTTCCGTGAGGACCCCAGTGAGGTCAACACATTGGACGGTCTGACCATTCTGGAGGATAAGAAGAATGGTGAAGAGGACGCCATCATCACCTATACCCCAACCTTCCACAAGGATATGGATGAGGGGGATTATTATGAGGTCAATATCCCTTATTCGGTGAAGA
>CALWZG010000048.1 GCA_944385965.1 uncultured Anaerotruncus sp.
GAAGTCAATCGGGTGGTGGACCTGCACTGTGAGGACAAAGCTTATACCGGCAAGGGGGTTGTCAACGCAGGAACTCTGGCCCAGGAACTGGGATTGCCCGGCATCTCCTCGGTGGCCGAGGATGTGGAAATTGCCCGGGACCTCATCATCCAGGAGGAGGTAGGCGGACATCTGCACATTGCCCATCTGGGTTCTGAACGTTCTATCGAACTGGTGCGTTTCTTCCGCAACCGAGGGGTCAAGTTCTCCTGCGAAGTCATCCCCCATCAATTCAGCCGCACCCAGGAAATTGTAAAAGAAAAAGGGGTTCTGGCAAAGGTAAAACCCCCTTTCCGGGACCAGCATGATGTGGATGGTATCCGTCGGGGTCTTACCGACCAACTGGTAGATGTGATTGCCTCCGACCATTGCCCCTACACCAGCCAGGAACTGGCCGGAGGATTGACCGGCACCAATCTGTTCGGCATTTCTGGTTTTGAGACCACCCTGCCCCTGGCGCTGGAAATGGTGCGTTTAGGTGTCACCGACCTGAACTTTGTGGTCAAATGCCTCACCGAGAATCCCGCCCGCATCCTGAGGCTGCTGCCAGAACGGGGAACCCTTTCCGTGGGGGCGGACGCGGACATTACAGTATTTGACCCGGAGGAAGAATGGGTGGTCACACCAGAAAGCCTGCACAGCAAAGGGCCAAATAATCCTTACATTGGGGATACCATGAAAGGAAAGGTAAAATTGTCCATCATCGGCGGCGAAATCGTCTGCCGTGACTGGAAAATTTTAAAACAAGTGGAAAAGCCCTGTTAACTGAACAACCAATTGTGGGAAACCTTTTGATTCACCGCCTGTAAAATTGATGTCATACAGCATAAACCATGTTCAAATCTTAAATTTATCCTATCAATTCCCTACAATAAAGAAGGAGGAGCTTGGTTATGGCAAACAAACAACAGACATATCCAGATAACGGATTGCTTTATCAGGTAGATGAGAAACCCAGAAATTTAAAAGATGGTGTAGTATTTGGTTTTCAGCATGTTCTGACCATGTTTGGAGGCATGACCATCCCGCCCCTGGCTCTGGCCGCGGCGCTGGGCATGAGCGCCACCCAAACCGCCCAATTGCTGTGCCTGTGTATGATAGGCTGCGGACTGGCTACCCTCTGCCAGACCACCTTCGGCGTCAAGCTGCCTGTCATCCAAACCATGAGCTTGGCTTTTCTGGCCGGCTATATCTCCATCGCCAACATCATTACCAATGAGAACGGTGGGGTCCCCAATGTAAGCTTAACCATGTGTTATATTGGAGGAGCGGTTATCTTAGGCGGCATTGTGGAGTTTCTCCTGGGTGTCACCGGCCTCATCGCCAAACTCAAACGGGTATTTACCCCCATCATCATGGGCTGTGTTATGATGCTGATTATGCTTTCTCAGGCGGAGACCACCGTCTCCTGGGCCAGTGAAAGCTGGCCTATCTTCCTCCTGGTGGCTACCATCACCACCTTGATGTCCAGCATCATCCCCGCCACCAAATGGGGACAGCGGATGAAATATACCAAATATATCAAGGCTCTTTCCATTGTGGTCCCTGTCACCATTGGGTATATCGTTTCCCTGATTTTAAGCCGCAATGGTGTATTCACACCGGATTCCGGCGCGTATATTGATACCACCGTTTTGAAGGATGCCCCCTGGTTTACAGTTCCCTTCGGCGCAATCAACTGGGGCCTTCCCAAGTTCCGCCTGGATTTCATGCTGCTTTTGCTGGCCGCCTATATGATGTCCATTATTGAGTCCATCGGTCAATACCACGCCAATACCTTCGCCTGCAAATTAGATAGAAAGCTGACACAGAAACGGGTTGGCATGGGTATCGGCATGGAAGGTTTAGGCTGTATCCTTTCCGCCTTGGCAGGCGGCCTCAGCTCCACCTCCGCTGGTGAGAACATCGGTCTGGTTGAGCGTACCGGTGTAGCCAGCCGCTATATCGCCCGTATCGGCGGTGTTGTACTGATTCTCTGCGGTTTGACCGGAAAATTCGGCGCCCTTATCTCCACCCTTTCCGACCCCATTATCGCTGGATTCTACGTATCCATTCTGGGAATCGTGGGCGGCAGCGGCGTCCAGACCGCCTTTACCAAAGCCAAACTCAGCTCCAGAAACGTCAGCATCTTCGGCATCGCCCTGATTATCGGTATGGGAATCCCCATCTATATCGCCGCCAACCCCATTGACACCGGTATCCTCTGGCTGAACAACTCCATCAACGGAATCTGCTCCAGCAGCATGGCCATCGGAGGCATTGGCGCCATCTTCCTGGATCAAATCCTGCCCGCTTCTGACGAGGAGAGAGGCATTGAGCCGGATGACGAGGAGGAGATGGAGACCATCACCGCCTAAACATTGCGTTTCCTTTTGTCTGTAACCCAATTCTAAAATTGGAAGTGAAAGCATGTACCTGAAAAAAGTAGACCTGTTGGAGCTTATCCATGGGTTGAAAGATGAAAAAATTGATTTGATTGAATATGTCAATCAGCTGTGTGATTTCGTAGAAGCGGTGGACCCTCATATACACGCCCTGCTTCCAGAGGAAAACCGGCGTGAACGACTGTTAAAAGCAGCCAAGGAGCTGCAAGCCCAATACCCTGACATCAGCCACCGGCCGCCCCTCTTTGGGGTTCCGGTGGGGGTGAAAGACCTTTTTAAAACCAGTGACCTGCCCACCCGGGCTGGCTCAAAGCTTCCGCCGGAGCTGTTTCAGGGGGAAGATGCCGCATGTGTGTCCCGTTTGCGGAAAGCGGGCGCTCTAATTCTTGGAAAGACCCATATGGGGGAATTCGCTTACACCAAAACCGTTCCGGGACCTGCCCGGAACCCTCATAACACCGACTATGGGGCGGGCGGTTCCAGCGGAGGCTCCGCCGCTGCGGTTGCCGCTGGGTTCTGTCCCATCGCCCTGGGGACCCAGACCATAGGCTCCATCACCAAGCCCGCCGCTTTCTGCGGTGTGGTGGGCTTCAAACCCAGCCAGGGGCGTATTTCTACTGAGGGAACCGTTCCCTGTTCTGAGTCTCTGGACCAGGTGGGTGTCATCACCCAGGATGTCACCAGCGCTGAACTGGCCGCCTCTATCCTGTGCGAATACTGGGATCCCCAAAAAGCCTCCCAGTCCATCCCCGTTCTGGGGGTACCTGAGGATGGTCCCTTCCTGGAGCAGACCTCCCCGGAATGCAGGGAAAAATTCTTATCCACCCTTGAAACACTGGCTCGGGCGGGATACCATATCAAACGGGTCCCCCTATTTGACAATTGCGCGGAAATCTCCCAGGCCAATGGATGGGTAGCGGACCGGGAAACAGCCGATGTACATCGTCAATGGCTCAGGGAATATAAAGACCTGTATCATCCAGACACCATTCAAAACCTGATGATTGGTCAGGCGGTTTCGGATGAGCAATTGATGAAGGCCAGAGCTATGCGTTTTCAACTGCGGCAGGAGATTTTGGAACGGATGAAAGCGGCTGAGGTTGACCTGTGGCTCAGCCCGCCGGTGGTGGAATCCGCTCTTCCAGGGGCCAAAACTACCGGAAACTCATCCATGAACATTCCCTGGACCTATGCAGGTCTGCCCACCATTACGGTTCCAGCGGGAACCTTCCCTAACAACCTGCCAGCGGGATTACAGATTGCCGCCGCTTACGACGCTGATGAACAGCTGCTGGTTTGGGCGAAAGGGATTGAAAAAGCCCTTCAGCCATAAAAATGTTCACTCTAAACTCTCTTTTCCTAATCAAAAAAGCTGGAAACCTTGAAAGGTTTCCAGCTTTTTTATCTTCTCAACGCTCTTTGCTGACAATCAGGGCCGCCATCACGGCGTATACCACCGCAATTGCGGTGGCGCTGCACACCAGGCAAACCGCTGTCACGCCACGCCAAAGACTGCGTCTGCGAAATTCTTTCATCATTTGTTCAGGTTCTCTTCCAGAACAGACAGCTGATGCTTCAGCTCCTCAGGCAGCTTGTCACCAAACTTGCCATAGAACTCATGGATACCCTTGACTTCCTCTTTCCACAGGTCTTTATCCACGGACAGGAGGTCTTTCACGGTCTCCAGGGTTACATCCAGGCCCTCAACATCGATGTCCTCGGGCTTAGGCTCATAACCGATAGCAGTCTCAACAGCATCAGCAGTGCCCTTGCAGCGGTTGACAATCCAGTTCAGGACACGCATGTTGTCGCCGAAGCCCGGCCAAATGAAGTGACCCTCGTCATCGGTGCGGAACCAGTTGACGTTGAAGATCTTAGGAGCCTTGTCGCCCAGCTTCTCGCCCATTTCCAGCCAGTGGGTGAAGTAGTCGCCCATGTGGTAGCCGCAGAAGGGCAGCATCGCCATGGGGTCACGGCGGACAACACCAACAGCGCCAGCAGCGGCAGCGGTGGTCTCAGAGGCCATGGTGGAGCCTACGAACACGCCATGTTTCCAATCCCGAGCCTGGTACACCAGGGGAGCGGTCTTAGCCCGGCGGCCGCCGAAGATGATAGCGGAGATGGGCACACCGTTGGGATTGTTGAACTCAGAGGACAGGCAGGGGCAGTTGCAGGCAGGAGCGGTGAAACGGGAGTTGGGATGAGCGCCCTTGGAGCCATCGGTGCAGTCCCATTTCTTGCCGGTCCAATCCAAAGCGTTCTTGGGCGGGTTCTTGTCCAGGCCCTCCCACCAAACGGTGTCGTTGTCCAGGTTCAGCACCACGTTGGTGAAGATGGTCCCCTTCTGAGTGGTCAGCAGGGCGTTGGGGTTGGACTTCATGTTGGTGCCAGGCGCCACGCCGAAGAAGCCGTTCTCAGGGTTGATCGCCCACAGACGTCCATCGGGGCCAACACGCAGCCAAGCGATGTCGTCGCCCACAGTCCATACCTTGTAACCCTCGTCCAAATATTTCTTGGGAGGAATCATCATTGCCAGGTTGGTCTTGCCGCAAGCAGAGGGGAAAGCAGCGCAGACATAGGTGATTTCGCCCTTGGGGTTCTCCAGGCCCAGGATGAGCATATGCTCAGCCATCCAGCCTTCCATCTTGGCCTGATAGGAAGCGATACGCAGAGCGAAGCACTTTTTGCCCAGCAGAACGTTTCCGCCGTAACCAGAGTTTACGGACCAGATGGTGTTGTCCTCAGGGAAGTGAACAATATAACGGTTCTCCTGGTCCAGCTGAGCCTTGGAGTGCAGGCCGCGGACAAAATCGTTGGAGGTGTCGCCCAGATGCTCGAAAGCCTTGGTGCCCATACGGGTCATGATGTCCATGTTCAGAACAACATAGATGGAGTCGGTCAGCTCAACGCCCACCTTGGAGAAGGGGGAACCGATGGGGCCCATGCAGTAAGGAATGATGTACATGGTGCGGCCCTGCATGCTGCCGTCAAACAGCTTGCCCAGCTTGTCATACATAACCTTGGGGTCTTCCCAGTTGTTGGTGGGGCCAGCGTTCTCTTTGGTTCTGGAGCAGATGAAGGTGCGGTCCTCCACACGGGCAACGTCGTTAACGGCGGTGCGATGGAGCAGGCAGCCCGGCAGCAGCTCCTGATTGAGCTCATACATCTCGCCGGTGGACAGGGCCTCTTTGCGCAGCTCGTTCAGCTGAGCCTCGCTGCCATCGATCCAAACCACCTTGTCAGGCTTAACAAGCGCTTTCATTTCCTCAATCCAGTTGAGGACGTTCTTGTTGTTCGTCATGATTGTTCTCCTCCCAATTTATATTGATAATAAACAAAAAACAAAATTTTCAGGAAAAGTTTATAGACGACATTTTAGAAATATTTTCTAAGAAATCCAAACTTTTCACAACTATCATTATAAGCGAAATGTTTGGAAAAAGCAATGCCCTTTTGTTAATTTTTCGACGATTTTTCGTGAAACTTTAAAAAGATGTGTCAATGGGCTTGGAGGCAGCAGCGTTTAAATCCCATCCGGCGGATGGATAAACCAGCTGCTCATAATACGCCTGCGCCCCAATCATAGCAGCGTTGTCCCCGCAAAGGGACAGGGGCGGCAGATACAGTTTCCATTTGTGCCGGCCGCACATCTTCTCCAGCCGGGAACGAAGCCCGCTATTGGCGGAAACCCCTCCCGCTGCCACAATCACCTGATAGCCAGACTCCAAAGCCGCTTTTTCCAGATGGTCCACCAAGTTCTCACAGATGGTCCTCTGGAAGGAGGCCGCCAAAGAGTCCACATCCACAGCTTCCCCTTTCTGGGAGGCGTTATGCAGCAGGTTAATCACCGCAGTTTTCAGACCGGAAAAGCTGAAATCATAAGGGGCCCCTTCCACACGGGGGGTAGGCAGGCGGTATTTTTTCGGGTCCCCCTTCTGGGCGGCTTTGTCAATGTAAATCCCCCCCGGATAGGGGAATCCCATAGCTCTGGCGCATTTGTCAAAGGCTTCCCCCGCCGCGTCATCCCTGGTTTTCCCAATGATATGGAACTGGGTGTAGTCCTTCACCTCTACAATATGGCTGTGTCCTCCTGACACCACCAGACAAAGGAAGGGGGGCTTCAAATCAGGATGAGCCAGGTAATTGGCGGCGATATGCCCCCGGATATGATGAACCGGAATCAGGGGCTTCCCGCTGGCCATAGCCAGCCCTTTGGCGTAGTTGACCCCCACCAATAACGCCCCAATCAGGCCGGGGGCGGCGGTGACAGCCACCTTGTCAATCTCCTCCAGGGAGCAGCCCGCCTGTTCCAGCGCTTCCTCCACCACCGGCACGATATTTTCGGTGTGGCGGCGGGAAGCGATTTCCGGCACCACCCCTCCATACTGGCGATGCTCCGCCACCTGGGAGTTAATCACCGAGGAGAGGATTTTCCTCCCATCCTCCACCACCGCCGCTGCGGTCTCGTCGCATGAGCTTTCAATCGCTAATATTCTCAAACTTTTCATTCCTCTCTCAGAGCCTTCCCAAAAGGCTCTATGGTTGTTAACTGGGTGGGTTTCCCTTTCAGGCCTGGTGAAAGAAATGGGTCATCAGAAGGGCGTCCTCCTCAGGATCCCGATAAAAACGTGGCCTTTTCCCCACCCTCTGAAACCCAAACTTTTCATAAAGGGAGATGGCGGGCTGGTTGCTCTCCCGGACCTCCAAGGTCAGGAACTCCATTTCATGGGCCTGTCCATAGGCGATTAAAGCCTCCACCAGCATGGAACCTACCCCTCGTCTTCTGAACTGGGGGTCCACCGCCACATTGCCGATATACCCTTCCCCCAGCACCTGCTGCATCCCCAGATAGCCGGTGATTTGGCCTTCCTCCTCCGCCACAAGGAATACCCCGCCCGGACTGCCCAGTTCGGCGGCCAGGGTCATGCGGCTCCAGGGCTGGGAAAAGCACAGCCGCTCCAATCGGGCCACCCCTTCCAAATCCAGGCCCTTCATTTTCCGAATCTCCATCTTTTGCTCCCTCATTTCGCCGCCAGCCAGTTGTCCCCCACCTTGGCCTCAGCCACCAGGGGTACCTTCAACTGGATGGCTCCTTCCATCTCCTCTTTCAGCAGTGTTTTCACCTGCTCCACTTCTTCCTCAGGGGCTTCCACCAACAGTTCGTCATGGACCTGCAAAATCAGCCTGGCCCGCAGTTTTTCCTGTTCCAGCCTCTGGAACACCCGAACCATGGCGATTTTAATGATGTCTGCCGCGGTTCCCTGGATGGGTGTATTCATGGCCACCCGCTCCCCAAAGGCTCTGGTCACCTTGTTGGAGGCGGTCAGCTCCGGCAGGTACCGGCGCCGCCCAAACAGGGTTTTTACATACCCATGCTCCTTGGCAAACTGAATAGTCCTATCCATATAGGCTTTTACCCCAGAGTAGGTGTTCAAATAATTCTTGATATACTGGTCTGCCTCCGACACCGTCACCCCAATGTCCTGGGACAGAGAAAATGCCCCGATTCCATAAACAATCCCAAAGTTCACCGCTTTGGCCTGGGAGCGCAGCTGAGGGGTAACCATCTCCTCCGGCAGGCCCATCACCTGGGCGGCTGTGCGGGTATGGATGTCCTCCCCCCGCTGGAAGGCGGCAATCATCTGGGCATCCTCCGCCATATGGGCCAACACCCGCAGCTCGATTTGGGAATAGTCTGCATCCACCAGCTTCCACCCTGGCCGGGCCTGGAAAAATTTCCGCAGCACGCTGCCTTCCGGGGTGCGCACCGGGATATTTTGCAGGTTGGGCTCGGTGGAGCTGATGCGTCCGGTGCGGGTCTCGGTCTGCTGAAAGGTGGAACGGACCCTTCCATCCGGGCATACCACCTTCAGCAGCCCCTCCACATAGGTAGACTTTAACTTGGACAGCTTGCGGTATTCCAGAATCAAATCAATAATGGGATGCTTGCCCCGTAAGCCTTCCAGTACCTCCGCGTTGGTGGAATAGCCGGTTTTCGTCTTCTTTTTCGCCGGCAGCCCCAGCTCCTCAAACAGCACCTGCCCTAGCTGGCGAGGGGAATTGATGTTGAAGGCGTACCCAGCATACAGGGTGATACCGGATTGAAGGGCTTCCAGCCGCTGGTCCATCTCCTCCCCATAGGCCCTCAGGGCTTGGGTGTCCAGGGCAAACCCCTCCTGTTCCATCCCCGCCAGCACCTTAGCCAGAGGAATCTCAATCTCATCCAGCAGCTTTTTCTGTTCCTTCTCCTGGATTTCCGCCTCAAGACGGTTCAGCAAGGGGGTAAGGGAGAGGGCTGGCTTTACCAGCTCCTGCAAAGATTCCAGAGTTTCCTCCTTCAATGTCTCCGACCCCACCTGATACTGGGCCGCCAGCTGGGACAGCTCATAACTGGAACTGTTGGGGCTCAGCAGATAGGCCGCCAGCTCCCCATCAAAGGCCGCCAATTGAACCTCCTGCCCTATGGAGCAGGCTGCTTTATACAGGGGCTTGCTGCTCCAGGCTCGGGTTTTGGGCAGTTCTTTCAAAAGCCCCTCCTGCCAGGCGCTCCAATCCCCCAGCAGCAGCTTCCCAGGCACACGGACCGCCACCTTCTGGCCTTCCTGATCCAGCAGCAGGTCCACCCGCTGGGCCTCTCTAACCAGTGTTTCCCAATCCTCCGGGTCGCACAGCAGCTTCACCCGTTCCCCTTGTGGAACTTCCGTCGGCTGGGTCCCATCCTCCTCTTTCAGGCCCCATTTTTCCCGCATACTGAACATTTCCAGCCGGGCGAACAGGCTCCAAGCCTTCTGGGTATCCACCTTGCCCCGGAGATAGGTGCCCAGCCGGGTGTCAATAGGGGCCTGACAGCAGATTTCGGCCAGCTTCCTGCTCATATAGGCCATATCCTTTCCGGCCTCTAGCTTGCTTCGGACATTGGGACGGACCTCCAAGGTATCCAGCTGACTGTAAACTGTATCCAAATCGTGATACTTCTGAATCAGGGACAGGGCAGTCTTTTCCCCTATCCCCGCTACCCCAGGGATGTTGTCGGAAGCGTCCCCCATCAGAGCCTTTACATCAATCAGCTGGTGAGGGGTGACCCCATACTTCTCTTGGATGGCCTGCTGGTCATACAGGGTGGAGACCGCCTGTCCCATCTTGCTGGTGGCCAGACGCACCGTCACCCGCTCCCCCACCAGTTGGAGGCTGTCCCGGTCCCCGGTGGCAATCACACAGCTCTCCCCCTGGTCGGAATAGGCTTTGGACAAAGTTCCCAGAATATCATCCGCCTCAAAGCCCTCACACTCCACAATGGCAAAACCTAAAGCCCCCAGCAGCTCCTTCAAAGGGGCCAGCTGGGAGGCCAGTTCCTCCGGCATCCCCTTACGCTGAGCCTTATAGCCGTCATACATCTTATGGCGGAAGGTGGGGGCGCTTAAATCAAAGGCGCAGGCTACCGCTTCTGGCTTTACCTCCTCCAACAGCTTCAGCAGAATGGTCATAAACCCATAAATCCCATTGGTGTATTCCCCGTTCTTGTTGGTCAGGGCCTTGATGCCATAAAAGGCCCGATTCAAAATACTGTTGCCATCAATGGCTAATAATTTCATATATGTTCTCCTCGCTTTGTGGTTGGGGTAGGAGTGGGCATCGCCCACGCATCGTCCTGGTTATAGGATGTATAATAACCGCTCTGGGGTTATTATACCACAGATTCTTGCTTGTAGGATGGTTTTCTGCTAGTATTATAATTGTTTGTGTGAATTCAGCGATTTTACGACCCGTTTTAAAAGCGTTTTCCCTGGTTGACACCTTTTTAGGAGGAATTATGAAGTTAGGAACCATTGAACTAAAACCCACAGCGGCCCTGGCGCCTATGGCAGGGGTAGCGGATACTGCTTTCCGCCTCATCTGCAAGGAATTCGGCGCCTGTTATATGGTAGGAGAGATGGCCAGCGCCAAAGGAATGCATTTTTCCGATAAGAAAACCGCCCAACTGCTCCGGGTGGAGCCTCAGGAGCGTCCCATCGCGGTCCAGCTGTTTGGGGACGAGCCTGAGATTGTGGCGGAGGCGGCCCGCAAGGCGCTGGAATACCAGCCGGACGTCATTGACATCAATATGGGCTGCCCCGCCCCGAAAATCGCCGGCAATGGAGGCGGCTCCGCCCTAATGAAAAATCCCCCTCTGGCGGAGCAGGTCACCCGGGCGGTGGTGAAGGCGGTGGACCTTCCTGTGACGGTAAAGTTCCGCAAGGGCTGGGACGATGACCATGTGAACGCTGTGGAGTTTGCCCAGCGCATGGAGCAGGCGGGAGCGGCGGCAGTCACCGTCCATGGCCGCACCCGGGAACAGTTTTACGCCCCGCCGGTGGATTTGGACATCATCGCCCAGGTAAAGCGCTCGGTTTCCATTCCGGTGATCGGGAATGGGGATTGCGTAGATATTCAATCAGTAAAACACATGTATGAATATACTAATTGCGATTTAGTGATGATTGGGCGGGGTGCCTTAGGCAGCCCTTGGATTTTCCAGCAGGTGGAAGCCTATCTGGAAACCGGTAAGGAATTGGAGACCCCTTCCATCCAGCGAAAAATGGAGGTAATGCTGCGGCATCTTCAGTTGATTTGCCAATACAAAGGGGAAAAAGTTGGGATGCGGGAAGCCCGAAAACACGCCGCCTGGTATATGAAAGGGCTGCGGGGAGCCGCCGCCCTCCGCCGGGAGGCGGGAGGCCTCACCACCTACCAAGACGCTTTGCGGCTGGCCGAACATGTTCTGTCCGCCAATTCTTGAGAAAAAAGGAGACACCATGCCATGAGACCAAGAAAAAAGACTAACTTGCAGCCCCGGCTGGCGGCCTGCGCCTCTATCATCATCCAAAATCCCTTGGAGAAAAAAGGGCTGCTGCGCCAGGAGTTTCCCCATCCTGAAGCCCCTCTCCATCTGGAAATCGGATGTGGAAAAGGACAGTTCGCCCGGGCTTTGGCCGCTCTGCACCCGGACATCAACTTTATCGCCATGGAGCGGGAGCCTAATGTGGCGGTTATCGCCACCGAACACGCTTTGGCGGATGGGCTGCCCAACCTGCGTTTCCTTCTGGAGGACGCTGAAAAGCTACCTTTGATGTTTCAGCCGGAGGAGTTGGACCAAATTTATATCAATTTCTGCGACCCCTGGCATAAGCACCGGCAGTTTAAGCGCCGGCTCACCTACCGGGGAAAGCTGGAGGTTTATCTGAAGCTGCTGAAACCCGGCGGGGAGCTGCACTTTAAAACGGACAACTACATGCTGTATCATTTCTCTACCTTTGAGTTCGGGGCGGTGTTCCCAGCTTATTTCACCACCAAGGACCTGCACCACAGCCAGTACGCCCAGGAAAACATTATGACCGAGTACGAAACCTATTTTTCCAATTTGGGGCAGCCCATCTACTCCATCCGAGCCAAAAAACCTGTTTCGGCCCAAACCCCGGAACCTTCCCCAGAAAAACAATAGTCAAAAAGCGGCGGGTCTTTTCGACCCGCCGCTTTCTCTTATCCTCCAAAGCCTATTCCCGAATCTGGGTGGCGTCCTCCAGCTGGAGCAGCTCATCGTCCTCATCCTCCTGGGAACTGGACTGCTCCTCATCTTCTGATTCTTCCTGAGGCTCCTCCTGGGCGGTCCCATCAAAATCAATCTCAATTTCTGGGTAAGCCTCCTGAAACATTTCAATCAAGGTATTCAGCATCCGGGTGCTTTGCCGCTCAAAGGCGGTTCCGTCCACCGGATACAGCCGGCCGTTTTTATAGGCGTCGGTGGTGTTGTAAATCTGGGTGGACTGGAAATACTCCGGGTCAATGGACTGGTCATAGAAAATCAGGTCGGGGTACAGATTCGCGGCCTGGTCCGCCGGATATTCCCAGCCGGTATAATCCGCCCCATCATTCTCCAGGCCAAGCATTTCCAGCAAGGCTCCTTCAAAGGTATCCCCGGTAGCCACCGTCAGAGGTGTGGCCCTCAGATAAATGGCCCCCAAGGGGGTATCCACCTTTTGGCCCGCCGCTTCCAAAGCCTCATACCCTTCCCGGAGGGAGGCAAACAGGGTTTTGGCCTGATATTTGCCATCCACCTTGCCCCCCAATATAGAGCCAATGGTAATATAAATTTGTTCCAGTTCATCCAAATCCTCCGCTGGAGGCAGCACCACCACCTCCGCATCCATCTGCTGAAGCCGGATGGTATTCTCCTGGGAGAGGGAGGCGGAAGCGAACACCACATCTGGCTGAAGCTCCTCCAAAGCATCCCAGTTGGGAAGAGCCGCTGTGCCGCAGGGAGTCTTATCCTTGGCTCCCTCTGGATAATCACAGTAGTCACTGACCCCTGCCAGCTGGCTGGCGCTGTCCAGTTCATAAATAATCTCGGTCAGTGCCGGGGAGAGGGAAACCGCCTGTTCCGGCCGCTTATCTACCCGGATGTCATCAATGGCCACAGGATAGTTGGGGTCCTCCTGCTCCACCTGAGAGGAGGAAGATTCCTCCGTCTTCTCCTTTTCCTTGCCCTTGCAGGCAGACCAGGAAAGGGATAAAACAACCGCCAGCCCCAAGGCCAGCCAACGCTTCCATTTCATACAGATTCCTTTCCGCCGGTGAGCGGCTTGTTTTCAGATGGCTTTATTGTATCCCATCCATGGGGAACTGTCAACGCAAACCGTGTAAGCCAAAAATCCCCGGCTTTCCATCCAGGAAAGCCGGGGATTCTCTTATCTACGGTTCATCTTTAAAGTTTTCCGTTCTTCCCGTCCAACAGAGCCTTAACCTTGATGGGCAGTCCGAACAGATGGATAAATCCAGCGGAATCCGCTTGGTCATACACATGGTCCTCACCAAAGGTAGCGATTTCCTCCGAATACAGGGAGGTGGGAGAGGTCATGCCGGCGTCAATAATGTTGCCCTTATACAGCTTCATCTTCACGGTGCCGTTCACTGCCTCCTGGGTGCTGTCCACAAAGGCGCTGAGGGCCTCCCGCAGAGGGGTGAACCACTGGCCGTTATATACCAGCTCGCTGAATTTGATGGCTACCTGCATCTTATAGTGCTGGGTCTCCTTATCCAAGCAGATTTGCTCCAGTTTCTCATGGGCGTGGTACAGGATAGTTCCGCCGGGGGTCTCATAGACACCTCTGCTCTTCATGCCCACCAGCCGGTTCTCCACCATGTCCACAATGCCGATTCCGTTGGCACCGCCCAGCTGGTTGAGTTTTTTCACAATCTCCACAGGGGACAGCTTCTCCCCGTCTACCGCTACGGGAACCCCCTTCTCAAAGGTGACGCTTACATAGGTGGGAGTGTCAGGGGCTTTTTCCGGGGAAACCCCCAGTTCCAGCATTTTATCATACTGCGGCTCGGTAGCTGGGTCCTCCAGGTCCAGACCCTCATGGGACAGATGCCACAGGTTTTTGTCCTTGGAATAGTTGGTCTCCCGGTTAATCTTCAAAGGAATGTTGTGGGCCTCCGCGTATTCAATTTCCTTCTCCCGGCTGTTCAGCTCCCAGAACCGCCAAGGAGCTACTACGTCGATATGAGGAGCCATAGCCTTAATGGCCAGCTCAAACCGGACCTGGTCATTTCCCTTGCCGGTGCAGCCGTGAACGATAGCGTCCGCTCCCTCTTTCTTGGCGATTTCCACCAGCTTCTTGGCGATGATGGGCCGGGCGAAGGAGGTGCCCAGCAGGTAAGCTCCCTCATAAACCGCTCCCGCTTTCAGGGTGGGGATGATGTAATCCTCAACAAAGGGTTTTGTCAGGTCCTCTATGTAGCATTTGGAAGCACCAGTTTTGATGGCCTTTTCCTCCAGGCCTTCCAGTTCCCCATCCCCCTGGCCCACATTGGCCGCCATCGCGATGACCTCACAGCCATAATTTTCCTTTAACCAGGGAATCAGAACGGAAGTGTCCAGTCCGCCGGAATATGCCAATACAACCTTGTTATATTTCTTTTCCATGATTCTATCCTCCAATAATAAGCGCTTGCGCGTTGCTTTCATTGCTTATTATTATACATTATATTTATGCAAATTCAACTGGTTAATTACATAAATATTCGGATATTATCTGGCTTTATTTATTAAATATACATATTTTACCGGCTTTTTAGAAAATTTATAAATTATCTGCGCATATAAAAACAGTTATTCCAGCCATTCCCTCAGCTGCTTATGGGGAATCACCTGACGGTCGGTTTCCTCCGTCTCATAATTATACGCCATCCAGCCCAAACCTTCCTCGGTCCAGCCCTCTAGGGTCAGGTCGTCATAGACATCGTATCCCCCTTCCACATAGTCGGATAAATCCACCCAGCGGCGCTCCTCCATAGGGTGGGAGAAATCCAAAACCGCTATACTGAATGGGGCCGCCCAGTAACAGCCAATTACCGCCAGCAAATTGCTGTCAGGGTCGTAGTCCACCCCCGTCCAGATAAAGGACTCCCGGAACCGGTCCGGGCTGGCCAAGGGAGAGGATTCCGCCGGGAAAAAGTGAAATTCCCGCAAAGTGTCCAGCTCCAGGACCCCGTATCCATACAAATCCTCCCGGAAAATCAGATAGGTGTGACCGTTGCTGTGCTGGATGCGCTGGCAGAACTCGCTGTCATCATCCAGATTATACCAATGGTAAACCGGCTGCCCCTGCTCATTGGTTAGCTGATGCCAGGTCCCATGAAAGTTGAGAGACTGGCCCTGAGGCCCCATAGGCAGCTCTGCCTCAAAGGACTGGACCTCCTCCTGCCAGCCCTCCCCCAAAAGATTGATTTGCCCCTTCTTTCCAGAGGAGAGGCTTCTGCGGTTTTCAGGCTGGAACAGCTGCCGGATAACACTCTCCCGATACCCCTGATATTGTCTTGTTTCCCATAAATTCATGGTTCAGGCCCTTTCCAAAATAAAATATTTTCCATCTTATATACTTTTAGTGATTTTCACTCACCTGGTAGTCTGCCACTTTATACAACAGCTTCACATCCACCAACGCGTCCACCAGGGTGCCTTCCGGGACGTATTCCTGGGAAAAGAGTTTCCCCTCCCGGAGAATCTCGTTGATGAGGCCGGACTGGGCGTAAGGGATGCACAGCCGGAGCCTGCGATGGGTGGGAGCCAGCAGCTTGGCCGTTTTTTCCAGCAGCTCCTCCAGTCCAAATCCAGTTTTGGCGGAAATCACCGCTGTGTGGCCGTTGATGGGCAGGGGGGTCTCCCCTACTTGGTCACACTTGTTCAGGACGGTGAGCATGGGCAGATGCCCCACCCCCAGTTCCTCCATCAGCTTCCTGGTGACGGAAATCTGCTCGTCCACCTCCCCTGAGGAGATGTCGCACACATTCCATAGCAAATCCGCGCTGGCCGCTTCCTCCAAGGTGGATTTAAAGGCTTCCACCAGCTGATGAGGCAGCCGCCGCACCAAACCAACCGTATCTATCAGCATCACCAGCCGGCCATCCGGCAGTTCCAGCCCCCGGGCGGTGGGGTCCAGGGTGGCGAACAGCTTGTCCTCCGCCAGCACCCCAGCATTGGTCAGGGTGTTCAGCAGGGTGCTTTTCCCCACGTTGGTGTAGCCCACAATGGCCACCGTGGTGACCCCATCCTTCTTCCGGCGTGCCCGGACCAGGCCCCGCCGTTTTTCCAGCTGGGCCAGCTGCTCCTTTAAAGCGGAAATCCGCCGCCGTATATGCCGCCGGTCGGTTTCCAGCTGGGTTTCTCCGGGGCCTCTGGTTCCAATGCCGCCTCCCAAACGGGAAAGGGCGGTGCCCATCCCTGCCAGGCGGGGCAGCCGGTATTGGAGCTGGGCCAGCTCCACCTGCAATTTCCCCTCGGCGCTGTGGGCTCTCTGAGCAAAAATATCCAGAATCAGGGTGGTGCGGTCGATGACCGGAATCTTGCAGGCCTCCTCAATATTCCGCATCTGGGCGGGGGAAAGCTCACAGTCAAAAATCACCAAATCCGCCCCATCCCCCTTGCAGAACTGGGCCATCTCCTCCAGCCGGCCTGTACCGATGACCGTGGCGGGGTCAAAGGAAGGCCGCCGCTGGACCATCCTGGCTACCACCCTGGCCCCTGCTGTATGGGCCAATTCCTCCAGCTCATCCAAGGAGACATCCACATCATATTCCCCGGTATCAGCAGCGGCCAGCACCGCTCTTTGGAATTCTTGTTCCTTCAGTTCAATCATATCCGTTCTCCTGTCCTCGTTTTCCGTACCCATTATTCTAGCAGATTTGACCAGATATATCCAGGTTGATTACCAAAAAAGGCCCGGTATTTCTGCCAGATTGTTTGCGTTGCGCAAACTCGTATTGTGCGCTAAACTCAATATAGAAACCATGAATAGGATGTGAATAAAATGAGTTCTTCCCTGATTTGTACCCCCCCTTTAAAGCCGGTTGTAGAGCCGCTGCTTGCCAAATATCCCCAGCATACTCTGATTGTTTTGGACCACCCCCATCAGCTTCCCCAACAGCTCTCCGCCCTGGAAGGGCAAGTCCTTCTGCCGGAAGGCGCCTTCTGGCTGGAAGAGGGGGCTTTGGAGGCCCCTGTGGATTTAATCCTGCCCCGTGTACATAACCTGCCTGCCCTGCTGTTGGGGGACGAGCCTTTCCGTCAGCTGTTTGCCCGCTACGACGGGGGAATCTGCTTCGCTCTGGGCAACGGCCGCCAGATTCTTTTTATGGGGCCTGAAGGGGACTGTCAAGCCCTTTGCTATCTGGCTGACACCTGTCTGGGGCTGGAGGATGGAAGCCTGCGGGCCCGGCTCACCGCCTACCGCCGGGGATGGGACTTTTTCCAGCTGGAAATGGATCTTTCCATTTTGGAGGGGCTTATGTCCAACCACCTGGATTCGGAACTGGTTGTTCAGGTCCCCAAAGGCAGCCAAATCGAAGCTGTGCCCCACCGGGAACTGCTGCTGGTGAAGGAACCCGTCCGTTTATAAGCTTCCTTTATAAACCAACGCCCCTTTTGTTTTCCACAAAAGAGGCGTTGGTTTTTTTATTCTGATTATTTGTCGCTGGCCACTTCCTTGAGGGAACCCACAAGTCCGGCCAAGGACTGAATCTCGCTGGGAATGATAATCTTGGTGGCCTTGCCGTCCGCCGCTTTGGAGAAGGCTTCCAAACCTTTGATTTGGATAACCTTGTCGGAGGGGTTGGCCTCTGTCAGCAGCCGCAGGGCGTCAGCATAAGCCTTCTGCACCATTTCGATGGCCTGGGACTCACCTTCCGCCTCCCGGATTTTCTGCTCTCTTACACCGTCTGCACGCAGGATGGTGGACTGCTTCTCAGCCTCCGCCTGAAGGATGGCCGCCTGTTTCTGAGCCTCCGCCTGAAGGATGGCAGATTCCTTGCTGGCCTGGGCCCGCAGGATGGCGGATTCCTTCTCACCTTCCGCCACCAGGATTTGGCTGCGCTTCTCACCTTCCGCCTGAAGGATGGTTTCACGGCGTTCCCGCTCCGCCTTCATCTGTTTCTCCATGGCATTCTGGATTTCCTTGGGCGGCAGGATGTTCTTCAGCTCCACCCGGTTCACCTTGATGCCCCACTTGTCGGTGGCCTGGTCCAGGGTAGCGGTAATCTTTGTATTGATGACATCTCGGGAAGCCAAGGTATTATCCAGCTCCATCTCTCCGATGATGTTCCGCAGGGTGGTGGCGGTCAGATTCTCGATGGCCGCCATGGGACGCTCCACTCCATAGGTAAACAGTTTGGCGTCGGTAATCTGGAAAAACACCACGGTATCAATCTGCATGGTGACGTTATCCCGGGTAATCACCGGCTGAGGGGCGAAATCCGCCACCTGCTCCTTCAGCGAAACCTTTTTCGCTACCCGGTCGATAAACGGCACCTTGACATGAATTCCGTTTTCCCATGTGGCGTAGTAGCTTCCCAGACGCTCCACCACATAAACCGTAGCCTGAGGCACGATTTTCAAGTTGGCAATTAAAATCAGAAACAGGATAAGTACCACAAACGCAATTGGAATCAAAAAGAGAATTCCTTCCATACACAAGCCCTCCTTAAAACAATAACTCTATTGGATCACTGTCCGCCGGGGTCAGCTTCAAGGCAATCCGCCGGACCTCTATCCTGTATTTTGTGGAAACCTGTCTCAGCTCCTGAAAGGGGTCCTCCAGAAGCTCCAGGTTTTCCTCCTCTATCCCTGACAACCCTTTTTTCAGACTTCTTTGGGCCGCCTCCTCCAATACCAGCATGGGATTTTCCAAGGCGTACACATAAAGCTTGGGGTCGCTCACCTGAAAAAACACAGAGGTCTGAGCCTGTATCGGCTGTCCCTTCTGGGTGGTTCCCTCATACGGGGAAAAATCCACCACCTGCTCCCCCAAAAACACCTTAACCGCCACCCGGTCAATCAAAGGAATCAACAGTCTGGTCCCTGTGTACCAAACCGTGTGGTAAGCCCCCAGGCGCTCTATCACATAAGCCTGCTGGGGATGTACAACCCGGATATTGACCGCCAGAACAAGCAGAACCGCCAAAATCACAATGGTTGCCATTCAGCCTCTCCCTTTCTTCAGGAAGAAACGGTAGTGGTATGAGGAACCGCTTCCACCATCAGCTTCACCCCTTGGATGCTCTGCACACGAACCTGACTGTTTCTGGGGAGGATGGAGCCATCCACCGAACGGGCGGTCCAATCCAGGCCATTGGCCCGGACACGGCCGGTTTCTTTCATATTATCCACATCCTCCAGCACCACACCCATCGTGCCCACCACCGAATCCGCATTGGTAGCGGTTTTTTTCACCGCCAGCTTTTTTCTGCAAAAAGGCCGCATGACCAAAAAGGTCACCACCGACACCACCAGAAAACAAATCAGCTGAACGGTTACGCTGCCGCCCAGCAAAGCTGCCAGGGCAGCGGCAAAGGCCCCCAAGGTGAACCAGATGCTGACCAGCTGAGCGGTCATTCCCTCCGCCACTGCCAAAGCCAGCCCTATCATTGCCCAAACAATCGGCGCCAAAGAGATTTCCCGCAGCCACTCCATACTATACGCCCCTTTCTATCATTTATAGAGTGTCACATTTTGTTCAAAATACTGCATCTGTCGTTTTGATTGTAACATGTTTGGGGAGAAGGCGCAAGGGTCCCTTTTTGGGGTTCCTGACTTAAAAAAAGCAAGACCGCCGGCCAAATTCAGTTGAGGGCGAGGAATCTTTTCCTTGCGCTCTCTTGGTTTGCTTTGGTCAGGGTCTTGCTGATTTTGTCCTTATGTGATTCCGCCGCTTCTCACAAATCCTGGGGTCAGTGGTACACGCCTACCCGGATTACCCCATCAATGGCCCGCAGAGCTTGCAGGGTCTGCTCGCCCACCTCTCCGCCAATATCCACCATGGTATAAGCGTAATCCTTCTTGGATTTATTGGTCAGGTTTTCGATGTTCAGTCCCCCGTCCGCAATCACCGCCGCGATTTTAGTAATCATAGCAGGAATATTTTTGTGAATCAGGGTCACCCTCATATTGCCGCTTCTGGGCATGGAAACAGAAGGCAGGTTGACGGAATTTTTAATGTTTCCGTTTTCCAGATATTCAATCAATTCCTGAGCCGCCATCTTGGCGCAGTTATCCTCGCTTTCCGGGGTGGAGGCTGCCAGATGAGGCATAGCCAGCACGCCGGGATGGCCCAGCATCTCGTCATCCGGGAAATCGGTCACATAGCAGCGCACCTGCTTTTCGTCCAAAGCCGCCAGCAGGTCCTCGCTGACCACCAAATCCCCCCGGGCGAAGTTCAGCAGCCGGACCCCATGCTTCATCATCTCAATGGTCTGGGAGTTAATCATGCCCTTTGTCTCCGCTGTGGCGGGCACATGCAGGGTGATGAAATCACAGTTCTCGTAAATCTCCTTCAGGCTGGAAGCCCGCACAATGTCCCTGGAAACATTCCAGGCGGTTTCCACCGACAGATAGGGGTCATAGCCATAGACCTCCATCCCCAGGTGCCGGGCGAAGTTGGCCACCTTTACTCCAATGGCCCCCAGGCCGATAACACCCAGCCGTTTGCCCAGCAGCTCCGGGCCGGAGAACTTGGACTTGCCCTGTTCCACCAGCTTGGAGACCTGGTCTCCCTGGCCTTTCAGGGTCTGGACCCACTCCATGGCCGGGAAAACCTTCCGGGCGGACAGCAGCAGGCCGCAGATGACCAGCTCTTTTACCGCGTTGGCGTTGGCCCCAGGGGTGTTGAACACCACGATTCCCTGCTCGCTGCACCGGTCCACCGGGATGTTGTTGACTCCCGCTCCCGCCCGGGCGATGGCCCGCAGGCTGGCGGGGAATTCCATCTCATGGAGGGAGGCGGAACGGACCAAAAGGGCGTCCGGGTTCTCCTGCTCATCCCCGCAGCGGTATTTATTTCGGTCAAACAGCTCCAAGCCATAGGGGCTGATTTTATTCATGGTTTGAATATAAAACATCGCTGATTCCCTCCTTAATGGGCGGCCTCAAATTTGCTCATAAAGTCCACCAGTTTCTCCACGCCCTCTACCGGCATGGCATTGTAGATGGAGGCCCGCATACCTCCCACCGACCGGTGGCCCTTCAGGTTCACGAAACCGGCTTGTTTTGCCGCGTTGACGAACTCTTTATCCAGATTCTCGTCCCCAGTGACAAAGGGGATGTTCATCAGGGAGCGGTCCTCTGGAACCACTGTTCCATGGAACAGCTTGGATTGGTCAAGGAACTGGTACAGCAGGCTCGCCTTTTTCTGGTTAATTTTCTCCATCTCCTGAAGCCCTCCGATTTCGTCCCGAAGCCACTCCAGCACCAGCTTGCAGATGTAAATAGCGTAGGTGGGAGGGGTATTGAACATGGAGCCGTTCTCGGAGTGGGTCACATAGTTGAGCATGGTGGGGGTGGTCTCCCGGGCGTGGCCCAGCAGGTCCTCCCGCACAATGACCACCGTCAGTCCAGCCGGCGCCATATTCTTCTGGGCGCCCGCGTACAGCAGCCCAAACTTGGAAACGTCAATGGGCTGGGACAGCACACAGGAGGAAATATCCGCCACCAGAGGTACCTTTCCTGTATCTGGAAGCTGATGATAAACCGTTCCGTAAATGGTGTTGTTCATACAGATATGGAAATAGTCCGCATCTGGGGTAAAGGTGGAGGGGTCCAGCTTGGGAATATAAGAGAAGGTTTTATCCTTGGAGGAAGCCACCGCCTTGGCCTGGCCATAGCGGGCCGCCTCATTGTAAGCCTTGGTGGCCCACTGTCCGGTAATCACATAATCCGCTTTCCCGGAACCGTTCATCAGGTTCAGGGGGACCATGGCGAACTGGGTAGACGCTCCCCCCTGCAAAAACAGCACCTTGTAATTGTCGGGGATACCCATAACCTCCCGCAGCAGAGCCTCCGCCCCATCAATGATGGCCTGGTACTCACTAGATCGGTGGCTCATCTCCATCACTGACTGTCCACAGCCATTGTAGTCCAGCATTTCTGACGCTGCTTTCACCAATACGCTTTCGGGCAGCATGGAAGGGCCCGCCGAAAAATTGTACACTCTAGCCATCTCGTTTTGCCTCCTATTTCGGTTTGTAAAATAATCCCGCCTGAAAACGGGATAATCTCATTATATTTCCATTCCCGCCCATAGTCAACGGAAAAACCCGTTTCCTGTATAAGCTTACAGTTTCAAAGTATTTATTTCCAGGATTGTTATGCAATTTTGGAGGTTTCCTCTGTGAAATCAGCTTGTATGAAGGTTCTGGACGTGGTATCATAGCATAGGAATTTATACAGGTCCAAGGACTGGGCCTGACTACAAAGGAGGAAACAGGATGGCGAAACAGGGTATCCGCCGGGTGCAGATGGCGGACGAATGGAGGGGTTTGGTAATCCTGCTGATGGTTTTTTACCATGGGCTTTATGATTTGGTGGTGATTTTCGGGGTGGACTTTCCCTGGTTCTGGACCAAATGGGCTCATTTTTTGCAGCTCTTTATCGCTGGGTCCTTTATCATCCTGTCCGGTATGTGCTGCCACTTTTCCCGGAACAATCTGAAAAGAGGGGCTATCGCCTTCGGGCTGGGGCTTTTGATGACCCTGGCTACTTGGATTGCCCTGCCCAGCCAAGTGATTCGGTTCGGAGTTCTCCATCTTCTGGGGGCCTCTATGATGCTGTTTGCCCTGCTGCGCCCCATCCTGAACAAACTCCCTACCGATTTGGGCGCTCCCCTGTTGGTATTTCTGTTTGTGTTGGTGGACAAGGTCCCCTATCACCAGCTTGGCATCGGCCCCCTGACCATTCAGCTGCCAGACAGCCTGTACCAATCCTCCTGGCTGTTCTGGCTGGGCTTCCCAAGGGCGGACTTTTTCTCCGCTGACTATTTCCCATTGATTCCCTGGCTGTTCCTGTTTCTGGCTGGCTCTTTCCTGGGACGCTACGCCGCTGAGGGACGTCTGCCCCAGGGCGCTTATAAAAGCCGGCTTCCCTGGCTGGCGGCGGTGGGACGCCACACCATCTGGATTTATCTGCTCCATCAGCCGGTGCTTTATTACGGCTTCCTGCTGCTGTTCAATCTGCTGGCGTCTTAATGAAACCTTTTCAAAAACAGCTTCATTTCCCAACTGGGAAATGAAGCTGTTCCTTTTTAACTCTGTTCTGTTGAGGTGGGGTTTGGGCTGGCCTCCAGCAAAATTTTTTCCGCCTTGTCCAAATCATATTCCAAATCCTGCTGGAACTTTTCCCGTTCCAGGAAATGGCTCAGGTCCCGCAGGGCAATGACCTCCTGGGATTTTACAAAGGTGGCTGTGTAACGGGCGCTGCTGGCGGCCACCACTACCTGATAGACAGGAACCCGAATCCCCTGCTTTTTCAAAAGAGTAATCACCCGGCCAGAGCATTGGCCAGCGGCGGGCAAAGGGTTGGGAACCTTCCAGCTGCCCCGTTTTTCAATATGGAGCAGCCACTCCTGGTCCTCCGGCTTCCCCGAATATTCCCCGGGAAAACATAAATCATACACCAGCAGCGCCCCAAAAGGTGCCAGCACCAGATGGTCCGCCCAGCCGGAACGCCCCTCATCCACCAGCTTCACATCATCAAGTACTTTAAAGCTGCGGCCTAACCCCAAACGCTTCAAGGCTCTGGACACCCGCCGATGTTCCCATTGGTCCCCCAGCTTTTTGCGGCGATGGACATACAGGCCAGTTCCAGCAAAGGCCAACACCACCACCAATAAAATGGGGATGGCGTAATAGGTGAAATAATCTGACATAAAAAGCCCTCCTTCAGCTTGGGTGATTATATGTTAGCACTATAACAAATTTTTTACCATTTTGCAAATGCTTATGAAAACCTCGAAACAGCCCCTTCAAGCTGTAAACATTTTGGAAATGAAAAGGGGTTTCCCTTGACTATTCCTCTGAATATGGTATCCTTAATGGGTAAAGTTCCAGGAAAGGAGGCACCTAATTGCCCCGAGGAAGATATACCGCGCTTTTTATGGCGTTATGTTTTTTAGGCTTGACCGGATGCGGACAGGCGCAGACACCCCTTGAGGAATCAGAATCCTCTCAGGTTCAGGTGGTGGATACCGCTGACCCTGAAGCAGCGTTGGACGCTATTTATCAGGATTGTGAGATTCGGGGGATAGAGAAAGCTACTATCCGTATTCTGCGGGATAAATTTTATATCAATCCTGACCAGATTGTGGACTATTACGTCCGCTATTCCAGCGGCCGCTATGGGCTGGCGGATGTGTTTATCCTGAAACCTGAGGCTGGTGAGGAACTGGCGGTGAGGGAATCTTTGGAGCAGGTCAAGCTCTCCCGGATTAAAGAGTTTGAGTCCTATGACATTTATAACGCTTATCAGATTGCCCAGGACGCTGAGATATTCTCTCAGGGTGGGTATGAGATTATGTTGATGGTGGAGGATTTGGAAGCCGCCAGAGAAGCCATTGACCAATATATCCCAAAATAAAAAGCTGCCAAAAAAGGACCCTCTGCTGTCAATCAGCAGGAGGTCCCTTTTGTATAGGATTCAGTATTGCCGCTGCAAGCCAACCACCCGGCCCAATATCAGCAGATGGTCGGTATAAATCGGTTCCATGCTGTCATTTTCCGGCTGGAGACGATAGCGTCCATCCTCTTTAAAAAAGCGTTTCACGGTGGCTTCCTCATCAATCAGGGCCACCACAATTTCCCCATTGCGGGCCACTGGAGTGCGCCGCACCAGCAGCACATCCCCATCCAGAATTCCCACCTGAATCATACTGTCCCCCCGCACCCGCAGGGCGAACAAATCTTTCTCATCGGAACGGTAGCTCATGGGCAGGTACTCCTCAATCCGTTCCTCAGCCAGTAAAGGCTGTCCCGCCGCCACCTGACCTACCAGGGGTATTCTGGAAACCTTGCTGTCCGGCAGCCGAATGGAGCGGTTGACCCCATGTTCCCGAATCAGATACCCCTTTTGTTCCAGTGTGGTGAGATAACGATGAACTGTGGAGGTGGAACGGATCCCCAATCGGGCACACAATTCCCGTACACTGGGAACCCTTCCTTGTCCAATAGATTGGCGCACTTCTTTGAGAATTGCCTGTTCTTTCTCGTTCAAAGGCTCCATCATTTTCCCTCCTTCAGCTCCTAAATTTTGTCTGTCGTGATATAGAAATCCCATTGACCACTGAACATAAACTATATAATAGACGCTCTGCCGCTATTATACCATAGCTGCAAGCCCTTGGGCTTGTACGCCGCAAAGCGGCGCAAAACCAGCGTAGCCGGTTTTGGCTATGGTGTAACAAGCGCAGCGCACGGCGTTCTGCCGTGCTGGGCCGCCCAGAGGGCGGCTGCAAACAGCTTCGCTGTTTGTTCTGCGGTTATTATACCATATATATCCATTCTTACACAACAGAATTTACCTTTTTTTGCCTAATACAAAGGCATTTTTTACTTTTAGAAAGCCCCATAATCTACCTGCAAATCACTTCATTCAGCTACTTTATTACAGCATCATCCATAGTTTATTCAGATAAAATGCTCTGATTTTTAAAGATTCGTACATGATTCTGTAACAATATTTTTTAGAAAAAGGATATAATAAAAACGTACTCAAGATTAGCCGCAAACATCTTGAGTATCTCTACCCTCCTCAAAACACACCTCAAACAACCTTGGGCCGGATGCCGCACATCCGGCCCCTTTTTCTGTCTTATCCAGCTTTCATACAGAAAATTTAAGATTTTCTCTTGTGATTCCTTTTTCTGTTTGCTAAAATAATTATAGTATGTGTCAGATGATTGTGAAAAGGGGTTGAGTCAAAATGAAACTTGCGGAAGCGCTGCAACTTCGTGCAGATTTAAACAAGCGAATCTCGCAGCTGAAGGAACGTCTCATCATTAACGCAAAAGTTCAAGAGGGAGAATCTCCTTCTGAAAATCCCGAAAGCCTTTTGGAGGAGTTAGAAAGGAACTGTAAACAATTGGAATCCATCATCTGTCAAATCAATCGGACAAATAGTTGGACTCAAGCGGGAGATGGTTCTATCTCTGACCTCATTGCCAAACGAGACGCCCTTGCTTTGAAAATTTCCATCTTACGTGACTTCACAACGGCTGCTTCTGTAAAGATAGCGCGTCATACCCGTCAGGAAATTAAAATTCTCAGTACGGTCAATGTAGTGGAACTGCAAAAGCAGTTGGACCATCTGTCTGAGCAATACCGGCATTTAGACACCCAGCTGCAAGAGCTGAACTGGACTACCGAATTATTGCAATCTTAAAAAGTTTGGTAACCGTCGCTGGGTGGATATGGCCTTCGTTCAGTTCCGGTCAAACTGAAAACCTTGGTACGGAAACGGGGCATCCGCAGGAGGTTCGAATCCTCTCTTTTACAACTTTGCCCAGTATTTTTACATGTGTATCATTTCTTTATCATTGTTACTCCCATCCATATCGGCAGCGGCGGAGAGGGCGGGACCGGGGACAAAAAAAGCTGTGGGCTTTTGGCCTGCGGCTTTTTTCTATGATAAAAAGGATATAGAAAAAAGCAGTATCTTTCGATACTGCTTTTTCTGAGCCGGCAAAGACCTATTTTTCCAGGCGGCTTCCCGCCAAGTATCTTCGGCACTGCTGAGCTTAACTTCTGTGTTCGGGATGGGAACAGGTGGGACCTCAGCGTTATATACACCAGCTATTGGTGACCCGTGCGGGAATCGAACCCGCGTTACCGGCGTGAGAGGCCGGTGTCTTGACCGCTTGACCAACGGGCCAGGGACGGCCTTCTCGGGCTTCGCCCGACGCGGCTTCGCCGACGGCCGTTCAAAGGGCTGCCGCCCTTTGGATCCTGCTTGGTATCGCCTGCGGCGATTTTGGATCCTCAAGCGGTATGCCTTCGGCATGG
>CALWZG010000049.1 GCA_944385965.1 uncultured Anaerotruncus sp.
GTACCCACCACCACCTGGTCCAGTGTTTGGGGCAGCTCCCCCAAATCCGCAGTGGAAACGCTGAGGCGGAACAGGTCGATGAGCCAGGGCAGCGGCTGACGCACCCGGGCCAATGCCCCTCCAAACACATCCAGCAGCTCTATCAGAAGGTCCCAGACCTGAGCGCTCTTGTCCAGGAAGGCTTTCGCCTCCTGGGGAGGAGTTCCCTCCAAAGAGGCTTGCAGATTTTCCGCCGCCCCGCAATTTTCCAGATAGCCAAAGATTCCGGCGGCAAAGCCCTGCCCATCACAGTCCCGCAGCGCCTTCCGCAGCCGCTCCAATGGCTCTATCAATTTCTGCCGGGTTTGGTTGATTTGCTCCAACCGCTCCTGCTGCTCCTCACTGAAGCCCTCCTCCATCCCATCTGGATTATTCACAAAGGGCTGGGTCCAGCCCTTCCCGGACAGGTTCCAGACAAAAGCGTAGTTTTCCAGCTGGGCCGCCTCCAATGGAGAGATGCCTGTGATGGGGTTCTTGGCCAGGGACAGCACATGCTCGGAAGCGTAACCGGTGCGGGCCGCCTCCAAAGCGGACAAAACCCCGCTGACTAATGGATGCACCTGGGCATCCTCCCGGATGTCCGCGAAAAAGGGAATCTCATATCTTTGGAACACCGTTTGCAGGGGAATCAAATAGCGTTCCAAATCCCGGCAGATGAGGGCAATCTCCCGATAGCGCCAGCCCTCCCGCACCAGCTGGGAAATCCGGGCGGCAATCCACTCCAGCTCATCATAGAAGTCCTCACACAGTACCGCCTCCACCCCCTGGGCGGCGGCTTCCAGCGGCTGAGGCCGCAGCAAAGGCAGCTGCTCCGCCAGATAGGCCAGGGCGGGATTCCCAAAGCGGCGGAACTCTCTCAGCACCACCGGAGGGGACACCTGGCTCCCCTGTTCCCGGGCCATCTGGACCAGACGGTTGGCGGTGCGGCAGGCCGCCGCCAAGGGGCCTGTCTGATTGGGTTCCGACAATCCCTGACAGGTCAGCGCCACAAACACCTCCGGGCTTTGGGCCAGGATTCTTCCCAACAGCTTCCATTCCGCCCCCATAAAGGCCATGAACCCATCCACAAACACCTGATAGGACTGGAAAAATTCCTGTTCCCCCAAAAGCTTGTCCGCCTTGGAAAGCAGGTCGTCCGGGTCGGTATAACCCTGGGCCACCAGCGCCTGATAGGTCTGGAAAATCAGGGCGATTTCCCCCAGCTTTTCCTGGAAGTCCGGGTCGGTGGAACGGGAAGCCGCCTCCTGAAGCTGTTCCGGGGTGGCGCCGGCGGTTTTCAGCTCCCCAATGGTTTCGCACATGGAGGACACAAAAGCCGCCGAGGCGCTGCTGCGGCGGTAAACCTCCAGGCCTTCCCCCAGCTCCTTCAGCGCCACGCTCATCAGCAGGTATTTTGCGGTCTCACTCATATGCTCCCCGGCAAGCCCGCCCAGTTCCCGGAAAATCCGGTCACAGAGGCGGGTAAAGCTCAGCACCTCCACCAGCAGGGCCTTTTGGGGCCCTAAAGTCCGGTAGAGGGCTTTCTCACTTTCAAAGGAGTATTGCTCAGGCACAATGAGAATCGCTTTCTTCCCATCCTCCACACAGGCTTTGATTTTTTCCCGCAGGAGCCAGGTTTTTCCTGTTCCAGAACCTCCAAGAATCAGATGGAGCATCCCAAATTCCCCTTCCCTTTCAAGGACTTATTTCGCAATCTTCCAAAACATAACGGAAGGAAGGGAGCTGCTGCTCCCTTCCTTCCAATTTTGAAAATCAATCCTGCTGAGACATTCCCAAACGGAACGCTTCCAGATTCGCCTGCACAAGATTCTGCTTGCGGGGAGGAACACATTTCTCAATGGCCCGCTCCACCGTTTCCGACTGGGCGAATTGGGTTTCCCGCAGGGTTTTCCCCAGCAGAATAATGTTGGAAAGCCCCTTCAGGCCCTTTTCATCCGCCAACTGGGTGGCAGGCACATAGAAGCACTTAATATCCGTCCGCTCACACCTTTTATTGACCAGAGAGCTGTCGATAATGGCTATCCCGCCAGGAACCACCGCGTCAATGAACTTGTCATAGGAAGGCAGGTTCATCACCACCAGCACATCCGGCTCCAGCACCAAGGGAGAACCGATGGGTTCTTCCGACAGGCACACCGAGCAGTTGGCGGTGCCTCCCCGCATTTCCGGTCCATAGGAGGGAAGCCAGGAAACATACTGGTCCTCAAACAGACCGGCGGTAGCCATAATCTTTCCCGCGAACAGAACCCCCTGTCCGCCAAATCCAGCTAAAAGAATATTTTTCATTCTCCCCGGACCCCCTTTTCGGTACGGTCAGCGTACACACCCAAAGGATAATAAGGAATCATATTTTCCTCCAGCCACTTGAGTGCCTCCAAAGGAGTCAGTCCCCAGTTGGTGGGGCAGGTGGACAGAATCTCCACGATGGAGAAGCCCTTCTTCTCAATCTGGCAGGTGAAAGCCTTCTTGATAGCGGCTTTTGCCTTGCGGATATTGGGCACGTTGTTGACCGCCACCCGCTCGGCGTAGGCTACACCGCTGAGGGTGGAGAGCATCTCACACACCCGCACAGGGAAACCAGCAGTGGACACATCCCGTCCATAAGGGGTGGTTTGGGTCACCATTCCCGGCAGGGTGGTGGGGGCCATCTGGCCTCCGGTCATGCCGTAAATGCCGTTGTTCACAAAGATAATGGTGATATTCTCTCCACGGGTGGCCGAATGGACTGTTTCAGCGGTACCGATGGCCGCCAAGTCACCGTCCCCCTGATAGGTAAACACCACGCTGTCCGGCAGGGAACGTTTGATGCCGGTGGCGATGGCGGGCGCCCGTCCATGGGCCGCTTCCACCATATCGCAGGCGAAGTAATCGTAAGCCATAACCGCGCATCCTACTGGAGCGATGCCAATGGTGCGCCCCTCGATGGCCAGCTCGTCAATGGTCTCCGCGACCAATTTATGAATGATTCCATGGGTACAGCCTGGGCAATAGTGGGTGGGTATATCCACCAGCGCCTTCGGCCTTTGATAAACAACCGCCATCACTGATTCCCTCCCAACAACTTTTTAATCTCCGCCAATACCTCCGCCGGAGTGGGAACCACACCGCCGGTATGTCCAAAGAAGGACACAGGAACCTTTCCATTGACCGCCAAACGCACATCATCCACCATCTGGCCCATGCTCATCTCCACAGAAAGGAACCCTTTTACATGCTGGGCAGCCTGCTGGATGGCCTTGGTGGGATAAGGCCACAGGGTCTTGGGACGAATCATACCCACCTTATAGTCCTGGTTCCGGGCGGTGTTGATGGCGCTGCGGACAATTCTGGAGGTAGCGCCATAGGCCACCACCACCAAATCCGCGTCCTCTACCAAGTACTCTTCCCATTGGGTATGCTTTTCCTGAATTTCAGCGTACCGCTGGAAACGGTCCTGAATCATCTGTTCCAGTTGTTCCGGCTTCAGGTACAGGGAGTTGACCACATTGTGGCTCCGTTTGCCCTGATGCCCGCAGCTGGCCCAGGAGAATTTGTCAAACTGCTTCACCTGTTTTTCCGGGAAGGAGATGGGCTCCATCATCTGTCCCAGCATTCCATCCGCCAGAATCATAGCGGGCATCCGGTAGGTATCCGCCAGCTCAAAGGCGTCAAACACCATGTCCACCATTTCCTGGATGGTAGAGGGAGCGAACACCAGAATATGTAAATCTCCATGGCCGGGCGCCTTGGTGGCCTGCCAGTAATCCGCCTGGGAAGGCTGGATGCCGCCCAGTCCCGGGCTGCCCCGCTGCACATTCACAATCAAAGCGGGCAAATCCGCTCCCGCCAGGTAGGAGATTCCCTCTGTTTTCAGGGAAATTCCCGGGGAGGAGGAGGAGGTCATCGCCCGCACGCCCGCGGCAGCAGCTCCATATACCATATTGATGGCCGCTACCTCGGATTCCGCCTGTAAATAAGTCCCTCCGATTTTAGGCATCCTTTTGGCCATATAAGCGGCCACTTCTGTCTGAGGGGTGATGGGGTATCCAAAAAAATGCCGGCAGCCCGCTTGAATTGCCGCTTCCGCCAGCGCCTCATTCCCCTTCATCAGCACTTTCTCATTGGAAGCCAATTGCTTCACACCCTTTCCATATCATTTTTCAACCGAGATTGCGCAGTCTGGACACATAATGGCGCACATTCCGCAGCCAATGCAAAGCTCCATGTCAGAAATCTGAGCCGGGTGATAGCCCTTTACGTTCAGTACTGTTTTGTCCAGAGAAATCAGCTTTTTGGGACAAACCTCCACACAAAGCCCACAGCCCTTGCAAACATTGACGTTGATTTCCGTCTTGGCCATTTTGGCACCTCCTTCCCCCTCATTCCCAAGGCTTCTTTACATAAATGGAAATGGGATAAATCTTTCTATCTCTCAGCAAATCCCCCACCGAGGCCGCAAACCGGCGATTTACCGAAACGGCCAGCAGCGGAGCCTGACAGCTTTCCGCCGTTTCCTTGGCGAATGTGTCTGTATCCGCCACATCCTCCGGGGTTGTAATCTCCCCTAAGTTGGAGTTGTTCACCACACCGGTTACCTGCAGGCGGGAGGCCTTCTGAATCTCCCACAGGATTTCCAGGGCTTCAGGAGCTGTCCTGGTGAGGTACCGGTACCGATTGACCACATAAAGCAGGTCATACGCCCCCTGCTCCCGAATCAGCCCGCTGTACCGGCCCAAAGCGGCGGCTCCAGCGTCATCCCCGCCCACATCAATCACCAGCGGGCGTCCGCTTTCAATCAAGGCGTCCAGCCGGGCGGTCAGGGACGGGATATCCAGATTGGTTCCAGCGTAAACGGGAGCCACCAGCTCAATGCCCGCCTGCTCCGCCAGCCCCTTGAAATCAGCGCTGCGGAAATAGGGATTCACCGTATCCAAATCCACCAAGGCCACATCCTGGCCAGCGGCTTTCCTGTCCAAAGCCAGATTCACCGCCAGATTGGTCTTTCCGCTGCCATAGTGTCCCACAATAATCGTAATTGGCTTTAGATGTTCCAGCATGCGCTTCTCTCCCTCCCCTCATTTAATGCTATGATTCGCCCTCATATGTATAAACCCAGGTTCGTTATAAAATTCCCCTGGGACCTGCTTTGCCAAAATTCGCCCTATTTTTTGTTAATGGGTATTATTATAGCACTCAACCCTATTTTTCACAACCATTCATGTAATATTTTGACTTTTTTCACAAAGGTCCTGTGAAAAATTGACCTTTAAAAACATAATTTCTATAAAGAATCCTGAAAAAAAATCCAAAGAACACCCTATGTTCACCTTATCAAAAGATTCCTAACAAATAAGGTTTCTCATAAGTTTTCTATAAAAAGACTGGACCTGACGTTTTCGCCAAGCCCAGCCCTTCTCTTATCAGAACCGCTTACTTTCTTTTTTTAGCTGATAGTACGAAAAAAGCCACAATCAAAACCGCTGACACAGCCACCAAGCCAATCATAATCGGCACCATGGCGCCGCTTCCATCCCCCGTAAAAGGAATTTCCGCCGCAAAGGCGGACACACCCAAACACATTGTCAGCGCTGCTGCCCAAACAGCAGACAGCCATCTTCCCATATTTCTCAGCATCCTTAAAGAACCTTCCTTTCCCAGTCTCAATATCCCAATTCTTCTCCCACCAGAATCACCTTGACCCGGCCTTTGATGCGCTGCTGTCCCAAAACGGTATAATCACAGCAAATCCGGCTGTCACTGTGGCAGTCCTGGCAGCTTCCCAGCACCTTGCAGGGGGTCTGGGTATTCAAGCGGGTGGTATTCGCCGGCGCCGCTATCTGCCGCACCCGCTGACGGGCCGCCTCCAAGTCAGGCACAATTTTATTCCAGCCCGCTATCACAATGACACTTTTCGGGCCAAACATCAAAGCCGCCACCCGATTGCCGTTGCCATCCACATTGTAAAGCTCCCCATTTTCGGTGATGGCGTTGGCGCTCATCAGATAGGTGTCGCAGGTGAAAGCCTGGCGGAAAATGGCCATGGTGTCCGCTCCTGGGGCGTATCTGTCCAGATAATGATACCGCCCGGATTTCAGATGCTCAATCACCCCGCACTCAAACAGGGTCATGGAGCCGCCCACCGTTACGGTTTCCCCTTCCTGGCATAACTCCTGCACCAAAGGCACCACATCTTTAGCGGTAGGTACGTAATAAGCGTCCATCTTGTTATTTTGGAGATTTCCCATCGTCCGATTGATTTTCTTTTCAATGATTGCCCGCAAATGATTGTCCATCAAAAAGCCCCCCTTGGTATGCTAGTTTGATTTTACACCCCTCGACCTTTTTTTACAAGCCGTTGAAGAAAAAATCCTCCAAATCTTTTACCGAACGGGCCACCATCACACTGTTCAATTCCCTGGCCCGTTCCTCGGTCATTCCAGAGCCATACTGGGCGCAGATGAAATCTACCCCCGCCTCTTTGGCACCGATGCCGTCAAAATCCGTATCCCCCAGCATCACCACATCTGAAAGCCCGGTATGTCCCATCCTGTTCAGCGCCTCTAAAATCAGATCCGCTTTTGTCTGTTTGCCCCGCTCGTCCTCTCCGGAGCTGCCCACCGCCGCGTCAAAAAGCGCTTCTATATGGAACCGCTTCAGCAGGGTCACCACCATCCGTTCAGGCTTCAGGCTGGCCACCCCAATCTTGATTTCTTCCCGCCGCAGACGCTGGATAAGCTCCACCGCCCCAGGATACACCTGTGAATATTGCAGCCCTTCCGCCTCATAGTGGCTTCGAAAAATCCGCACCACCTGTTCCGCCTTTTTTTCCTCCATCCCCACATACTGGGTCAGGGAATAAATCAAGGGCGGTCCTATAAACTTTCTGAGCACCTGCTCCTCCGGGCAGGGCGCCCCAATCTGCCCAAAAGCGTATCTCAAGGATTTCAGGATTCCCTCTGAGGTATCCATCAGTGTGCCGTCAAAATCCCACAACACCACCTGATAATTCATCGTTCTGCCTCCTTAAATCGGCCAAACCGGTTTTCCTGTCTGTCACCTGAGAACATTCTGCCTATACTGCCCTCAGATGGACCCATTCAGCAGAATTCATTATAACAAGGCGGCTTTTCTTTTGCAAGGCGGCATTTTTCGACGATCGGTTATCCATAGGCTGGTTTATCCATTTTTTTCTCTTGCAACCGGGAGAAAACTATGCTATAATGACAACAATCTCGATTTTCAGAGGGAAATTTCTTTTTCTCGCTGATACCCGGAGCGTTAGGCTTTTGGCCTGCCGCCTTGGGAAGTGTGATGATGAAACCTGCGCCGCCAGGAATTCCAGACGGTAAAGGGACTATGTTTGTGGGCCTCCTGTCCGAAAAGGCTTCTGCCTGCCCGGAAAGGTGGTGTTGTTTTTATACCTTTTTTCCAGTTTCCGCCTGCGGGGCGCCACATCCGCTGAAAGGGGTTTTTTATGGAAACAAGAATCGCGTTAATCGGAATCATTGTGGAGGACCTTTCCTCGGTGGGCAGGCTTAACGCCCTGCTCCATGAGTACGCCCAGTACATCATCGGCCGTATGGGACTGCCCTACCATCAAAAGCAGGTCAGCATTATCAGTGTGGTGCTGGACGCCCCTGGGGATGTCATCAGCTCCCTCTCCGGGAAGCTGGGCATGATTCCCGGTGTGAGCATCAAAACCATCTGCTCCAAGGTATCCGGCGTATGAGAGGGCTGATTGACAAGCTGGAGCGGGAACGTGGGCTTTCCAAAGAGGAATTTGTCCAGCTGCTTTCCGGCTTTACCCCAGAGGACGCTGACTACCTGTTTGAGAAATCCCGGGCAGCAGCCCAGTCCCGGTTTGGAAGGCGGATTTACATTCGGGGTTTAATCGAGTTTACCAACTACTGCCGGTGTGACTGCTACTACTGCGGCATCCGCAGAAGCAACCTGAACGCTCAAAGATACCGCCTTACCCCAGAGGAGATTCTGGAATGCTGTCAGGAAGGGTATGGGCTGGGCTTCCGTACCTTTGTGCTGCAAGGGGGGGAGGACCTTACCTTCTCTGGCCAAGAACTGGCCCAGATTATCAGGTCCATCAAAAACGCTTTCCCAGACTGTGCGGTGACCCTTTCGGAGGGGGAGCGCCCTGAATCGGATTACCGGCTCTGGCGGGAAGCGGGAGCCGACCGGTATCTGCTCCGCCATGAAACCGCCGACCCCGCCCATTATGGACTGCTGCATCCCCCCGCTCAGCGCTGGGAACACCGCAGAGACTGCCTGCTGTCTTTAAAGCGGCTGGGTTATCAGGTGGGCAGCGGTTTTATGGTAGGGTCCCCCTTCCAGACGGTGGAGTGTCTGGCCCAGGACTTGGTATTCCTGCGGGAGCTTCAGCCTGAGATGGTGGGGATAGGGCCGTTTATTCCCCATAAGGACACACCCTTTGGGAATCAGCCCCCCGGCTCCCTGGAACAGACGGTGTTTCTCATTGGTCTGCTGCGGCTGATGCTGCCCGACGCCCTGCTGCCCGCTACCACCGCTCTTGGAACCATCGCCCCCGACGGACGGGAACGGGGCATCTTAGCGGGGGCCAATGTGGTGATGCCCAATTTATCCCCCTTAGGGGTCCGTAAAAAATACATGCTTTACAACGACAAAATCTGCACAGGTGAGGAGGCCGCTGAGCATGTGAGCCAACTGGCCAAACGACTGGAGGCCATCGGCTATCAGCTGACAGTTGACCGGGGAGATTTTAAGGTTCACTGACAGCCTGGACAGATTTGCTTTTTACAGGAAAGAGGGTCATTTTTATGTATGATGTAAAGTCCAAAAAAGCCACAGAGTTTATTGATGATGGGGAGATTCAAGCCACCCTCCAATACGCCATTGAACACAAAGCAGATTTCCCGCTGATTGACCAGATTTTGGAGAAGGCCGCCACCTACAAGGGGCTTTCTCACCGGGAAGCTATGGTACTGCTGGAATGTGAGGACCCCGCCTACATCGAAAAAATCTTCCAGTTGGCTATGGAAATCAAGCAGCGCAATTATGGCAACCGCATTGTAATGTTCGCTCCCCTGTACCTGTCCAATTATTGTGTCAATGGCTGCCGCTACTGCCCCTACCACGCCAAAAACAAGCACATCGCCCGGCGCCAGCTCTCCCAGGAGGAGATTGTCCAGGAGGTCTTGGCTCTCCAGGATATGGGCCATAAGCGTCTGGCGCTGGAAACTGGTGAGGACCCGGTGCGCTGCCCCATTGATTACGTGCTGGAAAGCATCAAAACCATTTACAGCATCAAGCATAAAAACGGGGCTATCCGCCGGGTAAATGTAAACATCGCCGCCACCACGGTGGAAAATTACCGGAAGCTGAAAGAAGCGGGCATTGGTACTTACATTCTGTTCCAGGAGACCTACAACAAGGAGGCCTATGAATACCTCCATCCCACCGGGCCTAAAAGCGATTACGCCTACCACACAGAGGCCATGGACCGGGCTATGGAGGGAGGCATCGACGATGTGGGCTGCGGGGTGCTGTTCGGCCTGAATCTGTATAAATACGACTTTGTGGGACTGCTGATACACGCTGAGCATCTTGAGGCGGTGTATAACTGCGGGCCTCACACCATCAGTGTCCCCCGCATCTGTCCCGCGGATGACATCGACCCCGCCGAATACTCCAACGCTATCTCCGACGAGATTTTCGAGAAAATCGTGGCGGTGCTGCGGGTAGCGGTCCCCTACACCGGCATGATTATTTCCACACGAGAATCCCAGCGTTCCCGTGAAAAGGTTCTGCGCCTGGGGGTTTCCCAAATCAGCGGCGCTTCCCGCACCAGTGTGGGCGGCTACGCCGAGGGAGCGCCTGAGGAGGACTCCTCCCAGTTTGAGGTCAGCGACAACCGCACTCTGGACGAGGTGGTCAACTGGCTGCTGGAATTGGGCTATATTCCCAGCTTCTGCACCGCCTGTTATCGGGAGGGCCGGACAGGGGACCGGTTCATGTCCCTGGTCAAGACCGGACAGATTGCCAACTGCTGCCAGCCCAACGCCCTGATGACCTTAAAGGAATATCTGGAGGACTACGCCTCCCCTGACACCAAGGCGAAAGGGGAAGCGATGATTCAACAGACCATCCCCTTGATTCCCAACGAGAAGGTTCGCCGCTTGACCCTGGAACATCTGAAAGCTATGGAGCAAGAGGGCGTCCGAGACTTCCGATTCTGATGATTTCTCCCTGAAAGGAGCGCTTCTATCTATGAGCCTGCAATCCACACCCAGCTCAGACCGGCTGCATATCGGTCTGTTTGGCCGGCGCAACAGCGGAAAATCCTCCCTGATGAACGCCCTGACCAACCAGCAAATCGCTCTGGCCTCCCCTGTGGCTGGAACCACCACCGACCCGGTTTTCAAGGCCATGGAAATTCACGGCCTTGGCCCCTGCATGTTCATTGATACCGCCGGGTTTGACGACGAGGGAGAGCTGGGGCAGCTGAGGATAGAAAAAACCCGAGCCGCCCTTGACAAAACAGATATTGCCATTCTGGTGTTTTCCGCAGGAGAGAAGGACCTGTCCATGGAAAAGGAGTGGGTGGGCTTGATGCGGCAGCGGGGCTGCCCCATTGTACCGGTGCTGAACAAAGCGGACCTGCTTCAGGACCCCTCTCCTACCGCAAAAGCCATCCATGACCAGCTTGGCCTGTTCCCCATTCTGGTTTCCTCCACCGAAAAAACCGGCTTGAAGGATGTGCTGCAAGCCCTCATCCGCCAGATTCCTCAGGATTTTGGTCAGCACAGTCTGACCGGTTCCCTGGTGCGGGAGGGGGATTCTGTGCTGCTGGTGATGCCTCAGGACATTCAAGCCCCCAAAGGAAGGCTGATTCTGCCTCAAGTCCAGACCATCCGGGACCTTCTGGACCACAAATGTGTGGTTACCTGTGTCACCACCGACCAGCTGGACGCAGCCTTGGCGGGACTGAAATCCCCTCCAGACCTGATTATCACCGATTCTCAGGTATTCCCGCTGGTATATGAGAAAAAGCCCCCTGAAAGCCAGCTCACCTCCTTCTCGGTTCTCATGGCGGCGGTGAAGGGTGATATTTCCATTTTCGCCCAGGGGGCGGCGGCCATTGACAAACTGACTCCCAACAGCCGTGTTCTCATCGCGGAAGCCTGTACCCACGCCCCCTTGCAGGAGGATATTGGCAGGGTCAAGCTCCCCCGCCTGCTGCGGCAGCGGGTTGGGCAGGAACTCCAAATTGATATTGTCAGCGGGCAGGATTTCCCTCAGGACCTTTCCGGTTATGACCTTATCATTCATTGCGGAAGCTGCATGTTCAACCGCAGGTATGTGCTTTCCCGTTTGGAACGGGCCCAGGCCCAGAATGTCCCCATCACCAATTATGGGGTAGCCCTGGCGAAACTGGGAAATATTTTGGATAAGGTGTGTCTGCCTGAGGGCGGAGCATGATAAAAAGCGTCTGGTCCATCAAACAATGGACCAGACGCTTTTTGATGTCCGTAAGAGCAAAATCTATTTTCCCCTAAACGATTGTCTCTATTCTTTGTTTGCCCACTGTAACAACCCTTCCAAACGTTGAGACAGGGCTTCCACCGCTGCCCGCTCCTGAGCGATTGTCTGTCGGAACGTATCTTCCATGTTTTCAATCGCCTGCCGGATTTCCTCAGCCTGTTCCTGGCAGGACTCCCCTGTATCACACTTCTTCTGAAGGGCCCGTACCGTATCAAACAGCTCACAGGCGCCTAAAATACGCCCAGCGCCCCACATCAAACGCTCCTCTGGCTGTTCCAGCACATAATCCACAAAATGCCGGCAGGTTCCATCACTAAAATAATAGGCGTACCAGTTGGTGTCCACCTTATGAAGCCAATCGTCCAGCGCCCCTTGAGGGTCCTGGTTCTCCAAAGCCTTCAAGGCTCCCTCCAAAGCGGCCAGATTTCGTTGGGCGTACTCGTGGGGGAAAATTACATCGTCATGCCAGGTCAGACGCACAAATTCGTCCTCACAAAACTTATACGCCTCCAAAAGCCCTTGATTCCATTCCTGCGAAAAATCCCACAAGGCATCCAATAATTCCTGATTTTCCTCCTGGAGCGCCTGACGATAGCGTCGGCACAGGGACTGGGTTTTCTTCCAGCAAAGCTCCGCTTGGGTGGTGGCATTGGAAATGGCCTCCAGCAAGTTTCCCCATTCCCCTTCACACAGGGATGCCCTTGAGAGGTCCAAACTGTCCCGCAGGGCCTCAAGCCGGACAGAAAAATCCAAAGGCGCCGCTGGACACCAATCATAGGCCAGCAGCAGGGTTCCATACAACTGGTGATGCTGTTGGTAGATGGAAGGGTCATAGGCGTCATCGTTGTCGAACTGGGAGTGGTAATGGGTGGACATAAAGCTTCCCCCAGCGAAATCGTTCACCATGGAGGGAACCCCAGCAATGGAAAGGGAGAAGTCATCCGACCAGGTAAGCACTGGAGAAACCACACTCACCCCGTCTGGATAGAGATGGGTCACATCCGGTACCGTCTCCACAAAATCCTTTAAAAAGGTTTGATACTCATAAACACAGCGAATCACATCCTGGGTGTCGTGGGCATAAGCCGGCAGCTCAAAGTTAATATCCGCCCACACCTTCCCCACCCAATCAGGATGCACCCGATAAATCTGATTATAGGCGCCTGTGGACCAATCGTATTTGGAGTTGGCCACCCCCCATTCCTCCGCCGCCATGGCGCAGAAAACCAAGGTTTTTCTCGGCTGAATCCCGCTTTCCACCAGCGCCTTGGCGATGCCAAGCATCATAGCCACCGCCGCGTTGTCATCCTGAAAGCCTGAAAAATAGCTGTCATAATGGGCGGAGAGCAGAATCATGGCTTCCGGCTCCTTGCCGGGAATCTTGCCTACAATATTATAGGAGGTACCGTTTCGTCCTACGGTGGATTTGGCGTCAAAGGTTACAGCGGCCTCGCCCCCATGGGCCTTCAAATAGCTCATCAGCTTCTTGGCGTCCCTTTGAGAGATGGAAAAGGCGGGAGCGTCCGGGATGCTGCAAATATTTTGAGCGTTCAGGGCGGCGGAATCCACCTGCCCATACCCGTTATCCTGGACAGCGATGACCGCCGCCGCCCGACGCAGATAGGCTTCATAAACCGGGTAGGAAATCCACCAGTCCTCCCTCTGGTTGATGGTAATGAGAACCAGCTTCCCCTCTAAATCCAGCCCATCCAGGTCCGCCGCCGTTCCCCGGCCAGCGTAAAGCAGCTGAAATTCCCTGGGACCTTGGGTATCAAAATTGGTTTGATACCCTCCCAGCTCACACACGATTCCATCAAAGGACAGTTTGGCGTGAGAAAATTCCCATGTATCCAATGTAAACGGGTCCTTCACCACATCCCGCAAACCGATGCGCTTCATCTCCTGGAAAAGCATCTCACCGGTTTCAAACTCGGCCTTAGAACCAGCTGTCCGATAGCCCAGCACTGGGTTGCTTCGGAATTGCTCCATCCGTTTCGCCAGCTGGTAAGAATACTCCACATCCAAACGTTCCAAAAAAGCCCTCTGCCGGGCGGCCAAAGTTTGCACATCAATCACCTCTTACAAATTTTACACAGGAAGGTCAAACGAAAGGCATCGGTATTCTGCTCCCCTGCCCTTTCTGGCAGAAAACCCTCTCGCCACATCCCATCTCCTATACGGCCTGCCTTGGATTACAATTGGTAAACCGCTTTGGCGTTCTCCCAGGTCTGGTCCAAAAGGTCCTGGGGGTCCATTCCCTTTAGCTCCCCCAGTTTCTGGGCCGTATAGACAATCATGGAGGAATCGCACCGTTTTCCCCGGAAAGGTTCTGGGGTCATATAGGGGCAGTCAGTCTCCACCAGCAGCCGGTCCATGGGAATGGCCTCCGCTGCTTCCAGAGTTTTCCGGGCATTCTTAAAGGTGACAGCCCCGCCAAAGGCCACATACATCCCGATTTTCAGCAGCTCCTTTGCCATCTCAGCGCTGCCGGAATAACAATGGACAATCCCTTTGGGCTGGTAGCGTTTCAGCAGTTCCAGGGTATCCCCATGGGCTTCCCGGTCGTGGATAATGACCGGCATATCCAGGTCTTTGGCCAGTTGGAGCTGCCGCTCAAACACCACTTTTTGCACATCCCTTGGGGAAAAATCGTAATGATAGTCCAAGCCGATTTCACCAATGGCCACCACCTTTTGCTCCTTGGTGTAAGCGGCCAAAGTCTCCAAATCCCCTTCCTGGAAGGATCTGGCAGCATGGGGGTGGATTCCCACAGCACAGAAGAAAAAGGGATAGGCTTTGGTCAGCTCCAAGCCGGTCTGGCAGGAAGGCATGTCGCACGCCACATTCACCACCCCGCAGACCCCTTTTTCCGGCAGGGCGGATATTACCTGGTCTCTGTCCTGGTCAAATCGCTCATCGTCATAGTGAGCGTGGGTATCAAAAATATGATTCAGCATGAGAATTCCTCACTCATTTACAATAAAATAGCTTCACAGCAAAAGGCGGGGCTTGGCCCCGCCTCTCCATTTGGGTTTATCGAACTTTGGAGCCGCAGGGGACCGACTCATCCACAAACAGCACTTTCACATCGTTTTCCCCAGCGTCAGCGGCCAGAATCATTCCATTGGATTCCACACCGCACAGTTTGGCTGGGTTCAGGTTGGCCACAACCACAACCTTCTTCCCTACCAAATCCTCAGGCTCATACCAGGGATGGATACCGGACACTACCTGCCGGCCAGCCTCTGTCCCGTCATCCAGCTGCAAGCACAGCAGCTTCTTTGCCCGTTTGACATGCTCGCAAGCCTTCACCTGAGCGACCCGCAGCTCTACCTTGGCGAACTCATCAATAGAAATCATGGAAGCGACCCCTTCCACCTGGGGAGCGGCTTTCTTTTCCGCTTTTACTGGCTCTTTCGGTTCTTTGGAGGCTTTCGCCGCCTCCAGCTCCGCCAGCTCTTTGGCCAGGTCAATACGGGGGAACAATACCTCTCCCTTATGGACAGTGACATCAGCGGGCAGCAATCCCCAGGTGCCAGCGGACTCATAGGTAGTCAGCTCCTGAGAAGCGCCAATCTGCTCAAAAATACGTTCAGCGGTGGAGGGCATGAAGGGTTTCAGCAGGATTCCTACCACCCGGACACATTCCAGCAGGTTATACAGCACTGTCGCCAGTCTGGAATGCTCCTCAGGATTCTTCGCCAGGGTCCATGGAGCGGTTTCGTCAATATATTTATTGGTGCGGGACACTACCTTGAAAATCTCCATCAAAGCGTTCTGGAAGGCGTACCGCTCCATCTGCTCCTCATACCGCTGCTGCAAACCCTTCACCATCTGAATCAGCTCGTCATCCTGCTCCGGAACCTCCCGGCGCTGGGTGGGAAGGGTGAAGCCAAAGGTTTTCACCATGGCAACCGACCGGGACACCAGATTGCCCAGGTCGTTGGCCAGGTCCGCATTGATGCGGGCAATCAGCGCCTCATTGGAGAACAGTCCGTCGGAGCCAAAGGGGAATTCCCTCAAAAGGAAATACCGGATGGCGTCCACCCCATACCGCTGCACCAGCACAACCGGGTCCACCACATTGCCTTTGGACTTGGACATCTTGCCCCCTTCCAGCAGCAGCCAGCCATGGCCATAAACCTTTTTAGGCAGAGGCAAATCCAAGGCCATCAGCATAGCGGGCCAGATGATGGTGTGGAACCGCATAATCTCCTTGCCCACAAAATGGACATCCGCCGGCCAATACTTCTCAAAATCATGGTACTTGTCATTCCCATAACCCAAGGCGGTGATATAGTTGGAAAGGGCATCTACCCACACATAAACCACATGCTTTGGGTCAAAGGTCACAGGAACTCCCCAGGTAAAGGAGGTTCGGGAGACGCACAAATCCTCCAGGCCGGGTTTGATAAAGTTGTTCACCATTTCATTCAGCCGGGACTGAGGCTCCATAAAATCAGGATGCTCCTCATAATACTTCACCAGCTTGTCCTGGAAGGCGGAAAGCTTGAAGAAATAAGCTTCCTCTTCAGCGTCGATGACCTCACGGCCGCAGTCAGGGCATTTGCCGTCCACCAGCTGGCTCTCGGTCCAGAAGGACTCGCAAGGGGTGCAGTATTTGCCCTTATAGGACCCTTTATAGATATATCCTTTGTCATACAGGGCTTTAAAAATCTTTTGAACGGACTCCTCATGGTAGTCGTCGGTGGTACGGATAAACCGGTCATTGGAAATGTTCAGCAGTTTCCACAGGTCTTTGATACCCGCTACCACCTGGTCTACATACTGTTTGGGGGTAACGCCAGCGTCCTGGGCTTTCAGCTCAATCTTCTGCCCATGCTCATCGGTTCCTGTCAGGAACATCACATCAAAGCCCTGAAGACGTTTATAGCGGGCCATTACATCGGTGGCTACTGTGCAATAGCTGTGTCCAATATGCAGCTTATCTGAAGGATAGTAAATGGGTGTGGTAATATAAAATGTTTTTCCTGTTCCGTTCATCTTATTGAGAAGCCTCCTCATGGGTAAATTGCGAATTTTACACAATCATTAGTATAGCACAAATTTTCCAAAACACAAGGCAAACCCCAGCGGTTAGAGGGAAAAAGCCATCGGCTCCCCCTGAAATCTCATTTCAGCGTTCCTGGCTGATGGGTTCATTTTCCTCATTTTTCAGGTCGATGGAGCAAATCCATTCCCGAACCTCCAGAAGATTGGCGGAGGGCACCACAAATCTTGTAATGCCCATCTCCAGGAGCCGCCGGATTAAGCGCCGGTTGTACGCCATCTCCCCGCTGATTCCGCAGGGGATGCCTTCCCGTTTGGCGTTGGCGGCGGTCATTTGAAGCAGCCGAAGCACCGCTGGATCACTCATGTAGAACAAATCAGAAACACCGCTGTTTTTAGGGTCCACCGCCAATGTATAGGAGGCCAGCCGGCTGCTGCTGATGAGAAAAAAATCCACCGCTTTGGCCAGTTGGTCACTTAAAAGGGCAGCGGCAGGGGTGGCGATGGTAATTCCCAGCTTAATCTGCTGGTTATAAGCGATGTGTTCCCGATCCAGTTCTTCCTGGCAATCCTCCATCAGGGACTTTATCTGTCTGAGCTGCCAGATATTAGAAACCATAGGAAACAAAATAGATAAATTCCCATAGACCGACGCCCTCAGAAGCGCCCTCAGCTGAACTTTAAAAATATCCGGACGCTTTAAACTCAGCCGCACCGCCCTTAGTCCCAGCATGGGATTCTGTTCAGAAAGCAGCTTAAAATATCCCGCCGCTTTCTCAGACCCCAGGTCCATGGTTCGGATGGTCACCGGCTGGGAACCCATCTTCTCCAAAACCTGCCGGTAAGCCTCAAACTGCACCTGTTCCTCTGGATAATCCTGTCCATCCATATACAGATACTCGCTGCGGAACAGGCCAATCCCTTCCCCGCCCAAATCCAAAACCATCTGGGCTTCCTTCACATTACCAATATTCCCGCAGACCTGTGCATTGGTTCCATCCTTGGTCCGGGTGGGCGCCTCTTTGTAAACCGCCAGACGTTCCTGGTAGGATTGATAGACGTCCCTTGTCTGCCGGTACATCTGTAAGGTGGCCTCGTCCGGGTTTGCAATGACCTCCCCATGGAAGCCATCCACAATCAGAACGTCCCCTTCTTGAATGCGGTCAATCTGCTCTCCCAGCATCACAACCGAAGGAATCCCCATAGCCCGTGTCAAAATAGAGGCGTGGGAGTGCTGGGAACCCTCTCTGGCAATCACCGCCGAAACCCTTAAACGATTGATTTGAATGGCCTCGCTGGGAAGCAAATCCTTCGCGATCACAATTAAGCTTCCCGCGCCATCCGGCATCCCCTGCTGTTCCCGCAGCAGCAATCCCAGCACCCGGTCAGAAATATCCATCATATCAGCGCTTCGTTCCCGCATATACGCGCTGTCCATGAGCGCGAACATTCCCGCCAGCTGCTTTCCCGCCTGCTGGACTGCGTATTCAGCGGTACAGCCCTGGTTATCAATCCGTTCCTCAACCGCCTGGGTATACTGGCGGTCCTCCAGAAGCATACGGTGGATTTGGAACAATACCGCTTCCGCCGGCTCCACAATATCACTGGCTCTTTGATATAAGGCCTCCAACTCCTCCGCCGCTTGATGCTTGGCCTTCAGGAAGCGGGTCCACTCCACCTTGGAGGATTTGGCTTTTTCAAAGGGAATCTCCCAAGTTTTTCTGTCGTAAAAATGGGCCTGTCCAATAGCAATTCCTCGGGATGCGCCTGTTCCTGTGTATTTCTCCATAATGCCCCCCTGCTGTCATTCTGGAGGCCCTCAAAAGAATCCTCTCCCTGCGGGCCTTCTCTTAACACTTCTTCTTTCTGTGTCAACCATAATTTCTTGATATTGGGCTTTCATGGGTTCACTTTTATGATACTTCCATTATATATGAAATCAGCCATCCGCGCAACCGCTGATGGCTTTTCTCAATATCATGTCAAAATTGGGCTATCTGCAAAAAATACCATCCGGGAGAAATCCAGCGCAGGACACCCAGCCACGAGGGCAAAAGCTCCGGGGAAACAACCCCGCCTGAACACAGCACCCCAGCCCACAGCCAAAGGGGAAGCAGAGCCAGCAAAACCATCCTCATCTCTTTCCGCTTAGGCCGCAGCAGCTTCAGGCCCCCGGTCATCAGGGCCAAAACCAGATACGCCATAAAGCGTTTTGGCAGCGGATAGAGGGACATATGCCCCAATATTTGGCTTAGCAGCAAATCCCCTCCTGTCAGCACACAGAAGGCCAATACCACATCTCCCAGGACAGGAGCCGCCCAAACGCTGAATCTTCTGCCGCTTAATTTTCCCAAAAGGAATGAAGCATCCCGTTTCTCCTCTGAGGAAAGCAGATTCCTGGTCAAAGCGATGGTCGGAAACACACAAGCCAACAAAGCGTAAGCCAAAGGGCTCATCCCGGCGCTTTCCACCTTTTGCAGCGCCTGCTCCCCAACCACCTCCACTTCCATTCCAGGCGCCTCCAAGGATACCCTTTGAAAAACGGATTCAATCCCTTCACTTTCCAGTCCCCGCGCCTCTAAAAATGCTTTGGATACCTGGGGAGTGGTAGCCCGCAAGTAGGCCGCCAGTACAATTTCATCCACCAGCGGTGCCATATAGGAGGCTTTTGTTTGGATACAGCGCAAGGGAGGCTGTTCAGTCTCATCCAAGACATAACCACAATGATACCGTTCCGAAAGAATCCCCTGTTCCAAAGTCTCCTGGGTCTGGCAAAACTCAAACTCATAATCCCCATTGGCTGAAAGCAGCGGTTCCATTTGAGCTTTCAGTTCCCCATCCGCCACCACACCTATCCGAAAACCACCCCCTATTTTTTCGGATAAAGTTCCTCCCAAGACGCCTGCCAGCAAAAGATAAGCCACAGCGAAACACCAGAAGCCTTTGGAGCGAAGGGTGGATTTGATTTTTAAAAGGAATCCCGTCCAAAAACAGCTCATAAAGGTCTCTCCTTTCCCATCCAAAGCAGGCCGCAGCCGCACCAAAGGACCACAATCCAAAACAGGGATTGAAAGTCCTCTATCCGCTGGCCCAGCAAAAGGCTTTGAAAAAGCCTTTGCCCCTGCCACAGAGGATTAAAGGGGGCCAGCACACGGAATACCTTGGGCATCAGCGGCAGAGGCAGGAACATACCCCCGCAAAATCCAAGCCCCAAACTTCCCAATAAAGAAAGTCCCGCGCACCGTCCGCTGTCTCTGAAACAAGCGCATACCAACATAGAAAAACCGCTGACCAATCCGCCCAGCAGCAGGCTCTCAATCCATTGAAGGGTTCCGCCCGCTATGGAAACCACCAGCAATACAAGGGTTTCCAGTGCGAATAAATGGAAGGCGGCGGCTCCAAACACCGCCCAACGCCCTTTTTCCAGTCTTTGAGCAAAACTTTTCAGGGATGACAGGACGGAATGGAACAAGAAGGCATAAGCGAATAACAGCAGGGTTTCCAAGGAGATGAAATAGTACATTGGCAGGGAGAGGGTGCCTGTGGCGGAAATCATCTGGTTGGTCAGCAGGTCACGGCGTCCAATCATCTGTTTCATCAGCAGAAGGTTAATCTCCATCAGCAATCGGTTGTATTCCTCATCTGACATTCCTTTCCCGTACTCCACCATCTCCTGAACGGTATACACCCCTAATTGGGCGCTGGTCAAATCTTCTGTCCCCGCCCACACCATCTGCCGAACCAGCATGGCTTCCAGAGGGCTTCCGGCGGTACATTCCAAAATGGGGCTGATGTTTTCCCCGGTGAGGATGCTGTTTAAAAAACCTTCGGGAATGGTCAGCAGCAGGTCGTATCCTTCTTGGGAATCCTCCGGCCCCAGAAATTCCATCTGAAACAATTGGGAAAGGCCCTGGTTGGACAAGGTGGTTTGCAGCGCCATACGGGTTAATGTGGAGTTGTCAAGGTCCCGCACCCCTACCCGTATCTTTTGAGCTGAATCTTCCGGCAGGGCTGACAAAGCCGCCCCTCCAAGGCCGGCAAAAACAATCATGATGCAAAGCAAGCACAGCAGCCTTCGGCTGCTGTGCTTGCACGCTATCCAAACTGAGGTAATGAAAATGCGCATTATGGCTCCTTTAAGCGGCGGGAACCATTCCCATATCAGGAGAACCTCCGCCCATCATGCCGCCCATCAGCATCATGATAATCTGATAGGAAAGATTTTCCGCACCGGTTTGATACTTGGTCATTTCCTCCTGAAGCTCCTGGTCAGACATGGAGAACACATTTTTTGTTTCCCTGGAATTGGTGTAAGGTGTGGTAATCGGCTCCATATCCACCTTTCCTGTGAAGCCCAAAGAAGCGGAGCCCGTAGATGGCTCAGACAGGTCCAATGTGATATTGGAGAGGTCTACCTGAACCTTCTCCCCTTCCGACTGGACGGTTCCATCCACAGAGAATCCAATCTCCACCGGTTCCATCTCAGCCATAGTCATATTCATGCCCAAATCCATGGACATACTGCCATCCTGTCCCATACCAGCATTATAAAGTATGGTCATTACTTCACCCTGATAATTCACGTCCATAGACATATCCAAGGTGTATTGGCCATCGGTATAGGAATCAACAGCAGTAATCGCCATGGCCACCTGCTGAGCTTCGCTGTCTTGTCCCTGCACATTCAGGTTGAAGCTGGAGGTTCCATCCGCATTGATGGTGGTGTCCAGAACGGCCTCTTTAAAGTTTGCGGCCTCTCCCTCTGGAACTGACACCAGATGCATTTTCCGAATCAGGCCATCCTCCACCGACAGTGTAACAGTGGTGGGAAGGTTGGGAAGCTCCTGCTCGATAGGAGCTATGATTTCCTCCTGCACCATAGAAGCCCAATCCTGTCCCTCTCCATTGCTGAGTTCCGACATGGACTGGAAGAACTTCTGATAAGATTGGCCAAACTCACTGTCAATATAAACATAGTTCAGCACACTCAGAATGGCGGCCTTCATCTGGTCTCCCGGAATGGTAATGATGTAGTTTTGGGCGGAGCCTTCTTTTTCGCCTGTCTCATAAACAGCGTCTGGCACAGCCTTGTTATAGGCATCCATCAATCCTTTCAGGAATGCCTGGTAGTCCATACTATAAACTCCCATCAAATCCTTTTCCGACTGAATCAGGTCCACCAAACCAGACAGCTCTTCCATAGAAATGCCATAGGCCGCCAAGCGGTCAGAATTCTGCTGCAAATCCTGTTCCAGGGTCTGCGGGTTTACCGACAGCACCGTATCAGAGAAGGTAGGCACACCCATTGCCCACTGGTCTGGAGAAAAATACCCATAAACATTCAAAAGATTGGAGCCCGACATAGCCAAGCCAGCGTCCAGCTCAAAGATGTCATTCTCTGGGTCAGAGGCCACATATCCCTGGATACCCAGTCCTTTGAAAAGCTCAACCACCATCTGCTCGTCAGGTCCTACCACATCCCCGCTGAGAGAGGAAAAACGGAAATCAAAGGAAATCTTCTCCGCCTTAGGCTCTGCGGCAGGTGTTGAAAACAGATATTTGAAGGCTGGCAGCTCCTGCTGATATTTTTCCATGACCTTCATTTGAGCGGCCTGGGTAGCTTCCATAGCTTTGGCCACTTCTTCCTTGGGGTCTCCGCCGCCTTTCAGCAGTTTCCCCATCAATACCCCTACCAGAATCACAATCACCACTGCCAGTGCCAACAAAACCCAAAGGACAGGGGGTGTCTTTTTCTTCCCGCCAGCGCTGGGCTGCTGGGACGCAACCTCCGGCTCCTGATGAATAGGAGCGGCGGCAGTATCCGGTTCTGCGGATGGGGACTGTGGAGCGGATTGGTCTTGTACCGGCTCCATCTGCTGAGAATCTATCTGCCCTTCCTGGGGCTGATTTTGATTCAAATTCTTCTCTTCATCCATATTCTTTCCTCCTACGAAAATTGACTCTCTACTTTTAAGGCATCCTATGCCTGGGACAACAATTTCAGAATCATGGAGGAACGCTCCTCCAAAGTTCCTGACAGCAGGCAATCCCGGTGGATGCGGCCCGCTTTCAGCAGCAGCGCCCGGTCAGCCAGCTCCCCTGCCTCCAAAGGGTCATGGGAAATTAAAAGCATCCCCTTCCCCTTTGATTTCAGCCCCTTCAGCAGCTTCAAAATGGATTCCCGGCTGGCGATGTCCAGCGCCGCAAATGGCTCATCCAAAAGAATCCATTGAGGGTCCCCCAGCAGGGCACACACCACCGAAAGCCGCTTTTTCACTCCCCCAGACAATTTTCCAGCGGGCGTTTTGGCGAAAGGTCCCAATTCCAAAAGGGTTTCCATAGAGGTATCGCTGAACATTTTATTTTTGGGAAGCCCATAGGCCGCGTACCATAAAGATAGGTTTTCCTTTAAGGTAAGGGCATCCAGCAAAGCGGGCTCCTGCGGTACATAACCTACCCGCCCCTCACACAAGCGTATTCCGCTGTCTGGGAGCTGAAGCCCCCCCGCTATGGTCAGGAGGGTGGTTTTTCCAGCGGCGTTGGCTCCTATCAAACAGATTGCTTCCCCTGGATTACATTCCAGAGATACCCCATCCAGCACCAGATTTTTTCCATAAGCTTTCCGAATTCCTTCCAGTCGCAGCATGGAGGCGCCCCCTTTTTTGGCATTGTATCACAGAATCTACATATTTACAACTATTTTCTACACCTTCCCCAATATTTCACTTTTTTCCAAAGTATGCTCTGCATATGGCTTGTAAACTTTGGAATAGCTGATATAATAGGAACGTATTTTCACCCGCCGCTCCACTTTCGAGCGACAGATGAACCATCGCTTTCTGATATGGAGGGGCTTTGTAATGGATACAGTTTTTCATGGTAAATGGGGAAAATTTTGTCTGATTACCATTAGTACAGTCATTATGACCATTGGCATCTATTTTTTCCGGTTTCCAAATAACTTTTCTTTTGGAGGAATCACCGGTCTGGCGGTGGTATTGGCCAAAGTCCTGCCTTTCTCCGTGGCCACCATCAACTTTGTAATCAGCAACCTTCTGCTCATTGTTGGATTTATCTTTTTGGGGAATGGCTTTGGGGTTATGACCGCCTATTCCAGCATCCTGCTTAGTGTAGGGCTTTCGGTCTTGGAAAAGGTCTATCCGATTGCAGCCCCTCTTACTGACCAGCCCCTTTTGGAGTTGTGCTACGCCATCGCCGTTCCCGCCTTCGCCTCCGCCTTGCTGTTTGAAATAGGGGCTTCCAGCGGAGGAACCGACATCATCGCCCTGCTGATGAAAAAGTACACCAACATCAACATCGGCATGAGCCTGATGCTCAGCGATTTGGTAATTGTGGCCGCTTCCTTTTTTGTATTTGATATACAAACCGGACTATTTTCCCTGATTGGACTTGGTGCCAAATCTCTGGTCATAGATAATGTGATTGAAAGCATCAACCTGGCCAAGTATTTTAATATTATCTGTGACAACCCCGAACCCATCTGTGATTTCATTGTAAACAAGCTCCATCGCAGCGCTACGGTAGCTCAGGCTCAGGGTGCTTACCTCCATGGCAAAAAATTTATTGTTTTTACCGCCTTAAAACGGCCCCAGGCGGTAGCCCTGCGGCGGTATGTCAAACAGGTAGAACCCCACGCCTTCGTCCTGATTACCAACACCAGCGAAATCATCGGAAAGGGCTTCCAAGCCTGAATCGCAGGCCCTATTTACCTGCATCATCCAACTTCCAAAAAGAGAGGCTCCCCGCTTTTGTCGGGGAGCCTCTCTTTTTACTCTAAAATTGATAAGAATTCTGTCCGAGCGCAACGATTACCGGCGCTCCTCCACAGTTTTCATCAACCGCATGATGTCCTCAAACGCAGCCTGGAAATCCTGTTTGCTGCGGGTCTTGGCGATGGAGAAGGGAACCGCTACACGGTTGGTGCTGAAGATAGCGGTAACACCCATATCATACGCCGCGGTAGCATCGTCACCAACGTCTCCCACTACTGCGTAAACCGGCACATTTTGCACCATAGCCCGACGGGAAATACCAATGACTACCTTGCCTCTCAAGCTCTGTCCATCAATTTTTCCTTCTCCGGTGAACACCGCGTCTGCTCCAACAACTTTTTTATCAAACTCCACAATATCCAGAACGGTCTCGATGCCAGACTTCAAGTTTCCGCCCAGAAACGCCACAACACCCGCTCCAAAGGCGCCAGCGGCTCCAGAGCCTGGCTTGTCAGCTACTTTGAGGTTCAGATTCTTCTGGATAGCTTCATCCAGCTTCATGACCTTAGCGTCCAAGTCTTTCACCATCGCCTCATCAGCACCCTTCTGGGGGCCATAAATATGAGCGGCACCGGTGGGGCCGTACATGGGATTCTCTACATCGCACATAGCGGTCAGCTCAACATCTTTCAGCAGTTCCTTAGCGGCAGAAACATCAATTCCCACCACCTGGTCCAAGGTGCCTCCCACAGGAACAAACTCTTTACCCTGGGCATCGGTAAACTTCACACCCAAGGCGGCGGCGCATCCACAGCCTCCATCGTTGGTGCAGCTTCCGCCCAATCCCAGGATTACCTGTTTCGCCCCATGCTCAACAGCATGTTTAATGATCTCACCCACACCAAAAGTAGTGGTCTTGGCGGGATTCTTGTTATCCCCTACCATTGGCAGGCTGGCGGCGGCGGCCATTTCCACCACAGCTAAATCTCCAAAACGGCCATAAAAGCCCTCAATCTCCTCCATATAAGGACCATGAACCGGTACAGTTACCCGCTCCCCTTCCATAGCGTGCAGGAAGCAGTCTACGGTTCCCTCACCGCCATCGGCCACCGGCAGGGAAATCACTTCACAGTCAGGGAAAAACTTATGTACCTTTTCTGTGGCCAGTTGGCAAATCTCGATGGAATCCAAAGAGCCCTTGAAAGAATCAGGCATAATAATACATTTTTTCATTGGTAAAAACTCCTTCTTGAATTTTATCGTGAAACGCTTGCGCGTTTGAACGTCTGTCTCGCTTTAAAAGGATTGCTTTCCCTTTAAATCCCGGTAATAAATCAGCAGCAGCTTGAGGAAATACTCTTTGATAAACCCTTGTTCCTCCTCCATACCCATCAAAGAAAGAATCTTACGAATCCGGTACAGCAGGGTATTTTTATGAATATGCAGGCAATCGGCAGCTTTGGCCACGCTGAACTGGCACTCACAATAAGCCTCCACCGTAGCAATCAGCCATTGCAGGTCCTCTCCAAAGCCCTCCTGAATCGCCTGGAATCGAGGGGCTATAAAACGCTCTAAGACTCCTTCCCGCAGGCAGCTCATAAGATAAAGAATCTGGCTTTGGCTCTGCTGGATGTCATGGCATCCCTCCCCGCACAGTCTGCACAAGGACTTGGCCTCCTGATGGGACTGGGCCAAATCCTCACAGCCCTGAGCCTCTCCTCCTATGGAAATGGAAATCTCCCACGAATATTCCTTTTTCAAAGCGTTATACAAATTTTCTATATAGGACTTTCCGTGGAACATCTGAGGGGTGTGCCTGACAATGAAAAGGGCATCCTCCAAAATTCCATACATATCTTGCCGGGAGTCAATGAGCCCTTTGGCCAAGAGCAGTTCTTCCATCCGGTCCAGCATATGGATACGCTGGAAATGATCGGGTTGGAAAACGGTGAGGGCAATCACCCGCATGGGGAACCGCAAAGCGGGAAGCGGGGCTCCCGCCACAGCCGACTCCTCCATTGTCCCGGAAAACATCCTTCTGAGAAGGCTTTGGCGCAGTTCCCGGCGCAGGCTGCTTTTCTGGGCGGCATTCGCCTGCTCCAGATACAGACCTACATACACACCCAAAAGATTGGCGGCCGCCTCCACCTGGCTGGGATCTCCAAGGATTCCCACCACCCCCAGCACCTGCCCCTCTTTTATGATAGGAAGGTTGATGCCCTCTTTCGAGCCGGGATAGCGGGGTAAGTCCTGCTGAAAAATCCGCACAGGAGTCCTTTGCGCCAGCACCTCAGCCGCTCCTTGATGAAAGCTGCCAATGCGCTCTGAGTCGGACGACGCAATGATGATTCCCTTGGTGTCCATGATGTTGATGGTATGCCCACCCACTAAAGGGGCTGTGGCGTTTACAATTTCTTGAGCGACTGATTCAATCTGACCCAGTTTCATTTGTCCATCACCATCCGTCAACTTTGGCCCTTCCCAACAGGGAGGGCTTTTCATTGATTTTATTTTATTATACCAGATTTTTTTCTGTTTTTCATTGTGCCGCAGTCTAAATTTATTGATTTTTTTTTGTGAAACTCTTATGAAAAACTGGGTTGTTTTGGATTTTCATTTGTGCGGAAATTGGCTGTTTCACCCATAGAGTCTCCCTGCTGAACCAACCTGCCCATAACCACATACCGCTGGTTGGGGTTTTGGGTATAGGTGCCAAACTTGTATGAACAAGTGGACAGGGTAATGATTTGGTCCTCCGCATCAATGGGCACATCATAAAGAAATTGGGAACGGGCTTTCATATCCGCTGTTAAATCCAAAAACTGCTGGTCGGTGTATTCCGCGTAGTGATAAGGCACAGGGGTGGTTCCCGCCTCACAATAAGCGGCGGCGAACACCTGGAAAATATGCGTGGCTCCCGGTGTCACAAAATAAATGTAGGGGGTGGCCTTGGCAAAGGATTCATCCTCAAATTTCAAAAGCTGAGCGAATTTCACCCCGTCCGGGTCATCCTTCACCCCCATGGGATTCCCTAAATTATGCCCATAGATGATGGTGTTCTGGGGAAGATCTTTTCCATCATCAAACAGGACACTTTCATAGTCCAGATAATAACACCCTTCATAGGCATACTTCTTTTCCACATCCCGACGCAGGTAGTAATCGTTGTTGGTGGTTTGCACTACTGCCTCATTTACAGTGGTTCCTGGAATCATCAGCCATCCCATCACATCGCTGTTTTTTTCCATAGCCGCTTTCAGCTCCTGGGAAACATCCGGCACCTCAGGCTGGTAGCCTCCAGAGGAATCATAGCTGCCGGAAATCTGAGGAACAGAGGAACCGTCCTCTCCTCCCTTGGTCATACAGGCGGACTGGGAAAGCAGCAGGCCCACTATCAATCCTATACAAAGAACTTTTTGAAACTTACACATAAACCCTGGCTCCTTTGCTGGAAAAGTACCCTTAGTTTATGCCAAAAGCACTTTGTTTATTGATTGCCTCAGCATCTGGATAAAAGCTTTCCCAAACGTCCAGCCGATGGAAAACATTTCCGTAGAAATCAAGGGGCGGAAGACATTGCTTCCACCCCTTGCCAATTTTAGCCAGATATTTGGTATGGATTTATGTTAACACCAAAACTGCTTACTCGGTATAGGTATAGGCGTCAAAAGAGCCAATGGCCTGACAAACCCCACATACATCCGGACGTTCAGAATACACCGCTCCACAGAAGGTGCAGCGGAATCCATGTTTTACAACAGGGGTCCGTTCCTGGACTTTTGGGGCGGCGGGCTGCTGCCCACCTTTCTGAGACATCATTTGGGCAAACAGCATCATAAACTGCATCTCATGGTCCTGCTCAATGGCGGCCACTTTCTCAAACATAACCGCCAGACGCTCCTCACCATCTTCCCGCGCCTGTTTGGCAAACTCGGGATACATGGTCTTCCATTCGCTGTATTCCCCTTTGGCCGCCTCCTGAAGATTTGTCATGGTATCTCCAGGCTTTCCATAGAGCTGCTCATACCACAAGCGGGCGTGTGTCATCTCGTTTTTCGCCATATCCTCAAAGGCGTCCGCGATTTCGTCCAGACCTTCCTTTCTGGCGACCATCGCAAAATAACTATATTTATTCCGGGCGATGGATTCTCCCGCCAAAGCGGCTTGTAAATTTTTCTCAGATTGTGTACCTTTTATTGCCATAAATTCGCTCCCTTCTTTATCACTCGATTACAGTATAAGCTTCAGCGGCATTGGCTTTATTGGCGTGTTCATTCACCGCTACCACCTTCACTTTCAGGGGTTTCTGCCCCAGGTTGATTTCGATGATGTCCCCTTCTTTTACATCATAAGAAGCTCGGGCAACCTTACCATTCACCACAATTCTTCCACCATCACACGCCTCATTGGCCACGGTACGTCTTTTAATCAGTCTGGACACCTTCAAATATTTATCCAAGCGCATCGAATCCCCTCCTTCCCTGAAAATTGCCAAAAGCCCGCCGTTCCTGTTACGACGGGCTTATTCTGTTAAACCTTTTCTTTCCAGCCACCCCAGCGGCGGCCCATCCTTTGCCTTCTCAAAAATCTCAAGCGCTTATTTCACAGCGTCTCTCAAAGCTTTTCCAGCGCTGAAGGCGGGAACCTTGCTGGCAGCAATCTTCATAGGCTGCTTGGTAATAGGATTGATTCCATTGCGCTCTTTGCGGGGACGAATCTCAAAAGTTCCGAATCCAACCAAGGAAACCTTTTCCCCAGCTTTCAGGGCGTCAGTGATCGCGTCAATCATAGCAGCCAGCGCTTTCTCACTATCCTTCTTGGACAGTTCAGATCTTTCAGCTACCGCGGTAATAAGCTCTGCCTTTGTCATGTTATAGACCTCCGTAATTTTAAAGTTTCTATCTTCTCCAGACACACATGTCTGAGATTAGCGGTTTTCATTTTTGTTGCCTTTGGCCTCTTCCCAAAGCTCATCCAGCTTTTCAATAGAGGTGTCCTGCATACGGATTCCCCGTTCCTGGGCCAATCGCTCCACCTGGGCGAAGCGCCGGATAAATTTGTCACAAGCCCGTCTCAGAGCCTCCTCTGGATCGCTGTGAGCGAACCTGGCTACATTGACAGCAGAAAACAACAGGTCTCCCAGCTCCTCGTCAATACAAGCCTGGTTTCCTTGCTCAAGAGCCTCTTTCAACTCCTCAAGCTCACTTTCCAGGCTTTTCATGGCCAAATCCATCCCTGGATAGTCAAACCCTACCTTCGCGGCCCGTTTTTGTACCTTTTCACTGCGCATCAGCGCGGGAAAGGTGGTTGGGACACTTTTTAATGTTTCGGTAACGGTTGTCTGGCCTTTGCTGGCTTGTTTAATCTTATCCCAGTTGGCCAAAACCTCTCCGGTTCCGCTTACGGTCACATCTCCAAAAATATGAGGATGTCTGAGAATCAGCTTTTTACAGATACCATCACAAATTTTCTGGAAGTCGGAACGTCCAGCTTCCTCCTCCATCCGGGCGTGAAACACCACCTGAAGCAGAACATCCCCCAGTTCCTCCTGAAGCAGTTCTGGGTCCTCCTGGTCGATGGCCTCACAAACCTCGTATGTCTCCTCAAGAAAATTGTTACGGATAGAGTGATGGTTCTGTTCCCGGTCCCAAGGGCATCCGCCCTCACCCCGCAGCAGTTCCATAATCTGGAGCAGGTCCTGTATCTCATACTGCTCCTTCTTCTGGAAGTCCACTGACATCTTCCATTCCTCCTTCCTGCTGTTGCGCAACTATCTTGTATTTTACCCTAAAAACCCGTACTTTTCAAGTATCTTGGCAAACTTTTCTCCTTTTGGGAGCATTAAAACATCTTCTTTTGTAATGGTTTTTGTAAATAAAATGACCAAAATGTAAACACCGCCCCCAATCCCAATGCCAAGCAATGTGGAGATTGCAGGAGATAGGCTGCGGCACAATAACAGATAAGCACCCCGGGCGGTTAAAGCGCAGCAAACCCCACAAAACAAAGGCTTCCCAAAAATTTTCCCTAAATTCAAATCCAACTGGGTGGAGCTTGACAGCGCCCACAGTCCCCCCAGCAGAACCAGCGCGTAACAAGCCAAGGTCCCTATTGGGGCTGCCCGAATATTCAGCCGGGGCAAGGCCACCAGCAGATAGTTCAATCCCAGCTTAACAAGCCCTCCGCAAAACAGCAGCTTCATAGGCAGGTCCGCCCGGCCCACCGCCTGAAGCAGAGCGTTCACCGGCAGCGTAAGGGCCACAAATACCGCTGCCAATCCCATCATGCGCAGGGCTGGATAGATAACCGCCCCTTCCATAGGCTTGGCGAAATACAGCAGCTGGAGGATGGGGTGGGCCATAGCGGCGATTCCCAGTCCCGCGGGCACCGCCACTATGGCGGCTACCCGCAGGGCGGAACTGATATTCCGTTCCAGCAAACGGCGGTTATTGGTGGCCCAGGCGGCTGAGACGGTGGGAAGCAGGCTGACACTGATAGCTGTGGTCAAAGCCGGAACCAGATTGTAAACTGGTACAGCCAGCCCGGAATAACATCCATACAGATATGAGGCCAATCGATCCAGTCCCACACCTTCTGGAATATACCCTTTGTAAAGGGTCAGCAGCACTTCTGGTCCATTGGAGATGGCGGTTTCCAAACGGTTCATCACCGAAATCAGGTCGATAAAGGAGGTCAGGTTGGAAATCACCGAAGCCGCACATACCGGTGCCGCTACCCGCACAAGCCGCTTGGCCAATTTTCCGGTGGAGGCCGCTTTTGGCGACAATTCCAGCAAAGCCGCCGATGGTTCTTGACCTTGCCTTCTCCATTGGCGAACCGCCAGATAAACCGCCCCGCAAACGGTGCTGGCGGTTACCCCCAAAATAGCTCCGGCGGCGGAAAAGGGCAGGATAGCCAAAAGCGCTTCACTCCGCTCCCCGCAGGGGACCCCAAAGACCATGCCCTCCCTGCGGAACTGTTCCATTCCAATCCAGGCGGCCCCATAAGCGAATCCTAGTCCGCACACCAATTTGGCACCAGCCTCCAAAATCTGGGAAATAGCGGTGGGAACCATATTTTGATACCCTTGAGAATAGCCTCGGAAAGCCGCCAGTATGCAGCCGCAAAACAGGGCCGGGGACAAACACCGAACCGCCAGCACCGCCTGGGGGTTATTCACCAGACTGGCGAACCAGCCGGCCCCCATATACATCACCAGGGAGCCCAGCAGTCCCACCCCGGCAAACAACCCCAACGACACCCCCAACAGTTTTTGAGCGTCTCTGGAACGGTTGCGGGCCAAACTTTCACTGACCAGCTTGGAAACAGCGATTGGCACACCGGAAATAAACAGAGCGTATAGCGGATAATACAGGTCATAGGCCACATTGAAGTAGCTCATGCCGACCCCACCCAGCAGATTGGTCAGCGGGATTTTAAAAAACATCCCTATCAGCTTTACCACCATAGTCCCCACCGCTAAAACGATGGTACCGTACAGGAACCCTTGTTTTTTCACCCAGTCCCCTCCCCCAGTTCTCTTGTGACAATATACCTATATTATCATGGGAAGGACAATATTACCAGCCTGTTCCAGATTTCCCCCACTTCCATCCAAAGCTTTTGTTCTGCACAATCCAACCACCTTGCAATCCTATTGGGAATCTTGTAAAATGGACAGAGAATTTTGTCCAGAAAATTTTTCCCATGTTTACAGGATTGCCTGGAAAACCAACCAAACAAAGGAGTTTTGAGAAATGAAAACAATTGGTGTTATCTGTGCCATGGAAAGTGAATTCGAGTGCATCCGCCAGACATACAGCCATGGGACTGTCAAAAACATCGGCTTGATGTCCTTCTATGTGGCGCAGCAGGGTGAGAAACAGGTGGTAGCCAGTGTATGCGGCATTGGAAAGGTCAATGCCGCGGCCTGCGCCCAAATGATGATTTCTGTCTTTGGAGCGGAATGTCTGATTAACAGTGGGGTCGCGGGCGCGCTGTCCAAAGAACTTCATATTATGGATATTGTAGCCGCCACTGATGTGGTCTATCACGACCTTGAGGCACGCCTGCTGGAAGGGGATTACTTCCCCCACTGTGCCCATTTCCCCACCGATCCCAAGCTTTCCGGGCTGGTAGAGGAAATTTGCCGGGAACAAGGGGTTCCCTGTCTCTGCGGGCGGATTGCCTCGGGGGAGCAGTTTGTTACCGATTCCCGCCTCAAAGAGGCCATCATCGCCGGAACCCAAGCCATTTCGGTGGAAATGGAAGGAGCTGCCATCGGTCACGTGTGCTACCTGAATCAGATTCCCTTTACCGTGGTCCGCTGCATGTCTGATGGTGCGGATGACAATGGGGCTATGGATTTTGATACCTTTGTGGGCAAAGCTGCCCAGCGCTGCGCCGGTATCACTTTGGAGCTGATTGCCCGGATGTGACCCGCTCAGGAAAACAGGAATTTTTATTTCTTTGAGATCTGGTTTTTACACAACAAAATGGGGAACCGCTTCAAAAGCGATTCCCCATTTTCTATTTTCTGTTGACTTATAGCATCAAATATATCAACTCTAGCACCTATATTCACGTTGCCCTTGCAACAAGCGCCCCCTAAGAAATACCTAAATCTGTCAGTGTCAGCTTCCGTTGACTGTAATTATGCCTCAGCGAACGCCTTTTCCATAGACTCAATGATCTGCTCCCGGTCAAAGGGCTTATAGACAAAACCTTTGGCACCAATGCTGCTGGCCTCATTCAGGGTATCATCGTAGGCTAAAGAGGACACCATCAGCACCTTCGCCTCCGGATGAGCCTCCATTAACAAGCGAGCGGCTTCCAAACCGTCCATACCCGGCATGAGAATATCCATCGTTACCAGATCGGGATTGATTTGGTCATACTTTTCCAATGCTTCCTCACCGCTCTGGCAGCAGGCGATTACCTCAAAGTCTGTACCGGCCAGAATCTGCTGCATCTGCAAATGCACAATATGTGAATCATCTACTACCATAATTTTTTTTGACATATGCGGTCACTCCTTTTAAAATCATAGATCATTTATGCTATATTTTGAGATATGGCACAGATTATATCAATATACCCATATCTTAATGACCAGCCAATTGGTCTCCAGCTTCAAACATCACGTTAAGGTATGATGGACCAGTTGAACCCCTTCGTTACGGTTGCTTGTATAATTCAGCACATATTGGCACCCTTCCTCCTTAAACGGCATATACCGCCCTTTATGGAAACTGGGTATTTGAAACCGAGAAGAGATTCGGGCAGCCCGGAAAAGTCTTGCCACAATCTGTCCGCAGATGATATTAAAATATTCCTTGCTGAAATCTTCCAAATCCTGAGGATTGACGCTTTCCACATGAATAATACGCTGTGTAAGTCTTGTCAGCAAAGTTGTGTCCGCATACAATATTAAAGTAGCATGATATCCACCCTCAAAAGTGGTGTATACTGTACAGATATCTTCTGAAAAGGTAGCCTCTTGATTACTTAGACAGATACTTGTATTGCGGTTTACGATTTCCCGCATCACCTGATCCAGAATTTCCTGAACCTCCTGCTGAGTAAGCGTACTCAAGGTACCGCCTCCTTTCCTCAATGATTTAAATACGGCGAATACGGCCGTTTAACAACCCAATATTGCAATTGCGTTCTATCTTTTCTATCCGTAAAGCCTTATGGTCAATGGTGATCATTGTGCCTGGATACATCGTGTCGCAGATCAGGCGGCGCTGATGGTCTCTTGAGTCTTGGTCCTGCTTCTGGCCAGAGGCTGTATCAAACTTATTTAACTTCATCTTGACAATATACATGTTAAGACGAAGCTGGGAAAGCGTATCCTGCTGATCGGGACTATCCTGCTGTTCCAGTTTGGAAATCTCATTCTCAATCTTAGCCAGTTCCTCCAGGATTTGTGTCCTTTCAGAATCCTCGCATGGAGATCCCCCCAGCAAAATATTGGTGAGTCTTTCCGCCTTTGACCCGATTGTAAAAGCGGAAACCTCCTGAGCGGCATGGATTGTGCCTCCAATAATAACCCCTCTGCCTGTACACGTCCTGACAATTCCATCGCTGTATATATTACAGTTGATGATGCAGTCCGCCTGCACACTTTCCCTGGCGTATACATCACAGTGTTCAAGATATTTGGCGTAAATGCTTTTATGTGCCCGAAGCACAGCCCCATCCTGTCCCTGAACCCCGCTGGATACCACCAGGTTTTCACCCGCCTCAATGGCGCTGGCCTCAATAATCCCATCCACCTGTATATTTCCTGTGGCCCGCACAGTAAGCCCTCGGCATACATCTCCATGAATATGGATATCCCCTAAAAAGTTGAGATTCCCCACGGAATGATCCACCGTCTGAAAAATTTCCAAAACAGGCTTGACCTGAAAATTTCTTCCCGAAAATTCCACATGTCCTGCGCAGGTGGACAGCAGTTGGGCGCCATCCTGTGATACCACAGTATTTCGCCCTTTTGGAATCACGACCTTCGCTCCATCTTTGGCGGGTACAGGGTTTCCGGTGATGGTTTTTCCTTCAATTCCTGGAGTCGGTGGAATAATATCGCAGATGACCTCTCCCTTTTGCACATCCTGCACAAGATTCAGTGTGATGTAGTTGGCACAAGCCAACTCGTCCACCTGAATTTGTTCTTGGATGGCACGTGGATAATGGTCTACCACATAGCCGTCTTGTCCATGAACCGGCGCTGTACCGCAGGCAATGAGAAACATCTGAAAATAACGGTCCTCAAGCTCCAAAAGTTCTTTCAGGAATGGTTCTCTCACACCATAGACCACACCCCGTTTAGCCAATGCCTGCTCTATTTCCTGCCGGTTCAGCCGCCTGCCTCTTCCAACAGGGGGAAACAGCAATATCCAAGCGGACATCCGGTCGCTGGTCACATAGACAAACACCTCCTCATCCAAATCCCCAGACTGCTGATTTGGATGAGCTGAATCGGAGAATATCTTCGCCCAACGCTTTTTAGCCCCACGGGTCAAGGACATTTTCAAAACCGCTGTCTCATAGGTGACGTTCTCAAAGGGAAGAAATTCCTCTGATTCCAAAGGCAGCAAATGCAAACATAACTGCTCATTGTCAAGCTTATCTTCTGACCACAGGTCCTTGAGCCTGCACAAAATATGCTCTGGCGGGAAGATGATATCCACACCGGGGCGCTGTGGATTCGTTGGTATTTGATGAGACGCTTCCTTATCCTCTATGGAGATTTTGGGAACCTCTGGGGCAGAAGGCTCAGACTCCCTGTCTTTATGTAACCTCATCAATCATTAACACCCCTTTTATTTTAAAGGAAAAGAAACTTTCGCATTATCATACCCTTGTACCTGACATTTTCCCCTCCTCCATAGACTGTTACAGCCCAGGTCATCCTCATAAAACTGTCTGCCATCAGAGGACTCACCTTTATCTCTATAACTGTCAGAAAGATTTTATGTCAATGTGTCTAAATTGATATTCTTCATTATTACTAGGACTGACCACATTTTACCATGATTGTTTCATAGCAGTCAATCCCTTAGACCTATCATTTTAACGAAAAATACACTAAATTCCTCCTTTATTCCTTTTTTCCATACCAATTTTGTCAAATCCATTAAAAATAAAAGGAAGCCATGGAAAATTCGCTCCATAGCTTCCTTCTTAATTTTCAGCTGATTCAGTTCCAGCCCCCGGCCTTGCGAATGGCTTCCAGGCGTTCCTGGGCTTCTTTAAGCTGGCTCAGTGCCTGCTGGTACAAGGCTTGGTAGTCCTGGGGCTTCTGGGTATTCCAACCATTCAATCCTAACTCTTTGACGATTTGAGGATATGCCTTATAGGCAATATTCAAATCCACGTCGCCCTGAATCCCCGGCACCTGACCCTTCCCGGTGTACTGCCAGATGGTATAGCTGCCCTGGTAGGTGATTTTATCGGCGTATTGGGCTACCCATTTATCATACCCCTCCAATTGGCTGCTGTCCACCCAGTTTTCCAGCCAATCCTTTGAGGCGTACAGCCCAACATAATACCCTTCTTTTTTTAATGCCTCCAAAAAAGTTTTACAAATATTGGTGCGCTGTTCCTTGGTCAGCGCCTGTATCCTTGGTTCATACTCCTGGTCAAACCAAATCGGATAGGTGAACTGGTAATTTTTGATGGTTTTAAGGCATGCGTCCGCCTCCTGCTGGGCCTCCTGAGGATTCACCGCGTAGGAGTACCAATAAACGCCTGTATCTAAACCAGCGGCCTGAGCTGCTTCCAACTGCGGCACAAAGCTTTTTGAGGTCTGATTGAAAAACCCGCCCCGCACAATTACAAAAGAATAACCCGCTTCTTTGACTTTTTTGAAATCCGGTGAGCCCTGGTAGCTGGAAATATCAATTCCCTTTGCGAAAATGGCCATTTAAAATTCCTCCTTTCTAAATTCCTCTTTCTATCTTATTCCATACACATCTTTAAGGTGTCTGTTGGTTTCCCAAAGGCTACCCACATACCTTTCCCCTGCTCCCACCTTTCATTTTCTTGTGGAATTTCCATCTTTGCGGTTCCCATAACCAGCCTGATTGGGGCGCTTGTAAAAAGTTTTCCTTTCTGCTATGATAAAACTCAAAATCGGATGTTTTCATTTCAATCATCCACCTTTGCCAATCTTTCTTTTTGCGGCACTTCTGCCGCAATTTGTCACCATTTATCAAACAAAGGAGCTATTCCATGACCCTCGAAACTTTTTTCCATACCCATCCAAAAGCTGCCCTGGCTTTTTCCGGCGGCTGTGACTCCGCTCTGCTGCTGTGGGCGGCCAAAGAATACGGCTGTCAGCTGAGGGCGTACTTTGTGGATTCTCCCTTTCAGCCCAGGTTTGAGCTGGAGGACGCCCGCCGTTTGGCGGAACAGCTGGACATGCCATTGACCGTCCTTCAAACCAACCCCTTATCCAATCCTCTCATCGCTTCCAATCCTGCCGACCGGTGTTACCATTGCAAAAAGGCCATCTTCGGGAGCATTCTGGAAGCGGCCCGCAAAGATGGGTACGGTCTGGTGCTGGATGGGACCAACGCCTCAGACAATGCCCAGGACCGTCCAGGAATGCGGGCTTTAACGGAACTGTCCGTCCGCTCGCCTCTGCGGGAATGTGGGCTGACCAAGGCTCAGGTGCGGGCGCTCTCCAAAGAAGCTGGCCTGTTTACCTGGGACAAGCCCGCCTATGCCTGTTTGGCCACCCGGGTTCCTACCGGAACCCCCCTGGAACCGGAAACTTTGCAGCGGGTAGAACAAGGGGAAGCTTTTCTGGCCCAACAGGGTTTTTCTGATTTTCGTATACGGGTACGGGGCGGATTGGCGCTGATTCAGCTTCCCCAGGACCAGATGGAACAAGCTTTTCGGCAGAGATTGGTTCTTTCCCAAGGATTGTCCCCATGGTTTCAGGAAATCGCTTTGGATTTAGCCGGCAGGATTTAAGGAGGTCAAAATGGAAAAGCAAAAACTTTTAACACTGTTGAATCAGGTAAAAAACGGGGATATTTCCCCAGAGGAAGCGGTGCTTCAATTTAAATTGCAGCCTTTTCAAGATTTGGGATATGCCAAGGTGGATTTTCACCGGGATTTGAGGCAGGGAGCGGCGGAGGTTATCTACGGAAAGGGAAAGACACCTGAGCAAATTCTGGGGATTGTAAAGGCTATGGCTGGTCAGGGAGGAAAAAATATCCTGATTACCCGTATGTCCCAGGAAGCGGCGCAGCTGGTCCAACAGGAGATTCCCTTGGACTACGACCCTATCTGCCTGGTGGGCATCGCCTGTCCTCAGCCGGAGCTGACCGCCGAAGGAACCATTGTGGTGGCCACCGGCGGTACCAGTGACCTTTCTGTGGCGGAGGAGGCGGCCCGCACCGCGGAATGTTTGGGAAACCGGGTGGAGCGGCTTTATGATGTGGGGGTAGCGGGACTTCACCGTCTGCTGTCCAACCTTCCCACCTTGATGGAAGCCAAGGTGGTCATCGCTGTGGCTGGGATGGAAGGGGCTTTGGCCAGTGTTATCGGAGGTTTGGTGGACTGTCCGGTAATCGCGGTTCCCACCAGTGTGGGGTACGGCGCCAGTTTCCATGGTTTGACCGCCCTGCTGTCCATGCTCAACTCCTGTGCCAGCGGTGTCAGTGTAGTGAATATTGACAATGGGTTTGGGGCTGGATACTTGGCCAGCATGATCAATCATATGGCCAAATAACCAGTCTGCCTGAAACACAGATATGCTTTTTTGAATTCTTTCGCCCTTTTCTTGCATTTATTTTTGGAAAATGATACACTTATTTTATACAGCCATTGCGAAAAAATGATTTTAAGGAGTGTGTGCTTATGAAGAAGTTCGCTATTTTGATGGCCTTGCTGGTAGCTCTTTCTTACGGCTCCAGCGTAGCTGTTTTCGCCGCGGGAACAGCTCAGGAGCAGGTTTCCTCCTCTGAGAGTCTCCGCCAACGTAAATATCCTAAAAATATGGAGGCTTCTGAAATCCAGGAAGCTGAGAGGGAATCCGCTATCCAAACATCTTCCCGGGTTACCATTGTGAAACAGGATTCCTCCTCCAAAAGCACTACCCCTACCAAGGGAAAACTGCTCACTGGTACCAACTTCTATTCCCGTACAGAGGAAGAAATTATCGAATTGACCAACCAGGAACGGGAGGCCAATGGATTGGCGCCCTTAACCTACGATGTGAACCTCCATTCCGCCGCCCGCATCCGCAGCCGTGAACTGTGCCAGTCGGATCTGTTTTTCCACGCCCGTCCCGATAAACGTGCCTGGAATACAGTACTGGACGAGGATTTGGGAGTCACCTATGTTTCCGCCGGTGAGAATTTATCCATGACTGAATATAATGATTCCTCTATCCGAGCCAACCAGGATGCTCAGTTCTGGGTAAACAACTGGATCAACAGCCCCTCTCACCATGAGAATATGCTTCGTCCCAACTATACCCACATTGGTGTAGGCGTTTATTCTGTGGAGAAAGATGGCGTGACCTACGCTTTCGCTACCACCATCTTCGCTCAGGATCCTCAATAAACTTCTATTTGTATCCATAATACGGCCCCGTTTGCTGAATAAGCAAACGGGACCTTTTTACATAGAACTGAATTTCTCTTACCGTTTTTGTGTGTGGGATTTATTTTTAAAAATGGAAAAAATTTTATGTTTATTTAAAGGAAGGGGATTAACATAAAAATCAAATCTATTATTTTTTTAAAAACTTCTGCAAAAGATAGGAAGTTGGTTCATCTTGAAAAATCAAAAATTATGGCTGAAATTACTGTTGGATCTTGTACTGCTCATTATCCTGACCCTGCTTTTTTGGAAAGACAATTTTGGCATGGAGTTTCACGAGATTGCGGGCATAACGATTTTAGGCGGATTTTTACTCCATGTCCTTTTAAATTGGCGGTGGGTGTATCAGATGACAAAACGCCTGTTTGATAAAAATGTCACCATCCGGGGGCGGATCAGCTGGCTTATCAACCTTGGGCTTCTGATCTGTTTTGCCCTCATTGGTATCTCTGGCGTATTTATGAGCCGTGTACTGTTCGATTTTTCTGTAAAGGGGAACTGGAAAACGGTCCATTACTTTTGCAGCGCCATTGCCCTTCTTCTGGTTGGGGCACATCTGGGCCTCCATTTGACCATGATTGGCAATCTGGTTTTTAAAGGACCCCATCGTTCCCCTCTTTCTAAAGTTCTCATAAGCTGCCTGGCGGTTGCAGTAGCAGTGGTTGGTATCCACTCCCTTTCCGCCACATCCTTCAACCGCTGGATTATGATGCCATTTCAGACAATGACTTCCGACAGAGATGGCGGACGTCCTGATTTTAATGAACAGCATCCAGAAGATGGGCAAGAATTTACCCGCTCTAAAGAATTATCCCAAGAACAGGCATTGGAAACGGATAAAAATTCGGAGGACCGGACATTTGACCAAGGCTCAAGGCCCTCCAGGGAATCCTCACCCGAAAGAGAAGAAGGAGGACGCCACAAAACCCAGCCAACACCGACCCCTCTTTTGTTGTAAATGGCAATATCAACGTATCCGGGGGTTCCAACGCAAGCGGAAACACCGTCATCAGCCCAACCAGCGTTGTTGTAAACTACACCATGGGAAATCCCAATGGAGCCCTCGTCACAGGTACACCGATTGATTTTGAGGAAGCGAAACGATATTTAAGCTGTGCCTCCTTATTCTGGAATACCCTGACGGCCAACGGAACTGGCGAAGTGGTATTTAATCAGCTGAATTTATTCGGTGTGGATGAAGTATTGAATATTTTCCGGTTTGACAGTACAAACATTTATGGCACTGGAGTGTCCCTGAATCAATTGAATGGCATCAATATTGTTGCTCCGGTTGATTCTACTATCTTAATCAACGTAGAGGGCACAAATATTCAATACGGAAGCTATCAGATCTTCCGAAATGGGATTGCCGCTTCCAGAGAAAACGCCAAAAGGATTTTATGGAACTACCCAGACGCCTTAACCTGGTCCAACAGCACCACCGCGATTTATGGCTCTGTATTGGCGCCCTTCGCCGCTGCCAACACAACCTTCAGCCAGATCAACGGTAATATTATGTTTGATACCTTTACCGGGAATTCCGAAAGCCATAATGAATTATTTATTGGTGAATTACCTGATCCAATCACCTGTCTTTTGACTACCAGTTCCACTACCAGTACTACTACCAGCTCGACCACCAGTTCCACTACCAGCTCCACCACCAGTTCCACCACCAGCTCGACCACCAGTTCCACCACCAGTTCCACCACCAGTTCCACTACCAGCTCCACTACCAGCTCCACTACCAGCTCCACTACAACAACCTCTACTACAACCTCCACCACATCCACTACAACCACCACCACTGTGGCACCATCTCCCCGTGAGCAGGCGATTTCAGATTTATTTGAATCGATTGCCCTTCAGCGGACTGCGTTATCCCATATCTTAAACGCGGAAGGGGAAAAATTGCAGAAAATCCTGTCTTTTGACGATGTTTCTCCAGAAACCATCTTGCTGACAAATCAGTCCGTTGAATCTATGGTAGACGCCATCGCCAATATGGAAATGATTCTGAAAGGAAAGATTGACCTGTTCAGAGCAGGTATTTTAGATAGAGACAAATAATAAACCTGAATTATTCACGACTTTGCCACGAATGTGGCTGAAAGCCACATAGTTACTGTATTTTAACTGAATATTGCTTTTCACCTATCAAGTGAATGAAAAAAGAGCATCCATTTGTGGTAAAA
>CALWZG010000050.1 GCA_944385965.1 uncultured Anaerotruncus sp.
AAAGGACGCCGACTGCGTCGACGCCCTCATCTCAAGTTATCTGATAAAGCCGGGCCGGATCAATGCCCTATCCCGGGTGAAATGCCCTGTTTCCCGCATAAATAGCGGGTTTTCTCGCCGCCTCCCGCCTTATCCCGTATTTCTCAAATACGTTGTCCCCGTACAGATATGGAGTTTTCCATATCCGCTTTTCTGTATAAATAAAAAACGGCGTGATTTTTAGTCACGCCGTTTTTCTAAAAAGAGCGGTTTTTATGAGCCAATCAAAAAAATTCTTTAGCGGGCCATCAGGTCGCAAATAGCGTTGGAGAAGGCCACAGGGTCCTCTATGGGCATCCCCTCAATCAGGAGAGCCTGATTATACAGCAGGGAAGCATAGGCCTTCACCTGCTCAGGGTCACTCTCAAAACGTTTTTGCAGGGCGGCAAAGACGGGATGGGAAGGATTCAGCTCCAAGACCCGGTCAGCCTTTACCTTTTCCTCCGCTCCAGGCATGGAGTTGAGTACCCGCTCCATATCCAGAGACAAAGGACCGTCACTGGACAGGCAGACAGGGTGGCTCTTGAGCCGGCTGGACAGCCGGACTTCTTTTACCTTTCCGTCCAGGGCTTCTTTCAGCGTATCCAGCAGGCCCTTGTTTTCCTCCTGCTGCTTTTTGGTTTCCTCTTTCTCCTCCTCGTTCTCCAAACCTAAATCGCTGTCGTTTACCGAGCGGAATTCTTTCTCCTGGAAAGCCCGCATCATCTTGATGGCAAACTCATCCACATTGTCGGTCAGGTACAGGATTTCATACCCTTTGTCCAGAAGCAGCTCGGTTTGAGGCAGGCGTTTGACTTTTTCCAGAGTTTCTCCGCAGGCGTAGTAGATGTATTTCTGGTCTTCCTTCATGCGGCCCACATATTCCGCCAAAGTGCAGGGTTGCTCCCCGTTGGAGGAGTGGAACAGCAACAGGTCCTGCAAAAGCTCTTTCTTGGCGCCGTAATCCTCATAAACGCCATATTTCAGCTGAAGCCCAAAGTTCTTAAAGAACTGCTCATAATGTTCCCGGTCGTTGTTGAGCATGCCCAGCAGCTCGGACTTGATTTTCTTTTCCAACCGGCTGGCGATGAGCTTGAGCTGACGGTCATGCTGAAGCATCTCACGGGAGATGTTCAGGCTCAAATCCTGGGAATCCACCAGACCTTTCACAAAGCTGAAGCAGTCAGGGAGAAGGTCAGGGCAGCGGTCCATAATCAGAACCCCGGAAGCGTACAGCTGCAAGCCTTTCTCATAGTCCTTGCTGTAATAGTTGAAAGGCGCCCGGGCAGGGATAAAGAGCAGGGCGTTATAGGTAGCGGCGCCCTCAGTGGAGCTGCGGATGACCTTCAAGGGGTCTTGAAAATCATAGAATTTATCCTTATAGAATTGGTTCAAATCCTCATTGGTCACCTCAGAGGAGGATTTTTTCCAGATGGGAACCATGCTGTTCAGGGTTTCATTGATGGTATAGCTTTCATATTCCGGTTTATCCTCAGGGCAGCCCTCCTTCAAGCGGGTGGCGGGCATATCCATGCGGATGGGGTAACGGATATAATCGGAATATTTCTTCACCAGAGCGGAAATCTGGTGGGGGTCCAGATATTTGCTGTATTGCTCATCCTCGCTGTCCTCTTTCAAGGTAAGAACGATTTCAGTACCATGAGAGGCCACCTGACAAGGCTCTATGGTATAGCCTTCCGCGCCGCTGCTTTCCCAGCGCCAGCCTTCCTCCTGGCCGAAGGCTTTGGTGGTAACGGTTACATGAGAGGCCACCATAAAGGCGGAATAAAAGCCCACACCGAATTGACCGATTACATCGATGTCCTCTTTCTGTTCATGCTCCTGCTTGAATTGCAGGGAGCCGCTCTTGGCGATGGTACCCAGATTTTCCTCCAGCTCCTGAGCGGTCATGCCGCAGCCGTTGTCCCGGATGGTCAGGGTGCGAGCGTCCTTGTTCACCTCAAGCTGGATGGCAAAGTCGCTGCGGGACAATCCGGTTTCCCCATCGGACAGAGAGCGGTAATAAAGCTTGTCGATGGCGTCAGAGGCGTTGGAGATGAGCTCCCGCAGGAAAATTTCCTTGTGGGTATAGATGGAGTTAATCATCAGATCCAGCAGACGCTTAGACTCCGCTTTAAATTGTTTGGTTTCCATAACAGACCCTTCCTTTATAACAGGTAATTTTAAGACTTTGTTAGCACTCGTTTGATATGAGTGCTAATGATACTATAATACATCCATCCTGGAAAATCAAGTATAAATTGTGAACATTTCCATACTTAAAAAAGTAAGAAAATGGACAAAATAGGTCAATGGATTGATTTCCTGGAAAAAAACAGGTAAACTAGAGGAAAGACAACATTATAATCGGAAAGGAAGTTATATCCTATGGACTACAAAATCAAAGGATATGAGCCGCAGGCTCTGTTTCATTTTTTTGAGGAGATCAGCGCCATTCCTCGGGGTTCCTCCAATGAAAAAGCGGTCAGCGATTATCTGGTAAAATTCGCGCAGGCCAGAGGACTCTGGGTTTATCAGGATGATTTGCATAATGTGATTATCAAGAAACCAGCCACCAAGGGAGCGGAGAACGCGCCTGCCATTATGCTGCAAGGGCATTTGGATATGGTGTGTGAAAAGCTGGCCGGAGTGGAGCACGATTTCACCAAGGATGGCTTGGATTTAGTTGTGGAAGATGGGATTCTCAAGGCCAATGGCACTACTTTAGGCGGGGATAATGGAGCCGCTGTGGCGGTGATGATGGCGGTGCTGGATGACCAGAATCTGAACCATCCAGCGTTGGAATGTGTATTTACCACCCAGGAGGAGACAGGTCTTACCGGAGCCGCCGGATTGGACAAATCCCTGATTTCTGCCAGAACCATGATTAACCTGGATTCTGAGGAGGAGGGAATCGCCACCGTCAGCTGCGCCGGCGGGATGCGCTTCACCATGACCCGCCCAGCGAAACGTGAGAAGATGCAGGGAACTCTGCTGAAATTATCCATGACAGGGCTGCTGGGTGGCCATTCCGGCACAGATATTGACCAGGAGCGTCAGAACGCCAATCTGCTGATGGCTCGTTTGCTGAATCGTCTGCTCCATGAGACAGAGGGAGCGCTGGTGGAATTCCAGGGCGGCACCAAGGACAACGCCATCCCTCGGGAATGTGAAGCGGTGGTACTTTATCAGCGGCAGGAGGAGGCCGCTAAAGGACAAGCAGTGCTTGAAGAAATGGTAAAGGCGTTCCAGGAGGAGCTGCTCCCCTTTGAGGAAGGGTTCCAGTGCCGTTTTGCCATGGAGCAGGGGAGCGGGATGGCCCTTTCTGAAGAAGATGGCAAGGCTTTGGTGCAGGCGGTCTGTCTGGCGCCCAATGGGGTTCGTCGCAGGAACCTGAAACAAAATGGATTTGTGGTCACCTCCCTGAACCTTGGAGTGGTGGACACCAGAGAAAATGAGCTGGTGATGATATTCGCCCCCCGCAGCTCGGTAGCCAGTCTTCAGGAGGATACCACCGACAAGCTTAAACTGCTGGCGGAGGTATTCGGCTTTGATTGGAAGATTGATGGAGCTTACCCTGGATGGGCTTTTGTGGAAAAATCCCAGGTGCGGGAGGTGTTCCAGGAGAGCTATCAGACTTTGTTTGGACAGCCCCTGAAGATTGAGGCTATCCACGCGGGACTGGAATGTGGGCTGTTTTCAGATGCTCTCCCAGGGCTGGACGCCATCGCTGTTGGCCCTACCATTCTGGGCTGTCATACGCCTGACGAGCGAATTCCCTTGGATTCCTTCGCACGATTCTACCAGCTTTTAGGGGATGTTTTAACACGCTTCTCTAAAATGTGAGAAAATAATCCATATTATGTTCATGTTATTAACAAAAATAAGCAAAATATAGCGAAAATACTGAAAAAAGGTTCATTTTTTTTGGAGGACATGCTATAATAGACACTCCACTCTGCTCAAAAATCAAAACAGAAAGGAATTGAACTTTTATGTCCGGTGACAAGAACGAGTTCAAGCCGTATGTTCCGGCGGACCGTGTGGTTCCAGAATTTACGGTAACATCTATTTTAGTCGGTATCGTGCTGGCGGTTGTGTTTGGAGCGGCCAACGCTTACCTGGGGCTTCGGGTAGGTATGACTGTTTCCGCCTCAATTCCAGCCGCCGTGCTCTCTATGGGAATTATCCGGGTGATTATGCGCCGTGATTCCATTTTGGAGAACAATATGGTTCAGACCATTGGCTCAGCTGGAGAGTCAGTAGCGGCGGGTGCTATTTTTACCCTGCCTGCCCTGTTCCTGTGGGCGAATTCCGGTCTGACCACTCCGCCCAGCTTGCTGACCATCTTCTTAATCGCTGTGGTGGGCGGTCTGTTGGGTGTGGCCTTTATGGTTCCTCTGCGTCAAGCTCTGATTGTGGAGGAGCATGGAGTGCTTCCTTTCCCGGAGGGAACCGCCTGCGCTGAGGTGCTGCTGGCTGGCGAAGAGGGAGGAAGCAAAGCGGGAACCGTGTTCCTGGGCTTGGGTGTAGCAGGCCTGTACAAGTTCATAGCGGATGGACTGAAGGTGTTCCCAAGCGAGATTAACTACAACATCCAAAGCTACAAGGGTTCCGCCGCAGGTGTGCAGGTGCTTCCCGCTCTGGTGGGTGTTGGTTATATCTGCGGACCCAAGATTTCCAGCTATATTTTAGCGGGCGGCACCATCAGCTGGTTCGTCATCATGCCCCTGATTGCCCTGTTTGGAGCGGACGCTGTGGTATTCCCCGGCAGCACCGCTATTTCCGGTATGGACCCCGGCACCTTGTGGGGAACCTATGTGAAATACATTGGAGCGGGCGCTGTGGCCACAGGTGGTATCATCAGCTTGATTAAGAGCTTCCCGCTGATTGTGAAAACCTTTGGGCAGGCAATGAAGAGCATGAACAACAAGCATGAGCAAAACGGCCTGCGGACAAATCAGGATTTGCCCATGCCCTTCCTGGTGGTTATGGTGCTGATTATCGCCGCCGCCATTTGGATTCTGCCTGTATTCCCAGTAAATCCGGTAGGCGCCATTATCATTGTGGTGTTCGGCTTCTTCTTTGCTACTGTTTCTTCCAGAATGGTTGGCTTGATTGGTTCTTCCAACAACCCGGTTTCCGGTATGGCTATCGCTACCCTGCTGTTCGCCACCATCCTTCTGAAAGCCACTGGCACTGATGGCATTGAGGGAATGACCGGAGCAATCGCCATCGGCGCTATCATCTGCATCATCGCGGCCATCGCTGGAGACTGCTCTCAAGACCTGAAAACCGGTTTTCTGCTGGGCGCTACCCCCAAGAAGCAGCAGATTGGAGAGATGATTGGTGTAGTGGCTTCCGCTGTGGCCATCGGGTGGGTGCTTTATCTGCTGGACGCTGTCTGGGGCTATGGCACCGCCAATATCCCGGCGCCTCAGGCTACCATGATGCAAATGCTGGTAGAGGGAATCATGAACGCTCAATTGCCCTGGCCGTTGATTTTCGCCGGAGCTGGAGTGGCGATTGTGGTGGAAATTCTTCAGATTCCTGTGCTGCCATTCGCAGTTGGAATGTATCTGCCTTTCAGCTTGGGTACAGGCATCATGTTCGGCGGAATCGTTCGCTGGTTCATGGATAAGATGAAGGGTTCCCAGGAGGAGAAACGGGCCCGTGTGGACCGGGGTGTTCTGTATACCTCTGGACTCATTGCGGGAGAAGGTCTGATGGGTGTTATTCTGGCGCTGCTGGCCTTCTTCGAGGTGGACGATAAGATTGACCTGGCTGCGCGGTTCAATATCAATATTGGACAGGTTGGAAGTATCTTTATGTTTGCGGCCCTGCTGGCCACTTTGGTATTGGTTTGTCTCAAGGGAAAGAAAACCAGCGTAAACGAATAAGGCAACATCTAAGCAAAGCCGCGGCCTGCCCTCTTATAGAGGGCGGGCGGCTTGTTTTTTAGCACAATGGAAGGAGAGCCTTGGGAGATGAAAAGAAAAGGCAAAAATTATCTGGATTTTATACCAGCCCATACCCCATCCCTCCAGTATGAGGTAAAGGAGGATGGACAGGTTACGCTTTTAGCGGAGTGGAAGGGATTCTACTATTGGATTGCCCAAAAATTTTTCCACCGTCCTAAAATCAGCCGTATTGACCTGGACCGTGAGGGGAGCTTTGTTTGGCTGGCCATAGATGGGAAGCGGGATGTGTTTGAAATTTTCAACCTTGTGTCCTCAGAATTTGGGGAGATGGACAAGGGAATGTCCCGGCTGATTAAGTTTCTGGAGATTCTGAAAAATAACCGCTTCATTGTTTGGGAGAAAAAGTAACTTCATTTTTTCCATACTTTAAAATAGAAAAATGTTGGATTGGAAATTCTGAAAAGTACTTTACATTTTCAATAAGATTCATTATCATAAAATAAAGGATAACGGTTTTGTCGTGGGATTGGGGAAAGAAGGGAAGCTATGAAGATTCATAAAATAGTTGAGGCTGTGGTTGTGGGACTGATGGCTGCCTCATTGGCTTTCCTTCCGGTATTTGGGGCAGAAAGTGCCGATTCAACGTTTGAGGGCGGTTCTGTTCCGGCGCAGTCCCAATCTGCTGCAAAGCCTTTTAAACTGAGTCTTTTTGGAGATCAGGCAGAGGGAAAAGATATATATAGGACAAAGGCGGAGGCAATCATTTCCCCAACCGACCCAAGCGCCAAGCCATTGATTAGGGAAAATGGTATTTGGATGTCTTTGGCTCCTGACAAGGATGGGATTTACCGGGTGGTATTTCTGGAGGAGCGGCTTTATGAGTTGGGGTTCTGTGTCCAATTTCCCGATGGCCAGCGCAGTGAGGTGGAGGAAGTGCGGTTCAGGGTTGGTGGAGATTTGGCGGATTTGCTGGACCGCTGGAAGGATTTGGAGACCCTGCTTTGGGAAACAGACCAGGATGTGAAGGCTAAAAGCCAGGAGATTATAGAATTTTATAGAGAATATAACAGTTTGACAGAAGAAGAGCGAGGGTATTTTTCAGCTTTGCAGCAGGACCGTATTCAGGTGCTGGTAGGATGGCTGGGACGATTGCAGCCAACTGTGGATATAACTCCGCCAACTGCTCCAGTATGGAGTTACAGCGTTCCCCAACGATGGGATATGGATATATTTCCAGTAGGGTTGGAGATTAAACTGGATTTGCCTGTACAGGCGGATGTAGATAAGGTTTGTGTCCGTCAAACAGAGGAATGGCAGGAGGTTCAGAAGGGAGAAAACGGTTATGTGCTGACCATTAACCAGCCAGGATATTATACCTTTTCCTTCTGTACGGAAGATACGGCCGGAAATCGAAGCCCTTCCCAGGAAGCCAGCCTGGTTGTTTCCGACGAGCTGTATGAATTTTTGGGAACAGTGGATTCCTCGGATAGTCAATCCATAGAGCAGGGATTGAAACAATATTATAGAATGGATATTGGGTCCAGACTGAGTTTGGAGCCGCTTTTGCCCACTCTGTGGCAGAGCTACACCCAATTTTTAAATCAGATGGGCATGGTGTGGAGCTGTCAACTGGGAGATGCAGAAAAGATGGAGGCTGTGGGAATGTTGGCGGCATTTCCTGATGGGACGGCGCAAATACAGGCGTCAGGTCAAACAGACCATAAATCCATTCCAAACTGTGAGACACTTTATCGATATGATGTGACCTTTCAGAATCGTTCCACATTAGAGGAAGTCCAACCACAAACCCCTGTATTGCTGAGGGTTTCCTTGCCGGGCAGCCTGTTGGGAAAGAAAAATGTAGAAATCTATGACGAAAGCGGAAAAGCTCTGGATACCCATGTGCGCAATGAGGAAGAGGGCATGGTTTTGGAGTTTGAGATAGCCAAGGGCGGAAGCTATTATTTTACCACCCACCCAGATAATGACGAAAACACCTCCGGCTGATTGCCGGAGGTGTTTGTATATAGCTCCAGGAAAGGAGGGTAATAGGATTTGAAAAGCAACTTTCGTATTGAAACAGAGGAGCTGCTGGATAAAAGCCATTTTCCGGTGAAAGGGTTATTTGATATGGTCAGTGACACCAGATTTATTGAGGTACTGGAAGGGCTCAGCAAAGGCGAAGGTTTTGGGGAAAATTATGGGGCCTGTGTGTTTTGGAACGATTTGGATGATTATGATAAAGAAAACACACCTGGATACGAAGGAGCTGAATTCGGTCTGCATGATGGAGAAGAAATCACGATCGGGTATGAAGATTTGTTTTATTATCTTACAATCATAGGGGGAAAATATTGCGAGAAGTTTCCGGAACAGACCAAGAAAATCAATCAAATTTTATCTGATTGCAAAATTCGGTACCAGATTAAATAGCCCCCATTGAAAAAACAATCAGCTTATAGAAAAAGCCTGCTCTGGCGGAATTGCCAGAACAGGCTTTTATGTCTGGGTTGATGGGGTGGATGTTCTCAGACCCGAAGCTTTGGCAGACGGACCGAGATGGTTTTCAACACTGTGTAAAGCATTGCGGTTTCAATGGGGAGCATGATCGCACATTTCAGCAAGCGGGCAGGCAAGGTGGCCCAGAAAGCCTTGCCGTACAGGACGGTCAAGAGCAAGGGATCCAGCCAAAGGCTTACAACCGCCATAACTACCAATTTGCATAAGAATACCCGTCCCAAGGAGACTGGCTTTTTATACAGAAACAAGCCATATAAAAAGCCCGCCACAAATTGGACCAGGGTAAATCCAGGGAAAAAGGTACCTCCATCATTGCGGATAAAGTACTTCAGTACATCCCCAATGGCGCAGGATACCCCAGCCATAACCGGTCCGAACAGCATCCCCGTAGCCCCTACGGTGAGAAACCCAAAGGTGATTCTCAGCATGGAGCTGATAAACAGGGTCAAAAACTGATGCAGCACCAGATTTAAGGCCAGCAGCATGGATGTGGACGTGAGGGAAGAAAGCCGCCGCAGTTCCTTGGCGGAATTTTGCACCAAGGCAGGCAGCCCCTTCACCTCCGCCCAAAACGCGGAGAATGAATAAGACATAAAAAACCTCCTTTCATGTAACAGCAGCGTGCTACATGGAAAGAGGCGAAAACTCTTTGGATGCAGCAGCGGGATGCGGAAACGGCACCGCAAGGGGTCCTTTTCGTCCGCTTGGCAACTCCCCGTCCAAGCGGCACTTAACGCGCCGGTTCCTACTCTGCTTGATTTGCTTGGATTTTACCATACCCATCTTATTTTGTCAAGATGTGTGAAAATAGCTTGTCAGGATTGTGAATTTACCACATGAATGGGGGTTCCCTTCACCCAGCAAAGCAGGTTTTCCTTACAAATGTCCAAAACTCTCTGACGGGTCTCCTTTGGAAGCCATCCCACATGAGGGGTGCAGAAAACTTTTGGATGGCTGATAAAGGGGTGTTTCGGGGAAGGAGGCTCCTGACTCAGAACATCCGTCCCCAGCATATAAAGCCTGCCGCTGTCCAGAGCCTCCAACACATCCCCTTCATTGAGAATTCCTCCGCGGGCGGTGTTCAGCAGGATGGTTCCTGATTTCATTTTGGCAAGGGTGTTTCGGTTAATCAGCTCTTTGGAATCCTCGTTCAACGGACAGTGGAGAGAAATTATATCTGATTTTTCCAGCAGAGTATCCAATGGCACAAGAGGAAAGCGGTCCTGAGAGGAAGGAGGGGTCCGGCGGTAAGCCAAAACCTTCATGCCAAAAGCCTCACATAAGGCGGCTACCCGGCGCCCAATGGCTCCAAAACCGATGATGCCAATGGTTTTGCCCGCCAGCTCAAACATAGGCCGCCGGGTGATAGCGGGGTCAACAGATGCACGCCAGCCTCCTTGGTGGATATAGGCGTTGTGGGCATAGGCTTGGGTGGCGATGTTCAGCAGAAGGGCCATCGTCTGCTGGGCCACAGCATCGGTGCTGTATTCCGGGACGTTGCAGACGGTAATCCCCGCTTCTGAGGCGGCTGGCAAGTCCACCTGATTGCAGCCGGTAGCGAACAGGCCCACAAATTTTAGATGGGGGCAAGCCTGGAAAATTTCCCGGGTGAGCCGAACCCGGTTGACGAAAACAATCTCAGCGTTTCCAATCCGGTCAACCACCTTTTCAGGAGGGGTATCGTCGTACCAATGCACTTGGAATCCTGGGCCCAAATCCCAATCCAATCCATCAAAATTCACCAAATAGCCATCTAAAACAACAATTTTCATTGTATAACACTCCTCTCTGTTTCAGGAATCGGACGAGTAAATTTCCCATAGTTTAACAGAGGAGGGAGGCTTTGTAAAGAGAAAGAGGAGGGGCTTTGTAACAAATCTGTTAATAATTTAAAAAATTACAAAAAGGGGGTTGATTTTTCTGGAAAAAGGGTTACAATAAGTCTAGCACTCAGAGAGAGTGAGTGCTAAAAACATCCTCTCTCAGTACATGATTTAATAATTAAAATAATTGGAGGAATTAGACATGACCATTAAACCGTTGGCAGACAGAGTTGTTGTCAAGATGGTAGAAGCGGAGGAGACCACCAAGGGCGGCATTATCCTGGCGGGCAACGCCAAGGAGAAACCGGAGGTTGCCGAGGTTTTGGCGGTAGGCCCTGGCGGAATGGTTGACGGCTCTGAGGTAAAGATGACTGTCAAAGTCGGTGACCGTGTGCTGCTGAGCAAATACGCCGGCACTCAGGTAAAGGTGGATGGGGAAGAGTACACCATCCTGCGTCAGAGCGATATTCTGGCGACTGTTGAATAAGTTTCAGGTACACAGATTTGGGATAAAGGAGTTTGATTAAAATGGCAAAAGTAATTGCTTACGGCGAGGACGCTAGAAAAGCGCTTCAGGCTGGTATTGATAAACTGGCTGATACTGTGAAAATCACCTTGGGGCCCAAGGGACGCAATGTTGTTCTGGATAAGAAGTTTGGCGCTCCCCTCATCACCAACGATGGCGTAACCATCGCCAAGGAGATTGAGCTTTCCGATTCTTTTGAGAATATGGGCGCTCAGCTGGTAAAAGAGGTTGCCACCAAGACCAATGACGCTGCTGGCGATGGTACCACCACCGCTACCCTGCTGGCCCAGGCTCTGGTTCGGGAGGGCATGAAGAATGTGGCTTCCGGCGCCAACCCCATGGTTGTGAAAAAGGGTATGGCCAAAGCTGTGGAAGCTGCTGTTGACGCGATTAAAGAGAACTCCAAGAAGGTAAAGGGCAGCGAGGACATTGCTCGTGTTGGTTCTGTTTCTTCCGGCGATGAGTTCATCGGCAAGCTGATTGCTGAGGCGATGGAGAAGGTTTCCGCTGATGGGGTTATCACCATTGAGGAGTCCAAGACCGCTGAGACCTACACCGAAGTGGTAGAAGGCATGCAGTTTGATCGTGGCTACATCACCCCTTACATGGTAACTGATACCGAGAAGATGGAAGCGGTTCTGGATGACGCTTACATCCTGATTACCGATAAGAAGATTTCCAACATTCAGGAGATTCTGCCTCTGTTGGAGCAGGTGGTTCAGGGCGGCAAGAAGCTGCTGATTATCGCTGAGGATGTTGAGGGCGAGGCTCTGTCCACACTGATTGTAAACCGTCTGCGTGGAACCTTCACCTGCGTGGCTGTCAAAGCTCCTGGTTTTGGCGACCGCCGCAAAGAGATGCTGCGTGATATCGCCACCCTGACCGGTGGTGAGGTTATCACCTCTGATTTGGGCCTGGAGCTGAAGGATACCACTATGGCACAGCTGGGCCGTGCTCGTCAGGTTCAGGTGCAGAAGGAGAACACCATCATCGTAGGTGGTATGGGAGACGGCGACGCTATCAAGGCTCGTGTCAACCAGATTCGTGCTGAGCTGGAAAACAGCACCAGCGATTATGATAAAGAGAAGCTCCAGGAGCGTCTGGCCAAGCTGGCTGGCGGTGTAGCGGTTATCAAAGTAGGCGCTGCCACCGAGGTGGAGATGAAAGAGAAGAAACTGCGTATCGAGGACGCTCTCTCCGCTACCAAAGCGGCTGTGGAGGAAGGCATCGTAGCTGGCGGCGGTGTGGCTTGCCTGAACGCTGTTCCCGCTGTTGAGAAGCTGATTCCTTCTCTGGATGGAGACGAGAAGACCGGTGCCCGCATCGTGCTGAAGGCTCTGGAAGCTCCTGTCCGTCAGATTGCTGATAACGCTGGTATGGAAGGCTCTGTCATCATCGACAAGATTAAGCGTTCCCGCAAGGTTGGTTATGGTTATGACTTTGCCAAAGAGGTCTATGGCGATATGATTGAGATGGGTATTGTTGACCCCGCTAAGGTTACCCGCAACGCCATCCAGAACGCCGCTTCTGTGGCCGCTATGGTATTGACCACCGAGTCCCTGGTTACCGATGAAAAGGAGAAAAATCCTGCCCCCGCAATGCCTGCCGGTGGTATGGATGGAATGTATTAATTCCCCACGTCTCAAAGAAATACAACAAGGTCCCTGCGCTGTGCGCGGGGACCTTGTTTGCTATTGGGGCAGAAGAAGTTTGGAGCGTTTATAGTAATAAAGGGTACCGGCCAAATCGGCCAAAAACCATCCAATGGGTACAGAAACCCAGATTCCAGTGACGCCTATTTGGGGAATGAGGGATAGGGTATAGGCAAGAAGAACTCTTGTCCCCAAAGAAATCACGGTGAGGATGACGGACATACCAGGCATTTTTACCGCCCGATAGAACCCATACAGAAGGAACAGCAGGCCGATGCCAAAATAGAAGCTGGATTCAATCCGCAGGTAGGTAACCCCGATTTGAATGATTTCCAGCTCCTGAGGGGAAACAAACAGCCCCATCAAAGGTCTGGCGAATACCCAGACAAGAGTGGTAATCACCCCGCAGAACAGGAAAGCGCTGATGATCGCCGCCCGAATCCCCTTCTGGATGCGGTCTTTTTGTCTGGAACCGTAATTTTGGGCAATAAATGTGGAGAATGCGTTGCCAAAATCCTGGACAGGCATGTAAGCGAAGGAGTCAATTTTGACCGCGGCGGCGAAAGCGGCCATCACCGTTGAACCGAAAGAATTGACCCGTCCCTGGACCATTAAAATACCAAAGTTCATAACCGACTGCTGGACGCAAGTCAGAAAGGACAGGCTGGTCAGTTCCCGAAAAATTCCGGTGTCCCATCGGAGGTGGCGTCGGCTGATACGCAGTTCAGGAAAGCGAATCAAGGTGTAAGCGGTGATTCCCAAGCCAGCGATAAACTGAGAAAGGACCGTAGCCCAAGCCGCCCCTGGAATCCCCCACTGAAATCCAAGCACAAACCACAAATCCAGCCCAACATTTAATAAAGCGGACCCGCCCAAAAATACCAACGGAACAATGGAATTTCCCAGCGAACGCAGAAGAGTTCCGAAATAATTATAAAGGAAGGTGGCGCTGATACCCCAAAAGATAGCGGACAGATAGTCTTTCATAAGCTGAGCGATGGAGCCGGGAACCTGCATAAACCAGATAATCCCATCCAACCCCAAAAATACCAGCAAATTCAATACAATTGTAATCATCCCAATGAGGGCGAAGGAAAGGACCAGGCTGTGTTTGAGCCGTTCCATATTTTTGGCCCCATACTGAATGGAAAAGGCAGCGCCGCTGCCCATACACAGCCCCAACAGAATGGAGGTTAAAAAGGTCATCAAGGTGTAGGCGGAGCCTACCGCCGCCAAAGCGTCCGCTCCAAGATAGCGTCCTACAATCAAGGTGTCCGCCACATTGTAAAGCTGCTGCAAAAGATTGCCAATCATCATTGGAAATGCGAATTTAAGAAGGTTCCCTGTGATGCTTCCTTTGGTTAGATCCAAGGACATTCTATCCACCTGATTTCATTTTGAATAAAATAATAGTCGTTATGTGCTGATATTTTAACTTAAATATATCTAAAAGTCAAATTGATTCTTTCGTTTATAAAGAAGGGGATGGCCGTTTGATGGTGGGGCAGAGGAAAAAGAGGTTGTGATTTCTGAATAAAAAAGATATAATAACCCCAGAGAGGCGCCTTTTACAGCAGATAGGATGGGGCGATTTTACTTTGAGGTGCCAATAGGAAGAGGAGGAGCGGGCATGTTTTTGCAGGGATTGGACGAAATAGACCGCAAGATTGTGGAACTACTGGTACGTAACGCCAGAATCTCTTATGTGGATATTGGGGAACAGGTGGGACTGAGCAGGGTGGCGGTGAAAGCCCGTATCCAAGCATTGGAAAAGCAAGGGGTTATTGAGGAATATACAACCATTATTAACCCACAGAAAATTAGTGATAGTGTTTCCGCTTATTTCGAGTTGGAACTGGAACCTGCCGCTTTTTACAAGGTGGTGAATTTATTATCGGAAAATGACACGGTGACACAGGTGTATCATGTCACTGGAAATTCTCGCCTCCATGTCCATGCGGTGGCGGATAGTCAGGAGCATTTTGAATGTTTCCTAAAAGACTTTCTTTATCAGCTTCCAGGAGTGCGGGATTTGCGCTGCAATATCATCATTTCCCGGATGAAGGATGTAAAAGGCTTGCGTTTGTAAAACTGCGATGTCAGCTTATAAAAAGGGCCTGTCGCAGAATGGAAAATTCTGCGGCAGGTCCTTTTTTGCTCGAAAAAGGACAAACAGTTCTAAATGTTCATAAAATGTGGCTCTGTTCAGCCCAAATGTGTACAACAAACCAGACC
>CALWZG010000051.1 GCA_944385965.1 uncultured Anaerotruncus sp.
TTTCATTCCCATACCATCCCATCACCTTCCATTCAGCAGCTCATCTACTACTGCCTGGTACTCCGCCCCCAGTTTGCTGTTCCTGGCGGATATAAGGCTCTCTTGGACATAGGTGCTGTTGGTGGCCTCTACCGACCGACGGATGCTGGTCTGAAACACCTTTTGCCCGTATCGCTCCCTCACTTCCGCCTCCACAGCTTTGGACATATTGGTGTTGTCTGCCATGGTGAGCAGCACCCCCTCAATCTCCAGATTGGGGTTTACATTCTCCCGAACCAGCCGGTATACCTCCTCCAGCTGCCGCAGGCCATCCAGGGAAAACTTTTGGGTCTGAACCGGAATCAGCACCCCTGTACTGGCCGCCAAAGCGTTGGTAAGCAGCACATTAAGGCTGGGCAGGCAGTCAATGATGATATAGTCATAGCTTCCAAACGCTGGGTGACTGAGCAGCTTGCGCAATACCTGTTCCCGGCAGACGACCTGCGCCAGGAATACACCCGCTGAGGCCAAGACGATATGGGAGGGGGTGTAATCAATCCCCTCATGGTTATGGCGCACGCAGCTGCCTACGTCCAGCTTATCCAGTTCCCGGTTGGCGGCTGATTGAAGCAGCTCACTGATGGTGGGTAATTCATCCGCCTCATGCCGCAGATAATCTGATAGATTTCCTTGTGGGTCAAAGTCAATGGCCAGAACCTTCCGGCCTTTTTTAACCAGCCCAGCCGCCACATTTAAGGCGGTTGTGGTCTTACCGACCCCACCCTTTTGATTGGCTACTGATAAGATTTTCTGCATACTCCCGCTCTCCTTTTTTCTTTTGATTGTTTTATAAAAAAAAGAGCCAATTGCTGGCTCTTTTATGGCTCAAAATTATTTTGTTTGATAGCTTAGAATCGTGGTAAAAAGACAATTAACTCGTTGGGCTATTTCTTCTGCTTCCCCTTCGATTTCGTGTCCATATATTCCATAAGTATCCATACTACGGCTATGCCCAACTAATGACTTTACTAAACCTTCTGGTAATTTCTTAACAATACTCACAAATGTATGCCGTAATTCATAAGGTGTAGTTTTTTCCATTCCATTAGATTCTAAATATCGTAACCAGTGCTTATAATATGTTTGCAAACATGAGATATTAAAGACAGAGACTTGATCTCCAGTGAGATTTCTTTGAGCTTCTATCTCCATACATGCAAGTTCGGATAATGGAACCCGTCGTACAGCATTTTCATTCTTTCCTTGTGTAATCTCGCCAAAGACATTTTTTGCTTGCTTTAATCTAATATCATGTCCCACAATATCAATCCATTCCAGTCCATTTATCTCTCCTGGACGTAATCCGGTCAAAACCTCTAAGCGAAAGGCATGTATATAAGGCTCTTGTGTACGTTTCCCACGATAGAGTGTTGTGTCAATACTAAATAATTTTACAAGATCTTGAGGCTGAACAATACATTTTTTAGGGCGTTTTGCGCTGGCTGGAATGGTCAATGACTCGGGCATAAGGGTTGTAACCCTTTCTTTGCGGCAAAATTTGATGAACGCAATCAAATCTGCACGAATATTCTTTAAAGTTTTGGCAGCAAGATTTCGATTGCTATATGCCTTGTTTATAATATTCTGCAAATCATTTTCATTAACTTTTCTGATTTCCATTTCTGCAATATACGGCTCTATGTAATTCCTCCAACGAGAAACAACACCTTTCCAATGGCTCTGTGAGGTACTATCCTTTTTTGTTTCAATAAATTGAGCGTATAAAACAGAAATCTTTTTTCTATTGCCTGTATCAGATACTTGACATATCGCCTTAACATTGGCTTTTTTAGATTTATGCTTAGAATTGCGGTGTATTTGATTTTTGTGGACGTGGATTCTACATCTTCGGTTTTCTTTATCACATCTCACTGTATTTATCCGCTTTCCCATTTTGGTACCTCCTGAATAGTTTTCCTCTTATATAAAATATAAAGGAATCCTTTCAGAAAATCAATTGTTTTTGTTTAATATAAATAATTAAATCGATTTTATTTAATTATTTATGTGAGAGATACCGATAACAAGGCAGAGCCAGCTACTTACAAGGTTCAAATCCCTTCATCTCCGCCAAATAAAAAAGCACCCGTTTGGGTGCTTTTTTTATTTGGCGGAAAGTGACTACTATGGAACCATCACGCTTTGATAAACTGATATAGTGAATACCATTGCATTACTAAGCGGGGGATACATCCTCCGCTTTTTTGTATGTACATATATCTCACCATACTCCTCATCCGCCAGATCCCCAAAAGGCAAAATGTCCAAAACAGAAAGAATTTGAAGTGACGTTGCCCTCAATCATTTCCTAGATATAGAAAAACCCATTGCGGAACAATTCATACCACAACGGGTCCCTAAGTTGAATTATATGCAAGGAGAGAAATGACTGAGATATACCGCCGCTTGTTCCAACTCACGTCCCCTCTTGGAAAAAAAGTGACGCAAAGCGGAACAAAAATAGTTCTGACCTGGAAGGCCATCCATACTAGATACACGATCTCGTCGGCATCCATTTCGGCAGAGGGGATAAAAGGAACATGCAGCACATTCCTTTGGAACTTCCAAAGAAGATTGGAGAAATTCTTCAGCTATGGGGCTGGAGGCCATTTCCTTGAATGAATTCTGTCCTACGGTTCCCAAGCGCAAGGAGTCCAGCACATAGAAATCACAGGGGTATACGCCTCCGTCCCCCTCCACAACAAATTGAATGGAGCATCGCCCAGCCATGCCACAGGATTCCGGGCAGCCACCCAACAGAATCCGAATCCAATTATCCAAATGTCGGATACTCACATAGTCTCCTTTTTGCAAATCCTGCATCCACAGGTCGAAGATACGCACCAAGAATTCTCCATAGGCTTCCACCGACAAATGATAATCTGTTTCTCCCCGTGGTTTGTCCAGAGGCTCCAAACATGGGATAAACTGTAACCTGGAAATTCCCTGTTTTCGGTAAAAGTGGTAGATACGCTCAATAGAACGGGCATTGCGCCCGGTCAGCACGCACAAAACGCTGTACTCCACCTGGAAACGTTTCAGCAGGGTGATGGTTCGCATCACCTGGTTAAAGGTATTTTTTCCAGCGTTGTCCTGACGATTCAGATTGTGCAGCTCCGCCGGGCCATCCAATGACACCCCTACCAGAAAGCTGTTTTCATGAAAGAATGGAAACCAATCCTCCTCCAACTGATACCCATTGGTTTGAATGGCGTTATAAATTTTCACCCCAGGCTTGGCGTACTTTTGCTCCATCGCAACTACTTGACGATAAAAATCCAATCCAGCCAAGGTAGGTTCCCCTCCCTGAAATAAAAAGGAGCAGCTTCCCTCAGCGTATTCCATAGCGCCCTTTACCGCTGATTCCAAGGTTTCCAAAGACAGGATTCCCTGGAATGCTTCCTCCCGATGACAGGATACATCCCTGTAAAAACAATATTTGCAGTTCATGTTGCAGGCTGAAGAAGCAGGCTTTATCAGCAGATTGACAGGCGGCATAAACCATTCTCCTCTTTTTTAATGGTTGATGAAAAATATTTTTAAGGGTTTTTAGGAGGCAATTGAAGAATTGAGGTGCCAACATAAATTTCAGGGCGCATCACCAAGGAATAATCCCGGTCCTCACAATCCTTATGGCTAATCATTTTCATAAGCCGATTGGCTACCTGACAGCCAATTTTGTACCCCTGGTGGATAGAACAGGTGATTCCCTCTTCTGCCCATTGGTCACCAGAATAGTCAAAACATACCAGCGAATAATCCTCCGGCACCCTTTTCCCCTGCTCCTGAAGCACCTGACATACCAAACCATAAATTACATAATTACAGCATACGATAGCGGTACACTTGGGCAGGCCCTTTAAAAACTTTTTGATAGAGTGGGTAAAGCTCTGATCATGGGCTTCATCGGATACACACCATTTGATATAATCGTCCTGAAACTCCACACCATATTTCTGCATGGTCAAGACCATGCCATGGAACTTCTCAATGCTTTGGTAGTTGTCATACACAAAGATACCCGCTATATTCCGATGCCCCGCCTGAATCAAAAGCCCAACCAGCCGCTCAGCACATAAAGTATCATTGACGATAACCCTTGGACAGCGCAAGTTCTTATAGTAATTGTTATAAAAAATGACCGGAATACGTTTGCGATAAATCTCCTTATAGCAATCCAGGTTGGGATTCAGGAGGCTGGCCTTTACCCCATCAATAATAAACCCTTGAAAATTTTGATGCATCACTGTTTGCAGGCAGCGGCGCTCATTGGAGAACTTGTTATCCGTAAAGAAAATCCTCAGGTCTACCTGTTCCGCCAAAAGCACACTTTTGATACCTTCAATCAGACTGGTATTGGCGTGGGTATCCTGTCCCTGCAAAATCAACCCGATTTTCCATTGGGCGGTTCCAGTATCCAATTCTCTGGACAGCGCCACATCTTTATTAAAGTAGGTGCCGCTGCCCTGGATTTTATGAATCAAGCCCTCTCCAAGGAGCTGATCCAAAGCGGTACGTACCGTCTCCCGGCTTACCTCCAGCCGACGACATAAAGCGTTTTCCGAAGGCAGTTTCAAGTTGTTGGAAAACTTATTCTCATCAATATACGCCAGAAGCCAACGATACACCCGCTCCGACTTCTTATCCAAAACCCTCATGGAATACTCCTTAATCCACGATGGAGGGACGGTATCCCTCCGCCTTCTCAATCCAATCCAACAGGCGTTTGCGTAAATCCTCCTTCACAGCGGCGTAGGCAGGGTCCGCCACCACATTGTTCAGCTGCCAGGGGTCCGCCTTCATATCATAGAGGAAGTCATCCGCATAGGTTTGAGAAGCGGCCGCTTCCCCTCCGTTGACACCAGGAGCGTACACTGAGTACAAATAATCCTCAGTCCGCACACAACGACCCACCCGGCTCTCAGAGATTTGAGCAAAGACCTGATTGGGTCGGTTGGGGAATTTCTTCTCCACCACATCTAAAAGATTTTCCCCAATCATGGCGTCTCCCACATCCACTCCCGCCATAGCCAGAATGGTTTTCGGCAGGCTTTCGGTGCTTACCAAATCCTTCACCGCCACGCCGCCCTTGAAAGGTCCGCCAGCAATCACCAGAGGCACATGGAGACAGCCATCGTGACAGGAACGTTTATAATCATCATAACCGTTCAGATGGGCATCTGTGTTCCGGGTCTTGAAATGGGAACCATGATCCGAGGCGAAAATGATAATGGTCTGTTCGTACAGCCCTTCCTTCTTCAGCCGCTCTACCAATCTTCCCAGGTTCTCATCCAGGCTGGCGCACTGACCCAAGTAGTCAGGATATTCCTCCGCTGCGTTTCCTCCAAGGGCCTTCAAATCTTCCGGCAGGATGAAGTTTTTGTACTTTTCTTTGGAACCGATGGGCCCTTCATAATGATTATGGTCATTCTGATGATGAGGCTCAATCTGGGAAATGGTCATGAAAAAGGGTTTTGAGGGGTCCCGCTGGTCGAAAAACTCCAGTGCCAAGTCTGTAATACAATCCGGCCGGTATCCTTTAAAGTCAATCCGGTTGTTGTTCTCATCAAACACATACCCGTCGTATCCGTGGGAGGTGAATTCCAACACATCGGCGGTTCGCCAGAAACCGTTATAGCCGCCCCGAAGCTCTTTGGGAATGGCGGTGATGGTGTGGTCAATGGTGGGAGCCTTCTCCAGTTCTCCATCGCTGGCCAGGTGCCATTTTCCAATGTAAGCGGTCTGATAGCCCGCCTCCTCAATATAATTAGCCAAGGTCTTTACATTGGAGGGCAACATGATATTATTTCGGAAGCAGCCGGTTTCCGTGGGATATTTTCCCGTTTGGAACAGCGCCCGGCAAGGGCCACACACCGGCTGTGGGGAAAAAGCATTGTCAAATTTCACGCCTTCCTGGGCCAAACGATCCAGATTCGGGGTAATATTCAAAGGCTGTCCAAAACAGCCGCAGGTGTCCCAACGCTGTTGGTCGGTAAAATAGAAAATAATATTATACGCCATAAACTTATTCCTCCTCTTGCGCAACGGCTACGGTCTGCGCCTTCTTTTGCTCGGACAGTTTTCCTTTCACAATAGTGGCTACCGCTACAATAATCAGAACCAGGAATATGATGCAGTAAATACTGCTGAAGAAGATGGACGGATCACCATTGGAAATCAGCAGCGCCCGACGGAAATTGGTTTCGGTCATGTTGCCCAGAACCAGGCCCAAAAGGATGGGAACGGGAGGCATATCCAGCTTGCGCAGCACCCAGGCCAGAATACCAAACACCAAAGCTACACCTACATCAAAATAGTTGTTGTTGATGGAGTAAGCGCCGGCAAAGCAGAAAATCACAATGATGGGGGTGAGGATTTCCTGTGGAATGGATACCACCTTTGCGAAGATGGTGGTAAGGAATTTTCCCTGGATGAACATGAACAGGTTTACCAGAATCAGGCCCAGCATAATGGCGTACATAATGTCACCATCGGTGGTAAACAGGGATAAGCCTGGGTTCAAACCGTTAATCATCAGCGCGGAGAGCATAATAGCTACTGTTCCATCCCCAGGGATACCCAAGGTCAGCAGTGGAATCAGGGTAGCTCCTGTCACAGCGTTGTTGGCGGATTCTGCCGCAGCGATGCCCTCCACCGAGCCATGTCCAAACTCCTCAGGATGCTTGGACATATTTTTAGCTTGGCTGTAACTGAACCAGGAAGCTTCGGAAGCGCCTGTTCCAGGAATAATGCCTACCATGACGCCAATCAAGGAAGATAAAAGAACCGGGCGCAGCATCCGTTTATACTCAGATTTTGTAATCTTTCCATCATCCTTAATTTTGGTGGTGTCCATATGCAGGTCATCCAGACGCTTTTCCGCTTTCGCCAAAATCTCAACCAAGGCGAACAAACCGATCAGGCATACCGCCAAGTCCAAGCCCAGATACAACCGGGAAATTCCAAAGGTAAAGCGGTCATAGCTGGTCATGGGGTCGGAGCCCACACAGGCAATCAACAGACCCAGGCAAGCGGAAATCAATCCCCGGATCATGCTCTTGCCGGAAACTCCCGCGATGATGGTCAGACCAAACACGCACACCATAAAATACTCAGGGGTTCCCAACTGGGCGGCCACCCGAGCTACCTGGGGCCCTAAGAAAAGAAGGGTGAGGGCGGAGAAAATTCCTCCAAAGGTGGAGGCGTACAAGGCGATTTTCAGAGCCGCCTTTGTGCGTCCCTTTTCAGAGAGAGGATGTCCGTCCAGCATGGTGGCGGCGGCGTGAGGGGTTCCTGGGGTGTTAATGAGAATGGCGGATACGCTGCCTCCATAACCGCCTGCGCAGTAGATACCCAGCAGGAACATCATGCCTGGGATAGCGGTCATGGTGTAAGTAACAGGCAGGAACAGGATGACGCACAGGATAACGCTCAGACCTGGAATGGCGGCAAAAACCGAGCCCACAAACACACCTATGTTAATCCACAAGATGTTTTCCAGGGTAAAAAGAAGGCCAGTGGCCGGAATAATATATTGCAGCATGGACAATTCCTCCCCTTGTTAAAAGTCAACGCCTAAGACGAACCGGAAAGCGGCCCAAATCGCTACGGCGATGACCAGGGTAATGACGTAGTAGGCCGGTTTTTTGCAGCGGAAATAAAACAAAAAGCCCAGGCAGCAGACCACCGCCCCTATCACAAACAATCCCGTGATACGGCACACCACATAGGTTACAATCAAAATCGCCAGGATGGCCAACGCTTTCACTTCCACCTGGAGATTGATGACCTTCCAGGTGAGAGGGCGTTTGGTAAGCAGTTTATACAGTTCTTTACCAATCAGCAATCCGCAGCAAATCATCATAACCCGCATCAGCAAGGTGGGGAAAGCCCGGCCATTGATCACATCTTTTTCCGAGACAGCCACCTGCTGGGGCATCACCAACATAATAAAAAGCGCAAATAACAGGAACAGCACACCTACCGTCAAATCCACCGGAATCCGAAGCTCCTTTTCGTGGAGCTTCTCCCCCCAAGCGTCTATGCAGGTGTGAAATCTATCAATCCAATTTTTCATTCTGGCAAACCTCCCTTGCCCACAAAGCCCTTTTCCTTTATAAAAACGGGGGGATAGGCAGAATCACTCCTTATCCCATCCCCCGTGATACTTTAAAAATCAGCTTAACCGGCAACGATATCCTTATATTCGTTTACAATTTCCAACACATTGTTAATATGGGCTTCCACATCTTCTTTGGACATGGTATCTACTTCCAGAAGCATGGTATCCTGCAGCCAGGTGACCACTTCCTCGTCAGCCAAAATCTCATCATACAGGCTCTTGAGCTGGCTCACTTTTTCCTCATCAGTGCCAGCCCGGGCCATGATGAAGCAGCGGTTGCGGAAATAGGGATATCCGCTCTCGCCTACACCTTCCACACCAGCGAATGGGCCATGCTCCAGAGCCTTCTCATCAAAGGCGCAAACGATGGTGACACCCTTCTGCTGATAGGTCTCCAGAATCTGGGATTGGTGGGAAACCGCGAAGCTGGTTTCGCCCTTGGCTACCGCTTGGGCGGCCTCAGCGGCGGACTGATAAGGGGTAAGCTTTACCTTGTCCCCAGCGCCCATAGCCCCAAACAGGGAGGCAGCCAGGAAGGCTTCCGAGCCGGTGGCGCCGTTCACCGCTACACTGATTTCATCAGCCTGAGCCACATAGCTTTCTAATTCAGAGATATTGTTAATATTCAGCTTGGCGTCGGCGGACAAAACAAAAATTGAGGAATACAGATTCTCTACATACGCGAAATCTTCATAAGTAAACTGCATCTTCGCTGGATCCAGCACAGAAGTGATGGACAGCAAGCCCTCACCTACAAATACCAACTCAGGGTCATTGGCTTTTGTATCCGCTACCCAGGTGTTGACGGTGGCGGCGTCTCCCTTGATGGCTTCAGCCACCAAAGTGGTGTCTTCCGAATATTTGGTGGACATCTCCGCAGCTTTCTGACTTACCACAGCGGCAACGCCAGAGGGTGCCCAAGGACAGGTAACTTTCCAGCTGGTTTTCTTAGAGCCGCTGCATCCAGCCAGCGCACCAATGGACATGGTCAAAGCAAGGCCTAAAGACAATAGACGTTTTCTCATGCTTTATTCTCTCCTCTTCATATAAAATTGTCGATCTCTCTTCCAGATAACCCGATGTGTGTCTGCGTTTATGGTGGTTTCAATGTATCATACAAGGTTTTTAAATTCAACAAGTTTAATTATTTTTATCATAAAATTGTATGGTATTATCGCTTTTTCTAAAAACTTGTATTTATGTTGAAAATTTTTTCGTTATTATACACACAAAACCTTTTTATAATTTGGAAGAATTGAAATCGTATTTTTTATAAAATTGAGGTGATAAAAAAGGGTGGACACAAGATGTCCCTTTCATCTTGTGTCCACCCTTAGCCTTATTCTATAATGTTGTTTCTCACCTTTTGGTTCAGACAGGTTCCATCAAAAATCGGAAGGCTTTTTCCAAATCCTCAATAGTCATGGAAAACATCGGAAAAATATTGGAGATGATGTCATAGCTTTCCCTCCAATAGGAGCCTTCGGGCAAAGTCATAGCCTGTGGGAGAATCCAGGCGGATTTTTTGAAGCGGTTCCGGATATAAAGAAGCCATTCCAATCCCCCAGAGCCTCCGCGAGCCATGTGAGCATAATAACGGCTGCCCAGCAGCTCGGTAGGGTCCATGGTGGCATCCCCCAGAAAAAGCACCTTATAATCCGGGGAAAGGGCCTCCAAAGTTTTTTTGGTGTCTACCCAACGTTTCAGGGAACAGGCTGGCGTTGTGTACAGATGTCCATATACACAATTATGAAAATAATAAATCCGCAAGTCCTGAAAATGATTGGCCCGGCTCACCGCTTGGAACAAGGTGGCGCACAAACCCCTGTGGCTGTCCATAGAACCGCCGGAATCAATAAATACCAGCAGCTTGATTGTGTTTTTTCTGGGTTTGGCGTGGACGATTTTTAACAGACCGCCCTGGTCGCAAGTACGGCGGATGGTTCCTTCCACATCCAGCTCCCAAGAGGTTTCCTGTTGGGAGCTGAGCTGCCGGAGCCGCCGGAAAGCTAACTGAAACTGCCGCAGGTTCAGCACTCTATCCTGACGAAAATCAGCGTACTCCTCCCGTCCGATGGCCTGAAAGCCACGCTGGAATTCCCCAGCGCCGGCTACCTGAATACCCCGCAGACTGTTCCCATCCCTCCCAAAAGGGGACATCCCCTGGGTACCAATCCAGTAGCTGCCCCCATTGTGCTGGGAGGTTTGCTCTTTCAACCGCTCCTGAAACAGCTCTTGCGCTTGCTGGGGAGAAATATCCCGGTTTTCCAGCAGCTGCAAAGGGTCACAGCGGCCCTCAATCCGCTCAGGATTCCGCAGCCAGTCCAATAGCTCCCTGGAAGGCTGCCGCTCCTCCTCCAAGGAGGAAAAATAGCCTTGAAATGCCTTCCGAAAAGGGTCCATCTGAGTTTCGCTGGTGAGCAGCACACTCTGGCAAAGCTGATAAAACCCTGTCAGGGAGGCACGATGGAGACCCTGTTCCAACCCTCTCATAAGGGTCAGCCATTGCTCTACCGAAATCGAAAACCCCCGATTTCTCAAATAGACCAGAAATCCCTCAAGCATGATTTTTCCGCCGCTGGGCGTCCTCCAAAACCTCCAGATCCTCCTCTTTCTTCAACAGCACCCCAGCAAAAGGAAGGGCTTTTTCCAACCCCTCCAGAGAGACCCCTTCCAGCCGCAAAATCCTTAACCAATCAATCAGCTCAGAGGTACAGGGCCGCTTTTGCAGGTCATCCAGTCCCCGAATCCAATAGAAGGCTTCCAGCGCCTGGGACAAAAGCTGTTCCTCCAAATCAGGCAGGTGGACCTTTATAATTTTCCTCATCAGCTCAGGGCCAGGGAATTGAATATAGTGGAACACACACCGGCGCAAAAATGCGTCAGGCAGTTCCTTCTCACCATTGGAGGTGATGATGACCAAGGGACGGGTATTGGCTTTGATGGTTTCCCCCGTCTCCGGAATATAAAATTCCATCTGGTCCAGCTCCCACAACAGGTCGTTTGGAAACTCCAAATCTGCTTTGTCTATTTCATCTATCAGCAAAACAGCCTGTTTTTGGGATGAAAACGCCTGCCCTAACTGCCCTAAACGAATATAGCGCCGGATGTCCGAAATCCCTTCTGTTCCAAACTGACTGTCATACAGCCGCTGCACCGTATCATAAAGATACAGTCCGTCCTGCGCTTTTGTTGTGGACTTCACACTCCACAAAAAGAATGGCAGCCCCAGCTCATGGGCCACCGCTTGTGCCAGACTGGTTTTTCCGGTACCTGGTTCCCCTTTGAGCAGGAGAGGCTTTTCCAGAGCCTGAGCCACCTGTACCGCGCTGGCCAGGTGGGGGTCCGCCACATACTTCTGACTCCCTTGAAACCACTCCATAAGACTTTTTTCCTCCTTTGGTCAAGACCCACCGTCCTGACCAGATATCAATGGGCTTGTGTCCAAACTTTTCCCACACCATTATAGATTGAAACATCCCAAAACGCAACCTGAAAGATTTCTGTTTTACGGAACCCCGCCCTTAATCCAGTGCAATTTTGCAAAAAAATGAAATATTGTTGAAAGAATCCTTTCTAAATACCTGTTGCAAAAACAAATTTTTGAGCATATAATAAGAAAGCTTTGAAAGAACCATAAAAGGGAAGAAAAGAGGAAGATTATGGAAAGTTATGGGTATCTGTTTGATCTGGCGTTAATTCTTATCGCCACAAAATTTTTTGGGGTCATCACCAGAAAGTTCGCCATGCCTCAGGTAGTGGGGGCGTTGGTAGCGGGGCTGCTGCTGGGGCCAGCCTGTTTAGGCCTGCTTCACGAAACAGATTTTATGGACCGCCTGTCAGAAATTGGAGTGATTGTCCTCATGCTGACAGCTGGTATGGAAACCGACATTGTGGAGCTGCGCCACTCAGGAAAATCCGCTATGGTCATCGCCACCTGCGGAGTTATCCTGCCTTTGTTTGGAGGCGCTTTGGTAGCCTCCCTCTTTAATGGAAACGGTGGGCAAGCGGTTCTGCAAAACTATTTTGTAGGCGTCCTTTTAACGGCTACCTCGGTAAGCATCACCGTAGAGGCTCTTCGTGAGATGGGCAAGCTGTCTACCAAGTCAGGAAACGCTATTTTGGGAGCAGCTCTGGTGGATGACGTGCTGGGTATCGTGGCGCTGACCATCATCACCAGTGCTTCTGATTCCAGTGTAAATATGCTGCTGGTTATGGGCAAAATCATTGCGTTCTTTGTTCTGAGCTTGGTGTTCGGGGTGTTTGCCCATAAACTGTTTGAACGGTGGATGCTGTTTTACAAGAATGAAAAAAGAAGGTTCGCCATCATCGCTTTCGCCTTCTGCCTGATTTACTCCTATCTGGCGGAGGCCTGGTTTGGAGTAGCGGATATTACAGGAGCTTTTATCGCGGGACTTATCCTGTCCAACACTACACGGGTCACTTATTTGGCTAACCGATTTGAGATATTGTCTTATATGCTGCTCTCCCCCATCTTTTTCGCCAACATTGGCGCTAAAGTCGTGATTCCACAAATGAATGGAGAACTTGTGCTGTTTACTGTATTGCTGACCTTGGTGGCGGTAGTGACAAAAGTCATTGGCTGCGGTTTCGGCGCCAAGCTTTGCAAATACAGCAATCAAGACGCTCTCAGAATTGGTGTGGGAATGATTTCCAGAGGTGAGGTGGCCCTTATTGTGGCCAATAAGGGTATTTCTTCCGGCTTGATGAAGGAGGAATTTTTAGCCCCATTGATTATTATGGTGGTTCTTACTACCATCATTACCCCTGTTCTTTTGAAGTTTGTTTATCGCCAGTCTGAGGAAGAAGATTTGCAGTACAGCCCCATCACCGACCAGTACGAGGAAATCAAGAATATGGATTTGGCTACCCAAACCATCGCAGATATCAACGACCATGCCAGAAAGAAAAACGAGGAAAAATTGTTCCGCAGAAAAAAGAAGGAATAATCATCTCATTGCCTAGGTTGAAAGGCCCGCTGTCTTTGCCCCAAAAGACAGCGGGCTTCTTATTGTTTTGCGGATTTTCCAATAAAAATCTAAAAATCTCTTGACAGCATTTTACTGAAATGGTATAATTACAGTCGTGACATTTGAATATGGGCCTGTAGCTCAGTTGGGAGCGCAAAGGGTTCGGTTTTCTGTCACATCTATAATTTCATATTGCTTTATTCTTCTGTTCCGCTTTTGGAACTGTTGATTTGGGCCTATAGCTCAGCTGGGAGAGCGTACGGTTCGCATCCGTAAGGTCGTCGGTTCGATCCCGATTAGGT
>CALWZG010000052.1 GCA_944385965.1 uncultured Anaerotruncus sp.
GGCACCAGATTGTGAAGGTGGCCCACGACTATTATGATACCAACGGGTTCCTGGAGATTGAGACCCCGGATTTGATTAAGTCCACCCCTGAGGGCGCTCGGGATTACCTGGTTCCCTCCCGGGTGAATCCTGGCTGCTTCTACGCCCTGCCTCAGTCCCCCCAGCTGTACAAGCAGCTGCTGATGCTCTCCGGCTATGACCGGTATATGCAGATTGCCCGCTGCTTCCGGGATGAGGACCTGCGGGCGGACCGTCAGCCAGAGTTTACCCAGATTGACCTGGAGATGTCCTTCGTGGATGAGGAGGACGTAATGACCGTCAACGAAGGCTTTATGAAACGGGTCTTCAAGGAAGTGCTGAATGTGGACATCCCCACCCCCTTCCTGCGGATGCCTTATGAGGAGGCTATGGAGCGGTTCGGCTCGGATAAGCCGGATACCCGGTTCGGCATGGAGCTGACAGACCTTTCCGACCTGCTGAAAGGCTGCGAGTTCAAGGTGTTCAAGGGGGCTTTGGAGGCAGGCGGAAGCGTCCGAGCCATCAACGCCAAGGGTGCCGCCGACCACCTGACCCGCAAGAAGATTGACAAGCTGGTGGATTTTGTCAAGACCTATCGGGCCAAGGGCCTGGCCTATACCCGTCTGACCCAGGAGGAGGAAACCTCCTCTTATGAGAAGTTCTTGACCGAGGAAGAGAAGCAGGCCATCCGTCAGCGGATGGGGGCCGAAAAGGGAGATGTGATTCTGGTGGTGGCCGACGGCAATAATCAGACCGTCTTTGACAGCCTGGGAGCCCTGCGCTGCGAGCTGGGAGAGCAGCTGGGCTTGATTGCCCCTGGTGTGTTCAACTTCCTGTGGGTCACCAAGTTCCCCCTGTTCGAGTACAGCGAGGAGGAAAACCGGTATGTGGCCAAGCACCATCCCTTCACCCATCCGGCTTTGGAGGATTTGGACAAGCTGGAAAGCGACCCTGGCCATTGCCACGCCAGAGCCTATGACATGGTGCTGAACGGCTGTGAGGTAGGCGGCGGCTCCATCCGAATCAACGATCCGGAGCTTCAGGACCGGATGTTCAAGGCCCTGGGCTTTGATGAGGAGACCGCTCATCGGCAGTTCGGATTTTTGATTGAGGCCTTCAAATATGGGGCGCCGCCTCATGGAGGGATGGCCTACGGGCTGGACCGTCTGGTGATGCTGATGCTGGAGAAGAGCTCCATCCGGGACGTCATCGCCTTCCCCAAGGTACAGAACGCCAGCGAGCTGATGACCCAGTGCCCCGCTCCGGTGGAGGAGAAGAGCCTGCGGGAGCTGTCCATAGAGGTAAAGCTTCCCGAAAAGGAATAAAAGTTAGATTGAACAGAGCCCCCAAAGGCGTGCCTTTGGGGGGCTTTTCGTCTGCCTCAGCGGGAAAAAGAAAAAAATTTCATCAGATATTTGCCAACAGGGGGTGTTTTAGGGTAAAATAAAACCAAACCCTTTCAAGCCTGGAATTTAATTAAATTTTACCTGAACTTAACATTGAGTTAACAGGAGGAAGATAGATGCCCTGAACAGGATATGGTAATTTTACAATAGCGTAATATCCGTTTTTCATAAATTTGATGTAGGGGGCGTTTTGGGAGAGCGTAGGGAGTCAGGGAAAAGATTCTGAGGTCATCCATAGAGAAAGATAGAGACAAGCGAAAGGGAAAAGGAGAATTAACGTGAAAATAACAGATATTATGAGCCTGCTTGGAGGTTTGGCCCTGTTTCTGTACGGAATGCAGATGATGAGTACCGGCCTGGAAGCTGCGGCTGGCGACCGGATGAAGCAGATTTTGGAACGGCTGACCGCCAACCGCTTTTTAGGGGTGGCGGTAGGAGCGGGTATCACCGCCGCCATTCAGTCCTCCTCCGCCACCACCGTCATGGTGGTGGGATTTGTAAACTCCGGTATGATGACCCTGCGGCAAGCGGTTTGGATTATCATGGGCGCCAACATCGGTACCACCATTACAGGACAGCTCATCGCCCTGGATGTGGGGATGCTGGCTCCGATTTTCGCCTTTTTCGGTGTGGTGATGATTGTTTTTCTCAAAAAGCCTCAAATCCACCATTATGGACATATTATCGCCGGATTGGGTGTATTGTTTATTGGGATGGAGATGATGAGCTCCGCTATGGTACCCCTGCGGGACTCCCAGGAGTTTATCGCCCTGATGACCCGGTTCAGCAACCCCCTGCTGGGTATTTTAGCGGGCGCCGCTTTTACCGCTATCATCCAGTCCTCCTCCGCTTCGGTGGGCATTTTGCAGACCTTGGCGGACAGTGGACTGATTGGCCTGTCCAGCGCGGTGTATGTGCTGTTCGGACAGAACATCGGTACCTGTATTACCGCTGTGCTGGCCTCTATCGGCACCACCCGCAACGCCAAGCGGGCTACCATTATCCATCTGCTGTTTAATATCATCGGTACAGTGATTTTCACAACTCTATGCATCCTGTTCCCTTTGACCAATATGGTGGAAGCCTTCACGCCTGGGAGGCCCGCGTCCCAGATTGCAAATATGCATACCCTGTTTAATATCACTACCACCCTGTTGCTGCTGCCCTTTGGAACCATGC
>CALWZG010000053.1 GCA_944385965.1 uncultured Anaerotruncus sp.
GGAACCGCCTCCACATCCCGCGAAAGAAGCGGCGAAGATAGTGGCGGCCAAGGCGAAAGCGGTGGCCTTTTTGGTGGACTGCATCATAAAAATTACCTTCTTTCTTTGATTTTTGCCGGTTACTTCATAGACAAAGCCATCGAGGGGTCTAATGTTGTTGTTGACGACGCCCTGAATTTCTGTCTTTCCATCTGTTTGCCTTTTGTATTATCCTAAAAGTTACTCAGGTTTTTCTACTTGTTTGAGAATTTTCCAATCTCGGCAGACCACTTCACCGCCGATTAAGGACAGAACTACCTTACCGCGCATGGTATCTCCTATGTAGGGGGTATTGGAACCTTTGCTGTGCAGACATTCGCGGGTAACCACCCATTCTTGGTCAGGGTCAAATACAGTAATGTCTGCATCCGCGCCAATGGATAGGGTGCCTCGATTCTCCAAACGAAGAATACGGGCGGGATTTATGGTCAGGCAGGCGATAACATAGTTCAGATCCACTACACCTTTACGTACCATATCTAAAGCCAAGGGGAGAGTTGTTTCAAAACCAGCGATTCCAAACAGATTGGTGGCATCCAATCCGCCGGAGATTTCCTCATCGGTGTAGGGACAGTGATCCGAGGCGATTACATCCACCAGATGATCCCGAAGGCCGAGCTGAATCCCCTCCATATCCTCTTTGCCGCGGAATGGGGGTTTTACCTTGGCGCGAGTGCCTTTTTCCTTTACAATTTCCTCTGTACGGCTGAATTGGTGAGGAATCACCTCACAGGTAAAGGGAACACCACGCTGTCTGAAAAAGCGTACCAGTTCCACCGAGCGTTGGGAACCCAAATGAGCGATATGCATATGGCCTTGGATTTCTTCCTGGATAATCAGATTGCGGGCCATTTCGATATCCTCACTTACTGAGGAGATTCCAGGAAGACCAAGTTCTTCTGCCAGTTTACCAGCGTTTACAACACCCTTGCCAGTATACTGTTTATCCTCACAATGAAGGTCCACCACGCGATTTACCAATTTAGTTTGTTTCAGGATTTCCCGCATCATGGTGGCTTCTTTAAAGGAATTTCCATCATCGGAGAAAGCCACCGCTCCAGCGTCAGCAAGGGCTTTCATATCCACGATTTTTTCCCCTTTACGGCCAACCGTAACTGCGGCAAAGGGATAAATACGGGTGACAGCGCTTTCAGCGGCTCTTTTTTTCACCTCATAAATCATTTCCGGGGTGTCTACCACCGGAGTACTGTTGGGCATGATGCCTACACTGGTGAATCCTCCGCAGATGGCGGAACAAGAAGCGGTATAAAAGGTATCTCGCTCCTTTTCCTCAAAATCCCGCATATGAGCATGCATTTCTACAAATCCGGGCGCTACGATTTTTCCAGTTACATCTTCAACTACCGCGTCCGTAGAATCTAGGTTAGGTCCAATCGCCGCGATTTTTCCATCTTCAATCATCAGGTCCAACAGACCATCAAGATGATTCGCTGGGTCGATTATACGGCCGCCTTTTAGCAATATCTTCAATTTATAACAAATCCTAATTAAAAAAATATATATATTGTCCATATGGCATAATCAATTCTAATCTATGGATAATTAAAAGTCATGGTCACAGCACATGAAAAGTAGGTATATTGAGTGTGCAGACTGCACATAAATAAAAATTTAACAATGCTACAAAAAAAGACAGGTAGATGGAGTGAACTGTAAAGAGAACTTTAATGTATGAGCCCAGAACTGTTTGGCCTTGTAATCAAACGCAGACAGCATAAATCAGAGGGACCAGACTACACAAATAAATGTAGTCTGGTCCCTCAATTGGCAGAGTAGGTATAGACCTGCTTTGCGGAAAAGAAAAACTATAATTTTTCTGGTTGTTTCACAAGTTGTGTTTTGGGGGATTGCCAAGGCTGTTCAGAATCCTCATCACACGGATTCCGATTTGGAGTTTCAGCAGTTTTTCCGAATCCTCAAAATCTGTATTCAAAATAGATTTGATTTTATTGATTCGATAGGTCATCGTATTTCTATGAATATATAGCTTTTTGGCGGCGGCGCTCAGATTGGCGTTTTCCAATAAGAAAACCTCCAATGTTTCCAAAAGATTGGTATTGTTTTCCTTGTCAAAGGTCACCAAAGGTCCTATCGCGGATTGATAAAATTCCATCAATACCTCTTTGGAAATCCCGGAACCCAGAATATTGTAAACCATCAGGTTCTCAAACCAGCTTACAGAGGTGGAGCAGGACATGAGCCGGGAAATGCGGATAGCTTCTTGAGCTTCAATGAAACTTTTTTTCAAATCCACAATATCAGCCTGTCCACAGCCTACACCCATCATCAATATGGGTTTTTCCTCTGATTTTTCACAAACGGATACAGCCATTTCATAGAGTCCTTGAATTAAGTCCTGGTAATAAAGCTCAAGACAGGAAAACCCCTCATCATCTTTGAGCTGAAGGAACAGGATGATGGTATGATTTCTGGAAAATACACAGGCACTTTTAGAATGAGTTTGAAAATATTCCTCACAAAGCCGGACAAGCCGGTGGGGAAGCCGAGCAATGCCAGACAGGTCACTTTTCGTTCCATAGGACAGCTGTTGGTCCGAAGTATGGAGCTGCATAACTGCACAGGTATAGTGCTTATTGGGTGACAGGCCATTTATTTCTGCCAAGCTGTGGGCATAGGAAGGGGACTCAATACGTCCTTCCAAAAGGTCAGTGAAGAAATCCTGACGGCGCATACGGCGGCTTTCCTCCACCCGCATCGTCTTAATGCGTTCCAAGGCGACAATGATAGCGGCCTGTTCCAGACCCAACTGCTCAATACTGCGCAGTTTTCTTACCGATTCCCATACCATCAGGTATCCATATACCACCGAGGAGACCCGCACAGGAAGAATCCGGCAGGGAACAGGTCCATCAGGCGTTTCGTAGGTTCGTTTAATGGGCTTTTTATATTCCTCAATATCTTTGGGGATAGAGAGAAAAAAGTCTTGACTGAAAGCGGGCTTTCCCTTTGAAAGGTTCAGCACCCGACTTAAAGGAACAGGATTTTTTTCATGCTCCCCATAGCTTAAAAGATTCCAGTGCCGGTCAAAAATGAGCAGGGGATTATTCACAACCCCAACTGTATTAGCGGCAATGGTATCAAGGGAATGTTCCAGCAAGGAATAAGCCATAAATTGTTTATGTATTTTAAAATATTTTTGCAGCAGGGTATCTTCACGGTTATAAAGCTCTTTGAAGATATAGTGGGAGATTTGATTCAAGGTGCATTGAAAAGGAATACTTAAAATAGGCAAAGCCCGGCGGTTTGCCTCATCAATCATCAGTTTGGGGACCTGGTCCCAGTATTTTTTTATTTTGACCGCCAATCCTGCGCAGGCAAGTTCTGACAATTCACGGATCAGCTTTTTTTGCAGGGCGGGGTCATTCTGAAAGATGTAGCCGGAGGTCAATACAAAATCCCCAGCCTCAAGCCAATCGAAGGCATCAGGGCAGTCGATAACGGTAACGTTGCGAATTAGATTATTAAGTCCTTTATGGCCAGCAACTACCTCCAGTCCCGGAAGCTCAGGATTGGAAAGCAGCGCTTGTACTGTAAAACCCATATAATGTTTCCTCCTGTGGACGATTGGTTCTTGCCTGGAATCATTGTAGCATAAACCTAGAAAAATTCAAATCATTCTATAAAATTTATCTAAATTAGTTAGCGTATGTATGCTCAATTTAGATGAAAATGGTGTTTTGGCAGATGGTTTTGGGTTGACATTTCATAGGATTTGTGTTAGTTTCATATTGTTGTTGACGAAACCTATTGGTTCTTACTTCCATCTGTTTTATATGAAAGCGTGATTATAAAATGGAGGATTCAGTATGATTTATGATAAATTGAGCAACGCCCATCTGTACTATGGCCTTGGGAAGAAGTTTGAGGATGCTTTTCGGTTTTTGGCCACTACGGACTTCAGCCAGATGCCTGCTGGTGTCTATTCCACTATGATTGATGGCAGGGAAACTGTTTATAAAGTGAAACGTTATGATTCCCGGCTGCATGAGGATTGTCATTTAGAAAAACATGAGAATTGCATAGACCTGCAATATATTGTCAGCGGCAGGGAATATTTTGGGTATGCGCCTATGGACCAGGAGTTGGTCCGCTGCGGTGACAACCTGAGTGATGATTGTGTTTATTTTGAGGACATCTCCAGTAAGGTGGTTTTAAAGGCGGGGATGTTTGCTATGGCGTTTACAGATGATGTGCATATGCCGGAGCTGCGCATAGGGGAAGAACCAGTCCCAGTGGTAAAAGCTATTGTAAAAATTTGGGCAAAGTAAAAAAATGGTCACCAGGAAGCATTGCTTTCTGGTGACCATTTTCGTTTCTAAAATTATCCTAAAACTTCCTTGGCAATATCCACCGAGCGTTTGGCGTCTTTGGCGTAGAAGTCAGCGCCAATTTCCTGGGCATATTCTGGTGTCAGTACAGCGCCTCCCACAAAAATTTTGCAGGGATGTCCACTGGCCCGCAAGGCGGCAATGGTGTCCCGCATGCTGCCCAAAGTGGTGGTCATAAGGGCGGACAAGCCGATTAAGGAGACATTTTCAGATACAGCGGTATTGACCACCTTCTCAATAGGCACATCCCGTCCCAGGTCGATAACCTGATAACCGTAATTCTCCAAAATCACCTTTACGATATTTTTTCCAATATCATGGATATCCCCTTTGACTGTGGCCACAATGATTTTTCCCTTGGACACGGAGGAGGAACCTTTCTGGAGAATGCTGTCTTTAATCACCTCGAAAGCTTCACAGGAAGCGGAGGCGGCGTTGATGAGCTGGGGAAGGAAGATTTCCTGCCGCTCATACCGGTCTCCAACCTTATCCAGAGCGGGAATCAAAAACTGGTTCACAATCTCCAATTCTGTGTGGGATTGCAGCAATTCTTGGGTCAATCGCTTGGTTTCTTCACGCAGTCCCTTGGCAATGGCTTGTTCAATATCCATAGAAGAGCCAACGGAAGAAGGGGCAGGGGACGCTGGTGCCTCTTGCGCCTGTGAGAACCGCTGGATAAAACCGGCGCTGTCAGTGTCCTGGCAGCTTAAAACCTTGTATGCAGCTACCAAGTCCATAATAGCCTTTTGGTTAGGATTGATAATGGGCAGGTCCAAACCGCAGTACAGCGCCTGGGTCAAAAAGCTGCCGGTAATCAGTTCCCGGCTGGGCAGTCCGAAAGAGATGTTGGAGACCCCCAGTACCGTATGAAGTCCCAGCTCTTTGGTAACCTGTTCCACGGCGGCCAGGGTTTCTTTCGCTTGGGCCTGTTGTGCAGATACAGTCAGGGTCAGGCAGTCAATAAACACATCCTCCTTGGGAATTCCATAGGAAAGGGCTTCCTGTAAAATCCGCTTAGCGATTTCAACCCGCCCTTGGGCGGTTTGAGGAATCCCGGAAGCGTCCAAGGTCAATCCCACCACAGCGGCCCCATATTTTTTTACAATGGGCAAAACAGTCCGCAAAACCTCAGGGTCTCCATTCACCGAGTTTACAATGGCCTTGCCGTTATAACAGCGCAGGCCAGCCTCAATAACCTGGGGATTGGAGGAGTCAATCTGTAAGGGGAGAGAGATGACACTTTGCAGCGCTTTGACTGTATCGGTCATCATCTGTGCCTCGTCAACGCCGGGAAGTCCCACATTTACATCCAGAATATCCGCCCCAGCGTCCACCTGTTCCATACCCCGCTCTAAAATGTACCCCAGGTCCTTTTCCCGAAGGGCCTGCTGGAACCGCTTTTTACCGGTAGGGTTAATCCGCTCTCCGATAACCCGCACACCATCAATGGACACTACCTGGGACGGGGTGCATATCCGGCTGACGGGATGATACTCTCTTTTAGCGGGACACCTGCCAGCGAAGGTTTGGGTAATCTGTTGGATGTAGGCGGGACTGGTGCCGCAGCACCCTCCCAAAATAGAAACTCCCAAATCATAGTAGGGGGCCAGCTGTTGGGCAAACTGCTCCGGGGAGATGCCGTATTCCCCGGTTACAGGGTCAGGCAGTCCAGCGTTGGCCTTGATAATCACTGGCAGCCGGGTGCTGGCGCATAAGGTTTCAGCCAGCGGATAAATCTCAGAGGGGCCTAAAGAACAGTTGATACCCACAGCGTCAACCCCAAGCCCCTCCAGTACACAGGCCATCGCTTCAACAGTGCAGCCGGTGAAGGTGCGCCCGTTTTTCTCAAAGGTCATAGTGACAAAAACCGGCAGGGAGGAATTCTCCTTGGCGGCCAAAACGGCGGCTTTTACCTCATAAAGGTCGGTCATGGTTTCAAACACCACCAAGTCGGCTCCCGCCTGTTCTCCAGCCACCACCATCTGACGAAAAACCTCATAAGCCTCCTCAAAAGAGAGGGTCCCCAAAGGCTCCAAAAGTTCCCCAATGGGGCCGATGTCCAAGGCTACCCGAGCGGAAGTTCCTTCCACCGCCCGGCGCCCAATGCCCACCGCCGCAGAGATAATCTCCTCCACCGTATAGCCGGTGCCTTCCAGCTTGTGGGCATTGGCACCAAAGGTGTTGGTGTAGATGACTTGGCTGCCGCTGGCCAGATATTTTTTATGGATTTCCTCGATTTCCTTGGGGGCGGTGAGGCAGAGGGTTTCCGGCCGTTCCCCCAGCTTCAGGCCAGCAGCTTGGAGCATCGTTCCCATGGCCCCATCCAAAAAGAGGAATTGGTCCTTTAAATTAAGCTTTTCCACAGGTTTTACCTTCCTTTCGATAAGCGCAGGTTCTGAACAGACGACAGTGCTCACAACCCCGAAACCGCTTTTTAGGCGGGTTTTTGCATAAACCGATGACAGCGGTCACCGATTTGCGGGGAATCATGATTCCTGAACCGCTGACACATAAACCTATGCGCCGTTGGGTATCCAGGAGCGTACAGAAATCCCGCTGGCAGCTGATAGGCATATCCCCATAGCCAGGGCTGAACCGGTCGGTGAAAAAGAGGCCCTTCGGCTTCCAGTCCTTGAAAAGAGATTCCTCCACCTGGTCGCAGATATTTTCGATGGCACAGCTGGCACAACTGTCCAGCACCAAAGCCTTGCCCATATCAGTAATTTGGGTTTGCCGCAGAAAAACCTCCACCTGGCTTCCCAGGGTGGCCGCCATCAGGATACATTCCTGACAGTCGGCCAGCAGCTCCTGAATGTCCTTTCCAGGCAGGCGGAAGGAGGTGCCTTCCAAAAACAAAGCGCCGTCAGGATCTCTTTTTAAGGAGAAGGTTCGGCTAACCCAGCGGGGCGCCGCAATTTCCCGGATTCGTTCCTGGCACCAGCTGATTTGTTGGATAAGATCCTGGGGAACCTCTCCGCCCTTATATCCTAAATATTTCAAAGCCTCATTCTCGTTGATGGTGATGCAAAGGCTTTCCATAGGCAACACTTCCTCAGTTCTGATAAAACCAGCCCCACCCTCCAAAATTCCGCTGTGGTTCAGGGTTAAGCGGCTGGCCCAATAGCCTTTATTATAAAAAATTCCCAAAGAAATGTAAAGAAAAATCTATATGGACTTGCAGAAAGAAGAAAGGGCCTGCTGCCAGGTTTTCATATCTGTATCTGTGGGAACGGGTTTTTTTCTAAAAAGTGGCTGGCGGGCTTTACTTTGTCTTATGATTATTGTAAAATAAAGAGGCATTGGATACCTGACATTTTAATCATTTTGGAGGTCCGTATATGGCGCTGAAGTATAGGCGTGTACTTTTGAAATTAAGTGGAGAAGCCCTGGCGGGTGAAAAGAAATTTGGCATTGACTACCAGGTAGTGGGAGATATTTGCCAAAGTATTAAAAAATGTGTGGATGCTGGCGCCCAATTAGGAATTGTGGTGGGAGGCGGCAACTTTTACCGGGGCCGCAGCAGTGTACAGACCGACCGGACTCGGGCGGACCATATGGGAATGCTGGCTACGGTCATCAACGCTTTGGCTCTGGCGGATGGTCTGGAGTCGATAGGTGTGGAAGTGCGGGTGCAGACCGCTATTACCATGCAGCAGATCGCAGAGCCTTATATCCGCAATAAGGCCATCCGGCATATGGAAAAGGGCCGTGTGGTGATTTTTGGATGCGGAACAGGCAATCCCTTCTTTTCCACAGATACAGCTTCCTCTCTGCGGGCCGCGGAAATTGAGGCGGATGTGATGTTGAAGGCCACTATGGTGGATGGTGTTTATGATAAGGACCCCCATCAGTACCCAGATGCGGTGAAATATGACACAGTTACCTTCCATGAAGTTTTGGAGAAAAACCTGGGAGTGATGGACAGCACCGCTGCGGCCATGTGCCGGGACAATCAAATTGCTGTGTTGGTATTTAGTCTGGAACAGCCGGATAACATTTTGGCTGCGATTAAGGGCGAAAATATTGGAACCATTGTGAAGGAGGATTCATCCAAATGAATGAGAAACTGAAAGCTTACAATGATAAAATGGAAAAAACCATCCATGTGCTTGAGACAGAATATGGCGCCATCCGGGCAGGACGAGCCAATCCTGCTGTGTTGGATAAGATTATGGTAGACTACTATGGGGTACCTACCCAGATTCAATCTATGGCAGCCATTTCTGTATCAGAAGCGCGGATTCTGGTGATTCAGCCATGGGATAAATCCACCTTGAAAGCCATTGAGAAGGCGATTCAAACCTCGGATTTAGGGATTAACCCCACCAATGATGGTTCGGTGATTCGTATTGTATTCCCGCCCCTGACAGAGGAGCGCCGTAAGGAAATCTGCAAAAGCGTGCGCAAACAAGGTGAGGACGCTAAGGTGGCGATTCGGTCCATCCGCCGGGACGCTAATGAGAAGCTGAAGGCACAGAAGAAGGCCGCCGCCATCAGCGAGGATGAGGAGAAGGACTTGGAAGAGCAGGTTCAAAAAATGACCGACAAGTTCTGCAAGAAAATTGACGAAATCGCCAGTGCCAAGGAAAAGGAGATTCTGGAAATCTAATGGCTGTATCCAAGTTGGCGCAGGTTCCGAAGGAAAAGCTACCGGTTCATATCGGGCTGATTATGGACGGGAACGGGCGCTGGGCCGCCAAGCGCGGCCTGCCCCGTACCGTGGGCCATAAACAGGGAGCGGATACCTTTGGGAAAATTGTGCAATATTGCAAAAAACTGGGAATCCGTTACCTGACAGTTTATGCCTTCTCTACCGAAAATTGGAAGCGTCCCCCAGAGGAAATCCAAGCGCTGATGAAGCTGCTGAGAGATTATTTGGAGGAATTGTTTAAGCATCCAAAGGAGGATGCTTGTCTTCATTTTCTGGGGGACAAGACGGCTTTGGACTTGGATATCCAGGAGCGGATGGAACGACTGGAGCGAGAGAGTGCTGGCCGTACCGGTATTACTGTAAATGTGGCGTTTAACTATGGAGGCCGGGAGGAGATTATGCACGCCGCCCGTCAGTTCGCCCGGGATTGTATGGATGGAAAGTGTTCTCCAGACGAAATTAACGAGGAACGATTCTCTCAATACCTATATACAAAAAATCAGCCGGACCCAGACCTGATTATTCGGCCCAGCGGGGAGCAGAGAACCTCTAATTTTCTGCCTTGGCAGTCGGTTTATGCTGAGCTGGTGTTTATGGATGTGCTTTGGCCGGATTTTACTCCAGATTGTTTGGATGAGGCGATTCTTGAATATTTGCAGCGCGCGAGGCGTTTTGGCGGCGTTTAAGCCGCCTTTTGTTTGAATTCCGCTGGGGCCGGAGAGCTTCTGAAAGGATAGGAGGCTTCTTATGAAGCAGAGAATCATCAGTTCATTGATAGGTTTGGTATTGCTGGGCATAGTTCTTTTTCTGTTCGACACCATTGTGGTGAACATAGCGGTGGCGGTGATTGGAGTAATTGGTGTGTACGAGTTGTTGGCGGCCACTGGTTGCTGGAAGCACCGCCCTCTGTCTTGTTTGGTTTTGGTTTTCTCGGTGGTAATTCCTTTTGTCTCAGAGCGGTTTATGGAGCAGGTTTTGGCCTTAATCTGCTATATTTATGTTGTGGGATTGTTCTGCCTGCTGTTAAAAAACCATGAAAAGCTGCATATTGAGCAGGTGGCGTTAGGATTTACCTTTGGTCTCCTGGTGCCTTTTTCCCTGACCACCTTGGTCTATCAGAGAGACATTTGGGGGCCTACTTTAGGAATTTTTTATGTTCTGCTAACCTTGGGAGGCGCTTGGCTTTCTGATACAGGGGCTTATTTTGTGGGGCGTGCCTTTGGAAAACACAAGCTGGCACCCTATATCAGTCCTAAGAAAACAGTAGAAGGTGCCATAGGCGGGGTAATTTTCGCAGCGGTGGCTATGGTATTGGTGGCTTGGGGATACGCTTTGGTTTGCCAGCAGATGGGGTATCCTATTCAGGTGTACTATCTGAAGGTTTTCTGTTTTATGCCTTTGTTAACCGGAGTGAGCATTATAGGAGATCTGTCAGCGTCCATCATTAAACGGCAGTTTGGTGTAAAGGACTATGGCAGTATTATGCCGGGCCATGGTGGGGTTATGGACCGCTTTGACAGTGCCTTGATGGTGGCACCATTGGTTTATATTGTTTGCCAATGGATGCCTTTGGCCCAGCTGATTTGAGGAAATGAGGAAGTTTTTTGAAAAAGAAAGTAACATTACTGGGGTCTACCGGTTCTATTGGGCTCCAGACGTTGGAAAGCTGCAAAAGATTAGGCTGTGAGGTTGTGGCGATTTCAGCCAACCAAAGCGTTGAGTTATTGGAAAAACAGGCCAGAGCGTTTCAGCCTGAGTATGTAGCTCTGGCCGATGCGTCTTTTTATAAGGATTTAAAAACCCGTTTGGCGGATATGCCTGTGAAGGTTCTGGCGGGAATGGAAGGCTTGTGTCAGCTTGCCGCTTTGGACCAAGTGGATGTGGTATGCAACGCAGTAATGGGAATGGTGGGGCTTCTGCCAACCATGTCAGCATTAAAGGCGGGCAAAACTTTGGCGCTGGCTAACAAGGAAACCTTGGTAGTTGCTGGACATCTGGTGATGGAGACCGCTGCTCAATCGAAGGCAGCCATTTTGCCGGTGGATAGTGAACACAGTGCAATTTTTCAGTGTTTGCAGGGGAATGACCGGAAAAATCTGAGAAAAATTATCTTGACCGCTTCCGGCGGCCCTTTTCGTGGAAAGACCAAGGAACAGCTGCGACAGGTTTCTTTGGAGGAGGCCCTCCATCACCCTAATTGGAACATGGGCGCTAAAATTACTGTGGACAGCGCCACTTTAATGAATAAAGGGATGGAATTTATAGAGGCCATGTGGCTGTTTGGGGTTTCGTGGGAACAAATTGAAATTGTGGTCCATCCCCAAAGTGTGGTTCACTCAGCGGTGGAATATGAGGATGGGTCGGTTATCGCCCAGATGGGAACTCCAGATATGGCAATTCCGATTCAGTATGCCCTGACCTATCCCCAGCGGATGGAAACTAATGTAAAGCTGCTTAGCTTGTCAGACTATGGGCAGTTGACTTTTGAGAAACCTGATTTGGAAACCTTTTCTTGTTTGTCCTGTGCCATTGAGGCGGCGAAGAAAAGGGGCCTGTATCCATGCGCTGTTAATGCCGCCAATGAACAGGCCGTAGCCTTGTTCTTGCAGGGCAAAATCCCGTTTTATAAAATTCCTGAATGTGTCCAGTTGGTTTTGGCAGAGGCAGACTGTAAAGCAAATGAACGTTACACACTGGAAGATGTATTTCAGATGGAGCAAACCGCTAGAAATATGGTTTTGGAATATTGCCGGGTCTAGGCAGAATACTATAATAGGGGCCACGCTGCCTCTATTTTACTTTAGTTGAAGGTTTGGGATAGGTACATTTATGAGTGTTGTTTTTCAAATCATCATCGCGATTCTGGTTTTTGGGAGTTTGGTTTTTGTCCATGAGCTGGGACATTTTACCATTGGAAAGCTATCTGGGATGCGTGTCAATGAATTCGCCGTTGGAATGGGGCCGGTTCTCTGGTCGATGAAAAAGGGTGAAACACGGTATGCCCTGCGTCTTTTTCCCATAGGAGGGTTTGTCTCTGTGGAGGGGGAGGATGAGAATAGTATTGACCCCAGAGCTTTCTGTAATGTGCAGCTGGGGAAAAGGATTCTCTTTGTATGCGCTGGAGCGCTGATGAACCTGGTGCTGGGCTTTCTTCTCCTGTCTATCCTGGTGGGAATGCGTTCCTCTCTGCCAACCACTGTTATAGGAGGGTTCGCAGAGAACGCCAGAAGCAGCCAATGGCTTCAGGTAGGGGACAAAATTACCGCTGTCAACGGCAGCCGGGTCTTTACCTCCAACGATATTTCTTTTGCTTTGGTCAGTGACCGGGATGGAATTGTAGATTTTACAGTGGTTCGGGATGGAAAAACTCTGGAAGTTCCCAAGGTGGACCTGGGGATGCAGACTTTGGAGGATAATACCCGGTTGATAAACCTGGATTTTGGGGTTCAGTCCCAGCCCAAAACCTTTCTGGGCGGGATAAAATATACCGTTTTATGGATGCTGTCCATCGTCAAGCAAGTTTGGGTTTCCTTTGGACAGCTGATTACTGGCAATTTTTCCTTGTCGGAGTTGTCAGGACCGGTGGGTGTGTCAGCGGTGATTGGCCAGGCCAGTTCCGCGGGCCTGAAAACCTTTTTGCTTTTGGTCAGTTTTATCACCATCAATATAGGTGTATTTAACCTGCTTCCGCTGCCGGCTTTGGATGGGGGACGATTGGTATTTCTTTTGATTGAGCTGGTCTTTCGCCGGCCGGTAAGCCCCAAGTATGAAGGATTTGTACACGCCGCCGGCTTTATCCTTTTGATGGGCCTGATGGTGGTGGTTACCTTTAACGATATTATGCGGCTGTTCTAGCGTGGGTTATTTCGTTGAAACGGTGTGCTGTGACAGGTATTGGATAGGGAGAGAGTCATGTCAAAAGTTGTTCAAATTGGAAGGATGAAAATTGGAGGCGGCAATCCCATCGCCATTCAGTCTATGCTGAATGTTCCAGCGGAGGATGTGAAGGGAAATGTGGCCCAGGCCAAAGCCCTTGAGGCCGCTGGCTGTGAGATTGTGCGGGTAGCTGTCCCCACGCTGGAAGCGGTAGGATTGGTGGAAGCCATCAAGAGGGAGATTTCCATTCCCTTGGTGGCGGATATTCATTTTGACTACCGTATTGCTTTGGCGTGCGTGGCCGCTGGCATTGATAAAATTCGAATCAACCCTGGCAACATCGGGGATGAGGACCGGGTCCGAGAGGTGGCCAAAGCCTGTTTTCAGGCGGGGGTACCTATTCGGGTAGGGGTTAATTCTGGCTCCTTGGAGCGGTCCATCTTAGCCAAGCATGGGGGACCTACCCCGCAAGCCCTGGTGGACAGCGGCCTGTATCATACCAGTCTGCTGGAAAAATTTGATTTTAACCAGATTGTGCTTTCCATTAAATCCTCAAACGTAAGAACCATGATACAAGCCTATCGCTTGGCCAGCCAGCAGACCGACTATCCTTTGCACCTTGGTGTTACCGAGGCGGGTACAGCCAGAATGGGCCTTGTAAAGTCCGCCGTTGGGATAGGGTCTCTGCTGTGTGATGGAATTGGGGATACCATCCGGGTATCTCTCACCGCTGATCCGGTGGAAGAAATTCAGGCGGCTAAGGATATTTTGAAAGCCTCTGGCATTGGCGCGGGGGTGGAACTGGTTTCCTGTCCCACCTGCGGACGTACCAAGATTGATTTAATCAAGCTGGCGGGCCAGGTGGAACAGGCCCTCAAAGACTGCCACAAGCCAATTAAGGTTGCAGTTATGGGATGCGCCGTGAACGGCCCAGGGGAGGCCAGGGAAGCGGATATTGGAATCGCTGGGGGCCGGGGAGAGGCACTCCTGTTTAAAAAGGGACAGGTAGTGGCCAAGTATCCAGAAGAGCAGATTCTCAAGGCCCTGTTGGAAGAAATCGAAAAGATGTAGCAAGAAAAGGTTGGGTGGAAACTTGGCGCTTTTTCATGAAATTTTTGGGGAATATTTAGGCGGGGAACCCATTCCTTTGCTGTCGTCGGGAGAAATCCGAGGGGTTGAGATTCGTCACCAGGCAGGCCAGATGGCGGTTCGGCTGGGACTGGAGCAAGTGGTTCCCAAAACCTGCCTGTTTCAGGCGCAAAAAAAGCTGTCTGAAGCGTTGGGACTGACAGAAGTAATTCTTCAGCCTGTTTACCCGAAGGAACTGTTTTCCTGTGACTACCTGCCCGAAATAGTCTCCCTTCTGGGAAACGCCGGGGTACCAGTAAATGGCTTTTTCAATGGCTGCAAAGCGGATTTTATGGGCGATGTGCTGCGAGTATACTTATCCCATGGGGGACAGGCTTTTTTAGAGGAACTTCATTGCCCCAATAAAATCAGTCAGGTCATCCGGGAGGAGTTCGGCCTGGAGGTGCAGGTAGTTTTTGATGGGGTGGTAGAGGTAGACGCTGAAAGCGAACTGTATCAGCGGACTATGGAAGCGGCCCGCCCAGACCCGATTGTATATAGACCTTCCTCCAAAGGAGGAGAGAGTAAAACTGCCAAGGGGGAGGAGGAGTCTACCAAACTCCCAACACCGGGGAAATTGAGCTTTGAGGCCCAGAACCTGCCTTTTGAGCCCAATTCTATGGTGACTATTTATGGAAATCCCCCCAAGGGTAATTTGACCGATTTAGCTTCGGTCAACATTGAGAGCGGCGCTGTGACGGTCTGGGGAGATGTGTTTAAAATCGATCGCCGCACCAGCCGTGACGAAAAGACCCTGATTTTATCCATCTTTTTTACCGATTACACCAATTCTTACTGCGCCAAAATCATTGGCCGCCTGGATAAAAAGCTGAAGGGTCTGGAGGAACTGAAAACCGGCAGCACAGTGGTGATGCATGGCCAAGTGGAATTTGACCGGTTCGACCATGAGCCTCTCCTGCGGCCGGATAGTATTGCCACTGTGAAAAAGATTCCCAGGAAGGATGAAGCCCAAGAGAAACGGGTGGAATTACATATGCACTCCACCATGTCCGCTATGGATGGAATGACCCCAGCGGGAGATTTGGTGAAAAGGGCTTATGAGTTTGGCCATAAGGCGGTGGCCATTACCGACCATGGTGTGGTGCAGGCTTTCCCTGACTGCATGAACGCGGCCGCCAAAATCCGTAAAGGCGGGGGAAAGATCAAGGTCATCTACGGGGTGGAAGCCTATTTTGTGGATGATATGATTCAGGCTGTCAAAGGGCCAGCGCAACAGGAATTTGATGGGGAGTTCATTGTTTTTGACCTGGAAACCACTGGCCTATCAGCGGCTACCGAGCGTATTACAGAAATCGGTGCCGTTCGGGTGCGGGGCAGGGAAATTGTAGACCGGATGGACCTGTTTGTGAATCCAGAGCGGTCCATTCCCTCGAAAATTACCCAGCTTACCGGAATTACTGATGAAATGGTGCGGGACGCTCCTTTGGAGGAGGAGGCGCTGCGGCAGTTTTACGACTTCTGCGGTGGAGACAACGCAGTTTTGGTGGCCCATAACGCCGATTTTGATACTGGATTTTTGCGGCAGGCCGCCCGCCGCTGTCACATGCCTTACCATTTTACCGCCATTGATACGGTGGTAATCTCTCGTTCCCTGTTCCCCAACCTGAAAAAGCATAAGCTGGATGTGGTGGCGGAGCATCTGGGACTGGGCGGCTTTAACCACCATCGGGCCTGCGATGACGCTGAGGTGCTGGCTAAGATTTTTCTGAAGATGATGGAAACCATGGCCTCTGAAAGAAATTGCCGGCAGGTGGAGAAAATCAATACCTCTCTGGCAGCGGTGGATGTGAAAAAATCCCCCACCTACCATCAAATTTTGCTGGTAAAAAATCTGACAGGTCTGAAAAACCTTTATCATCTGGTGTCTATGGGACATCTGGATTACTATTTTAAACGGCCAAGAATCCCCAAAAGCAAGTTAATGGAGTATCGGGAGGGTCTGCTGGTGGGCAGCGCCTGTGAGGCAGGCCAGCTGTATCGGGCCATCGTAGGCGGAAAATCTTGGGGAGAGCTGTGCGATATAGCCAGATTTTATGATTATCTGGAAATTCAGCCCTTGGAAAATAACCAGTTTATGGTCCGCAAAAATCTGGTACCTGGACAGGATACTATTAAAGAGTACAATGAAACGGTGGTAAAACTGGGTGAAAAGCTGAACATCCCTGTGGTGGCTACCTGTGACGTTCATTTTATGGACCCAGGGGACGCCAAGTTCCGGGCGATTTTGATGGCGGGAATGGGATTCGAGGATGCTGACCAGCAGGCGCCTCTTTACTTCCGCACCACCGATGAGATGCTTCAGGAGTTTGCCTATTTAGGGGAGGAGAAGGCCAAAGAGGTGGTCATTACCAATCCCAACAAAATCGCTGATTTGATTGATGAGATTAAGCCCATCCCTGATGGGACCTTTACCCCCGCTATTCCTGGTTCTGAGGAGGATTTGCAGCGCATCACCTGGGAAAAGGCCCGCTCTATGTATGGGTATCAGGGGGAGGTGCCGGAACTGGTAGCCAAGCGCCTGGACCGGGAGCTGACCTCTATTATTAAACATGGCTTCGCGGTGCTGTATATGATTGCCCAGAAGCTGGTGGCGAAAAGTGAGGAAGGGGGTTATCATGTAGGTTCCCGTGGTTCCGTAGGGTCCTCCTTTGTGGCTACCATGGCGGGCATCTCCGAGGTAAACCCGCTGCCTCCTCATTATTACTGCCCTAAATGCCATTACAGTGAATTTATTACCGATGGCTCCGTAGGTTCCGGGTTTGACCTTCCAGAAAAGAACTGCCCTAAATGCGGCGCCAAATACAAACAGGATGGACATGACATTCCTTTTGAGACCTTTTTGGGGTTTGACGGAGACAAAGCGCCGGATATCGACTTGAACTTCTCAGGGGAGTATCAGTCCCAGATTCACAAATATACGGAGGAACTTTTTGGTCCCACACATGTATTTAAGGCGGGAACCATTTCCACGGTGGCGGAAAAAACCGCCTATGGATATGTGAAGAAGTACGCCCAGGAAAGAAATATGGTGATGACCAAAGCAGAGGAAGAGCGACTCTCCATTGGATGCACAGGGGTCAAAAGGACCACTGGCCAGCATCCTGGAGGCATGGTGGTAGTCCCTTCCACCTATGATGTTTATGATTTTACCGCTGTGCAGCGTCCGGCGGATGACCCCAACTCGGATATTACCACCACTCACTTTGATTTCCATTCCCTCCATGACACCATCTTGAAGCTGGATGAGCTGGGCCATGATGTTCCCACCATGTATAAGTATTTGGAGGACATGACTGGGATTGATGTAAATGACATCGCCATGAATGACCAAAAGGTGATGAGCCTGTTTGTTTCTCCCGAAGCGCTAGGGGTAACAGAGCAGGAGATTGACTGCAATACTGGTACCTTGGGAATTCCTGAATTTGGAACCAATTTTGTTCGGGGCATGCTGATTGAGTGTCAGCCGAAGAATTTTTCCGACCTGCTGCAAATTTCAGGTCTGTCCCATGGAACGGATGTGTGGCTGGGGAACGCCCAGGAGTTGATAAAAAATAAAACCTGCACCATTTCCAACGTAATTGGAACCCGTGACAGCATCATGACCTATCTGCTCCATAAAAACCTGGAGCCTAAGATGGCGTTTAAGATTATGGAGATTGTCCGTAAGGGAAACGCCACCAAGCTGCTGACCGAGGAACATATGAAAGCGATGCGGGAACATAATGTGCCGGAGTGGTATATTGACAGCTGTATGAAAATCAAGTACATGTTCCCCAAAGCCCACGCCGCCGCTTATGACATCGCCTCCATCCGCTTGTGCTGGTTCAAGGTTTACTATCCTTTGGAGTTTTACGCGGTGATTTTCACTGTGCGGGGAGAGGATTTTGATGCTGAGGCTGCTGTGGGGGGAAAACAAGCCACAAAGAACAAAATCCAGAATCTGCTGCAATTAGGAAATAACCGAACCGCAAAAGACGAAGGCACCCTAACTATGCTTCAGATTCTCCATGAAGCCCAGGCTCGGGGAATCGGATTCCTTCCGGTGGATTTGTACCAATCCCACTATAAGATTTATCAGGTGGAGGATGGGAAAATCCGACTGCCTTTCATGGCCTTAAAAGGGGTGGGAGAGGCAGCCGCTAAAAGCCTTTGGGAAAGCGCCAAGGTGGAACGGTTTATTTCCGCAGATGATATTTCCAATCGGGCGGGTGTTTCCAAATCGGTAGTTGAAACCCTTCGGGATGCGGGCGCCTTAGGAGACCTGCCGGAAACCTCTCAGGTTACCTTCTTCTAAAAATAAAAATTTCCTATATAAACAGCCGTTGGTAAAATCTTTTTTACCAGCGGCTGTTTGATATGCGCAGAACAATCTCCGTTCGTTCTCATATAAAATTTTATTTTGTCAAAAAGTATTTTAACTTTTCACATAAGGAGTACATACGCATCTGGAATACTAAACAACAAAGGAGGAATGATTGTGAGAGAACTGCGCTGTGAGTTAAAGCGATTGATTACAGAAACAGACAGATTGGTACTGGCGGGATGTTTAGGACTCATCGCTTCCAGAGATACTTCCGTAGGGGAGAAAGGAGTGGCTTGGCTCAGCAGCCTGTATTTTGGCCAGCCTCTTGAAAGTCCCCTGCGTCAAACTCTGGACCTTTCGGAACCTGTGGAGAGATTTTGTCTTTGGTATGATAACCATGTTCCAGATGTGATTTATCTGGAAAAGAAATATAAGCTTCATGGATTTTACGCAAAAGAACAAACCCAACTGACAAAAGAGGAATGTACCCGGCTGCTGGTAGGGGATTGGGGTTGGATGGAATGTACACCCTCTCCTTTAATCCGGGAGTTGGGTGAGTGCTTGGATGCTGGCCTTTTAGAGCCATTAAATCCAATCCGTTATACCCAGCAAAGGTTTCTTTATCCAGCGGAGGACGCTCAGGTGATTTTGAACAGCGGCTTTCAATGGAGAGTTTGTAAAGAGGGTTTTTTAAATCCATACGCCTCGGCCCAGCCTGTGGAAGGGCCAGCGGTTTTAGAGATACATTATTATAAGCAAGTACCATCCCTGATAGAGAATCTGGTACCAAAAGGATGCGGATACGCATATTGACTTTATAAAAGAAATAGATTGCAAACAATCCTTCTCTCCGCTATAATAAAGCGGAAAGGGAGGGATGAGGATGCCGGAATCCCATATTACCAAGCAGGCGCTGTCGGCGGCGCTGAAATCTTTGATGGAGGAGGTACCTCTCTCCAAAATTTCGGTTGGGGATATTGCCCGCAGGTGTGGAATCAATCGCCAGACCTTTTATTATCATTTTAAAGATAAGTATGAACTGGTGAATTGGATTTATTATACCGAAACGTTGCCCTATATGGGGAATTTTACCGATTTAGCCCACTGGACCGATGGGCTGTGTGCTTTGTGCTATTACATGAAAGAAAACAAGCGCTTCTACATAAACGCTTTGAATTCTTCTGGGCAAAACTCCTTCCCAGAATACCTGACCCAATTTGTACACAATCTGATTCGCTCGATTTTGGAGGCGCTTCTGGAGGAACGGCAGATGCCGGAACTGGAACTGGAGTTCATCGCAGATTTTTACTCCTTTGCCTTTGTAGGGCTGATTCAAAAATGGGCTCATCGGGGAATGCAGGATGACCCCAAGCGCTATATTCAAAGAATTCAGGAGCTGGTGGATGGAAGCATGCTGAAGGAGTTATCCCGCTTTCGCGGGTTGGAATCCGAGCAATCCAATGACAATTCCTAAACCTTCATCAGAATCCGTTCTGATGAGGGTTTTTCTGTTGGGTGACTTTTAAAGAACGCTCCGCATAAAATAGAAACAGCCGGTTTTGAGGAGGGCTTTTTTTGACCATCAGCTTGTGTATGATTGTAAAGGATGAGGAAAAGACCTTGGCTCGCTGTCTGGAGAGCGTGAAAGATTTGGTGGATGAAATCATCATTGTGGACACTGGCAGCGTGGACCGAACTAAGGAAATCGCCGCCAAGTACACCGAAAAAATTTATGATTTTCACTGGATTGATGATTTTTCCGCCGCCCGAAACGCTTCTTTTGATTACGCCTCGATGGAATACTGTATGTGGCTGGATGGAGATGACCTGCTGCTGGAGGAAGACCGCATCAAGTTTCGGAAGATGAAGGCCTCTGTGCCAAAAGAAACCGATGTGGTTATGCTTCCTTATCAGGTTGCCTTTGATGCCCAAGGCAAAGCAACTTTTGTGTATCAAAGGGAACGGATTGTGCGAAGGGGCTCTGATTGGCGCTGGGAAGGCCCAGTCCATGAGGCAATTGTCCCAAATGACAGCATTTTTTATGGGGAAGCGGCCGTGACCCATCGAAAGGAAGGCCTTGGGGACCCAGACAGAAATCTGCGTATCTATCAAGCCTGTATTCAAAAGGGACGTCCATTTTCCCCACGAGATGCCTTCTATTACGCAAGGGAGCTTTATTTTCATCAATATTACGAAAAAGCCCTGGAAGAATTCACCAAGTTTTTAGAGCGGCCGGATGGTTGGATTGAAAATAAGGTGGAAGCATGCAGGCAGATGAGTGTTTGCTGGAAAAACCTTGGAAAAACGGAGAAAGCCCGGGAAGCGTTGACCAGGTCTTTGGCGTTTTCTCTTCCCAGAGCGGAGGTATGCTGTGATTTAGGGCAGCTTTGGATGGAGGAACAAGATTGGGAAAAGGGAGCTTTTTGGTATGAGCAGGCGCTGAAATGTCAGCCTCAAACCCATGGATGGGGATTTGTACTGCCAGATTGCTATGATTATCTCCCTAATTTGCAATTGTGTGTTTGCTGGGACCGTATGGGGGACCATCAGAAAGCCAGAGAATATAATCGCAGGGCTGGGCAGATAAAACCAAATGATCCCGCAGTTCTGTACAATGAACGTTATTTCGCAACTTTACATATGGAATAAGGGATTTGTAAGATTTTTGGTTGAACCTGGGGTAGAAAATATGATACAATAAACCGCAGGAGAAACAACAACGTCGTCTGTGGCCGCCTCTAGGCGGCCCAACGCAGCGAAAACGGTTATATATTTCCAATCCCTGCGCAATAAAATGGACAGGCTGCTCCAAGAGGTGAGAATAATGATTGAACGGCCCAAAAGGGCTTATTATTACCATCTGCCGCAAAGGGACAAAGTCCGCTCAAAGACAGAGCTGATGTACCTTTGGGCGGAAGCTTGGGTGTGGGCGGTGGCTCTGGCGTTATTGGTGGGTGTGCTTTTAGCCCGCGGCGCTACCATTTCAGGACAATCTATGGCACCCACCCTTCGAGGGGGACAGCCGGTGTTGATTTTGGAGCTTCAGGGGCAGCAATTGCAGCGAGGGGATATAATCGCTATTGACCGTTCAGGGAAAGGGCGTTATCCTATTGTAAAGCGAATCATTGGGCTGCCGGGGGACGAGGTAAACCTGAACGCCCAAGGCCAAGTTTTCCGAAATGGGACGCTTTTGGAGGAACCATATACAGACAATCAGCCTACTTGGCCTATGGATATTCCTTTTCCGGTGCGTGTGCCAGAGGGGTATTTGTTGGTACTGGGGGATAATCGCAGCGTCTCGGTGGACAGCCGCTCCAGCCTGCTGGGGATGGTGGATGCCCGTTGTGTGATGGGAAAGGTTTTATTCCTGAAATCAGAAGAATCAGTATAGGAGGAACAATTGTGATGGAAAAGATAGAGGAGGGGTCCAGACGCAGAAAATCACCCATGTGGGAAGCGTATGAATGGGTGGAAACCGCGGTTGTGACCATCGGTGTGATGCTGACAATTTTTTCGCTGCTGGTACGGCCAGCTTTGGTAAATGGGGTTTCCATGCTGCCAACCCTGCGGGATGGGGAGCAGTTAGCCTTGTGGCAGGTGGGCTACCATGACCCGGATTATGGGGATATTGTGGTGGTGGATACCCCTCAGCTTGAGGAAAAGGTGATTGTGAAACGGGTCATCGGCAAGGCGGGTGACACAATCGACATCAATTTTCAAACTGGTGAAGTACGCCGAAATGGTGAAGTGTTGGAAGAACCTTATATCAAAGAGCCAACCGCTTTGTATGAAGGGGTGGACTTTCCGGTTCAGGTGCCGGAAGGATGCCTGTTTGTGATGGGGGATAACCGCAATAACTCCAAAGACAGCCGCAATCCAGAGATTGGAATGGTAGATACTCGTCGGGTAATGGGCAAGGTTGTGTTCCGCTTATTGCCTCTTAATAAGATAGGGCCGGTGGAATGAGCAAAGGACAATTTAATCCGCCTAAGCCTTGGCTGAAAGAGTGGTACGAGTGGACAGAAACCATTTTGGTAACCGTAGGGACGCTGCTGGCGGTGTTTCTATTGGTAATGCGGCCAGCTACGGTCAATGGCCCTTCTATGGAAAATACTCTTCATAACGGAGAACGTTTGGTTTTATGGCAGTTGGGGTATCATCATCCCGCGTATGGGGATATTGTGGTGGTGGACCGCACCCAAAATCAAGAACCTCCTATTGTGAAACGGGTGATTGGGCTGCCGGGAGATACCATTGATATTCATTTTGAAACTGGTCAGGTGTGGCGCAACGGTGAGCTGCTGGAAGAAACTTATATCAAAGGCCCTACAAGGCTTTCCTATGATATAGATTTTCCAGTCCAGGTGCCGGAAGGCTGTGTATTTGTAATGGGGGATAACCGCAACAATTCGTTGGACAGCAGGTCATCTCAGGTGGGCATGGTGGATGAGCGTCGGGTGATGGGGAAAGCGGTCGTCCGGTTTTATCCCTTTCATAAAGTGGGATTGCTTCTCGCTCCCCAAAAGGACTAGAAATTTGAGATGCTTTATTCTACAATCAATTCAACAGGAGGTTTTGAAAAATGAAATTGAAGATGGAAAGTTATCTGAATCATCAAACTCAAATTACAGAAGATCCCCGCTGGATGCAGGTGGTTTTTGATCTTTCCGCTTTGGCCGCTTATCAGGAGCTTGAAAAAACACCAGACAAGGACTATGGCTTTTTGATTTTGGAGGGAGAGCAGCCGGTGGAGGGCTGTCTTTATATCCAAACCTCTCGGGATGTGGGAGAAAAAACCCAAAGTGTAGAGGTTCGCATAGAGGAAGATGGCGGAAAATTCCGTCATTATCATAAGGATACCGAAAGTTTGGAGGAAATCCTGGCGGATTTTCAGGCTTTTTATGAAGGACGTAAGGTGGACATCACTGGCTGGGAAGATTGGACAGACCAATTTTAATCCTTCAAACTGATATGGACAGGCGGTCTTAGGCGGATGAGTTCTGCGAACTAAGACCGCTTCCAGCTTTATAAAATTGAACCAGAGAGGACGGAAACAATGGAGGAACAAAATCAACAGATGGAGACGATGGCTCCTATCCCAGCGATTCAATGGTTTCCAGGTCATATGACCAAAACCAGGCGCCTGATGGAATCCCGATTGAAGCTGGTGGATTTGGTGGTGGAGCTGACCGATGCCAGAATCCCAGCCTCCAGCCGGAACCCGGAAATAGACCGCTTGGTAGGGCAGAAACCTCGGGTGGTTTTGCTCAATAAATGTGATTCCGCTGATGAAGCCGCTACAAAAGCTTGGCTCAATTGGTACGCTGCTCAGGGTATACCCGCTTTAGCCACCGATTGCCGCAGCGGTAAGGGCCTGAAAGGGTTTCTGCCAATGGTGCGGCAGGCGCTGGCGCCTTTGTTGGAGCGCCGGGCAGCTAAGGGGATGGGTGGACAGCCCATTCGTTTGATGATTGTGGGGGTACCCAATGTGGGCAAATCCTCCTTGATTAACCGTTTGGCGGGCTCGAAGCGGGCCAAAGTGGAAGACCGCCCAGGTGTGACCCGGGGTCAGCAATGGGTAACTCTGGAGGGCGGCGTAGAGCTGTTGGATATGCCAGGGGTGCTGTGGCCCAAATTCCAAGACCCGGAGGTAGGGGAAAAATTGGCCTTTACTGGGGCGGTGAAGGATGATGTGGTGGATTTGGAGCTGCTGGCTATGCGGCTGCTCTGGATTTTGCGGGGGCGCTATCAGGATTTATTGACCGCCCGCTATAAGATAAAGCCGGAAGAACTGGAAGGATTGGAGCCTTATGAGCTGCTTTGTCTGGTGGGTCGTAAACGGGGGATGCTGATTTCCGGCGGTGAGGTGAATACCGAGCGGGCTGCCATAACCGTTTTGGATGAGTTCAGAAGCGGAAAGCTGGGACGCATTACCTTGGACCCGCCGCCGGAGGGTTGAGAAATGGAACGATTTGAGTATGAGCTGTTGGCTATGGAGCAGGGATTTGACCCTGTGTGCGGGGTGGATGAGGCTGGCCGCGGGCCTTTGGCTGGGGATGTGTACGCTGCTGCTGTCATCCTGCCGAAACAGTTTGAGCTGCCAGGTTTGAATGACTCCAAAAAACTTTCCGCCAAAAAAAGGGAGCAGCTGTTTGACAGCATCCAGGCCCAAGCGGTTAGCTGGTGTATTGCCACAGCCAGCGTCAAGGAGATTGAGGAGCTGAACATCCTCAACGCCGCTATGCTGGCTATGCGTCGAGCAGTAGAAGGGTTGTCTGTCGCTCCTGCCTTGGGACTGGTAGACGGCAATCGGGACCCTGGATTTGCCAATGTCCCTTGCCAGACCATTGTGGGTGGGGATGGAAAAAGCGCTTCCATCGCAGCGGCCTCCATTTTAGCCAAAGTTGCCCGTGACAGATATATGCTGGAGCTGGATGCTCAATACCCCCAATACCAATTCGCCAAGCATAAGGGGTATGGAACCAAGCTCCATTATGAGACACTGAAAACATATGGGCCTTCGCCGGTTCATCGCCCTTCTTTCCTGCGAAAGCTGCATTGAGGGAAAATGAATTTAAGGCAGAAAACAGACTGAAAAGCTGGTGAACTTTACAGTGTATGACCAAGAGAAAAGGTATGTTTGGAGAAGATTTCGCGGCGGAAAAACTCACACAAGCAGGATATGAGATTTTAGAGCGAAATTGGCGATGGGGGAGCTATGAAATAGATTTGATTGCTCAGAAAGAGGATACCATTGCTTTTGTAGAGGTCAAGACCAGAAGCCAGGACAGCCTTTCACCAGCAGCTCCAACCAAAGCCCAGCAAAAACGAATTTTGATGGCCGCCGCTTCTTATTTGCGCCAGAAAAACATATATGATACAGGAGCGGTACAGCCCCGGTTTGACCTTTTTCAAATCTTTACCAGTCATGGGGATACTGGTCCAGTACTCCGTTGGGAGCATCTGACGAGTGCTTTTACAGCTCAGGACACAGGACTTTTTTTATAGTTGTGAAGTGGGGGCAGGGCTATGTTTTTACTGGATTTGCATTGTGACACCATTACCAGGCTGTATAGGGGAGAACATTTACAGTCAGGAGATAACCAGCTGCGGGAAAACCAAGCCCATTTATCGCTGAAAAGAATGGGCGGTGGATGGGGGCAATGCTTTGCCATCTTTCTGCCGGACGAATATTGTGGACAGCGGGCGATTGAAGAGTTCGAGACTTGTTACGCTTATTTTCAGCATCAAATCGCAGAAAATCAGGACCTAGTCCAGCAAGTCCGCACAGCTGAAGAAATGGAATCTGTGATAAAAGCGGAGAAGATAGCTGCGGTTTTAACCGTAGAGGGTGGCTCTGTTCTGGCGGGGGATCTTTCCAGAGTTCAAACGCTGGTGGATGCTGTGGTAAAGATTTTAACCTTTACATGGAACGGGCGGAATGAATTGGCCAGTGGCACCCTGACCGATGAAGGATTGACCCCCTTGGGACGGGCAGTGATACCCTTACTGGAACAAGGGGGAATTATTATTGATGTTTCCCATCTGAATGAAACTGGGTTTTGGGAGTTGGACCAAATCGCCGGAAAACCCTTTATCGCCAGTCACAGCAACGCCCGCTCTGTTTGTGATCATCCCAGAAACCTGACAGACCAGCAGTTCAAACGGCTGGTTCAAAGGGGAGGCTTGGTTGGCATCAATTTTTGCCCACAGTTTATCAGCAGCTTAGAGAACCCGAATTTTGATGCTCTGGCGGCCCATATTCAGCATTTTTTGGAATTGGGCGGGGAGGACATCTTGGCTTTGGGTTCTGACTATGATGGAACGGATGTGCCTGAGTGGCTGAATCCGGGAGAAAAGCTGTGGAACTTCTCTGAATTGTTGGAAAAACGCTTTGGCAAAGAGCTGGCGGAAAAAATCTGTTGGCGCAACGCTTTAGACTTTTTTTATCGCTATGAGGCTCAAGGGGAGGCAACCTCCCAGAGCTGAAGATTTTGAAAGAAAAGAGGTCACCCATGTCCATTTATACCATTGGGGATTTGCATTTATCCTTGTCAGGAGACCACGCCATGGACCAGTTTCCGGGCTGGCGGGGATATGTGTCCAAAATCAAAGAAAATTGGCAGGCATTGATTGAGCCAGAGGATACTGTGATTCTGCCAGGAGATTTCTCCTGGGGACTTTCCTTGGAGGAAGCCTTGGCGGATTTTCGTTTTCTCCAAAGCCTTCCTGGGCATAAAATCCTTTTGAAAGGGAACCACGATTATTGGTGGACTACCCGGAAAAAAATGGAGGCTTTTTTTTCTCTCAATGGATTAGACTCCATTGAGATTCTCCATAATAACAGTGTCCAGGTGGAAGGAATCACCATTTGCGGCTCAAGAGGCTGGCTGTTTGAGACAGGGGAGGCTTTCGACGACAAAATTATCAACCGGGAAGCGATGCGTTTGGAAGCGTCCCTGGCGGAAGGAAAGAAATCCGGCAAAGAACTGGTGGCATTTCTCCACTATCCTCCTGTGTATGGGGAGAATCAGTCCCCTCAGATTTTGGATGTACTGACCCGATATGGAGTCCGCAGATGCTATTATGGGCATATCCACAGTTCGGGATGCCGCTACGCCATGAACGATGTGGAATATCTGGGGATTCGTTTTTATTTGGTCAGCGCTGACTTTTTGGGCTTTAGGCCAGTGAAGGTTGCAAGAGACTAATGTTTTTTCCTAGAAATCGAGAAAATTTTAGAAAAATGGGCTGAATTTACAATTTGTCTATTGGCAGACGCAGGAAGATTTGCTATAATACTTCAATAGTGGGCAAAAATGCCTAGGTTCAATTCCCTCATTTCCTCCATAGATACAGATTCATTTAGACCGCTGGACGGTCGATGGAGGCGGAGCAGGAATGAATATATTTCGGGAGGAAATAAACATGTCAGTAGTATCTATGAAAACAAATGACGACAAAAGAGTAGAGCTGGAGATTTGCGTAGGCGCCGAGGAATTCGGCAAAGCCTTGGACGCTTCTTTTAAAAAGAATTCCCGCCGGATGCAGATTCCGGGTTTCCGTCGGGGCAAAGCTCCCCGCAAGATGATTGAGAAAATGTATGGCGAGGGCGTGTTCTTTGAGGACGCTGTAAACGCCACCTATCCCGCTGCTTATGAGGCTGCCATTGAGGAAAAGGGCATTGAGCCTGTTGACCGGGCCGATATCGAAGTGAAGGATGTTTCCAAAGATGGCTATACCTTTGTGGCCACTGTGACCGTGAAGCCTGAGGTTACTCTGGAAGGCTATAAGGGCATTGAGGTGGAGAAAAAGGTATATGCCGTTTCTGACGCGGATGTGGACGCAGAGCTGAACCGTGAGCTGCAAAAGAACGCCCGGATTATTCCTGTGGAGGATCGGGCCGCTCAGAATGATGACACTGCTACCATCGATTTTGAGGGCTTTGTGGATGGAGTGGCCTTTGATGGCGGAAAGGGAACCGATTATCCTCTGGTTTTGGGCTCCAACACCTTTATTCCTGGCTTTGAGGATCAGGTAGTTGGCCATAATATCGGTGATGAGTTTGATGTAAATGTCAAGTTCCCCGAGGATTATCACGCTGAGGAACTGAAGGGCAAAGACGCTACCTTTAAGTGCAAACTCAAAGCACTGAAGATGAAAGAGCTGCCCGCTTTGGACGATGAGTTCGCAAAAGATGTAAGTGAGTTTGACACTTTGGAGGAACTGAAAGCGGATATTCGCAAGAAAGCTCAGGAGCGCAAGGATGACCAAAGCCAGACTGAGGTTGAGGATAAGCTGATGGAGGAAGTGGCCAACAAGATGGTGGCTGATATTCCTGAGTGCATGTATGAAAACCGCATCAATGACCTGATTCGGGAGTTTGAGTATCGTCTGCGTTCCCAGGGCCTGAATCTGGCGGATTATCTGAAGTATACTGGCTCCAACATGGAGGCTTTCCGTGCCACCTATCGTCCTCAGGCCGAGGCCCAGGTGAAAACCCGCTTGGCTTTGGAGAAGATTGTGGAGCTGGAGAATATCGTTGCTACCCAAGAGGAATTGGACGAGGAGTTCGCTAAAATCGCCAAGAACTACGGGATGGATGTAGAAAAGGTCAAGGGCATGCTGCCGGAGAAGGAGATTGCCAGCGGCATCGCTATGAATAAAGCGTTGGATCTGGTGCGGGACACCGCTGTTGTCAAGGAAGTGGCTGAAACAGCTGAGGAGCCAGCCGCTGAGGAAGGCAAAAAGAAAACCACCCGCAAACCAAGAGCCAAAAAGGTAAAGGAAGAAGCGTCTGCGGAGGAGTCCGCGGAATAATCCCCCGTTTTCAGAACGGGAATACATATCCATGGGAAATCCCCATGGATATGCTTTTCCTGGCCAGACCAGGAGAGCAGAGCGATTAGGAGGTAGACCCGATGAGTAGTTTAGTCCCATATGTAGTGGAGCAGACCAGCCGTGGAGAGCGTTCATATGATATTTTTTCCCGTCTGCTCAATGACCGGATTGTGATGCTGTGTGATGAGGTCAATGACACCACCGCCAGCTTGGTGGTAGCTCAGCTGTTGTATTTGGAAGGACAGGATAACGAAAAGGATATCCACCTGTATATCAACAGCCCAGGAGGTTCCATCACTGCTGGAATGGCCATTTACGACACAATGAATTATATCAAATGTGATGTGTCCACCATCTGTATTGGAATGGCCGCTTCCATGGGAGCGTTTTTGCTGTCCTCTGGCGCCAAGGGCAAGAGGATGGCTTTGCCTAATGCGGAAGTGATGATTCATCAGCCTTCCAGCGGCACCAAAGGACAGGTTACAGACATGAAGATTCACACCGATTGGGTACTCCGCACCAAGGAAAAGCTGAACCGCATTATGTCTCAGCAGACTGGTCAGCCCTACGAGGTGATTGAGCGGGATACCGACCGGGATAATTTCATGACCGCCCAACAGGCGCTGGAATATGGCTTAATTGACAAAATTATCGAACACAGGTAAAAAGCTTGGGGGGAACTGAATGGCAAAGATGGATGACCAACGGGAATTGAGATGCTCATTCTGCGGAAAACGTCAGGATGAGGTGCAGCGGCTGATTGCCGGCCCAGGGGTATGCATCTGTAACGAGTGCGTGGAGCTGTGTCAAAGCGTACTGGACGATGAGCCAATGTCCCGTTCCAGCCGTTCCCAACGGCAGGAGCAGCAGCAAATCAATGTACTCAAACCTATGGAAATCAAGGAAAAGCTGGATGAGTACGTAATTGGCCAGGACCGAGCCAAAAAGGCTTTGGCAGTGGCTGTTTACAATCATTATAAGCGTATCTATTTTGGGGATCAGGGGGATGTGGAGCTGAATAAGGCGAATATTCTGCTGCTGGGACCTACCGGCGTGGGAAAGACGCTTTTGGCCCAAACCCTTGCCCGTATGCTCAACGTGCCTTTCGCAATCGCCGACGCCACCACCTTGACCGAGGCTGGCTATGTGGGCGAGGATGTAGAGAATATTCTGCTGCGTTTGCTCCAAGCGGCGGACTATGATGTGGAGCGGGCTCAAAAGGGTATCATCTATATTGATGAAATCGACAAGATTACCCGTAAAAGTGAGAATCCCTCCATCACTAGAGATGTTTCTGGTGAGGGAGTTCAGCAGGCTCTCTTGAAAATTCTGGAGGGAACTGTGGCCAATGTTCCGCCTCAGGGGGGACGCAAGCACCCACAGCAGGAATTTATCCAGATTGACACAAAGGATATTCTTTTTATCTGCGGAGGCGCCTTTGAGGGAATCGATAAAATTATTGAGCGGCGTGTGGACAAGAGCTCTATTGGCTTTGGCTCCCCGCTGAAAGATGCTAACGCGAAAGATCAGCTGCTTGAGCAGGTGACCCCCCATGATTTGGTAAAATTCGGCCTTATCCCTGAACTTGTAGGCCGTGTACCTATGATTACCGTCTTGGAAGCATTGGATCGGGACGCTTTGGTTCGGATTTTGACCGAGCCTAAAAATTCTATTGTGCGTCAGTATCAGCAGTTGTTCCATCTGGACGATATACAGCTTACCTTCGACCAGGAAGCGCTGGAAGCCTTGGCGGACCAAGCGATTTCCCGTAAGACGGGCGCCCGTGGACTGCGGGCGATTATGGAGGAAATCCTGAATAAAGTGATGTATGAGGCTCCCTCCGACTACACGATCTCTGCAATCGAAATTACCAAAGACTGTGTGAGTGGGGAAGGTGAGCCTGTTTTCCAGCGGGATGAAAGTCGTCGGCCTCGGCGTCTGCAAATCACTATGCCTCATCGAGGAACTTCTCGTTCCCGCAGAAGTACCGCTTCCTAATCCGGAAAAGGATGTAAAGCCCAAAGGCGGGCTATCAGCATTCGCTGATAGCCCGCCTTTATAATTTTTAAGGCCTATTAACCCAACCATCGTTCCTCACATTGTTTTACCACAGCCCACCGCGCTTCCTTTTGGGCCTGACTGAACCAGTATTTTTTGTGGAATGATTCGATACCCTCACGCAGAATGGGGAAAAATTCTTTATAGGAAAGCACTGCTTTTTCTGAACTGGCTGGATGGATAAATTCCAATGACTCAGGCAAAAAGTGAACATACAGCCAATAATTGAGATCTAATTCCGCCTGATACTGATCCTCTGTGGAAAGAGCTTTCAGAAAATAGTCTATGCGAGTTTGATGGTCCACCCGCATACTTTTGCCATCATCTACTCCCATTTGATTTTTGGTAAAGCCCTCAAAAAAGAAATACTTCTCAAGCCAACCTTTTGGGTCAGTGGAAATGGAGGTTACAGGAGTGTTGCTTGGGGCTTTTTTATGGATGACAACGATGTCATCTCCCTCCACAATGGTTTTATCTTTTCCGGAATATGTCTCTCCGGAAGGAGGTGCCAATGGACCCGAAGTTCTCTGCGTTTGGTCTGTTGATGTCTGCTGCTGGGGAGTGGATTTTGAAGAAGAAAATAGGGAAGTAAGCCATGAGAAAAATGACATAAAAACATCCTTTCCAAAATAAGATGATAGGTTATTCTATTCGTGCTTTAGGATTGTGGAAGAATATTCTGCGTCTATTATACCAAAAAGAGAAATCCTTTGGAAGCCCTTTTGATGCCTTTTCCCAAAGGACCTAAGGTTTACAGAAAGTAGGAAATATGCTATACTAAGGCGTAAATCGTTAGATTTTTGATATAGAGGATATGACTGTGTAGGAGGTCGCGAAATGAGCGAATTAGAAAATAAAGAGAAATCTCAGGAGACTTTGGAAGAGCAGGAGCCTCAAATGGTGGCGCTGGATATGCCCATGCTGATTCTGAGGGGGCTGGTTTTGTTTCCGCAGATGGTGCTGCACTTTGATGTGGGGCGGGAAAAATCCATCTTGGCCCTAAACGCTGTGATGGAAGGGGACCGAAAAATTTTTCTGGTAGCCCAGAAGGATCTGCGGGATGATGAGCCCCAGCCGGAGAACATTTATAAGGTTGGCGTAGTCGCTCAGGTGAAACAAATCATCAAATCTCAAGGTGGTACCTGGCGGGTATTGGTAGAGGGACTGTATCGAGGAAAACTGCTGAAGGTTTCCCAATCTGAGCCTTACTTTCAAGGTGAGGTTATCCCATTCCCTCTGAAAACTACCCGAAGCATCCATTCCGCCATGTGTGACGCCCTGATGCGGACGGTCAAAGATTTGTTTGAGGAATATTGCTATCTGACACCCCGTATGCCCAGAGAACTGGTCATCAACGCTCTGGTCAGCGACGACCCTGTCCATTTGGCGGAGTATATCGCTGGAAATATTCAGATGGAGGTAGAAGATAAACAAGCGGTTCTTTCCCAAAGTGACCCACTGAAACGATTGGAAATTCTGGCCCGGGTGTTGGAGGAGGAGAATGATATTCTCTCTCTGGAAGCGGATATCCAGGAGAAGGTAAAAGGTCAGATTGACAAAAATCAGAGGGAATACTATCTGCGGGAGCAGCTCCGGGTGATTTCCAACGAACTGGGAGAGGATGACCCCCAAGAGGAAATCAATGAGTACCGGGAAAAAATTGAGAAGCTGAAACTGTCCGATGAGATCCGGGAAAAACTGCTGAAAGAGGTGGACCGTCTTTCTAAGCTTCCTTCCAATTCCAATGAGGCCAGTGTTTCCAGAGGGTATTTGGACAGTGTTTTGGAGCTGCCATGGGGTAAATTCACCACTGATAAAATTGATATTAAAAAGGCCAAAACCCTGCTGGATAAAGAACACTACGGTATGGAAAAGGTGAAAGAACGGATGCTGGAGCTGTTGGCGGTGCGCAAACTGGCTCCTGATATCAAAGGCCAGATTATCTGTCTGGTAGGCCCTCCTGGTGTGGGAAAAACCTCTATCGCCCAGTCCATCGCCAAAGCCATTGGGCGCAAGTATGTGCGAATCGCTTTAGGCGGCGTGCGGGATGAGAGTGACATCCGAGGACACCGCAAAACTTACATCGGCTCCATGCCAGGACGCATTATCAACGCCATCAAACTGGCAGGCAGTCAAAACCCATTGATGCTGCTGGATGAGGTGGATAAACTGGGGAATGATTACCGGGGCGATCCTTCATCCGCTTTGTTGGAGGTGCTGGATGGGGAACAGAATAAGGCGTTTCGGGACCATTTTATAGAGGTTCCCTTTGATTTGTCCAATGTGCTGTTCATCGCTACCGCCAATACATTAGACACCATCCCTGGACCTTTGCGGGACCGGATGGAGATTATAGAGCTTTCCAGCTATACCAGAGAGGAAAAGTTCCAAATCGCCAAACGCTACCTGCTGCCCAAGCAGCTGAAACGCAATGGCCTCACCGCCTCCAAGGTAAAGGTGACGGACGATGCCTTATACGCCCTGATTGATAACTACACCCGGGAAGCGGGGGTTCGGAATCTGGAGCGGCAAATCGCCTCCTTGATGCGCAAATCCGCCAAAAAGATTGTGGCAGGAGAAGCGAAACGAGTGACTATTCAGGACGGCAATATTGTGTCCTATTTGGGACCCAAGAAATTCAAACCGGAATTGATTCAGCAGCATGACGAGGTTGGTCTGGTAAATGGGTTGGCATGGACCTCGGTGGGAGGAGAAATGCTCCAGGTGGAGGTAGCCATCATGGATGGCTCCGGCAAGCTGGAGCTGACCGGCTCCCTGGGGGATGTGATGAAAGAATCCGCTCATGCGGCGGTCAGCTATATTCGGGCCCATTGGGAGCGTTATGGAGTGGAACATGACTTCTATAAAACCAAGGACATCCATATCCATGTGCCGGAAGGGGCTGTGCCAAAGGATGGACCTTCCGCCGGAGTGACCATCACCACCGCTTTGGTTTCCGCGTTGTCAGGTATACCTGTTCATAGAGAGGTAGCTATGACGGGAGAGATTACCTTGCGGGGCCGAGTGCTGCCTATTGGAGGTCTGCGGGAAAAGACCATGGCGGCTTATCGGGCTGGCATTAAAACCGTTGTAATCCCTGAGGACAATGTACCGGATTTGGAAGAAGTAGAACCAGTGGTGAAGGAGCACATTCAATTTATTCCAGCGGAGAAAATTGATACTGTACTGGAAACAGCGCTGATTGGAAAACCTGGCCCTAAGGTAAACTCCTCCGCCGTAGAAGTAATACCTTCTTCTGAGGATACCAGATTAAAGGCCAATACGCCCATTCCTCAGTAAAAGGAGACCATTATGAATTATCACAAAATTGTCTTTGAGCGAAGCTTCGGAACTTCCGAACAGCTTCCAGCCTCTGATATGCCGGAAATCGCCTTTGCTGGCAGGTCAAATGTGGGCAAAAGTTCTATGATTAACAAGGTGTTCAACCGCAAGCAGCTTGCCCGAGTGTCAGCTGTACCAGGGAAAACCGCCACCATCAATTTTTTTCAGGCGGATGGGATTCGGTTCGCTGACCTGCCAGGGTATGGATATGCCCGGGTCAGCAAAGGGGAAAAACGCCGGTGGGCGGAACTGATAGAGGGATATTTCAATCAAGACAGGGACCTTCGTTTGGTTTTCCAACTGATTGATATGCGCCATCCCCCCACAGGAGATGACCTTACGATGGTGGATTTTCTGATTGACCGGGAGATTCCTTTTGTGGTGGTACTGACCAAAAAAGATAAACTCTCGGCCAAACAGCAGACGGAACGACTGGAAGCTCTCAGAAAGGAACTGCCCTGCGCCGACCAGATTACAATGATTCCTTTTTCTGCTGAAAAAGGGGATGGTGTGGAACAGGTCAAGGAGATTATCGCTGAGATAGAGGCGGAGTATTTAGAGGAATTACAGCAGCCAAAAGAGGAATCAAAAGGCTGAAAAGTCAGGAAAGGGAGGGTGTAAGAAATGTTTGTGTCAGATTGCTTAGGGGTTAATGAGCATGGCCATTTAACCATTGGGGGACGGGATACGATTGAATTAGCCCAACGGTATGGAACCCCCTTGTACGTAATGGATGAAAATGAGATTCGGCGGGCCTGCGCCAGTTATAAAGGTTCTATTGAGCGGTATTATGGGGGGCATGGTTTGGTCACCTACGCCAGCAAGGCATTTTGCTGCAAAGCGATCTGTAAGATTGCCATGGAAGAGGGCTTGGGTTTGGATGTAGTATCCATCGGAGAGCTTTACACCGCTAAAAGTGTAGGATTTCCTATGGACAAGGTGTTTTTCCACGGGAATAATAAAACCCCTCAGGAACTGCTGGCCGCTCTGGAATATGAGGTAGGGCAGATTGTGGTGGATAATCTGGTGGAGCTGGAACAGCTCAATCAGCTGGCTGCCAGCCAGAAAAAAACCGCCAATATCCTGTTCCGGGTGAAGCCAGGTGTGGAAGCCCATACTCACAAATTTATCCGCACCGGCCAAATCGACAGTAAGTTTGGATTGGCGTTAGAGGGTGGCGAAGCCATGCGGGCGGTATTGGAAGCTATCAAGATGCCCAATATTCATCTGAAAGGGCTTCATTGCCATATCGGTTCTCAAATTTTTGATATTGAGCCTTTCCAGGAATCTGCGGCTGTTATGCTGAGATTTTTGGCGGATATCAAAAAAGAAACTGGAAAGGAATTGGAAATCCTGGATCTGGGAGGCGGCTTTGGAATCAAGTATCTGGAGGAGCATGACCCGGTGGAATATGACCAATACATGAAAAAAGTCTCCCAAACGGTCGGCGCTGTGTGTCAGGAACTGGGACTCAATACACCTTTTATTGTAATTGAACCAGGTCGTTCCATTGTGGGACCAGCGGGAATTACCTTGTATACCGTAGGGGCGGTGAAGGAGATTCCTAATGTGCGTACTTATGCATCTGTGGATGGAGGCATGTGCGATAATCCCAGATATATTCTGTATCAGTCTGAATATGAGGCATTGGTAGCAAATAAAGCCAGTCAGCCAAGAAGTGAAAAAATCACTCTGGCTGGAAAATGCTGTGAGAGTGGGGATCTGATAGGGGAAGGCATGATGATTCAGCCGGTACAGTCGGGGGATATTGTGGCGGTGCTGGCTACGGGGGCTTATAACTATTCCATGTCCTCCAATTACAACCGGATTCCCAGACCACCTGTGGTAATGCTTCGGGATGGAGAGGACCGGGTAGTAGTTAAGGCGGAAACGCTGGAAGATTTGATTCGTAACGATTTGCTGTAATGTTAAGCCTGTATCCATTAAAACTATCTTGAAAAATCAAAAAGCCCTTTCAGAGGAAACTGAGAGGGCTTTTTGTCTGTTTTTGCCTAACTTTCCCAATACAGAAATTAAGAAGTTCATGGATAATTGTAATACTTGTACGAAATAAAGTGTTAAAAATAAGCTGTTTTAAACGGAAAAAGTATTTACTTTCATGCTCTAAAATGATAAAATGGAAATAATCGTCAGATACATTTAGGAGGTGTCATTTCAGTGAATACCAAATTAAAGGACATGAATGTAGAATTTCTGTTTAAAGCGATTCTATCCTTGCAAACCATGGAGGAATGTTATAATTTTTTTGATGATTTGTGTACAGTGCCTGAGTTGAAAGCTTTATCTCAGCGGTTGGAGGTGGCTAAGATGCTCAGTGAGGGAAAGGTATATAGTGACATTGTGGCGAAAACAGGGGCGTCCACCGCTACAATCAGCCGTGTAAACCGCTCGCTGAACTATGGAAGCGATGGCTATAAGGTGGTTTTTGAGAGGGTGCTGGACTGATGTCATATACCAGCGCCTTTGCTGCCTGGTATGACCAGTTGACCCAAGAGGTAGACTACCCTGGTCGGGCGGCGTATTTTGACCAGATTATCCGGGAACGAATGGAGGTCACACAGGAAACCATCCTGTTGGATTTGGCCTGTGGTACCGGAAACCTTTCCCGGGAGATGGCCCAAAAAGGTTATGATGTGATTGGCGTGGACGGAAGCCCGGATATGCTTGCTGAGGCCATGTCCAAGCCTATAACACAGGAGCGTCCAATTTTGTATCTTTGTCAGGAAATGGCGCAGTTGGATTTATACGGAACCGTAGATGTAACCATCTGCGCCTTGGATTCTTTAAATCATATTACCGACCCGGAAGAAGTAAAACAGGTATTGGGCAAAGTTTCATTGTTTACCATTCCGGGAGGTCTTTTTGTCTTTGATGTAAACACCCTTTATAAGCACCAGCAGGTATTGGCAAACCATACCTTTGTGTATGATTTGGACCAGGTGTATTGTGTCTGGCAGAATACCACCAGCCCAGATTATTTGACCGAGATTTCTCTGGACTTATTTCATCGTGAGGGAGACGCCTATTACCGCTCAGAAGAACGCTTTTATGAGCGTGGCTATTCCCATGAATGGCTGACCCAAGCGCTGACGGATACAGGTATGGAGCTTTTGGCGGTTTACGCAGGGGATACTTTTGAGCCAGTCAAGGAAGATACCCAACGGGCGGTGTATGTGGCCCGCAAACTTTAATTTGTAAGCAAAGGATTTTGAGTATATGGGAAATTTAATCCGAGCCATCGCCACGGATGGCTCTTTGGTTTGTACTGTCATTGATTCCACCAGCTTGGTGGCTGAAATGGAGCGTGTTCATCAGCCCTCCGCCACAGTGACTGCCGCTTTGGGCCGATTGCTGACCGCTGCCTCCATTATGGGGCGACAGCTGAAAAATGAGAAGGACAGTGTTACCATCCGGGTAGCGGGAGGAGGACCCGCAGGTACTCTCATTGCTGTGTCGGATAGTCACGGCAACCCAAGGGCCTATGTGGGAAATCCTATTGTGGAAATTCCCTTAAATCGTTATGGAAAATTGGATGTGGCTGGAGCGGTTGGAACATCCGGCACTTTAACGGTTATTAAAGATGTGGGGTTGGAGGAGCCTTCCACAGGTTCGGTTCCTCTGGTTTCCGGGGAAATCGCGGAGGACATCACCAGCTATTATGCCATCAGCGAGCAGACTCCCAGTGTATGCGCGTTAGGGGTTTTAGTGAACCCTGACCTGTCGGTGAAGGCCGCTGGAGGATATTTGATTCAATTGCTTCCAGGGGTGGGAGATGAGGTAGCGGACCGCCTGGAAGCTACCTTAAAAACTGTGCCGCCAGTTTCCTCTATGATTGACCAAGGGATGACGCCTTGGGAGATTGCCCAAAAAGTTTTGGATGGATTTGAGCCTCAGCTATTGGATGAGGCTCAGGTCTGCTACACCTGCAACTGCTCTAAAGCTCGAGTAGAACGGGCTTTAATCAGCATTGGGCGGGAGGAATTGGAGCGGCTGGCCCAAGAGCAGGAGTCCACAGAGGTCTGCTGTCACTTCTGCAATAAGAAGTATACCTTCAGCCGACAGGAACTGCGTCAACTGCTGAAGCGGTAATTTACTCCAATAGATGAAAAGAGCTGGATAGACTTCCAGAGGATTAGAAAGCTGGCGACAAAATTATGGTACAAATCCCTCAAGAGATTTTAGACCAAGCGAAAGAACTGCGGGCGCAGCTGCATGCGGCTCCCGAGCTTTCCGGGCAGGAACGAGAAACAGAAGGTCTGCTGAAGGATTTTTTGAAAAAACGCACCACATTAGAGCTGGTGGAGGAAGATGGCTGGTTTTATGGGGTCCATCGGGAGGGAGACCAACTTCCCAATGTGGCCCTGCGGGCGGATATGGATGCGATTTCCGGGGAAAATGGTCCCTATCATGGATGCGGCCATGATGGCCACAGCGCTATTCTGGCGGGGGCCGCTTTGGCGTGTGAGGGAAAAACCTTGGGAAAGAATCTTTTTTTCCTGTTCCAGCCCGCCGAGGAAACTGGAAAGGGAGCCATGCAATGCCGTGAGATGCTGAAAAAAGAAAAAATACAAGCTATCTATGGGCTGCATAACCTGCCAGGATTTCCACTGGGAACTGTGATGATACGAGCGGGTACCTTTGCCTGTGCCTCGGTGGGTATAACCTTATTGTTTCAAGGGGCTCAATCTCACGCCGCTTATCCTGAAAATGGAAGAAATCCAGCCTTTGCTATCTGTCGCCTGGTAGGGGAACTGTCATCCATTCTTTCCCCGGAAAACTATCAGGGACTTGTTTTGGCCACAGTGGTTCACCTGTTGGTGGGAGAAAAAGCCTTTGGCGTTTCTGCGGGGGAAGGGGAATTGTCCCTTACTTTAAGGGCTCACCGGTCTGAGGATTTAGCCTTACTAAAAGAGAAAATCTGTCAGCAAGCGGAAGCCTTAGCGCAAGCGGATGGCCTGACCCTGACTATCTCTTATCAGGACGAATTCCCGGATACCACCAATCCACCCCAGCTGTGCCAGCGCTTTGAGGCCGCTCTGAAAAAGTCGGGGATTCCTGTGAGTCAGCTTCAGGAGCCAATGCGATGGAGTGAGGATTTCGGTTGGTACCTGAAAGAAACAGAAGGATTGTTCTTTGGCTTGGGGGCAGGAGAGGATTGTCCTGGTCTGCATACGCCGGAATATGAGTTTCGAGATGAATTATTGGCCAAAGGGATACAGAGTTTACTGACAGCAGTCTTTTTATAATGGTTAATGAATACAGAAAGGAAGCGTTTATTTTATGCCAATTATCACAAAGGTACGAACGATACGTTTAAAAGATTTTTCCAATATTTTGTGGGTAGAACTGGAAACAGATGAGGGCTTGACTGGTCTGGGAGAGGTTTGGCGTGGTTCTGCCGCTGTGGAAGCGGTCATCCATAATGAGATTGGAAAATGGCTGGTAGGCCAGGATTCCCGGCAGATAGAGTACATCTCCCGGACTTTGATGACACCTTATGTGGGATTTCACAGCGCCAGTGCTGAGGTACGGGCAGCTAGTGCCATCGACATCGCCCTGTGGGATTTACATGGAAAGCGTTATGGAATTCCGGTTTATGAGGCTTTAGGAGGCGCTTGCCGCTCCAGTATACAGGTATATAACACCTGCTCCGGATATTCCTATAATGCCAGCTCCAGCTCCTATGACTCTAACTCCAGCCGACGGGTAATTGGGACTCAGGACGAGATGCGGGGACCTTATGATGACCAGATTGCCTTCAATCGGGACGCGGGCGTTTTGGCTAAAAGTCTGCTGAGTGAAGGCTATCGGGTGATGAAAATTTGGCCATTTGACCCTTACGCTGCCAAAACCAAAGGTGTTTGGATTTCCCGGGAGGATTTGAAAAAGGGGTTGGAGCCCTTCCGCAAGATTCGGGAAGCTGTGGGGGATCAAATGGAGGTAATGTGTGAATTGCACAGCTTGTGGAGCTTGCCCGCCGCCATACAAATCTGCCAGGCTTTGGAAGAGTATCATATTTTTTGGGCGGAGGACGCCTTGTGCAAGATGGATGATATTCAGTCCCTGCAATCTTTGAGAAATAAAACCAGAACCCCCATCTGCGGCAGTGAAACATTAGCCACATCGGTCACCTTCCGGCAGATGCTCTCAGCGGGTGTGTTTGACTATGTGATGATTGATTTAGGCTGGTGCGGCGGTTTGACCGAGGGAAGGAAGATTGCCAACCTGGCGGAAAGCTATAACCTGCCGGTTGCCCCTCACGATTGTACAGGTCCAGTCCTTCTTTGGTCCGGCTTGCATCTGGCGCTGCACGCCTCCAATGGGATGTTCCAGGAGGTGGTTCGGGCCAACTTGGCTTCCTGGTATAAGGATATGGTGGATGAACTGCCTGTGATTCAGGATGGTATGGCTCAGCTTCCCACCAGACCTGGCCTGGGAGTCAACCTGAAGCCAGAGGTAAAACAGCGTCCAGACGCTGTCATTCGGGAGACAACCTGCTGACACAGAGACATCATTAAAAGCGGTATGGCTTGGAAAAGTCATACCGCTTTCTGCTTTGTATTATAACCTTCTTAGTCAAGGAGCCTTTTTAGAGCTGGTGCGCCCAGTCAATGCCTGGATAGAACTGCCCAGTCCTGATAAAATACTCCACCGCTTTTATACCCGTTTGGATGTCTTGAACAGTAAGGTACTTTTCAATAGGAGACTGTCCGCCGGACCGTAAAGGGGACAGTTCTTCGCTTCCCTCAAAATCCTTGTTATAGGAATAGTAGTTATCCTGACCAAACTCCCCTGAAAAACCAAGGGCCAGCCATTTTCCGTCACACAATACCTCCATCCAGTTATCCTCTCCATTTGGGTCCAGAGACAAAATAACCTCTATCTCAGAGGGGATTTGCTGGAGTATTTTTGAGATAAGCTCCTCGGTAATCTCATCCTCCTCGTAGTCTGAATCGTATGAGATATATTTTACCGCGATGGTTTGGGAATCAAATTCTGGGATAACGTCTTGCTTTGAAATGATTTCAAATTCCATAATTTTTACCCTCCATTTTATGAAAGATTTTAACTTTACAAAAGTATAGCACAATACCAGAAATAAATCCATAGTATAGACCTAATGGAAGAGCCTCTCAAGCCAATCCTCTAGAATAGCAAGAAATCTTGTTCATGCATAGGATGAAGGGAACAGCCTTTCAGGCTGTGACAATACATCAGAAATGAAAAGGTGTGATGGATGATGGCATATTGCTGTGAGAACAGAAGGCGGAATGGCTGCTGCTGTTGCTGCTGCCAGCAGCGGAGAACCACCTGCGACAACTGCCAAATCCGTCCTGTGAGCGGGTGTCCCGCTCATAGTGACGAATGTACTTGGTATCCGTTGGCGGACCAGGAGTTCCTGGAGGACGAAAGCCAGATGCGGGTTTGCTGTGACCAAAATGGCTGCTGTGGGTTATACCCTGAAAAATGCCGCAATACATTTTGGCCGAATTTTTCCCATCCCCGCTGGCTGTGCTGCAAGGATTTGTACTGCGCCCGCAGACAAGGACCGGTGTGCCGCCGGTAACAGGAAAACCTCTGCATAGGTTTTATCAAAACCCCGTTTGGCTTAAAGCTAGGCGGGGTTTTAAACTGTATTTTAAAAGACAAGCTAAGCAGGAGCTTCTTAATTGGAGCAAGCAGTTGTAAAGATGAACCCTGTTTTCGACAGAAAGAAAACTTGTCCTGCTCCTATAATAAAATCTGGAAGAAACAGGCCTGACAAACCTAGGAGATGATAGGGTGGAAGTCTATGCGGATGTATTGGTTACAGTCAATTACGTGGTGGATTTGCTTCTCCTGCTGGCAGTGGTCAAAATTCAGGGGGCGGTGGTCTCCCGAAGAAGACTATGCTTGGGAGCGCTTGTGGGAGCGCTTAGCTCTTTAAGTATTTTCTTGCCGTACATAGGCTGGTGGTTCCAAGGGGGGATGAAACTGTTGTTGGCCGCAGGGATGGGCGCTGTGGTATTTGGTCTGAACCCTATGAGCCGGTTTTGGAAAGGCTTTTTGCTTTTATTGGTGATGAGCTTTGTGTTAGCGGGAGGACTATTGGCTCTCTATTGGTTTGTGGCGCCGGTGGGGATGCTCTATTATAATGGGGTAGTTTACTTTGACCTTTCCCCTTTGCTGCTGGTAGGCTGCGTTGGAGGGGTATATGTTATCCTATGTCTTTTAGAGCGATTATTCCAGGGCCATAAAGGGGACAGCCGTATTTATCAGGTAAGCATTTGGGCAAATGGGAAAACGGTCTCCTGCAAAGGGCTGACCGATACAGGCAGCAGTCTGCGGGAACCCTTTTCGGGAGCGCCTGTCATTGTCTGTGATAGGGAATTGGCCAGAAAGGTATGGCCCAATGACCAAAAAAGCTTCCGTGTGATTCCCTGTCTAACAGTGAATGGGGCATCCGCTTTGGAAGGTTTTCAGCCGGAGTTTGTTCGTATTGAGGGCAACGGCAGAACCATTCAGACAAAAGATTGCTATATTGCATGCAGCAAGCAGCCAATACAGGGAGCTTATCAAGCGCTAATCAATCCCCAGATGGTCGGGGAAGACGGCCTGCTGGGATAAGGGGGAAGGAATATGAAACTTTGTTTTGACTGGATAAGGCGAATTTTAGATTGGGTGAAGGGATATTTAGGAAAGCGAAAACCCAGGCGAATTGATTATATCAATGGCCCAGAAACTCTGCCGGCGCCTCTGACCCGAGAAGAGGAGCAGGAGATATTCGCCCGGTTGGAACAGGAGGATGAGGACGCTCGGGAAATTTTGACGGTACATAACCTGCGGCTGGTGGTTTACATCGCCAAAAAATTTGAGTCCACTGGAATCAATGTGGAGGATTTGATTTCCGTTGGAACGATTGGATTGATAAAGGCGGTCAATACCTTCCGTCCGCAAAAAAATATCAAGTTAGCCACCTACGCCTCCCGCTGTATCGAAAACGAGATTTTAATGCACTTGCGGAAAAACCAGTCCCATAAAAATGAGGTCTCGATTGATGAGCCTTTGAATGTGGATTGGGATGGGAATGAGTTGCTTTTGTCAGATATTTTGGGCACAGACCCCGACAGTATCAACCGGCCGGTGGAGGACGAGGCGGAACGGGGGCTTTTGATGAAGGCGGTTCGCGGTCTGGGAGAACGGGAGAGAATCATTATGGAGCTTCGCTTTGGCTTGGGCGGGAAGGAGGAAAAGACCCAGAAAGAGGTAGCAGATTTGATTGGAATTTCTCAATCTTATATTTCCCGGCTGGAGAAGCGCATCATCAAAAAGCTAAAAAAGGAGTTGGAACACGCCATTTAATCACTTGAAAAAGGGAGCGAGATAGGACACGATTTTGAAAGGTGTCTTATCTTGCTCCCTTTTCTTTTTAAATTGAATTGGAAGAGGAGAAGTGTTTTTGGAATAGTTGGTCCAGCAGCTGATTGGCTTCCTTTTGAAAGGCCAGATACCGGTTCAAAAGCTCCTCTCCTTGAGGGGTCAGGGTAGAGCCTTCCCGATGGGCACCCCCTTTGCGGGCTTCAATCAGTGGAAACCCCAGGTCCTCCTCAGCCAGCTTCAACAAACGCCACCCTTTGCTGTAAGCCATACCAATTTCCTGACAAGCGCTTCTCAAAGAGTGGCCTTGCCGAATCAACTCCAGCAAGGTAGCGGGGCCTTTCCCGAAATGAGGTTCCCGGTTATAGATTTGATATCTTGTAAGATAGTGGGCAGGAGAAGTTTCGATGGTAAATCCCTCCTTCATGGATACTTTGCAAATCCCTGACACCTATTTGATAAAGATGATTGTTAAACAGTTATTATCATTGTATAACAAGGAGGCCCATCTGTCTATCTTTTTATATCGCAGCGTCCCAAACTTAATATAAGGAACAAAATTTTTATAAGATAATTGACAGAAAAGCTGGTTTCCATTATACTTATTCAAGAATAATGAATGGGGGAATTTTATGCCGCTTACACATTTTGACAGTGATGGGAATGCTATTATGGTGGACGTTGGGTCAAAGGAGGATACCAGCCGGGAGGCTATTGCCAAAGGCCGCATCCATATGAGCGCAGACTGTTTTGAGGCGGTGCGGCTGGGAACGGCGAAAAAGGGAGATGTTCTAGGAGTAGCCAGGGTAGCGGGAATTATGGCGGCCAAACGAACTTCTGAGCTGATTCCGTTATGTCATCTTTTGAGCCTTACTAAAGCGGCAGTTGATTTTACCCTTCTCCCAGAACGGAATGAAATCGAGGCGGTCTGCATCGTCCGATGTCAAGGGAAAACCGGGGTGGAAATGGAAGCATTGACAGGGGTATCGGTTGCGCTGCTTACCATCTATGATATGTGCAAGGCTATGGACAAGTCTATGGTCATCCAAGGAATTTATCTCGCCCGCAAGGAAGGCGGAAAAAGCGGTCTGATTCAAAATTCATCTCCCTTTGAGGAGAAGGAGAACATTTTATGATTGACCAGTTTGGACGTGAGATTGATTATCTGCGGGTATCCATCACCGACCGATGCAACTTGCGCTGCAGATATTGTATGCCGGAAGATTTGCCCTTTATCCCCCATGAGAAAATCCTGCGTTACGAGGAGATTCTACGGTTTTGCGGATTGGCCGCTCAGGAGGGAATTCGACATATCAAGGTTACCGGCGGGGAGCCTCTGGTGCGAAAGGGCTGCATTGATTTTTTAAAAGCGCTGAAGGGCCTGCCGGGAATTGAACATGTGACCTTAACTACCAATGGTGTCCTGCTGAAAGAGGCGGTACCTCAGCTATTGGAACTGGGATTGGATGGAATCAACATCAGCTTGGATACCTTGAATCCTGATACCTATGAAAAGATTACAGGAAAAAATCAATTCCATCAAGTTTGGGAAGGAATGATGGAGGCGGTGAGAGGGGGGCTGCGGGTCAAAATAAACTGTGTGCCTCAGATGGAAAGCACCCCGGAAGAATGGGTAGCTCTGGCGACCCTCTGTCGGGACTATCCCATAGATTTGCGGTTTATTGAGCTGATGCCCATTGGCAGGGGGCGAGGCTTATCCCTTGTAAAAGGGGATACCATCTTAACGGCGCTGCGGGAAGCCTTTCCGGGACTGGTCTTAGACGAAAGACCTCATGGATTCGGTCCTGCTCGTTATTACACCGCTCCAGGATTTCAAGGGGCGGTGGGGTTTATTGATGCGGTAAGCAATTGCTTCTGCGAAGGATGCAACCGGGTACGCCTTACCAGTGAAGGTTTTTTGAAGCTGTGCCTCTCCCATCCAGATGGGGTGGATTTCAGAACTCTCCTGCGTTCTGGAGCTACCGACCAGGAGATTCGGAAGGCTTTCCAAGAGGCGGTTTTCAAAAAGCCCCGGCGCCATCAATTTGAATTGAAAAGCGAAACAGAGACACCAAACATGTCTCAAATCGGAGGTTGAATATGGGAATTGTAAAGGCGGTTTGCGTCAGTGACAGACGTGGAATCCAAAAGACCAATGTGGGGCAAGGGGAATTTGTAGTGGATTGCGGCATCTCCAACGACGCCCATCGTGGAAACTGGCATCGACAGGTAAGCTTGCTGTCCTACGAAAAAATCAAAGCGTTTAATGAAAAGGGAGCTGGAGTGGAGCCTGGTGCTTTCGGCGAGAATCTGGTGGTAGAGGGGTTCGATTTCAGGGCTCTTCCGGTGGGAACCCGTTTTCAATGTGGAGAGGTTGTACTGGAGATGACCCAGATTGGGAAAGAATGTCATCAGCATTGCCAGATTTATCACAAAATGGGAGACTGCATTATGCCCCGAGAAGGTGTTTTCGCAAAGGTACTTCATGGGGGCGTTATTCACGTAGGGGATGAGATGAAGATGATTCCCCTTGACCCGCATAGAGCCCTTCGAGCGGCGGTAATGACCTTGAGCGATAAAGGCGCTCAGGGCCAGCGGGAAGATAAAAGCGGCCCTGCTGCCTGTGAGCTGCTTCGGAAAGCGGGCTATGAAATTGAGGAGACTTTACTTCTGCCGGACCAGCAGGACCGGATTCAGGCGGAGTTGATTCGGCTGGCGGATGGACGCCAGATGGATTTGATAGTGACAACCGGCGGCACAGGATTTTCTCAACGGGATTGCACTCCGGAAGCCACCTTGGCGGTAGCCCATAGAAACGCTCCAGGAATTGCGGAGGCTATCCGAGCCTATTCTCTGAGTTTTACCAATCGGGCAATGCTCAGCCGCGGTGTCTCAGTGATTCGTGGCTCCACTTTAATTGTCAATCTGCCAGGAAGTCCAAAAGCGGTGAAAGAAAGCTTAGAATACATCCTTCCAGCATTGGAGCATGGAATTCAGATTTTAAGGGGAGAGGCGTCTGAATGCGCCCGCCCTGAAAAATAGATGAAAAGCAATCAGGAGGAAAAGACTATGAGACAGATTTTTGCGCGTTTGACCCCCGCTTTGTTGGCAGCGCTTTTGTTGGGAGGCTGTGGAAGTGCTGCCTCCTCCCAGGCAGTGGTTTCATCCAGCCAATCTACCCCCTCAACTGCCAGTGCCTCCTCAAATGAAACTTCTTCTCAAGATACAGCTTCCCAGGAGAGTCAGCAGGAGCCTGTAACCTTGCTGGTAGCCGCCGCTGCCAGCTTAGAGTATTCCTTTACAGACGAGTTACTCCCTATGTTCCAGGAACATTATCCTTGGATCACCGTAGAAGGGACCTATGACAGTTCAGGAAAGTTGCAGACCCAGATTGAGGAGGGGCTGGAAGCGGACCTTTTTATGTCCGCCGCTACAAAACAGATGAATGCCCTCAAGGATAAGGGATTGATGCAAGCGGATTCGATTGTGGATCTGCTGGAAAATAAGATTGTTATGATTGTCCCCGCCGACAGTGAGCAGGACTGGAATTCTTTTGAACAGCTGACCCAAGCGGAAACTGTGGCTCTGGGGGACCCAGAGAGTGTACCTGTTGGACAATATGCCCAAGAAGCTCTGACCAATTTGGGAATTTGGGACCAGGTTGCGGCGAAAACCAGCTTCGGAACCAACGTAACTGAGGTGTTGAATTGGATTGCGGAAGGAAGCGCAGATGCTGGCATTGTATATGCCACCGACGCAGCCACCACCGACCGGGTAAAGGTGGTTGCGGATGCCCCTGATGGCAGCTTATCTGAAAAGGTGATTTATCCTGTGGGAGTAGTGGCTTCCTCAGCCCATCCAGAGGAGGCTCAGTTGTTCTTGGAGTTTCTCCAGTCGGATGAAGCGCTGGCAGTATTTGAGGAATATGGATTTGTGCCGAACCAAGCCCGCTAATCCATGTAAAGGAGGGCGCTTGTGGACTATTCGCCCATTTTAATTTCAATTCGTACAGCAGCAGCGTCTATGCTGGTGACCTTTTTTCTGGGGATTGCCTGCGCCCGCCTGGTGGCGGGCCTGCGCTCCCCAAGATGGAAGATGATTCTGGATGGAATTTTGACCCTGCCATTGGTGCTGCCTCCCACTGTGATGGGATTTTTTCTTTTATATTTATTGGGAGTGAAACGTCCCTTGGGACGCTTCTTTTTGGATTATTTCGGAGTAAAGATAGCCTTTTCCTGGGGTGCCACAGTCATCGCCGCGGTGGTAATTGCTTTTCCATTGATGTATCGGGCCGCAAGAGGTGCCTTTGAGCAGGTGGATGAAAATTTGATTTTCGCTGCCCGCACTTTGGGAATATCCGAAAGAAAAATTTTTTGGAAGATTATGATGCCGCTGGCCCTTCCGGGGGTAGCCGCTGGAGGTATCCTGGCTTTCGCCAGAGGATTGGGAGAGTTTGGCGCTACTGCTATGATTGCAGGCAACATCGCAGGAAAAACAAGAACGCTGCCTTTGGCGGTTTATTCAGCGGTAGCCGCTGGGGATATGGAGTCAGCCTATCAATATGTGGTAGTGATTGTGGCGGTTTCTTTTGTAGTAGTGGTAGGTATGAATTGGCTGGCTATGCGGGAACAGAAGGGAAAACGCAGATGAGTTTAGAAGTATCCATCAAAAAGAAATTGGGCAGTTTCTCTCTGGAGGTGGATTTTTCCACAGATTCCGGCACGATGGGAATTCTGGGGGCATCTGGCTGCGGAAAAAGCATGACCTTAAAATGCATCGCTGGAATTGAGACTCCTGACGAAGGCAGAATCCTTATGAATCATCGGGTGCTGTATGACTCCAAAGCAAAAAAAAATCTGCCGCCCCAACAGCGGCAGATAGGGTATCTTTTTCAAAACTACGCCCTGTTCCCCCATATGACCGTAGCGGAAAATATCGCCTGCGGGCAGAGAACGAAAGGAGAGAGTATTCTTCCTCTTTTAGAAAAATTGCAATTGGAAGGGTTAGAGAACAGATATCCTGCCCAGCTTTCAGGGGGACAGCAGCAGCGGGTAGCCCTGGCCAGAATGTTGGCAAGTCAGCCCCAAGCCCTTTTGTTGGATGAGCCATTTTCCGCCTTGGATGCCTATTTGAAAGAACAGTTGCAATTGGAGCTGTTGACTCTGCTGGAGGAATGGGGGAAAGACACTCTGCTGGTGACCCATAGCAGGGAAGAGGCGTATCGGCTGTGCCAAAGACTTCTGATTTTGGAGCAGGGGCGTCCATTGGCCATGGGGGAAACCGCGAAAATTTTTCAGAACCCAGTAAGAATACAGGCTGCCCGGTTGACCGGGTGCCGGAATTTTTCCAGACTTCAGCGGATGGAGGATGGTACCCTCCAAGCGGTGGATTGGGCAAACCTGAAAATCTTTCCCCCTGCTTCACCACCGGATTGGGCAACCCATGTAGGGGTACGCTCCCATAGTTTTCAGGCCACCCCCATTTCTCAGGGAATTTGCTTCCCTGTGCAGCCTTTGCAGCGTCTGGAATCGCCCTTTGAGGAGATTTTGGTGTTTGCCTCAGGAGAATCCGGGGAGGTTCTTTGGTGGGAAGTCCCTAAAAAGGACTTTCAGGGAGTTCCAGAATTTCTGTGGGTGGACCCCAGAGAACTGCTATTTTTAAGGGAGTAAAGGGTGATGTGTGTCATGTATCCATCTCAGCTGATTCCTATTGAGCAAGCGGTGGATTGTTTACTGGAACGGGTGGAGGGAGTTCCAAAAAGAGAACTCCTTCCGCTGGAACGGGTGGTGGGTCGGGTCTGTGGAGAAGAAATTCAGGCACCTATGAATCAGCCTCCCTTTCATCGTTCTCCATTGGATGGCTATGCTTTGAGAAGCCAGGATTCTTTAACAGCCAGCCAGGAAAACCCAGTGGTACTTCAAGTGCTGGAAACAGTTTTTGCGGGGCAGGTACCAGGCCGGAAGGTAGGCAAGGGAGAAGCGATTCAAGTTATGACTGGAACCATGCTTCCTGAAGGCGCTGACTGTGTGGTAAAACAGGAGGATGTGCTGCGGGAGGGAGAATGGATTAAGCTCCCCAAAACCCTGACTCATCATCAAAATTTTTGCCTCAAAGGGGAGGACCTGAAACAGGGTGAGCTCCTCTTGTCACCAGGGGAAACGTTGGGATTCGCAGATATTGGGATGCTGGCATCTCAGGGAATTACAGAGGTTTTTGTCTATCAATGTCCCAGAATTGGAATCCTTCCCACCGGGGATGAACTGTGTTTGCCTGGAATCCCACTAAAACCAGGAAAGATTTATGACAGCAATGGTCCATTACTCCATGCCAGGCTTTTAGAGCTTGGCATGGAGCCAATGCTTGCTCAGAAAAGCCCAGACACAATTGGAAAGATTGCGGAGGAAATACAAGCCTTATGGGAGACCTGTGAGCTGGTACTGACCACCGGGGGCGTATCGGTGGGCCAGAAAGATTTGCTGCCCCAGGTGGCAGCTTATCTGGGGGCAGAGGTTCTTTTTCACGGTGTTCGGGCAAAGCCAGGCGCTCCTACCATGGCTATTTGGAAAAATGGAAAAACAGCCATCTGTCTGTCAGGCAATCCCTTCGCTGCCACAGTAATGCTGGAGCTTTTGGCACGGCCTGTACTGAATCGTCTGTCTGGAAAGGTCTGTCCAAAATGGCACAAAGCTCAGGGCATTCTGCGAACAAGCTTTGATAAGCCTTCTAAGCTGCGCCGTTTTCTCCGAGGACGTATTGAGGGAGGAGAAATTTTTCTGCCCAGTGAAGGACATGGTTCAGGATTGCTGCGGAATCTGAGAAGCTGCAATTGCTTGGTGGATATTCCTGAGGGAACCCCATACTTAAAAGAGGGGGACCTGCTGGAGACGATTCTATTTTGAGAGGTGTCATCCATGAAGAAAGAACCGGTCATAATCGCTGTCTGCGGGGTAAAAAATTCTGGAAAAACCACCTTCTTGGAGGGAGTCATTCCCAAACTATGCCAGAAGGGAATTAAGGTGGGGGTCATCAAGCATGATGGTCATACATTTGAGCCTGATGTCCCCAATACAGACAGTTTCCGTCTGAGAAAAGCAGGGGCTAACGGGGTAGCTGTTTACTCAAATCAGCGTTTTATGGTCATTCGAGAGGAACCCCCTCATTTTCGAGAATTGCTGGAACAGTTTCTTTGGGCCGATGTGGTTCTTTTGGAGGGAGGCAAGGACAGCCCCTTTCCCAAAATTGAGCTGGTAAGAAGCCAAGTATCCCAAAACTCAGTTTGTTCCACAGCAACCCTTTTAGCCCTATGCACAGACCTGCCGCACCTGCTGCCGGAGATTCCCAAAATCGGTTTGACAGAATATGAGAAAGCAGTGGATCTGATTCTTTCTGTTTTTAATCACAACTCTAACCATTGTTTTTCACAATAACCGGATTATGTATTTTCGATAGAAAAGGGCTCTCTGCAACAAGAGACTAGAAACTATTGGTAAAACTAAAATGCTGTATGTTCATCCCCACCTCCGGCCATACTTCTTAACGGAAGTATGAAAGGGGTGGGGAAATGTATCTCAACAAGGTTGAAATTTGCGGGGTGAACACCGCCAAGCTGCCTGTGCTGAAGGAAAAAGAGAAGATGGAGCTTTTGCGGCGGATTCAGCAAGGGGACGAAGAAGCCCGAGAGAAGATGATCAATGGAAATCTGCGTTTAGTGCTTTCGGTAGTCCAGAAGTTCACCAACCGGGGGGAAAATCTGGATGACCTGTTTCAAGTGGGCTGTATTGGACTTATCAAAGCCATAGACAACTTTGATCCAAATCAGAATGTGCGCTTTTCTACCTATGGAGTTCCTATGATTATTGGGGAAATCCGGCGTCATCTCCGGGATAATAATGCTGTGCGGGTAAGCAGATCCCTGCGGGATATGGCCTATAAAGCTATGCAGGCCAAAGAGGCTTTGATAAACCGCAATTCAAAGGAACCTACCGTGGAGGAAATTGCCAAGGAAATGGGTGCTAAAAAGGAAGATGTGGTATTGGCCTTGGAAGCCATCGTGGAGCCAGTTTCCCTTTATGAACCTGTTTACTCGGATAGTGGAGATACCATTTTTGTAATGGATCAGTTGGGGGACCAAACAGGGGAAAATGATTGGATGGACGAAATCGCCATCAAGGAGGCAATGAAAAATTTAGGGGAACGGGAAAAACGGATTCTTAGTTTACGTTTTTTTGTAGGACGAACGCAAATGGAAGTGGCTAAGGAAATTGGAATTTCCCAAGCGCAAGTGTCCCGCCTGGAAAAGGGAGCGCTCGACTGGATTAAAAAACACATCTAAATGGGGCATTCAAATTAGAATGCCCCCATTAGGGCTGATGACCTGTCCTGTAAGGAAGCCCGCTTTCTCTGTGGCTAAGAAAAGCACCAGTTCCGCTACATCCTGGGGCTTGCCAATAACGCCTAAAGGCGTTTCTTCTTTCAGCATCTCCAAAGCTTCCTGGTCCAGATTCCCGTTCATCTCGGTATCGATGACTCCAGGAGCTACACAGTTGACGGTGATACCGCTTGGCCCCAGTTCTTTAGCCAGAGCCTTTGTGAGTCCAATGACAGCGGCTTTGGAAGCGGAATAGGAAACTTCACAGGAACCTCCTGTAATGCCCCAAATGGAGGAAAGGTTAATGATGCGCCCTTCCTTGCGGTGAATCATCTGAGGCAGAACAGCTTGACAGGTATGGAACACACCCTCTACGTTTACTTGGAAGATTTGCCGCCAATCTTCAAGGGTCACATCGCTGAACAGTTGCTGCTTGGCGATGCCAGCGTTATTTACCAAAGCGTCAATTTGCCCAAAGGTTTTGGTAGCTTGCTGGAGCGCATTTTGGATTTCTGCTTGCTGCGACACATCCGCCTGAAACAAGGCTGCCTGCGCTCCAGAATCCAAAAGTTCCTCCAGAAGGGATTGTGCTTTTTCCTGATTTTGCAGAAAATTGATCGCTACATTCCAGCCCGCTTTTCCAAAGGCTAAGGCGCAGGCCCGTCCAATTCCGCGGGACGCTCCTGTGATAAAAACTGTCTTTGTCATAAAAATCCTCCTGTCAGAGAAAAAAGCCCGCCTTACAGCGGGCCTTTTCTCTCATACACGAATGCCTTAATCATTGAGGTAGTTACGCACCATAGCCTGCAACAACTCGTCCCGGTCAATTTTGCGAATGAGACTGCGGGCGTTGTTGTGGGTGGTGATATAGGTGGGGTCCTCCGATAGGATGTAACCCACGATCTGATTGATAGGATTATATCCCTTTTGACGCAAAGCGTCATATACAGCGGTCAGGATTTCCTTAAGCTGTTTCTCCTTATCTTCATAAATAGAAAAGGAAATTGTAGGTTCGTGCATTACATCACCTCTTTCAATTTTATTATAAGTCTATTCTACAACAAAACGATTTATTCCGCAAGATGCAAATTTATGGGATAGACAGATGCCAAGATAATGATTTACAATTTTATAGAGTTATTTTTTGTCCATTATAAAAACAAACTCTCTTGTTTTATTGTGATTTTACTTGAAAAAATAGGAATCAAGTATTATAATAACTCCTATAGGTTGTTTTAACGATTGGAGAAAGCGCTATTTTGATTTGGGGGTGAAAGGATGTCTGGAGGATTTCAGTTAGAAGCGCCTTACCAGCCCACAGGCGATCAGCCAGAGGCCATAGAAAAGCTGGTACAGGGAATTCTGGCAGGCGACAAGGAGCAAACCCTTTTGGGGGTCACCGGTTCAGGAAAAACCTTTACTATGGCCAATGTAATCGCCAAATTGAACCGCCCAACTTTGGTATTGGCCCATAATAAAACCTTGGCGGCACAACTGTGCAGTGAGTTTAAGGAATTTTTTCCTCACAACGCTGTGGAGTATTTTGTGTCCTATTATGACTATTATCAGCCGGAAGCATATATCGCTAATACAGATACCTATATTGAGAAGGATTCGGCCATCAACGACGAGATTGAAAAGCTGCGCCATTCAGCTACCGCTGCTTTGGGAGAGCGCCGGGATGTGATTATCGTTTCCAGTGTATCTTGTATCTACACATTGGGCGACCCCATAGACTATAAAAATATGGTGATTTCTGTACGCACCGGGCAGCAGAGGGACCGGGATGAACTGATCAAAAAGCTGGTAGAAATTCAATATGAGCGGAATGATGTGAACTTTGTCCGCAATAAATTCCGGGTTCGTGGAGATGTGGTAGAGGTCTTTCCGGTTTATTCGGGGGATACCGCTATCCGTATTGAGTTCTGGGGAGACGAGGTGGACCGAATCACCGAAATCAATACCCTGACTGGGGAAGTCAAAAATGTGGTGAACCATGTAGCTATTTACCCGGCTTCTCACTACATTGTGCCTCAGGATAAAATGGCCGCTGCCTTGGAACAAATCCGCCAGGAATGTGATGAACGTGTGGCCTACTTCAAAGCCAACAACAAGCTGATTGAGGCCCAAAGAATCGCGGAACGCACGAATTACGATATTGAAATGCTCCAGGAAATTGGCTTCTGCAAGGGGATTGAAAACTATTCCAGGGTAATTTCTGGAAGGAAGCCAGGGAGTACCCCATATACTCTGTTGGATTACTTCCCGAAAGATTTTTTGATGTTTATTGATGAGTCCCATGTAACTTTGCCTCAGGTGCGGGGAATGTATGGAGGGGACCACGCTAGAAAGAAAAATTTGATTGATTATGGCTTCCGGCTTCCATCCGCCTACGATAACAGGCCGCTGAATTTTGATGAGTTCTATCAAAAGCTGAATCAGGTGATTTTTGTAAGCGCTACCCCTGGCCCTTTGGAGAAGGAGAAAAGTGCCCAAATGGTGGAACAGGTTATCCGTCCCACTGGGCTGGTGGACCCTGAGATTGAGGTGCGGCCGGTGGAAGGGCAGATTGATGACCTGCTGTCTGAAATCAATCTTCGGACTGCTCAAGGGGAGCGGGTACTGGTAACCACCCTTACCAAAAAAATGGCGGAAGATTTAACCTCCTATATGGAGAATATGGGGGTGCGAATCCGATATATGCACCATGATATTGATACCATTGAGCGTATGGAAATTATCCGGGATTTGCGCTTGGGTGAGTTTGATGTTCTGGTGGGCATCAACCTGCTGCGGGAAGGCTTGGATATTCCGGAGGTGTCCTTGGTAGCCATCCTGGACGCCGACAAAGAGGGCTTCCTGCGAAGCGAGACCTCTTTGGTACAGACCATAGGCCGAGCAGCCCGCAACGCCAAAGGAAAAGTTATTATGTATGCTGACAGTGTTACCGAATCTATGGAGAAGGCTATGCGGGAAACTTACCGGCGCCGGGAGATTCAGATGGCGTATAATGAAGCCCATGGGATTGTTCCGCAGACGATTAAAAAGGATGTGCGGGATATTCTTGAGATTTCCGCCAAAGAGGATGTGGAAGGCAAGAGCCGCAAAGGCAAGAAGATGTCCCATAAAGAACGGGAAGCGTTGATCGCCAAGCTGACCATGGAAATGAAAAATGCCGCGAAGATCTTGGAATTTGAACACGCGGCTTATTTAAGAGATAAGATTCAGAAGCTGAAGGATGAGGAAAAGCAGCTGCGCCCCAGCAAGCTTCCAAAATAGATGCTCACCTTTAGCATAAGACGCAATTGGGAGGAACAATCTTGGCAAATGATAAAATCGTCATCAAAGGCGCCAGAGAGCATAATCTGAAAAATGTAGATTTAGAAATTCCCAGGGACAAGCTGGTAGTTTTTACTGGGCTGTCCGGTTCTGGTAAAAGTTCTCTGGCCTTTGATACCATTTACGCGGATGGACAGCGTCGGTATGTGGAAAGCCTGTCCAGCTATGCCCGTCAATTTTTGGGACAGATGGAAAAACCGGATGTGGACAGCATTGAGGGGTTATCTCCGGCTATCTCCATTGACCAAAAAACGACCTCAAAAAATCCACGCTCCACAGTGGGAACAGTGACCGAGATTTATGACTATCTAAGACTGCTGTACGCCCGTATTGGAATCCCTCATTGTCCCATCTGTGGTCGTCCCATTGAACAGCAAACGGTGGATCAGATGGTGGATAAGCTGATGGCTTTGCCAGCGGGCACCAAAATGCAAATTTTGGCGCCTACCGTCCGAGGACGGAAGGGAGAGCACATCAAGGAATTTGACGCTGCCCGCCGTTCAGGCTATGTGCGGGTACGGGTGGACGGAAACCTTTATGATCTTTCCGAGGAAATCAAGCTGGAAAAAAATAAAAAGCACACTATTGAGGTGGTTATAGATCGCTTGGTGGTGAAAGAGGAAATCCGCTCCCGACTGGCGGATTCTTTGGAAACCGCTTTAAGCCTGGCTAATGGGTTGGTGGTAGTTGATACAGGGGAGGAGGAGCTTACCTTTTCCCAGAATTACGCTTGCCCAGACCATGACATCAGCATTGAGGAATTAACTCCCCGCATGTTCTCCTTTAACGCACCCTATGGGGCATGTGAGAAATGTACAGGACTGGGAACCTTCTTGAAGGTAGACCCTGAGCTGGTTATCCCCAATAAAAAGCTCACCATCCGGGAGGGAGCCATTCGGGCTTCTGGATGGTATTACGCAGAGGGCGGTATCGCTCAAATGTATTATGAGGGACTGGCCAAGCATTATGGATTTTCCTTGGATGTGCCTGTATCAAAACTGCCTCAAAAGGTGATTGACATTTTGCTTTATGGTTCAAAGGGAGAGAAGATTCAGCTTCACCGGGAAAGCGGCACCACCAAAGGTTCCTACTACACAGATTTTGAGGGTATCATCAATAATCTGGAGCGCCGATTCCGGGAGACCAACTCCAGCTGGATGCGGGAAGAAATCACCACCTGGATGAACAGTGTGGAATGTCCAGTCTGTCATGGAGACCGTCTGAATAAAACAGTTTTGGCGGTGACCGTAGGCGGATTGAATATCAGCGAGTTCTGCCGGATGTCTGTGGCAAAAGCTTTGGACTTTTTAGAGGAGCTGGAAGCGAAGCTGACCCCTCGGGAACTAATGATTTCCTCCCTGATTTTAAAGGAAATACGGGAACGCCTGGGATTTTTGCGAAGTGTAGGCTTGGAGTATCTGACCTTGGCGAGGTCCGCAGGAACCCTTTCCGGCGGAGAAAGCCAGCGGATTCGGCTTGCCACTCAAATTGGTTCTTCTCTGATGGGGGTTTTGTATATTTTGGATGAGCCTTCCATCGGGCTGCACCAAAGAGATAATGACAAGTTAATCGCCACTTTGAAGCGGCTGCGTGATTTGGGTAATACATTGATTGTAGTAGAGCATGATGAGGACACCATGTACGCAGCGGATTACATTGTGGATGTAGGGCCTGGGGCTGGAATCCATGGGGGAGAGATTGTATGCGCTGGACCCATTGATAAAATCAAAGCCTGTGAAAATTCCATCACAGGACAATATTTGTCCGGGAAAAAGCGGATTGAGGTTCCGTCAGTCCGTCGGCCAGGAAATGGAAATTTCCTGGAGATTGTGGGGGCCTGTGAAAACAATCTAAAAAATGTGCGGGTAAAAATTCCTCTGGGGACCTTTACTGTAGTGACAGGTGTTTCTGGCTCTGGAAAAAGTTCCTTAATCAATGAGGTACTGTTCAAGCGTTTGACAAGGGATTTGACCAATCCCAGAATCAAGCCAGGAAAACATGAAGATATTTTGGGGATTGAATTGGTAGACAAGGTCATCGACATCAACCAGTCCCCCATTGGACGAACCCCCCGTTCCAATCCCGCCACCTATACTGGGGTCTTTACCGATATCAGAGAGCTGTTTGCTCAAACCAATGACGCAAAGATGCGGGGCTATAAGTCTGGCCGCTTTTCTTTCAATGTAAAAGGCGGCAGATGTGAAGCCTGTGAGGGCGACGGCATTGTCTGCATTGAGATGCATTTTCTCCCTGACATCTATGTACCTTGCGAGGTATGTAAGGGCAAACGGTATAACCGGGAAACTTTGGAGGTAAAATACAAAGGGAAGTCCATTTACGATGTTCTGGAGATGACGGTGGAGGAAGGACTTCGCTTTTTTGAGAATCATCCCAAAATCGCCCGCAAGCTGCAAACCCTCTACGATGTGGGATTAGGGTATATCAAAATAGGACAGCCCGCTACCACTTTGTCAGGAGGAGAGGCCCAGCGTGTGAAACTGGCTACGGAGCTTTCCCGGCGTCCAACAGGAAAAACCGTCTATATTTTGGATGAACCTACCACGGGACTGCATGTGGCGGATGTTCATAAGCTGATTGATGTATTGCAGACCATTGTGAATTCAGGGAACACCGTAATCACCATAGAGCACAATTTGGATGTAATAAAAACAGCGGATTATATCATTGACCTAGGCCCAGAAGGGGGAGATCAGGGGGGAACCATTGTGGCCACTGGCACACCTGAGGAAATTTGTGAAATAAAGGCCTCCTATACAGGTCAATATTTAAAAAAGATGTTAAAATGATAAAAATTTTCTTTCAAAGCTCTTTACAGTGCTATACCTTTTTGATATACTTTTTACAGCAAGAAAAACCCATTATAAAAGGAGATAAAATTATGGAAAAATATGTTTGCTCTGTTTGTGGATATGTCTATGACCCTGCCAAGGGTGAGCCGGATGCCGGAATCGCTCCTGGCACTAAATGGGAGGATGTTCCAGCGGATTTTGTTTGCCCCTTGTGCGGTGTAAGCAAGGACGAATTCGAGAAACAATGAAGCCATTGCAGCCATTCGCCTTGCGGATGGCTGTATCATTTTAAATGGAGGGATAAAAAGAATGTCGTCGGCAAAAGTAACCAATGATATTTATTCGGTGGGTATTTTAAACCCCAATATGCGGGTTTTTGATATTGTGATGACAACCGACTATGGCACCTCTTACAATTCCTATCTTGTAAAGGGGAATGAGAAGGTGGCTTTAATTGAGGCTTGCCATAAAACTTACTTCAAGCAGTATCTGGAAAATATCAAAGAGGTCATTGATCCAGCAAAAATCGACTATGTGGTGCTGAACCATAATGAGCCGGACCACACAGGCAGCTTGGCGGAACTGATGGATTATCTGCCCAACGCCACCATTTTGATTTCTCAGGCTGGTTCTATCTATCTGAAAAATATCACCAATCGCAAAGATTTGAAAGTTCAAGTGGTGAAAAATGGGGAAACCATTGATTTGGGTGGTAAGACCATGGAGTTTATCACCGCTCCTTTCCTGCATTGGCCGGATTCCATGTTTACTTGGGTGAAGGAAGATGGAACCTTGTTCAGCTGTGACTTCCTGGGTGCCCATTATTGTGAGCCCTATACCTTTGACTATAATATTGCATATCCAGAAAAATATGAGAGCGCTTTGAAAGGTTATTTTGACGCGATTTTCGCTCCTTTCAAATCCTATGTACGGGCTGGACTGGAGAAGATAAAGGATTTGCCCATAGAGCGAGTCTGCTCCAGCCATGGACCAATTTTGACAAAAGGTGTCCGCTTGGAATTTGTAATTGAGGAGTATAAGCTTTGGAGCGCCGCCCCTCAAAAAGAGAAGATGACCATTCCTGTGTTCTATACTTCCGCCTATGGCAATACCAGAAAAATTGCCAAGGCCATTCAGAAGGGAATTTTGCAGGCTCAGCCCGATGCGGTTGTGGAGACCTATGACATCATCAAACATGATATGGGCGCTTTGGCGCAGCTGCTGAATGAATGTGATGGGTTTGCTTTGGGCAGCCCCACCATCAATGGTGAAGCGGTTCCTCCCTTGTGGATGCTGTTAGCTCATGTGGATGTAATCAACAACAAGAAGAAACCGGTTCTGGTGTTTGGTTCCTATGGTTGGAGCGGGGAAGCGGTTCCCAATCTGATTGCCCGGGTTACCGGCTTGAAGATGGCTCCTTTCGGAGAAGGGTATAAGGTTTGCTTTGTGCCTACCGAAGAGGATTTGGAAAAAGCTGTTGAGCTGGGACGTTCTTTTGGAGAAACAGTTACACTACGATAATTAAAGTGGGAAGATTTTAAGGGCGCGGTGAAGGCCGCGCCCTTTTGTAAATCCAAAAACCAATACTTGAAAAAAAAACGGGGAAATGGTATGATAAATTGTTGAAATATGTGATACGGGAAAGGCTATCCTTTCTGTTTTGGAGGAACAAGTTTTGATAGAAACAAAGCAGGCGGTTTTGCCCGCCGCGGCGCTGCAGCGCCAACGTGAGTATGCTGAAAAAGTCCGGGAGCTGGTCTGTCGCCGGTATAACCATCCGCCGCTGGCTTATGTCCATTCCTTTGGCTGCCAGCAGAATCAGAGCGATGGAGAAAAAATAAAAGGTATGTTGGCCGAAATGGGGTATGGCTTCGGAGACGCTCCAGAAACAGCCGACCTTGTGATTTATAATACCTGCGCGGTCCGGGAAAACGCTGAGGATCGGGTTTTTGGCAACGTGGGAGCTTTAAAACCTTTGAAAAAACAGCGTCCAGAGCTTTTGATTGGTCTGTGCGGCTGTATGATGCAGCAGGAGCAGGTAGCCGAAAAAATTAAAAAAAGCTATCCTTATGTGGATTTGGTATTTGGAACTCATGCTCTGTATACCCTTCCTGAACTGCTTTACAATCGCCTTTCGGGAGAAAAACGGCAATTTTCATTGGAGGATAGCCCAGGTTCCATTGTGGAAGGGCTTCCGGTTCGCAGGGATGGCACCATCAAAGCCAACCTGCCCATTATGTATGGATGCGATAATTTCTGTACCTATTGCATCGTTCCCTATGTAAGGGGCCGGGAACGCAGCCGGCGTCCAGAGGATGTGCTCAAGGAAGCCAGAGAATTGGTGGAGCAGGGATACAAAGAGATTACTTTGTTAGGCCAGAATGTAAACTCCTACGGAAAAGGGCTGGACGAGCCCATGGATTTTTCAGAGCTGCTAAGGCAAATCAATGATATTCCAGGAGAATTTATCATTCGCTTTATGACCAGCCATCCCAAAGACTGCACCCTGAAACTGATTGACACCATCAGGGATTGCCAGAAGGTGTGCAACCATATCCATCTTCCTGTCCAAAGCGGCTCCAATCGGGTACTCCAGGCTATGAACCGCCACTACACAGTGGAGGAGTATCTGCACCTGATTGAGTATGCAAAAGCGCAAATTCCTGGGGTTACCTTCTCCAGTGACATTATTGTAGGTTTTCCTGGGGAAACTTATGAGGAGTTTCTCCAAACCCTAAAGCTGATTCAGCAGGTGGAATACAGTGCCCTCTATACCTTTATTTATTCCCCCCGTCAAGGGACGAAGGCGGCCTCTCTGCCAGACCCTGTTCCTGAGGGGGAAAAATCCAAGTGGCTGCGGGAACTTTTGGATGTGGAATCCCAGATACGAAACCACCAGCAGCAAGCTTTGGTGGGACAAACCATTCGTGTGCTGGCAGATGGGGAAGGCCGCACAGGACCAGGATGGATTTCCGGCAGGACCATCAGCAATGATATTGTGGAGTTCACAGCACCCACTTCCTGTATTGGAAGCTTTGTGAATGTAAAAATTGAAAGGGCCTTGAATTGGGCTGTCTTTGGTACATTGGTGTGAGACACAGCGAAAGCTGTTTCTATAAAATAGCAAAGGAGATTTTGGAATGGACGTAATTGGATTGGCCAGAGAATTGGGAAAAGCGGTACAGCAGGATGAGCGGTATATTAAACTATGCGCTCTCCAGCAAGCCAATGATGAGGACCAGGAGCTTCAGGATTTGATTGGACAGTTCAACCTGAAAAGGGTGGACTTGAATAATGAAATCAATAAAACCGATAAGGATACCGCTCGTGTGGAGGCGCTGAACCATGAAGTTCGGGAGCTGTATGGAAAAATTATGGCTCGCCCTACCATGTCCGCCTACAATGACGCAAAAACCGAGTTGGACAACCTGATGGATTTCGTGCTGCAAATTCTGCGGGGCAGTGTCAATGGTGAGGACCCTGACACCATTCAGCAGCAGACCGGCTGCTCTGGAAGCTGTTCCTCTTGTTCAGGCTGTCACTAACAGACTTATAGAAACGAACTGGTGGAGGTCGCCCTGATGGAAATTGACGTAAGCAAGCTGTCACCCATGATGCAGCAATATTTTGAAATTAAAAATAAGCACAAGGACCATATTCTCTTTTTCCGTCTGGGCGACTTCTACGAGATGTTTTTTGATGACGCGATCCTGGCCTCCAAGGAGTTGGAGTTAACCCTGACTGGACGGGACTGTGGACTGCCAGAACGAGCGCCTATGTGTGGTGTACCTTATCATGCCTGTGAGTCCTATCTCTCCAAACTGATTAAGAAGGGCTACAAGGTGGCAATCTGTGAGCAGATGGAGAATCCAGCCACCGCCAAGGGCATGGTGCGCCGAGAGGTTATTCGGGTTGTGACCCCAGGTACCCTGATAGAAAATAACCTTTTGACCGAGGACACCAATAACTTTATTGTGAGCATCCTCTGCCAGTCGGAAGGGTGGGGTATTGCTGGCTGTGATATTTCCACAGGTCAGCTGTTGGTAACTCAGTTCGAGCTCCAGGACGAGGAAGGGGTTATTAATGAGCTGGGAAGATATAATCCCAGTGAAATCCTGTTCAACTCGGATATTTTGGAACACAAAACCGTCACCTCTTTTATTAAAGAGAAGCTTCAATGCTTGGCTGACCTGCGGGATGACGAGAAATTTTGCTTGGATACAGCCCAGCAGATGGTGTCAAAGCATTTTGGAAAAACTTTGGAGCAGTTGAGCTTGGAGCGGTATCCTTTAGCGGTTGGTTCTCTGGGTGCTTTGCTGGAGTACCTGTACGAAACCCAGCAGAAGGGGTTGGAGAGGATTACTCAGGTTCACTATGTGAACGCCGCTCAATATATGGTTTTGGACCTGACCGCCCGGCGAAATTTGGAGCTGACCCAAACCCTCCGTTCTGGGGAGAAAAGGGGAACCCTTTTATGGGTTTTGGATAAAACCAAAACCGCTATGGGGAAACGGCTTCTTCGCAGCTATTTGGATAAGCCCCTCGTCAATCCAGCCCTCATCAACAAACGGCTGAACGCTGTGGAGGAGCTGGTGGGGAATACTATTCTACGCTGCGATATCGCTGAACAGCTCAGCGGTGTTTTTGACTTGGAACGCTTAATGACCAGGATTGTTTATGGCAGCGCCAGCCCCAGGGAATTTAAAGCTCTGGAGTCCACCTGCCGAAAGCTGCCCGCCTTGTGGGAATTGTTGAGTGGGTGCAGAAGCGCTTATCTTGCCCAAGTCCATCAAGAAATAGACCCTTTGGAGGATTTATGCCAGCTAATTGGCGCCGCTATTGAGGATGAACCGCCTGTGGCCTTGAAGGATGGGGGAGTCATCAAGGCCGGCTATCATCAGGAATTAGATGATTTGCGCGATCTGGTACATAACACAAAACAGGTGTTGTTGAGTATTGAGTCCTCAGAAAAGGAAAAAACAGGCATCAAAAACCTAAAAATTGGGTATAATCGGGTTTTTGGTTATTACATTGAGGTGACCAAATCCAATTTGAGCATGGTGCCGGAAACCTATATCCGCAAACAGACCTTGGCCAACTGTGAGCGGTATATTACCCAGGAGCTAAAAGAATTGGAGCAGAAAATTCTCAGCGCTGGGGAACGTATTTTGGAGTTGGAAGCCCAGCTGTTCGACCAAGTCCGTCAGCAGGTATCCGCTCAGCTGCAAAGAGTACAGACATCCGCAGGAGCGATTGCTAGGCTGGATGTTTATACCTCCTTGGCTGTGGTAGCCAGCGATTATGGATACTGCCGGCCAGATGTGGACCAGTCGGATAAAATTGAGATTCAGGATGGCAGGCATCCTGTGGTGGAGCAGCTGATGAATGGGGCTCCTTTTGTATCAAACGATACCTTTTTAAACCTGTCCGACCAGCAAATCGCCATTATCACCGGCCCCAATATGGCGGGAAAATCCACCTATATGCGGCAAACAGCTTTGATTGTTCTGATGGCTCAGATAGGCAGTTTTGTCCCTGCCGCTAAAGCCCATATTGGAGTTGTGGATGGCATCTTCACACGGGTGGGGGCGTCCGATGATTTGTCCTCCGGACAGTCCACTTTTATGGTGGAGATGACCGAAGTGGCTCAAATTGTAAGACAGGCAACCTCCAAAAGCTTGTTAATCCTGGACGAGATTGGCAGAGGAACCTCCACTTTTGATGGTATGAGTATTGCCCGAGCGGTCATTGAATACATTGCGGACAAAAAATTTGTAGGAGCAAAAACCCTATTCGCTACCCATTATCACGAATTGACAGAGTTGGAGGAGCAGCTTCCTTGTGTCAAGAACTTCAATATAGCTTGTAAAAAAAGGGGAGACGATATCACCTTTTTGCGCCGGATTGTTCCAGGAGGAGCAGATGACAGTTATGGTATTGAGGTGTCTAAGCTGGCTGGGGTTCCTGAATGGATTATAAAGCGGGCCAAACAAGTCCTTCAAAAACTGGAATCGGGACAGCCTGCCAATCCTGTAAAGCATAAAAACATTACAGATGAAACAGGCGATTCTCAGCTGTCTTTTCAGGGACTGTTGTCATCTCCGGTGGAGGAAGCCCTTAAGCAGATTGACGTAAATACGCTGACCCCCATTGAAGCGCTGAATCAGCTGCATGCTTTGAAAGAGATGCTCCATTAAAGTGAGGAGGTGGAACAATGCCTAAAATCAATGTTTTGGAAAAACAGGTAGCGGAGTTGATTGCCGCTGGGGAAGTGGTGGAGCGTCCAGCGTCCATTGTAAAGGAATTGATAGAAAACGCTGTTGACGCAGGTTCCACCTCTATTACAGTGGAGATTCAGGCGGGCGGAATCCGCTATATCCGGGTGACCGACAATGGATGCGGCATTGAGCGCGAGGATGTTCCAAAGGCATTTCTTCGCCACGCCACCAGCAAGGTCCGGGTTCAGGAGGATTTAGGGCATATTATAACCATGGGGTTCCGTGGGGAAGCGCTGGCTTCTATTGCGGCGATGAGTCATGTGGAGCTGCTCACCAGAACTGCGGAGCAGACAGCTGGAACCTTCTACAAAATTTCCGGCGGTGAGGAGCTGGGCCTTGAGGATGCGGGATGTCCTGTTGGGACCACCATCACCGTTCGGGATGTGTTTTATAACACCCCAGCCAGAATGAAATTTTTGAAAAAAGATGTTTCTGAAGGAAACAGTGTGGCGGCGGTGGTGGAAAAAGCGGCTTTGTCCAATCCTGAAATTGCCTTTAAGTTCATTCGGGATGGGTCTGTAAAATTGCAAACTCCTGGAGATCGACAGTTGATTTCCGCCATCCGGTGTGTCCTGGGCAAAGAGTTTGCTTCTAATGTGCTTTTGGTGCATTATAGTCAGGAACAGTATACGTTGGATGGCTTTATCAGCAAAACCTCTTTTTCCCGAGGGTCCCGCTCCATGCAGAATTTTTTCATCAACCACCGTTTTGTTCGCTCCAAAACCTGTATGGCGGCTTTGGAGGAAGCTTATAAAAACGCCTTGATGGTGGGCAAATTCCCTTCCTGTGTTTTGAATCTTACCATTCCGCCTGAGACGGTGGATGTAAATGTTCATCCAGCAAAAATAGAAGTGCGGTTCGCTGATGAAAGAAAAATCTTTGATTTAGTATATTATGGATGCAAAACCACACTTCATGCATCAGACACAGCTCCTGAACTGGAATTAAAAAGTGTTTCGGGCAGCGCTACTTATAATCCTTTTCATACCCAGACTGCACAAACTCCTGTCATTCAGGAGCGTATCAGCGCTCAGGAATATCGGAAAAAATATATGGATGACAAAAGTGCCTCTGTTCCCATACGAATGGACGCTGTAAAGCCGGTTGGCATTACAGAAAATCCAGACGCTGTTTTATCAAGAATTTCCACATCTTCTGTGCTGGCCATGGCAAGTCCAGGGCCTTTACTGGATGAAAAAGCGCCTTTAGAGGTTGTTTTTCATAGAAAAGATACTCAAACGCTTTCCTCCTCAAATCAATCCCGCCCAACCCCACGGCCCTCGCCTAATTTGGATATTGACTATGAGGAGCCTCAGCAGGAAGGTCCTAAAATGATAGTTCCTGACCTTCAAGTTAAGGATCCTTATGAAGACGCCAAATTGGTTGGAGAAATTTTTAATACCTATTTGGTGGTGCAAAGTGAGGATGCCCTTCTTCTGGTGGATAAACATGCCGCCCATGAGCGGCTTTTATTCAATAAATTGATGAGGCAGGGGATTGGGGAGGAGCGGCAGCTGTTGATTACCCCCATCTCTGTTCAATTAGCCCAAGAGGAATATACTGTGATTCTGGAAAATAAAGAGCTTTTGGAGAAAGCTGGGATTTCGGCGGAAGATTTCGGGGATGGATGTGTGTTAATACGGGAGGTAAGCCCCATACTGGCGGAAATGGATCTGGCGGAGATGGTGACCGAATTTGCGAAAAAACTTTTGTCCGGGAGCCAACAACTGGTTTCACAACGGTTGGAGGAGATGTATCACACGATCGCCTGCCGTTCGGCCATTAAGGCCAATGACCGCACAGGGAAACTGTCTTTGGAATCCTTGATTCAGCTGCTGAGGGAAGATGGTGATGTGGCCCATTGCCCTCATGGACGCCCTGTATCAATTAAACTGACCCGACGGGAAATTGAAAAGAAATTTGGCAGGTTAGGTTGATGGAAGAAAAAAAATGTAAGCTTTTGGTGATTGTTGGTCCTACCGCTTCAGGGAAAACAAAATTGGCTGTGGAATTGGCCAAAATATATCATGGTGAAGTGGTTTCCGCTGACTCCATGCAGATTTATAAAGGAATGGATATTGCCACAGCGAAACCTACCTCAGAGGAAATGGAAGGGATTCCCCACCATTTGATGGATTTTCTCTCCCCGGATGAAGCCTCTTTTTCGGTAGCAGATTACGCCCACCTGGCACGGCAGACCATTTCAGAAATCTCCCAAAGGGGTCATCTGCCTATTTTGGCGGGAGGAACAGGGCTTTATATCAAAGCCATTGTGGACAATGTGGAGTACGCTGAAATCCAAAGCGACCCTGTATTGCGTCTGCGTTTGCGGGAACAGGCCCAAACCTTGGGAAATGAAGCTATGCTGGAACGCCTCAGACAAATTGACCCGGATTTGGCCGCTGGACTGCATCCAAATAATTTGAACCGGATTCTTCGGGCATTGGAGGTTTATGAGCTTACGGGAATTCCCATGAGTGAGCACCAAAGGAAATCCCGATTGGTTCCAGCGCCTTATCAGATTTGCATGCTGGGCTTGACTTGTCAAGACCGGCAAAAGCTTTATCAGCGCATCAACCAAAGGGTAGACTTGATGATGGAAAGGGGACTGCTGGAAGAAGCGAGGGAAATAGAACGGATTTATCAGGGTACCGCCCGGCAGGCTATCGGCTATAAAGAGCTGGCACCTTACTTGCATGGTCAGGAACCCTTGGAACTTTGTGTTGAAAAGCTCAAACAGGCTACCCGGAATTACGCTAAACGGCAGCTAACTTGGTTTAGTCGGGATCAGCGGATTCAGTGGCTTTTTACAGATACTTTTGTAGATTCATGTCAACTGCTGGAAAAATCCAAGAATCTAGTTCACAACCAACTTTTTTTATGATATAATAAACAAAATATCTAAGTATGCGGGTCCTGGGTCTGGAACCCGACCTGAGAAATTGTTCATGAATCTTCATTATCAACAGGAGGCATGAGATGAAACAGTTAAATCTTCAGGATGTCTTTTTAAATCAAGCCCGCCGGGAAAAGATTATGGTCACCATTTATTTGACCAATGGCTTTCAATTCAAGGGAATTGTAAAGGGCTTTGACTCTTATATTGTGATTTTAGACTGTGATGGCCGGCAAAATTTGGTTTATAAACATGCTATTTCCACCATTATCCCGTCCAAGACCATCAGTATTCTCAATGCTGAGGAATTGGAAAAGGGAACACCTAGCTTATAAAGATGAGAATTAGGCTGTTCCAAAGAATACTGTTGGTTTTGGCGTCTTTTTTTATTTTATTCTATGTGGGGTATCAAATTTATCGTTATCTGCACAGCGGATATAAAACAGAGGTCGCCTATACATATACTGTGGAGCAAACCACACGTGTGACCGGAATTGTGCTCCGTAAAGAATTGCTGCTGGAAGAAGAAATCAAGGACGGTGTAGCTTCTTATACAGTAAACGATGGCACAAAAGTTTCTTATAGCTCTCTGATAGCGGAGGTTTATGGTAGCCAAGAGGATGTTGACAATGTAAAAATCTTGAGGGAATTGGAAAATCAGGCGGCTTTACTCAAACAAGCCCAAGACCCTGGAACCACTTCATTTGTTCAAACAGATGTGTTGAATAAACAGATTTCTTCTGCTTTGAATACAGTAATTTCCTCCGTGGACCATCAGGCTTTTTATAACTTGAAGGAAAACGCGGATTCTCTGTTGACCTTGATGAATACCAAACAAATCGCTACTGGCAAACAAGCGGATTTTAGCGAGGCCTTGGAAAAAATAAACGCAGAAGCGGAATACTATCGAAATCAGATTGCGGATCGTGTACAGAACGCCACAAAGATTATCGCTCCAAGACCAGGATACTTTATCCGAAATATAGATGGATATGAGAACTGCCTGGATTTAAATAACCTGGATCAATTGACACCAGAACAAATTCAGGACTTAAAGCCTAAAAGCACGAAAGAATATCAAAACCGAGTAGGAAAGTTGATGATTGACCACAATTGGTATTATGCCGTAGTGATTCCTACTAAGGATTTGGAACTATATCAGGAAGGCGCCTCGGTTACTGTGGATTTCAATATCAGCGGACTTGATCCAGTGCCTATGACCATCCAAACGGTTAACCATGAAAAGGACAGTGAGCAGGCGGTTGTAGTATTCCATTGTAATTATATCAATGAGTACTTGGTCAACTTAAGAGTAACTTCCGCCGATGTGGATGTTAGGTCTTTTACAGGCCTGCGGGTCAGCAATTCCGCCTTACGGTTTGATGGAATTCAGGAAGGTGTCTATATCATCATTGGGGACAAGCTGTTGTTCCGTCCGGTCACCGTTTTTTATGAAGGTGTTGGCTTTTCACTGTGCAGGGAATATGACCCTAAATATGAAACAAGTACAGGCGCCTATCGTGGCTTACAGCAATATGACCAAGTTGTAATAGAAGGGACGCAGATGTATAATGAAAAACGAATTAAGTAGCTTGACAATTGAAGAAAGAGTACAAGCAATTCGGGAGTCTATTTCACAGGCTTGTCAGCAGGCTGGACGAGATCCCGGTCAGGTGCGTTTGATGGCGGTGACCAAAACGGTAGAACCTGCTCGAGTGAACCAAGCGATTGCCGCGGGTGTGACCTTGCTGGGTGAAAACAAAGCGCAGGAATTGTGCGCCAAATTTGAGGACTATCATAAAGAAGGGGTAGAGATTCATTTTATAGGGCATCTCCAAACCAATAAGGTCCGTCAAATCATTGATAAGGTGACTATGATCCAATCTTTGGATAGTGAAGGATTGGCGCAGGAGATTCAGCGGCAATGTGAAAAGCATGACAAAATGATGGATTGCCTGGTGGAAATCAACATTGGCAGCGAGTTTACCAAATCCGGTTTGGCCCCAGAGAATTTGGAGCCCTTTCTGGAAAAAATGAGCCGTTTTGACAGAATTCGAGTCCGGGGTATTATGGCAATTCCTCCCATTTGTGATTCGGACGCTGAAAATGAGCGGAATTTTGAAAAAATGCGAAAACTATTTGTTGACATTGGGGCTAAAAATATAGATAATATCCATATGGATATTTTATCTATGGGTATGTCAGGGGATTATCTTCTGGCTATCAAGCATGGCTCCAATCTGGTTCGGTTGGGAACCATTTTATTTGGACATCGTGACTATACAAAACAGGTATAAGATGGGCGGGCTTTTTTGATGAACATCAAGAGAGGCCGTCTGTCCTCTTGCGTTTTTTCGGTGGAGGGCTTTAATATGAAACTGAGAGGGATGTTTTTATGGGTCTAATGGATAAATTTAAAAATTTTATCGGAATTCCAGAGGAGGATGAATATTACGAGGATGATATGGATTTCATCCCCGGCAGTGAAACTCCACGGGAAGTCCCCCGTGAGGAACAGCCCTTGCATGAATCAAAACGCAGCAATAAGGTTGTTAACATTCATGCCACCACTCAGCTTCAAGTGGTGTTGGTAAAGCCGGAACGGTTTGATGACGCTTCCTCCATCGCTGATCATCTGAATAACAAAAGAACGGTTGTATTGAATCTGGAATCTACCAATAAGGATGTCTCCCGGAGGTTGATTGATTTCTTGTCCGGAGTGGCATATGCCAATAACGGCCAAATTAAACGGGTAGCCAACAGCACTTATATTATTACGCCCTATAATGTGGATATTATGGGGGATCTGTTGGATGAACTGGAAAGCAATGGTGTGTTCTTTTGATTCAGATTCAGGTTGCTGATAAACAGGAAAAAAACTTCGTGGCCCATATTGAGGATACTTTCACTTTGGCGCGGGAGAACTATCTGCCAAAATTTACATCTTTTCTGGATTTGAGACAGGTATCTTTGGCAAAACAGGTATGCCAACAGCTTGGAAATGAGGATTTTCTTTTTTGGGCTGGTCACCCGGATGGGGAACGGCTTATGTTGGGCGTGTTTCCACCTTATTCTCAGCCCATGGAGGAGGAGTTTCCTCTGGCAGCGGTCACCATTCGGTTCCGAGAGTCGGATGCCTTAGGACATCGGGACTTGTTGGGGTCTTTGATGGCATTGCGGATTCGCCGGGAAGCAATTGGGGACATCTTGATTGAACCTGGTCTGGCTGTGGTGTTCTTATTGGAAACAGCGATTCCTGTGGTGCTGGAAGAGCTGCGGAAGGTGGGACGCTGCGGTGTAAGGACAGAAAAAGGACTGCCGGACAAGCTTCCAGCTTTGCACAAGTTTCAAGAACTGGAGTTTAACATCAGCGCTCCCCGTTTGGATTGTGTAGCAGCCGCTTTGTCAGGAGCTTCCAGAGAAAAAGTTTCCCAGATGATAAAGGGACAGCTTGTAAGCTTGGATGGCGCTGTGTGTCAAGACCCTTCCAAACAAGTTCCTGAAGATACTGTAATCAGTATCCGTGGTACAGGTAAATTCGTTTATTTGGGAATCCAGCGGGAGACCAAAAAGGGCCGCCTGCAAATTCTTTGTAAAAAGTATATTTAAATCACGCACATGATAGGAGGGTGTTTCATTGTGCTGAACCCAAATGAGGTGGCCAACAAACGGTTCGACCGGGTGATGGGCCGTGGTTACAAACCCGATGAAGTAGACAGCTATCTTGCCCAGTTATCTGGTGACATAAATCGTTTAATCTCTGAAAAGCAGGATTTAGAGCAGAAGTTGATGGTTTTGGCGGATAAGCTTGAGGAATATAAACGGGATGAGGAGAGCTTGCATGCAGCACTTTTGGGGGCTCAGAAATTAGGGGACAGTGTGGTTCGGGATGCACGGGCAAAAGCCAAAATGATTCAGGATGACGCCCGTACCCAGGCCCAGCTGATGATTGAGAACGCTAAAAAGGCCATTGAGCAGGAGCAAAATTCCTTCCTTCGGATTCAACGGGAGGTGGCTACCTTTAAAAGCCGCTTGCAGTTGATGTATAAACAGCATTTGGAGTTGATTAGCTCCATCCCAGCAGACCAAAATTTAATGGATGCCGCTTTGAAGGGTACTATTTACGCAACTCCAGAACCTCAGCAGCAACCTGCTCCATCCAGCGCAGCGCCTCAGGTGGAGGAAGAACCTATTCCGGAGGAACCAGTTCCATCTTCGGATGTGGAGCCTCTTGAGGGTGCAGAAAGTTATTATGAGGAGGAGACTCCATCTTTGTCCTATGATGAAGAACCGCTTCCTTCTTATGAGTCCTCTCTGGAAGAAACTTATGAACCAGAACCAGAGCCCCAGCTGGAACCAGAGTATGAGCCCGCTCGGCCTCATCGGCAGAGGGAGTCCAGGTTTGGGCCTCTGAAGTTTGGCAAGGATTTTGATATCAAACGTGGCGACGATAAACGTAAAAAGTAAAATGGACAGATAGGAGAGATACCCCATGCCACAGCAAGATTATGGCAATACCTTAAACCTTCCCAAAACAGATTTCCCCATGCGGGGCGGCCTTCCTCAGAAGGAGCCTGGCATGGTGGCGGAGTGGAACCAGCGTCAGTTATACCATAAAATGATGGAAAAAAACGCCGGAAAACCTCTTTATGTGCTTCATGACGGCCCTCCGTACGCCAATGGAGATATCCACTTGGGAACAGCCTTGAATAAGGTGCTGAAGGATATTATTATTCGCTATAAGAATCTTTCTGGATTCTGTTCCCCCTACATTCCTGGCTGGGATACCCACGGCCTTCCCATCGAGTTGAAAGCCCTGAAAAAGATGGGCGTTTCCAAGGATATCCCCCCGGTGGAGCTTCGTAAACATTGCAAGGAGTTCGCTTTGCATTATGTGGATATCCAGCGGGAAGAATTTAAGAGATTAGGAGTTCTTGGAGATTGGGAAAACCCCTATCTGACCTTGAAGCCGGAATTTGAGGCCAAACAGATTGAACTGTTTGGAGCGATGGCCAATAAGGGTTATGTGTATAAGGGCCTGAAGCCTGTTTACTGGTGCCCCACCTGTGATACCGCTTTGGCGGAGGCAGAGATTGAGTATAGTGAGGACAAGTGTCACTCCATCTATGTGAAGTTCAATGTGGTAGAGGACCAAAAGGGCAAATTGGCTGAAATGGGTGCCAAGGACCTTTCCAAAACCTATTTCGTCATCTGGACCACTACTACCTGGACCCTGCCTGGAAATATGGCCATCTGCTTGGGGCCTGCTTTTGAATATTGCATTGTCCATGCCAATGCGGAGTATTATGTAATTGCCAAAGAACTGGTAGATTCTACCATGAAGGCGGCAAAGATTGAGCAATATGAAGTTCTGGGAAGCTGCTTAGGCAGTGAGCTGGAATATATCAAGTACCGTCATCCTTTCCTGGACAGAATCTCTCCCATCATCGTAGGGGACCATGTCACTCTGGAAAGCGGTACCGGATGCGTTCATACCGCTCCCGGTTTCGGTGTGGAGGACTTTGAGGTCTGCACCCAGCATTATCCTGAAATTGAAGTGATTGTGCCAGTTGACCATGAGGGCAAATTGACTGAATTGGCGGGCCAGTTCGCTGGTTTGACCACTGATGATGCCAATAAGGCCATCGCTCAGCATCTGGAAGAAACCAAGCATCTGTTCGCCATTGAGAAAATTGTTCACCAATATCCTCACTGCTGGCGGTGCAAGGACCCCATTATTTTCCGGGCTACTGAGCAATGGTTCTGCTCTGTGGATGACATTAAAGAGCAAACTGTGGATGCCATCAATCAAATTGAGTTTATTCCTCAATGGGGACAAGGTCGCATGATCAATATGGTCCGTGACCGCAGCGACTGGTGTATTTCCCGCCAGCGCACTTGGGGTGTTCCTATCCCCATTTTCTACTGCAAACAGTGCGGAAAATACCATGTGGATGACGCCAGTATTCAAGCGGTAAGCAGTTTGTTCCGGGAAAAGGGTTCTGACGCTTGGTATACCACTGAAGCTAAGGATATTCTGCCCGAGGGTACCAAATGTAAATATTGCGGCTGCACAGAATTTACCAAAGAGACCGACATTATGGATGTTTGGTTCGATTCTGGCACAACACACGCTTCTGTGATGCATGATAACCCCAACATGAAATGGCCTGTGGACCTGTATCTGGAGGGAACAGACCAATACCGGGGCTGGTTCCAGTCCTCCTTGCTGACCTCTATTGCCTGGAAGGGACAAGCTCCCTATAAGGCAGTTTGTACCCATGGTTGGGTTGTAGATGGAGAAGGACGGAAGATGTCCAAGTCTTTGGGCAATGGTATCGAACCCAAAGAAATTACCGAAAAGTATGGAGCGGATATTCTCAGATTGTGGGTAGCTTCCGCTGATTACCATGCAGACATTCGTATCTCCAATGATATTTTGAAGCAGCTTTCAGATGTCTACCGTAAGATCCGCAATACCGCTCGGTATATTTTAGGAAACCTGTCTGATTTCGACCCCAGCAAGAATTCTGTTCCGTTTGAAAAACTCACAGGTTTGGATCAGTGGGCTTTGGCTAAATTTAACGAGTTGGTTAAAACAGCGGTGGAGGGGTATGATAAATTTGAGTTCCATATGATTTATCACGCTCTGCACAATTTCTGCACAATTGATATGTCCAACTTCTATTTGGATGTAATCAAGGATCGTCTGTATGTGGAAGCGGCGGATTCTTTGGATCGACGTGCAGCCCAAACCACAATCTATACCGTCCTGCGTGGCTTTGACCTGCTGATTGCGCCCATTCTGCCATTTACAGCGGAGGAGATTTGGAGCTATATTCCAGAGGATCCAGCCTACGATAAAGCTTCTGTTATGTTCAATCAAATTCCAGAAGTTAAAGAAAATCTGGTTGACGCAGACTTTATGGCGAAATGGGACCGCATCCATCAGGTGCGGGATGACGTGCTCAAGGCTTTGGAAGAGGCACGCAACGGAAAAATCATCGGAAAATCTCTGGACGCTCAGGTGACTCTGTATTGCGGAAATGAGGAGCTTTATCAGTTTATGCAGGAAGTTGAAGAGCTTCTGGCCCAAGTCTTTATTGTTTCCAAAGTCACAGTCAAGCAGGGAAGCGAGGGAAGCTTCCACGGAAATATGGATCAACTGTCAGTAACTGTATCCAAAGCGGAGGGAACCTTATGTCCCCGGTGCTGGACTTACAGCGATACTGTCGGCCTTGATGAAAAACATCCTGACCTTTGCGCCAGATGCGCAGGAATCCTGGGCTGATTCATTATTTTGAAAACATGCGGCGCTTATTCCTATAAGCGCCGCATATGTTTTCATGGAGGTAACCTATGATATTTGTTTTAATTGCAATGGTGGCCTTGGTGGCTATTGACCAATGGCTGAAGATTTGGATGCTTCAGCATTTGGCGACAAGTGGTGCTTCTATCCCTCTGATTCCTGGGCTTCTCCAGCTGACCTATGTGGAGAATCGAGGCGCAGCTTTTGGTATTTTTCAGGGAAAGGTAGCCATCCTGTCTGTTTTAACAGGAGCAGTGTTGGTGGCGATTTTAATTGCCCTAATTCTGGGGAAATTTAAATCCCCCCTGATTCATTGGAGTTTATGCTTGATTCTGGCTGGTGGTTTCGGAAATCTGTTCGACCGGATTTTCAGAGGATTTGTAGTTGACTATTTGGACATCTCTCCTTTGTTTAAATTTCCAGTGTTCAATTTTGCGGACTGCTGTGTGGTAATCGGAACCGTACTGTTGCTAATCTATCTGTTCTTTTTTGATAAAGGTCATCATGACAGTTCTCTTTCTTCACAGGAGGCCCAAAATGAGTGAGCAGATGGTCTGTCACGCTCAGAATGAGGATGCTGGTCAACGGCTGGACAAATGGCTGAATCTGCAAATTCCATCATTAACTCGTACAGCCATCCAAAGGCTTTGTGAGGAGGGGCACATTTTGGCAGAAGGCAAGCCTTTGCCCAAAAATTACAAGCTGCGGGGAACGGAACAGATAGAGGTTCTAATTCCTGATGCAAAGCCTTTGGATGTATGTCCACAGCCGCTTCCTATTGACATTGTTTATGAGGATGAGGATTTGCTGGTGGTAAATAAGCCAAAAGGGATGGTGGTGCATCCAGCGCCGGGAAATCTGGATGGCACCTTGGTAAATGCCCTGCTTTATCATTGTGAGGGACGCCTTTCCAGTATCAATGGGGTAATTCGTCCAGGAATTGTGCATCGGATTGATAAAGATACCAGCGGGTTGTTGATGGTGGCTAAAACAGATGAGGCTCATCATTTCCTGGCGGAACAGATTAAAGAGCACAGTTTTACCAGGATTTACAATGGTGTGGTGTATGGAGGCTTCCAAAACTCAGCTGGAACTGTGGACGCCCCCATCGGCAGAAACCCAAATGACCGTAAAAAGATGTGCGTCACCGAGAAAAATTCCAAACCCGCTGTTACACACTATCAGGTGTTGGAGCGGCTGGGTTCCTTTACCCATATGGAATTCCGCCTGCAAACAGGACGAACCCATCAAATTCGGGTACATATGGCCTATCAAGGTCACCCTTTGGCAGGCGACCCTGTCTATGGACCTAAAAAGGTCATTGCTTCTTTAGGGGGACAATGTTTGCACGCCAAGACCATTGGTTTCATTCACCCCAGAACCAAGGAATATATGGAATTCACCTCACAGCTGCCAGAGTATTACCTGTCTTTTTTGGAGCTTTTACGAAAGGGGTCAGCAGTTTGAGCTTTGATAATCGTTTGTTCATCAGTGATATTGATGGGACTTTGATGAGCTACCCACACCCAATCTCTCCAAGAAATATCCAAGCGCTGAAACGATTTGTGGAAAGGGGAGGGCGTTTCTGTTTGGCTACCGGTCGTTCGGTAGATTCTGCCAGATTCTATGCCCAGCAATTGCCGGTAAACGCTCCTTGTATTTTATATAATGGTTCCGGGATTTATGATTATCAGCAGGAAACTTTCATCTACACAAAATTTCTTCCCGCTTCCTGCCGGCAATATGCTGAAAAAGTTTTTCAGCGCTTTCCCAACGTGGGAGCGCAAGCCCTCACTACCACCACACTATTTGGAGTCGGAAATCACCAGGAAGTGGAAAAATATATGGCTATGGAACATATCGATTTTGTTCCATGCCAACTTGATGAAATTGAACAGGAACTTTTAAAGCTTGTGTTTGTGGCAGAGGAAGAAGAACTTCCCGCTATTCAAGAGTTTTTGTTGTCTCAAAATTTGGAGGATGTATCGTTCAACCATTCAGGGCAGGTTTATTTTGAAATGCTGCCAAAGAATATCAATAAAGGTGCTGCTTTAGAATTACTTTGCCGCAGTTTGGAGATTCCAATGTCTCATGTGGTGGCGATAGGGGATTTCTATAATGATTTAGAGCTTCTCAAGGCGGCTGGCTTTTCAGCGGTTCCAAAGAATGCCCCAGATGACTTGAAACAGCTGTGTAACCTTACAGTTGGAGATTGCAATCATGGTGCTCTGGCGGATGTTGTAGAGTTTCTGGAACAGGCTTGGGAATAAAACAATCCCTTCCCCGCATAGGTTGAAGCGGAGGAGGGATTTCTGTGAGAAGAGGAACACAATGGCTGTGTGTTGGTATTTTTTTGGCTGTGGCAGCATGGACTGCGGGACATTCCTATCAGGCGATTACTACCAACGCTTCTGTGGAATTTTTAGGTGACAGTCTTCCGGTGATTATCATTGATCCTGGTCATGGTGGGTTTGATGGGGGAGCAGCCTCCGAAGATGGACTGATAGAAAAAGATATCAACTTGGCCATTTCTCAAAAGTTATATGATCTTTTTAAGATGAATGGATTTCAGGTGATTCTTACCAGAGATACAGATAAAGACTTGTCTGATGAGGGTTTAACCACCATTCGCCAGCGAAAAAATTCTGATATTCACAACCGTTTGGCTTTGGCTAATAGTTATTCTGACGCCATCTTATTGAGTATCCATCAAAATAAATTTATGCGTTCAAAGTATTGGGGGGCACAGGTCTTTTACGGACCCCAAAATCCAGAAAGCCAAAAATTTGGTGAAATTATGCAGAGAACTTTGATTGAGATGGTGCAGCCGGAAAATACCCGCCAATACAAGCCCTGTGAGGAAAGTGTATACTTGATTCATAATGCGCCTATGCCAGCCCTGTTGGTAGAGTGTGGGTTTCTTTCCAACCCGGAAGAAGCACAAAAATTGAATCAGGACAGTTATCAGAAAAAGCTTTCCTTCGCAATTTTTTCCGCTACCGCTGAATATTTGGGCCTGGAGGCGGAGCAGAGCCAATAAAAAGGAATGAGGTAAAATGGCAATCGCAAAATCAAAAACGATTTTTGTCTGTAAAAATTGTGGCTATGAAACGGTCAAATGGTATGGCAGATGTCCTGACTGTGGTGAGTGGAACGCTTTGGAAGAGGAAGTGCGGCAGCAGATAAGCCCCTCTAAGGCACGGGCAGCGGCGGCGGAAGCTTCTATGATTTCTCAGACCGCGGTGAAGGTATCCAAGCTCAGTGATATTTCTTCTGATGACAATGAGCGCTATAAAACTGGGGTAGGGGAGTTGGACCGGGTTCTGGGCGGCGGAATCGTGGCCGGCTCGGTAACTCTGTTATCCGGTGACCCTGGAATTGGAAAGTCTACCTTACTGCTTCAAATCTGCCAATATCTGGCGGAGGGACTCAAGATTCTTTATGTATCTGGTGAAGAAAGCGCACGGCAGCTGAAACTGAGGGCCAATCGCCTTGGGGTAGACAGTGGGGAGCTTTATATCGCGGCTACCACGGATATTGAAAGCGTGATGGAAACCATCCGGCAAATATCCCCTGGAATCGTGATGGTTGACTCCATCCAAACCATGAATCTTCGTGGACTCAACTCTTCCTCTGGCAGTGTGAGCCAGATTCGAGAGTGTACTCAAATTTTGATTGGGATAGCCAAAAACGCTGAAATACCGATTTTTATTGTGGGCCATGTGAATAAGGATGGAGCCATCGCAGGACCAAAGGTACTGGAGCATATGGTGGACACAGTTTTATATTTTGAGGGAGAGCGGCATCAAAGCTATCGAATCCTTCGGGCGGTGAAAAACCGTTATGGTTCCACCAACGAAATCGGAGTCTTTGAAATGGCCCAGGGTGGATTGGTGGAAGTCCCAAATCCTTCCCAAATGATGCTTTCAGGCCGGCCTGTCGGCGTTTCCGGCACCTGTGTGGCTTGTGTTATGGAAGGTTCTCGTCCTATTTTGGCGGAGGTTCAAGCTTTGGTATCAAAAACTGGATTTGGGACTCCCAGAAGAACCGCCACAGGATTTGACTACAACCGAACCGCTCTGCTGATTGCTGTTCTGGAAAAGCGGGGAGGCTTTTTCTTCGGTAACCTGGATGCGTACATCAATGTGGTAGGCGGGTTGAGATTGGACGAGCCAGCAGCAGATCTTCCAGTTGCTTTGGCGTTAATTTCCAATCTGCTGGACAAAAGTATCCCTGATGATGTGGCGGCCTTTGGGGAAATTGGTCTGGCAGGGGAGGTGCGCTCGGTAAGCAATATTCAGCAAAGAGTAAGTGAATCTTACCGCTTGGGATTTACTACCTGCATTGTTCCTAAGCATAATTTGAAAGCGATTGATTCCCGTGAGATGCCCAATCTAAATTTAATAGGTGTGCAGAACCTTTCACAAGCTATCTCTGTCATCCGTTAGACTATATGGGTCGGTCTGAGAGAAAACCCCGCATCCCCCATTTTCCATTGTTTCGGAAAGTTGGGAAGGGGAGAGGGTACAAAGCCCATTTTGTTGATAGAGGCAATCCCGATCACATGGGTGGGAAACTGGGTACGGTTTCATTCTTTTCAAAAAATCCACCTCCTATTGAAACTTATTGAAACTTATTGAAACTTATTTATAGCATATCCTTTCAGAAGTACTTTCATGCTGTATAAATCCTCCTTTTCCGAAAAAACTAACTAGGATTCTTTGGTTAGTTTTCGCTGGAATGGGAGGATTTTTATGTTTAAGAAGCTATTTTTTTCCATACTTGCTATTGGCTCATTTGGAGCAGCCGCACTCGCTCCCCAGTGGACCTTGCAAACCATTCCATCAGCGGTTTGTATCATCCCTCAAAAAACATTATATACAAAACAAATCAATACCTCTGGAGTGATTCAGGCAAAATCCTGCTATGAGCTTTACCTGGAAACGCCAGTAATTCCTGATGAGGTATGCGTTTCTGTTGGTGATCAAGTGGAAGCAGGACAGATTCTTGCGGAAATAGATATTTCATTGACCAAAACAGCGTTGGAACAAAGCATACCAAATCCCAATTACTTTCAAGGATTGGATATAAATATGGAAGATACCCAAGATCTTCTGGAGTTATACCAGTCTTTTATTAGCGGAGATTCAGCCTTGAGCTCTCAAACAGAAAACCTTTTGAATCAACATGCTGCGTTCCAGCCAGAGCCTTATCTGCATATCCCACAACAAATCACAGCTCCTATTGATGGAGTGGTCACACAACTAGAGCTGAAAAGTGACCAGCTCTCTCGTACCTCTAAACCGTTGGTCACTATTGCGGATACCAGTGACTTTGTAGCTGTGGTCTCTGTTGGGGAGAGCTATATTGAAGATCTTCATGAAGGGGATCCTGTGGTGATTACAGGCTCAGGCTTTTCAAAAACCTACACAGGATTTGTCCAAAAAATTTATCCAACCGCCTACAAATCCACTATTGGGGGAGAAACGGTGGTGGATGTGGAATTAGCTATTGAGGAACCCGACCAAAACTTAAAGCCTGGGTTTACCATACAGGCTCAGATTACCACTGATACAGAAAGAGAGATCTTAACCGTTCCTTATCAATCAGTACAGCAGGATGAAAATAATCAGGAATATGTTTATGTGGCGCAAGGTTCCACACCTGTTCGTCGAGAAATCCAAACTGGGTTGGAATTGGTGGAAGGGGTAGAGGTAGTGGAAGGACTTTCCGCTGAGGATGTGGTGTTGGCTGATGCTTCAGCGGCAGAAAAAAATCGTTTAGTTTACTTGGAAAAGGGGTGGTAAGATGCTGCTGGATTATCTAATTTGTGGGTTTCGCAACCTGGGAAGAAAAAAATTCAGAAGCTTTCTCACCATTTCAGGAATTTCCATTGGAGTTTCCTCTGTTATATTGATTGGTTCCATTGGAACCATTGGAAGGGTAACCATTCAAAATGAATTAGGCGCAATGGGTTTTGGAAGCATTACTGTCAGTGTGGACAAACGTTTTACCACCCAAAGTATGAGCAAAGAAGATTTGAATTTAATAGAATCCTTTCCACAGGTGAAAAGCTGTGCTCCTGTGGTCGCTGCTTATAACACAGTTCGTATGCGAGGATTGGTAGCCAATACTGTCTTATGGGGTGTGAATGCGGGGGAATCTCCCATAATTTCTTTGTCTCCAAAGTATGGAAGGCTCTTAAATGAGAGCGATATAGCAAGTCAAGCTGCTGTTTGTGTAGTTGACCAAAATATGGCTGAAATGTTTTATGAACGAGAAAATATTGTTGGAAAGACCTTAGAAGCAAAGATAAATGGAAATTATATCCCATTAAAGATTGTTGGGGTTGTAGAATCTGGTGGAAATCTTATGCAAAATATGGTAGGCAATATGCTTCCAGCTTTTGCCTATTTGCCATATACCACCTTGCAGCAATATCAGGGAAGCAATACCTTTGACCAGATTGCGATTACATTAAAAAATCCATCACAGATTGACTCCTTTTCTCAACAAATAGAAGCCGCGTTAAATAGACAACATAATTTAAGTCGGGGCTTTAAAACGGATAATGTATCTCAGCAAAAGGATACTTTGGAAAAAATACTCAATATGATTACCATCATTTTATCTTTAATTGCTGCCATATCTTTAGTTGTGGCTGGACTGGGGATTATGACAGTTATGGTGGTGTCTGTCCATGAGCGAACTCGTGAAATAGGTATTAAAAAATCCATTGGCGCTACAAGCATAACAATTTTGGTGGAATTTTTAATCGAGGCATTTACCATTTCGCTGATTGGAAGTATAATAGGTTTATGTACAGCTTTGGGTCTGGTCTGGTTTGGCTGCTTGTTGCTGCATCAAATCTTTTTTATCGATTGGCAGCTTTTAGGGATTGGTTTGAGTTGTTCTATAGGCAGTGGTATTTTATTTGGCGCATATCCTGCAATGATTGCCGCACGGCTCCGGCCAGTGGATGCTTTGCGTACAGAAATATAGACGGAAATACAAGGGGAGAAAAGGATACCCTTAATTTCGCTAAATGAAAATTCAGTCTGTATTTTTGGAATAATTTTCCAGGCTCACCTAAAATGGGTGGGCCTGTTTGTTGTGTCTTAATTTTGGTGTGATTGTACTGTATGGTATGGCTCTTTTATGTTATGGCACAAATAGAGGGAAGTGGTATTACCAGAAGCTGTGACGTGGCAGGGGAGAGCCTCATGCCCGTTAAGTAAAACGGGCATGGAATTTACACCCATGCCCGTTCATTTACTTTTTTTACGCTGTTCATACTTTTCTTTTTCTTGAAAATAAGCCCTGTATTTTCGGTGGTGCCGTTGCTCCCATATTTTATCTTTTAGTATACTGCTGATTACACCTAAAATGATAAGAACAATAAGATAGGGCCAGGATATTTTGAGAAAAATTAAAAGACCTTTGAGAAAGTTTGTATAGAACATTTCAGAAAAAGCAGAGGTATCCATCATATGTAACACCCTTTCTTGGGATTATGCGTTACTGCTTCAATCTTTTATTTGTTTCTGTGTCTCGTCCAGTAAACCAGTCTATTGGCAAATCATATTCGTCTGCAATCTTGCATAGTTGATTTATGGTTAACTTTCGTTTCCCATTTTCATATTGGTTATATGTGCTTGTTCCTACTTCTAAGATAGCTGCTATATCTGATTGTTTTAAATTTTTTATCTCTCTAAGTGTTTTGAGCTTTTGCCTAACAATTTCTTCATAGTTTTGCTTTCTCATTTTTTGGTCCTCCTTATATTGATTTTACAGTTTTTCACAATATGAAATATTTCGTATTGTGAATTTTTTTCATTTTGTGATATTGCAATATGTGAATTTATTTGATATAATGGCGCATAGAATAAATATATCGAATCATATACAGTAATTTTTTTATGTTTCTATTTTTATCAAATTTAGCAATAATATTTCATATTGTGAATATGATTTATTTTTTAGTATCTCAATTCGTGATATTATTATGAAAAGAGGATAATTGTGAATGGGGAATTGATGGGTTTTGCATTGGCCTCTTTCTTGGTGTCTTTTCTGGGAATGGCCGGATATGTTTTTTTGAGGCCATGGACAAAGCTTGCTGTGTATGTCCGGCGTTTTGTAAATGCGTTGCTTTGTCTCTCTGGATTTTGTTTTTTCGCCAGCATCTTCCAGGCGGTTTTTTTGGTAGTGCTGTTATTTTGCCTGGCCGGTCTGGCGGTTATGTTTGCGGTTTATGTGATTGACTGCTATGCAGAGGATTGTTAGATTTTGGGGCAAGTGCCCTCGACTATAAAAGGAGTGTTTAAAAATGACAGGTTTTTGTATTGGTCGTGTAGTGGAGCCGGTTGTGCGTGAGATTGTGGTTAAGGGTAAGAAGCGTTCGGTTTGCTCGCTTGGTCTGCTGGTTGGCCGGAATTGTACCCAGTTCGATATTTTTGATGATTCCCGGATTTTTGAGAAGGTGTCTGCCTTAGAGGATGGGGACTTAGTCCTTGCCGTTGTAGGTTGCTCGCTGGGCGATAATGGGCGGTTGCGCAACTATCTCAACGAAATTACATATGCGCCAGAAGGGCTGAGGGAACAGCTTAATTCTTTTTTTGAGGCTAAGTAGGGCGCAGGATGGAGCCAGCGGCCTAGAGATATGGCCCACAAGCAAGCCTCTCCAATTTCACAATCGTTTCTTGTGGGCCATATTCAGCCGCCGAATGGCGATAGCAATTCCTTTTTGCCCTTGTTGCTGGGGGGCGTGTGTTGTCGCCTCTCCCAAGAGGGCCGCAGTTTGTAAGGATAAGCTGCTATCCTCCTTTTGTCCAGCAAAAAAAGTTGGGGGGTAGATGCTGTGGTGTATTTTTGGATTTGGCTTGTATCTTTTTTGGCCGTTCTATTGTTCTGTATATTAGGATTTTACTTTAAGGAAACATGCCGCACTTTAGATTTTTTGGTTTGTACCGCTGTTTTGGGGTTTGGTATATTGCTCACAGGTGGTGGGCTTGAAATCATAGCGGCGGAACCAGCACAAGTGACTTCGTCGTATGTTAAAGCTGAATCGTATCAGGAACCAGATTTAAATTCAGCTACTTTAATGACCCTGTCCGAGGAATCATCTGAAAACCCTCTGGGATTAGATGATTCCGAGGACAGGGGAATTGAAGGGGATGGAGTTAAAGCGGTATCTGATTTAGATGACGCTGAGGCAGATAAAGACGATGGAATTTTGTTGATTCCGCTGGATGGTAGCTCATCCTTTGATGGGGAAAATACCCCTGTATTGGATGTGGAGGAAATGCCTATAAAGGATTCATTGCCTGCTGGGTCTATCTCTGAATCTGAATATTTAGCGGCAATACGTCAGGACTTATATTTATTGGTACATGGCATGATACCTCTTTTTATTGCTATCGTTGTTATCATAGCCGGGTGTTTCTTTTTCTGGAAAACTTTTTTTGATGTTTAGGCTATGCCTTTACATAAAAAATAAAAAGGAGTGTGTAAACAAATGTCTGTTATGGGAAAACTGGTCGCATTTAAATCTAAGGTTGTGCCGACTGTAATGGTGGTTGGAACTTCTGCGTTGGCTTCGGTTTCCGCTTTTGCGGCGGAGCCTTCCGAGCTTTCTGTCGTTGATTCCGTCTCGCCAGCAATCACGGAAGAAATGTTGACACCTATTGTGGAGGCGATTCAGTCTAATGTGGCTGTTATCCTTCCGGTGGGTATCGTGATCATGGGTGTCATGGTCGCAATCACGTTGGTACCCAAAATCTTCAAGAAGTTCCTCAGCTAACAGAAGGGGGCGGGCTAGTCCCGCCCCCTTTTTTATATAGAAAGGTGGGTTACAATGGTTGTTTTTCAATCCGATGTTGTGCAAAAGGTTTCAAGTCTGCTTTTTGCATATATAGGCCGGGCGGTGATCGTGTCTATATACATAGTAGGTGTTCTTTTTGTCTTATATTTATGTATCAAAGTAATCAAATCTTTTATAAAGGTGTGATCTTGTGAAAAAAAGGCTTTTGGTTTTATGTTGTGTCCTGGTTTCCGTTTTGGGGCTTTCTGTCTCCGCTTTCGCTATGGGGGTTGCTGGCGATGATGCTTATACCCGGATTTCTGGCCTGATTGATAATGGGGATGGCTTATATTCTCTAGATTTTAATTTTTCCGAGGAAACTTTAGCTTCAGCAGATTATCAGAAGTTTGTTGAGGTTATGGACGAGTATGTGTCACCATCGCCAGGGCGTACAGTTTTAATCTCTTGGCGTGATGCAGGTATTAGTTCAGGGTCGGTTTATATTGGTATTTTTGATACAAGTCAATTCTATTGTAAAAAAGCTAGTAACGGTATTAGTTTACAGATGGGCGTTAATGGTGGGGATAGTTGTTTGATAACTGTTAATCGTTCAACTACTGCATATGATACTTTATTTATTCAAGATGTTTTTTATATGTCGTATGGATTGAGTTCAGAGGCTTATTATTGGGGATTGGGTGTCGAAGATTTACCTATATTGGGTAATCCTATGTATTTGGATAAGATATATGCTTTGCAGATAAATGATAATGGTGGAGAGGAAGAACCCGAACCGCCCAGCAGTTCTGAGGAATCTTCTATTTCTTCTGTTCCTTCTTTGCCAGAGCCGCCACCGCCGCAAGAGCAGGGAAAACAAGATAAATTATATTGGCCCGAACTATTTAAATATAATAGCGACTATATCCCATATGATTGGAGTATATGGCAGGAATTAAAGTCTTATTTGCTCAATACAATAGCTGCTCTTACGCCTGTTGCTTGGATTTTGTTTGCATTGATTGTTGGTATTTTGTTGGTTAATAAAATAGTCAAGGAATGGACACGCAAAGGGTGATTAAATGGCTAAGCGTTTTTGGGTTTTATGCTTATTGCTTTTAATATTGGCGTTACCTTTTCGGGTGGCCGCCGCGTCAACTCCATCTTTGGAAGTCCGGGAGGGGAATACATATCTCGGTGTTTTTATGGTGGCAGAGGCTCCTTTGGATTATCTGGACTTTTGGGAGGCTTGGAAAATCAGTTCGGGCAATTTGATGTTGGCGGCTTCCAGTGGATTGCATTACTGGGCGATTGATATACCAGATGGAGCTATTGCAACATTAAGGCAGGGAAGTGGGGAAACACTTATTTTTGAGTGTAGTGAGCCTGTGCAGTATTTGGATTTTAATTATACTATGAGCACTCCTCGGGAGTTGTATCCTGGTAGTTTGAATACCCTTCCGGCTAATACTCCATTTCACGTTAAGTATTATGTTTCATCCGCTTACCGTTTTGATAGTCCATCGGTTGATTATGATTTTATTGTAGAGCCGATAGAAGGAGAATTGTATTTAGAAGATGATTTAGGGGAGGCCATACCGCCAGAGGAACCAGAGGACGGGGGTATCCTGCAAAATATTCTGGATTGGCTTTCTTCTTTTTGGAAAAAGCTGGTGGAGGTTATAACGGATTTATTTGTACCAGACCCGGATTATCTGAAAAAATGGGTGGAGGAAATCCGGGAAGCCTTTGAAAGTAAGGTTGGAGGGCTGACTGGATTGGTGGATGGTTTCCGGGATTATTTTGAGCGGTTGCAATCTGCTGACCATACGGATTCCCCATTAAAGTTTGTCATCCCTGCTGGTTTGTATGCTCCTGGTTCTAAAGGTTTCACTGTTGATTTGATAGTGTATTCTCAAGGGCTTTTTAATTGGATAAGGTCTATACTCAATGCTTGTATTGTGATTTATACCGCTATTATGTGTTGGCGTAAATTGCAAAAAATCATTGATACTTAGGAGGATAGATTGTGATTGTAGAGTTTTTGTTGGATATAGTAAAAGCTGTCCTCCTTTTTTTGATTGGCCTGTTCCCGGAACTGCCAGACATGTCCAGTATTGTTGAGTTTTTCGACCCACTTTTTCAGGTTTATATGCAGGTAGATTCGTTCATCAGCGTGAAGCTAGTGGCCGGATGTGTTATTTTCTTTTTCATTTTGTCGAACATAGAATTTATCTGGGGAATAATTATGTGGGTGGTTCGTAAGATACCAGGGGAGAAGTAGTTATGCAATTTGATATAGTTGGAATGATGCTGGATGTATTCCGTCCTATGTATATGGCTGTTTTGTGTTTTTTGGGTACCATCGGTCTTTGTATATTGGGCTTTTTAGCGCTCTTCCTGCTGATATTCTTTATAAGATGTGCCGTTAATCCCTTTTTCCCAAATCTGGATAAGCTGCGCCGCCGCAAGCTGGGCTTTTTCTATGATTTGTTGCGTTGGTGGTGGATAGATTGTCGGACAATAGAAGAAAGGTCAGGACGTTTTAAGCCTTTTGGCTTCACGATTTTTGTTGGTCGGCAGGGGGCAGGTAAGACTATATCAATGGTGCGATACTTGGAGACGATGAAACAAAAATATCCTGATTGCCTGATAGTCACAAATTTTTCCTGCTCTTTTGCTGATTTTCAAATGAAGTCTTGGCGGGATTTTTTTGAAGTCAGAAATGGAGATAAAGGCGTTATTTTTGCGCTGGATGAGATTCACAGTGAGTACAGCTCGGCGGATTGGAAGGACTTCCCGGAATCCCTTCTTTCTGAGATTTCCCAGCAGAGGAAACAAAAGATTAAGATTGTCGCTACTGCTCAGGTTTTTTCTCGGGTTGCAAAGCCCATTCGTGAGCAGGCTTTTTCTGTGGTGATGTGTTCTACCTTCCTGGGGCGCCTCACCTACAATCGGGAGTATGACGCCGCTGAGTATTCTACCAGTGATACCCCATATAGGGTAAAAAAGCGGTGTAAACCTATTTGGCGAAGCTGGTTCGTTCAGTCGGATGATTTGCGCCGTTCTTATGATACATACGAGAAAATAGAGCGGTTGCAAAAGGTGGAGTTTATTCCCCGCTCAGAGCGGGGAAGGTGGATATAATGGCAATCACATTTCTTTCGCTGCGCCGCCAGGCGCACGAAAAAATGTGATGCCAGCTATTCCAAGGTCGTTTGAAGGGAGAAAAGAGAATGTTGAAACCGATTATTGATTATTTATCAATCTCTATTAAGCCGGATTCTAAATGTGCTAATCCTGGCAAAGTGGATAAGGCTTTTATTTTTGGTTTTTTGGGTTTGCCTGATACTGATTTTTTTGATATTGGGCCCAAAAAATATTATGAGCATACATATACCAGCAATCACATTTTAGTCTATGAGCCTTATGAGGCTAAAGCACTGTCCCAGGGATGGCTTATTGTAATGACTGGGCAGGGGTGCCGCTATTTTGAGCAGTATAAAAAGGAAGGGGAGATAGTCAACCTTTGGCGGGAGTGGCTTACCCAGGTAAGGGCTTTGAGCGCTCAGGGGTACGCTATCAACATAACCCGGATTGATATTGCTACCGATGATTTCGAGGGTTACTTAGATATGGACAAGATAGCCTCTAACTGTAATGCTAGGAATTTTGTAAGCCAATTCCGCACTGCCTATGAAAAGGGGTATCAAAATATCCTGTCGGGGCAGGATATGGGGCGGACGATTTATTTCGGGAACCGCCGAAGCTCCACATTCTGCCGCTTTTATGACAAGCTCCAGGAACAGCGCATGAAGGCTCAGAACGACAAGACAGCGCTGAAAGAGTTGGAAGGTATAAGTCACTGGATAAGAATGGAGTTTGAGTTTAAGCGTGAGCAGGCTCTAAAGCTGGTGAATATGATTTGCGATGCTGATAATTTTGGGGAGCTTTATGCGGGTGTTGTTAATGCTTACATACGCTTTGTGGACTGTAAAGGGGCCAATGTATCCAGGTATAAAACGCAATCCTGGTGGGCTAAGTTTGTCGGAACGCTGAAAAAGGTTAAACTGTCCGTCTCGGATTATAAGCCCTTTGGGTACAAAAGGACTTTGCGTTATTTTGATAGATGTTTAACAACTACTTTGTGTGTCCTTTTATCCAGAATGTCGCCGGAGGAAATGCTAGACCGTATTTATAGCTTGGGCTTTGGCCGGTTAAAGTCTAAGCAGCTTGCCATTATCAATGAGGACGCCAGCCGGGACACTGAGCTATCGTCTGCAACTCTTTGGGATTTGCTCAATCCTGTACCAGCTGAGGAGCGGTGTGCCTATGTCTATTGAGTATGGGCTTTATAATTGCTGGTGGTGTCTCTGTGAGGTCTGCACACGGGTGTATTGTCCTTGGTTATTCCGCAGGACAAAACTGGGATTTTGTGTTACAATGATACAAAGGGATAAATGTCCCATCATTAAATGCGATTATTTCCAGCACCGCCAGAAACACAAAGTTTATAGGATTGTCCGCAGGTACAAAAAGCAGGATATAATTTTAGAGCGCTTGGACGAGATTCAATCCAGGCTGGATAAGCTGGCGGGGGAGCTGGAAAATATTTCCACCTTATTTCGCTAAATGAACCAAATTTAGCGACTATTCACACAGGAAAACCCCTGGCCGGGGTGGTATCCTTTTCGGCCTGGCCGACAACCGCCCCGGCCAGGAAGGAAAACTGTGTGCAATATTTGCTAAATAGGCATTTGGCGAAATTAAGAAAAAAGCGAATGATTAGGGAAAGCCTAGTCATTCGCTTTTATTTTATGTTTATTTAGATTTAGAGGAAGCAGCCTTTTTGCGCTGCTCATATTTTTCTCGTTCTTCAAAATAGGCTTTGTATTTTCGGTGGTGCCGCTGCTCCCATATTTTATCTTTTAGTATACGGCTGATGATGCCTAAAATGACAAGGATGATAAGATAAGGCCAAGACGTTTTGAGGACAAGTAAAATACCTTCTAAAAAACCCGAAAAAAACAGGCTAGAAAACGTGGCAGTATCTATAACCATATGATTTAATCATCCCTTCTCTTTTCTACACCAGCCATTTTATCTGTAATAATATCACGGTCTTTATTTGGTCTAAGTAAAGGGTTTTGTCCGGATGTACCTATAAGCCAGTTTAAGTCCACTCCATAGAAGTCTGCAAGGATACCTAAGGTCTCTATGGAAGGTTCTAGCTTTCCTGTTTCATATCTTGCAATTAAACTTTGTTTTACACCCGTTTCTTTTTCTACTTGCCGCTGAGTGAATCCACTTCGTTCTCTTGCATGTTTTAATTTAGATGGAAAGGCTTCAATATACATGGTATCCCCCCTTTTGATTCAATAGTAACATATTCTCATATATTTGATTCTATTTTCGTATATTTTCATGATACCAAAATAGAATCAAATATGCTATAATCGAATCACACCAATTAAAAAATAAGAGAAAGGAAGTAAGGTGTAAAGATGAAACAGATTTTAGTAGGGTATCGTCCATATAGCTTTGAGGACAGAGCAAGCAAGCAGCTTGTGGAGGGAGTGACCCTTTTTACATATTATCCAGCGGAAGGCGTGAAAGGGTATCAAACCACCCGGTTAAGTGTTAAGAGCATCCCCAGCAATATTGATGATATGTTGGGGGCAGAGATTGCTGTGGAGTATGGAGAGAAAGGCCGGGTACTACAAATCATTTGGCCTAAACCTGAAACATTGGCGGCAGCGAAGAAGTAAATTGAGAGTGTCTCCAAGCTGGGATATTTCTATCCGCTCTCCAAACGGCGCAGCCACAGGGAGAAATTTCTGTGGCTGCCAGAATTTTCATCCTGGCTTTTTATATAGATGAAGGAGCAAAACATGAGACGAGAACAGAAAAGGAGAAATCGGCATGTGGCCCACAAAAATGATACTGCTGGCTGGGGCTGCTGTGAGCGCCATATTGATATGGGCGGTAGGGCAAAGGCTGCGTCGTATAGTGTGGGCCACATCATGGAGGATTGCTGTCCATTGCTGTGTGGTATCTATCTTGTGCCTTACGGTGGTTGCCGCTGGCGCTCAGATGGTAAGTGCTGCAAACATAGAACCCGCAGATTTGGCAGAGGCAGCCGCAGCCACCCAGGACGCAGAGACGCCCGGCGACGGGGAAACGTACCAGGAAGCTGAGGCAGACGAGGAAGTTTCCCCGGCGCCGGATGGCTTGGAGGAATGGGAGGAAGTGACAGAATCGGAAGAATCAGGAGAAGATGGGGAAGAGGATATCCTTTTGGGGCCGCAGCTTCCAGCGGATGAGGATGAACCCTCAGGAGAAGAAAAGGAATCTGTCAAGGATTCCGGCTCTGTGGAAGGCTCTGAAACTTTAACCAGTACAGAGGGGCGCATTGCTGCTATACAAGAGGATATTTATTTGCTGGTTCATGGCATCATCCCCATTAGTATATCGGTTTTTGTAATCTTTATCTGCTGCCGATTTTTCTGGCGTACATTTTTCAGGTGACAGGCCGTAAGGCTTCACAAATAAAGGAGGTAATATCTATGTTTGAGAAAGTCAGGGACAAGCTTGTTCCGGTAGTGGTGGGCGGAGCTACCACAGCGATGATGGCAGTATCCGCCTTTGCAGCGGAACCGTTGGTGGATTCCGGCGAACCAATCGTCACTACTGAAATGCTCAGTCCAATTTTGGACAGCATCAAGGCTAACATTGCGGTTATCATCCCGGTTGGCATTGCCATTTTTGGCATTATGATTGGTATTTCTCTGATTCCCAAGCTTTTCTCTAAGTTTACCAGCAAATAACCCAAGGCAGGGGGCGGGCTAGTCCCGCCCCCTTTTTTATTGAAAGGAGTGCGGAAATGATTGTTTGGGATACCGCTTATTTGAGTAAATTTTTTGAGATACTGAAATCATACATTGGCAGCGCAACAAATATAGGTATTCTGGCCTTGGCTGGAATCCTGGGCCTTTGGCTCCTGATTCGGGTTGTAAAGCATTTTACAAAGGGGTGATTAGATGCGGAAGCTTTCAGCGGTTTTTTGTATTTTCCTGTGTTTGGTAGGGCTTTCTGTGTCCGCTTTCGCTGTTGTTGATGCTCCGTCTACTGCTTATACAAATTTAGAATGGTTGGAGGAAGTGGAACCAGGCTCTTGGGAGATAAATTTTGAGTTTACAGATGAAGCGTTAGCAGATAGTGAGAAGATGGAAGATTATGTTAACGTAATGAGCGATTGCAATAATCCAGATAATATTTTTTTAGTTGATTTGAGTAATAAAAATCAAATTCAGTTTTATTCTTTTGACCGTGATTCTTTCCATTATAAGGCGGGCTCAGGGGCTTACGCTAATTTTAATTTTTATTCGGCGGATACTATTAGTTATGTAACGTTGAATCGGTATTCTTCTGGAGTTGATAGTGGTAAGTTTTTTGTGTCTGCTAGTGGATATGAGGGTCGTTTGACTTTGGATGGGGAAAAGGGGGAATATATTTCCTTTAATAATTCTGTTTGGTCTAATGCGTCCACTTTGATGGCACCTAATCAAAAATTCATGTCCGATATTGATACATTAAAAATAAATGATAATTATGGAGAGGAAGAACCCGACCCGCCTAGCAGCTCTGAGCCTGACCCACCCAGTATACCTGAGACTTCATTTCCAGAGGTGGGCCTGATAGAAAATGAGTATGTCCCGTATGACACAAGGTACTGGAATGAATTCAGCGATTTGGTTTTGGCCTATATTGGCAGCTCAACAAATGTGGGGTTTCTCTGCCTGGCTATTATTTTAGGTTTGTGGCTGATAATACGGATAGTGAAGCATTTTACAAAGGGGTGATTTGAGTGCCGCAGTCAAGGAAGCTGCTGGTTATCGTTCTGGCTATGCTCATAGTATTGCGGCTCCCTTTTCAGATAGCCGCCGCATCGACCCCGTCGCTGGAAGTCCGGGAGGGGAATACATATCTGGGAGTTTTTATGGTTTCCGAGGCCCCGGCAGAGCAGTTGGAATTTTGGAAGGAGTGGAAAATCAGTCCTGGTAATTTGATGTTGGCGGCATCTAGTGGACTGCATTACTGGGCGATTGATATACCGGATGGAGCTACTGCGACGCTGAGGCAGGGAAGCGGGGAAACACTTATTTTTGAATGTGATGAACCTGTTCAATATTTGGATTTCTCTTATTCTATGAGCAGTCCTCGTGAGTTGCGTCCCAGTAGTTTGGATACCCTTCCAGCGGATACTCCATTTCATGTCAAGTATTATGTTTCTTCAACGTATGCTTTTGAGCGTCCATCTGTGGATTATGATTTTAAAATTCAGGCAATCGAGGGTGATTTGTATTTAGAGGACGACTTGGGAGAGGATATATCCCCAGAGCCGCCAGAGGATGGGGGATGGCTGCAAAAAATTCTGGATTGGCTTTCTTCTTTCTGGGAGACATTTTTGGATTTCTTGAAAAAGGTTTTTGTGCCAGACCCGGATTATTTGAAAAAGTGGGTGGAGGAAATCCGGGCAGCCTTTGAGCAGAAAGTGGGAGGTCTAACAGGGCTTTTGGAGGAGCTGCGCCAGCGTTTTCAAAGCTTGAAGGACGCTTCTTATAATGGCTCCAGTATCGTTGTTTCGCTGCCGGACAATTACCTTTTCCCAGGATTTCAGGGGGTTTCGGCGGAAGTGCTTGGTATCAGTTTTGGGCCGCTGCTGCGTTGGCTGCGTTCAGTTTTCACGGGCATTATGATTTTGGTCACAATCTTAATCTGCTGGCGCAAGCTGCAAAAGATAATTGATACATGAGGTGCTTATGATTGTAGAACTTATATTGGATGTAGTCAAGGCGGTTTTGTTGTTCCTGATTGGACTTTTCCCGGAGCTGCCGGACATGTCGGAATTGCTGGGCTTTTTTGAGCCTGTTTTTGAATTATACTTGAACGTTGACGCTTTCATCAGCGTGAAAGTACTAGGCAGCTGCGTACTTTTCTTGATAATTTTCTGCAATATTGAATTCATTTGGGGCATTGTGATGTGGGTTCTGAGGAAAATTCCCGGTGAAAAGTGAGGTGTGTACATGCTGGAAATTGATATGTTTGGGCTGTTGCTGGATATATTCCGGCCAATCTACCAGTGGTTTTTGAGCCTGCTCAGTTCTATATTGATGGTGGCTGGATGTGGAGTGCTGCTGTTGATTATAGGATTTTTTATCTGTGCCCGCTCATTTCCGTTCCGGCCCAATATAAATAAGCTGAGGCGCTTGTCTTTAAAATTCCCGCTGTATGATTTGATGCGCTGGCTTTGGGTGGATTTTCTGACCAGGGCAGACCGCTCCAATATCTTCAGTCCTTATGGATTTTCAATTTTTGTGGGCCGACAGGGGGCAGGTAAGACGATTTCAATGGTACGATACTTGGAGATAATGAAACAAAAATATCCTGATTGCCTCATTGTCACAAATTTTTCTTGCTCTTTTGCGAATCGTAAAATGAAGTCCTGGCGGGATTTTTTTGAAGTCAGAAATGGAGATAAAGGCGTTATTTTTGCGCTGGATGAAATTCACAGTGAGTACAGTTCAGCGGACTGGAAGGACTTCCCCGAATCCTTATTGTCGGAAATCTCCCAGCAGCGTAAGCAGCGGGTGAAAATAGTGGCGACCGCCCAGGTTTTTTCTCGTGTAGCGAAGCCAATCCGGGAGCAAGCCTTTTCCGTTGTAGTTTGCTCCACGTGGCTTGGCAGATTGACGATGTATAAAGAGTATGATGCCGCTGAATATGCAACGGGGGATACTCCCTATATGGTAAAACATCGGTGCCGACCTATCAGCCGGTCCTTCTTTGTGCAGTCGGATAGATTGCGTCAGTCGTATGATACATACGAGAAGATTGAACGGCTGGAACGGACTGAGTTCCTGCCTCGGGCGGAACGGTGAAAATCCCGTCCCCATTTCATCCCACCCGATTCCGGCGTGAGCCGGAACGGGTGGGAGAAAGGGGACAGGGACAAAAAGTAAGGATTAAGGGCAGGGAAGAAGGGAAGCTCTGGGCGTAAAGGGGTAAAGGGCCGCTGGCCCTTTGTTCAGCCGCCGAATGGCGATAAAAAATTCCTTTTTGCCCTTGTTCCTTATTGCGTAATGATTTTCTGTCTTTTCCTGTGGCCGCAGTTTTTAACTGATAGCTGAGGCGTATGGGCTTTGTTCAGCAATATTCCCAGGCGATTTGTGCTTTTTATGTGGTGAGGCAGGTGCGTATATGACAGTTGCAGTTTGTGTGATTCTCTACATTTTAGTGCGTGGTTTCACGCTGGCTTATTTCCTTTATACCCTGGCGCTTTTAATCATCTACTTATTTGAGCGTTTCCAAAATTAGGTAAATCTGTCGGCTGATTGCTGCAAAAGGGGCAGTCAGCCGGCCTAGCCCCCGTATCTGTATCACGGGGGCAATACTAGACGTAGAAAAAGGGGCTAAAAGCCTTCTGGGAGCTGGTTTCATTGAAATCAAAAAATGACAGAAAAATTTTGATAGATTGGCTTACTTTTACAGTTGGTGTGGACGCTCTTTTGGATATGGATAAGGCGTACCATGAGCGGGAATTTTTTGAAAGTGTGCGGTACAGTGGAGCAAATATCTTAGAAAAGGCTTGCGGGATTTTAGGGCTGAGGCTTGCGGATGTGAATTTCTTGGAGCGGCGGGGCTGGTATGGGTATGAAATGGGGTATGTCTGCGGCGGTATACGCATCTGTTATGGCGGGTGTGATACGGTGATGGTTGATTTATCAGGCGAGGGGTGTCGTTTGGTGGAATCTTTGGCGGTAAACCATGATTGGCTGCGGGTGATTCAGCGTGTGCAGTCTTTCAGCCGACGGAATTTCAGCCGATTGGACATCGCTTGTGATACTTTCGGTACACTCAAAATGTCTCAGATTTTTAAGTATGTTGAGGAATTTCGGTACATATCCCGCTGGAAGATGCTGCCCCGTATCGTAAAGGGACGGGAAGAAACGGTTGACTTCGGCTCGCCTAAGTCCCGCACGATGCTGCGTATTTATAATAAGTCCCTGGAGCGGCGCTGTAAGGTGGATGATTCTGTGGAGGTTCCTGAAGATTGGGTTAGGTGTGAGCTGCAATTGCGTAATGATGCCGTGGATAGCTTTTTGAGGGAGTGGGTGGCGTGCCAGGATGTTTCCAAGGTCTATTTTGGCATTATGGCGAACCAGCTGCGATTTGTGAAATCTCGGGAAAAAAATCTGGCAAGGTCCGTAACTGTGGCTTGGTGGCGCAGATTTTTAGATAATTCCGCTCCTATCAGGCTTTTGTATAATGGCGGGCTGGCTTATAACCTGCAAAGCCTGGAAAAATATCTGTATGGTCAGGCTGGCAGCTCAATGAAAGCTTGGTTGGTGCTATCTGATTGGGATGTTGATACTATGCTGGATATGGTTGCCCGCCGTAAGGTCAATGACAGGCAGCAGGCATTGATTTCCGTCATGTCAACTTTACGAAAACACAATTAAATGGTATCATTATTAGTGGATGCTTTGCGTACAGAAAACTAGACCGAAATACCGGGGGAGAAAAAGATACCCTTAATTTCGCTAAATGAAAATTTAGCGAAATTAAGGGAGGCAAGAAAGGAGTTCTCACTTTATGGCTGATTATTTGGATTGTCCCGCATATCTTAAAGAGTTCCTATTTTATCTTCTTACAATTCGAGGACGTTCTAAACGTACTGTGGATGCCTATTACATTGATTTAAGAACCTTCCTGCGCTATATAAAATGTGTAAAGATGAATCAAACTGATCCGGCGACTGTTTCATCCTTTGAGGAAATCACTATTTCCGATGTTCCTTTGGAAATCATTGCGCAAATCAGTTTAGCTGATGTATATGAGTTTTTAAGTTTCACAATGGATAAACGTGACAATAATCCAAATACACGTTCCAGAAAAGTTTCCTCCATACGTTCCTTTTTTAAGTATCTAACTGTAAAAACCAATAAACTGGAGACGAATCCAGTGGAAAATTTAGAAGTTCCCTCCATCAAAAAATCGGTTCCAAGATATCTAACCTTGGAACAAAGTTTAGAATTACTGGTACATATTGACCCTTCCAGCAAAACTTATGAGCGGGATTTTTGTATCGTAACCCTATTTCTGAATTGTGGTATGCGTCTTTCCGAACTGGTGGGAATGAATCTGTCAGATATTAGAGAGGATACAGTTCGGTTGTTGGGTAAAGGAAATAAGGAGCGCATCATCTATCTCAATGAAGCTTGTCAGAAGGCTTTGGAGGCTTGGCTGGCTGTCCGAAAACCTACCACCAATGTTCGCTATAAGGACGCTCTTTTTTTAACCTCTCGGGGGACCCGCATCTCTGGACGCAGAGTTGAGCAGATTATCGCTGAATGTTTGCGTCAAGCCGGATTAGAGGGGCAAGGTTATTCGCCCCACAAATTACGTCACACAGCTGCCACTTTGATGTATCAGCATGGCCATGTGGACATCCGTGTCCTCAAGGAAATTTTGGGACACGCCAATCTGGCTACTACTGAAATTTATACCCATCTTTCCAATCAGCAGATGGAAACAGCGGCTAAAAGCTCTCCCCTGTCTGGCGTGGCACCACAAAAGCGAAAAAAAGCTCCAAAATTATTGGAGCCTGGCCAAAGCGAATCCGCTGAAGCTGATATACAGGATTCCGTCCAAAATCGCTACCAGCAAGCAGAAAACCAAGAAGAATAAATATCGGATACAATAATTTTGGATTTTTTGGCGGTCGCCTTCCCCGCTGCTCCATGTGGTTTTGAGAAGCGAAAGGGATAATTTTAGAGAGGACTTCCCTGCCCAAATCAGCAGCAAGGTTCCTAAAATCATGATTGGAAAAATCAACAGCAATACATAAAATATTCCCTGTGTTCCATATTGCTGATAAAGCGTACCCACCGAAAATCCATATCCCAATCCCTTAACCAGCAAAACCAACAGAATCAACAATTGTGCAATGGTGCAGAATCCACAAAGAAACAGCAGCAATAAAGAGGATGCAAAGGAAAAAAAGGTTGCCACCATAATCTGAGTGAAGGACATCAACTGACGTTCTTCTATATAGGTTCCCAATAAACTCTGAAGAATGGCCATTGTTTCAGGGCTGCAATATTCTACCAGCAAAGTACCTCCCAATACTCCCAACAAAAAAGCGGACGCTAGCAGATATTGCAGCAGATGTTCCTGAAAATCTTTTTTCACTCCTCTCAAAAGTCCCATAGGACTGCTTCGAATGGTTTTCATAGATGGTGTCTTTTGTTGAAGAATCTTGTCCAAATCTGAAGGAGATAAATACATAAAAGCCAGCACACCCTTTCCTTTTGACTTCTTAAGGAAAGTATATGCTGGCTTCATTATTTTTTATGCGGACAAGGAAGTTATAAGGTGGCTGCCTTTATCATAATAGCACACTCCACCCGTTTCTTCTCTAATTCACAAGAAAGTTTAAAGGGTTTGAGAATATCGCCGCTATACTGCATGCTGTTGGCGTTGCATCCGCCAGAGCAATAGAATTTTGCCCAACAATGACGACATTCTTCCTTGCCATAAACGGTGGCGGCCGCAAATTTACTCTTCAGGTCCAAATCTAAAGATTGGTCAAAAACATTTCCCATTTTCCAATCCTCATGACCCACAAACTGGTGGCAAGGGTATACATCCCCAGAAGGAGTAATGGCTACATACTCATTGCCGCAACCGCATCCCCGTAGCCTTTTGATAGCGCAGGGGCCTTGGTCCAGGTCAATCATAAAATGGAAGAAATTAAAATCCTGACTGGTGCCATAACGCTCAATCATAATCTTGGCCAAACGCTCATACTCTGCAAACACCTCAGGCAAATCTTCCTCAGTCAACGCATAAGGCGCGGATGGGTCCGCTACCACAGGCTCCACCGATACTTGGTCGAAGCCCATATCCGCCAGATGCAGCACATCTTCCGCAAAATCTTTATTATATTTGGTGAAGGTGCCCCTAGCATAGTACTGGTCATAAGGGCCATTTCTTCTCAGTTCCACCAGCCGCTGGAATTTTGGCATGATGGTGTCATAGCACCCTCTGCCATCTACACGAGAGCGGACTCTGTCATTTACTTCTTTGCGTCCATCAATAGACAACACCACATTGGACATTTCCCGGTTGATAAAATCAATTTTATCATCATCCAGCAAAAGCCCGTTTGTGGTAATAGTAAAGCGGAACAGTTTATTATGCTCTTTTTCCAAGGAACGAGCGTAACGGACAACCTCTTTTACCACATCGAAATTCATCAGAGGTTCCCCACCGAAGAAATCCACTTCCAGATTATGGCGGCCCTTGGAATAGTGAATCAGATAATCAATGGCTGCTTTCCCAACCTCAACAGACATCAATTCACGATGCCCCATGTACTCCCCTGTATCAGCGAAACAATATTTGCATCTTAGATTACAGTCATGGGCAATATGCAGACACATAGCCTTTACTGGAGATGGGGTCATCATCTTGGCGAATTGGTCATAGTCATCACTGGAAAAAAGCTGATCCGCCTTGTGAAGCTGTAAAATTTCCTGATAGCTTTCCTGAATATCCTCCACCGGGTAATCCGCCGCTAAGGACTCTATCGCCTTTTGGGGACAAGCTTCAGGCAGGTTATCTTCCGAGACAAAATCTAAAAGGTGGTAAAAAAGCTCATCTACCACATGAACCGCGCCGCTATTTACATCCAACACAATGTTGTAGCCATTTAATTGATATTTATGTATCATTTTATCTTCTCCAAAACACAAAATATAGGGCAGTCAACACGACTGCCCTACCATGTGGAACGCTTTTTATTTGCGTTTGCTCTCACATTTCTGATTCGCAACCGTACAAGAGGTTTTGCAAGCGGACTGGCAGGAAGCCTGGCACTCACCGCAACCACCCTTCACAGCGGAAACTTTCAGATTAGCCTCATTGATGGTCTTAACATGTTTCATTGGTCTATCCCTCGTTTCTTTATGAGATTCTGGAAAAATTATATCATATTTCCCTAGAAAATTCAATTGCTTATCATTTAAATTTTTTCTTTTTATTGACTCCTACAACGCCGCCAATGGCGGAAGCCAGTAAGACTGCCGCCAATTTGCTGACGCCCTCTGCCCCAAATCCAGGTCCATTGGCCAGCATACTGGCTGCCAGCAGCATTAAAAACAGGCATCCACCACAAAGCAATCCCAGCAAAAGCCCCTTTTCTCTGGAAAGAACTGCGCATAAAAAGCCTGCGGCAAGTCCTCCCCCTACAAAGGAAATTGTGGCTAAAACAGACACCACTCCTTGTGGACAATCACGAAAAGTGACAAGCGTTGCCATCAGGGACAACAACAAAAAGCAAACCACCGCTCCAACTCCAACCCCATAAGTTACAGGGCGCAAAAAACGTTTTGCGGTATGTCCATCTATCTGCCTAGTCAAATCGCACTCCCCCCTTTTTTGTATCAGGATATGCGGTTCAACCTTTCAATATACAGGGAAAAGATTATTTCTTGGATTCCACAGAGCTTTCATGAGGAGTATTGTTAGCCTGTACAGCCCAACGAGTAATGCGAACCTTGCTTCTATCAGAACCAGTTTCAATGACCAGATACTCATCCTTTACAGAAACAACGGTACCGATGATTCCTCCTATCGTAATAATCTCATCTCCCACCTCGATGCTGTTGCGCATAGCTGTGGCGGCCTTCTCACGCTTTTTCTGAGGACGGATGAGCAAAAAGTAGAAGATCACGAAGATCAGCGCCATCATTCCAAAAGACTGTATCAGCGCGGCGTTTTGTTCATTCATGTAAATACCTCCAAATGTTAATGGCGTCCTTATTATAGACACTTCAATTATTATACTATTTTATAGGTTTTTTGCAAGTGTTTTTTAGGAATTCAGCCTGTCCATTCAGCTTTTTTCATACCACTTTAAATTCGCTGTCCCAAAATCGGAACCCAATGGCGATAGAACTCCTCAAAGGTTCCTTGGTCCAAAGCCTCCCGAATTTTTTCCATAAGGGTATTGTAAAAATACAGGTTATGCATCACCCCAAGCCGGGCTGCCAAAATCTCATTGACCCGGAACAAATGACGGAGATATGCGCGGCTGTGATTACGGCATACAGGGCAATCACAATGCTCATCCAGAGGCAAGGGGTCTGTCCGATATTTCTCGTTATGCATGATGCGGATTCCTTCCCAGGTAAACAAGGTCCCATGCCGGGCGTTTCTGCTGGGCATGACGCAGTCAAACAAATCTACCCCCCGGTGAACCGCCTCCAAAATATTAACAGGGGTTCCCACACCCATCAGATAACGGATTTTATCTTTCGGCATATAAGGCTCCACCGCCTCAATGGTATCGTACATTTCCTGGGCGCTCTCCCCTACCGCCAAACCGCCGATGGCGTAACCATCCATATCCAGCTCCGCGATTTGCTGCATATGAAGGATTCTTAAATCGTGATAGGTGCTTCCCTGGTTAATTCCAAACAAAAGCTGGTGCGGGTTGAGGGTATCCGGCAAACTGTTTAAACGGGCCATCTCGGCTTTACAGCGTTTCAGCCAGCGTGTGGTTCGCTGAATGGACTGAAGTACATAATTATACTCCGCGGGATTTTCGATGCACTCATCAAAGGCCATAGCGATGGTGGAAGCCAAGTTGGACTGAATCCGCATACTTTCTTCCGGTCCCATGAAAATCCGTTTTCCATCCAGATGACAGGCAAAGGTAACCCCTTCCTCTTTGATTTTGCGCAGCTTCGCCAAGGAGAAAACCTGAAATCCACCACTGTCTGTGAGAATGGGACGGTGCCAGTTCATAAACTTGTGTAAACCGCCCATGGTCCGAATCACATCATCTCCTGGCCGCACATGAAGATGATAGGTGTTGCAAAGTTCCACCTGACATTTTAAATCTACCAGGTCAATGGAGGAGATTCCACCTTTAATAGCGGCGGAAGTTCCTACATTCATAAAGGCGGGGGTTTGAACTGTTCCATGAACAGTGGTAAATTCTCCCCGTCTGGCGTGTCCTTCCGTTAAAATCAGTTTATACAAGCCTTGTCCTCCTCATTGTTTTTGTAATTTTAAAAGAACCTTTAAAAGTCCTTCCCTGTTTTTGCTTAATTTCATAAACTTAGGCAGGCTTTGGGACATCCCACTATTTACAAAATAATAAAGCCCATCACTGGCTAGATACTGTGGCTTTTCCCGAAGTCCCGCACGAATATAGTGGATTAAATACGCCAGATGTTCCCGGTTATAAGCCCAAACCGGCTTTCCACGGTAACTGGACTTGAGATAAAGCTCTAACCCACAAAATGGGTCCACAAAAGCCTGTTGATTTTTTTGAACCATTGGAGCGATTTGTTCTTTCCCACAAGCAGGGCATTTTACCTTTACAAAATGATAGCCGTTCTGCCCAAGGTTTAAAGAGAGACGAAACCATCTTCCGCAGGCTGTACAGCAGCCTTCAGCAGTTGCCTTCTGATAAAGGCCATTCCAACTTTGGGTAAGGTGACAGTCCTGGCAACGTAAAAGATAGGAGCCATTTTCAGGATTCTTTTTGAAGCTGGCGCACCCTCCACACTTAGGACACCGCACCAGAATTTCTTCATTTCGCAGAGTCAGAATCCCATATTGATTATAAATGGGCATCACATCCCGAAAGCGGCTCTTTTTGACAGAAACTTTCATAAGAAACTCCTTATAAAATCAACATGGAGTCTCCAAAAGAGAAAAACCGGTAACGTTCCTTCACAGCGATTTCATAAGTTTTCATAATATTCTCATAGCCTGCAAAGGCACTTACCAGCATAATTAAGGTGCTTTCCGGCAGATGGAAATTGGTAATCAAGCCATCCAATACTTTAAACTGATATCCTGGGTAAATGAAGATGCTGGTGTCATCATCATCCTCCCGAATCTCCCCATTGAATTTTGTGGCCACTGACTCCAAGGTTCGGCAGCTGGTGGTTCCTACCGCAATCACCCGATGTCCCTGACGTTTGGTCTCATTGATAACATCAGCGGTTTCCTTTGGCAGGTGATAATGCTCAGAATGCATATGGTGTTCGGTAATCTCATCCACCTTCACCGGACGGAAGGTGCCAAGCCCCACATGCAGAATCACATTGACAATGTTGACTCCCTTGGCACGGATTTTATCCATAAGCTGGGTGGTGAAATGCAGTCCAGCGGTAGGAGCTGCGGCGGAGCCAAGCTGCTTGGAGTATACCGTCTGGTAACGTTCTTTGTCTTTCAGCTTCTCGGTAATATAAGGAGGCAATGGCATACTTCCAATCTTCTCCAGAATGGGGTAAATGCTCTCTCCTTCATATTCCATCTTTACCAGACGGTTTCCGCCTTCTACTACTTCCAGTACCTGGGCGTGGAGCAGACCCTCCCCGAAAGAGAATCGGGTGCCAACCTTTGCCCGTTTGCCCGGCTTCACCATAACCTCCCAAATATCCTTTTCCTTCTGGTCCAGCAGAAGGAACTCCATCGCCCCTTGGGTATCTTCCTTCACACCATACAATCTTGCTGGTATCACCCTTGAGGTATTTACCACCAACGTGTCCCCTGGCTCCAGATAATCAATAATATCATAAAAATGACGATGCTCAATCTGGCCGGTAGCTGGATTCAAATGCAGCAGTCTGGAATGGTCTCTAGGCTCGATAGGCGTCTGAGCAATCAGCTCCTGTGGCATATCGAAAAAAAAGTCTGATTTTTTCATAAAAAAGTCCCCTATCTCTATGCAATTTACTAATTTATTGTGATAAATCCCCTGATTTTTCCGAATTTATTGACATACCAGACCAAGAATGCTAATATAAATGGTATCACGCAGGAGTGATAGCCGAACCGGTAGAGGCGCGTTTTTCACGGAAATCGGAAGGAGACGGTCAGGTTGTGGATCGCCGATTGAGGGGGAAAACGCCGAAGGGCTCCTTTCACTGACAGGTCAGGTCCCCTGGGGGTATTTCCAAATAGGAGTACCACTGTCATCATGGAATATGATGGAGTGCTATGGTTGGCGCAGCAATAGCGGAGCAACACTGCTTTTCTGTGCAGTACGATAACTACTCTATTATATTGCAAGTATCGCCGGTTTTCAACCGGTTTTTTTCATATTCAGCATGATTATTTTACAATTAAGAGAAAGGATCGTTGATTGCGATGAAACAGTTTCGTGTAGGTGTTGTGGGGGCTACTGGCATGGTGGGGCAGCGGTTTGTTTCCCTGCTGGAAAACCATCCTTGGTTCCATTTGGAGGTGGTGGCCGCGTCTGCCCGTTCCGCGGGAAAAACCTATCAGGAAGCCGTTGGTTCCCGCTGGGCTATGACCAATCCTATGCCTGAAAATGTAAAGAATATGGTGGTGCTGGATGCCTCCAAAGTAGAGGAAGTCGCCGGAAAGGTAGATTTTATCTTCTGCGCTGTTGATATGAAGAAAGAAGAAATCCGGGCGCTGGAGGAAGCTTACGCCAAAGCGGAGTGTCCGGTTGTGTCCAACAATTCTGCCCATCGGTTTACCCCAGATGTGCCCATGGTTATCCCTGAAATCAACAGCGACCATATTCAGGTCATCCACGATCAACGCAAACGGCTGGGTACAAAGCGGGGCTTTGTGGCGGTAAAATCCAACTGCTCCCTGCAAAGCTATGTCCCCGCTCTTCATCCCTTGATGGCGGATTTTGGTGTTACAAAATGTTTGGTCTGCACCTATCAAGCCATTTCCGGCGCCGGAAAAACCTTCGAAACCTTCCCAGAGATTGTTGACAATGTGATTCCTTATATCGGTGGTGAAGAGGAAAAAAGCGAACAGGAGCCTTTGAAAATTTGGGGCCATATTCAGGACGGAAAAATTGTTCCAGTGACAGCTCCCTCCATTACGGCGCAATGCCTGCGGGTTCCCTGCTCTGATGGTCATATGGCGGCCGTTTTTGTCAGCTTTGAGAAAAAGCCTTCTATGGAGCAGATTAAGGAAAAATGGGCCGCTTTCTCTGGAGCGCCTCAAGCCCTGAACCTTCCCAGTGCGCCCAAGCAGTTCCTGCACTATTTTGAGGAGGAAAACCGTCCTCAAACCAAACTGGACCGCATGCTCGAAAACGGTATGGCGGTTTCCATCGGGCGGCTGCGTCCTGATACCCAATATGATTACAAATTTGTCTGCTTGTCCCATAACACCTTGCGGGGAGCCGCTGGCGGAGCGGTTTTGCTGGCTGAGCTTCTGGCTGCTGAGGGTTATATGGATTGATACTTTCTTTAGGAGGATGCGAAGATGAAAAAGACTGTTTTCACTGGAGCTGGCGTGGCGATTATCACTCCTATGAATGAGGACCTTTCTATCAACTGGGAGGAACTGGGCAGAATTATTGACGACCAAATCTCCAAAGGAACCGACGCAATTGTTATTGCTGGCACCACGGGAGAGGCTTCTACCTTGACAGATGATGAACATATCAAAGCTATCCGCTACACCGTAGAACGGACCGCTGGCAGAGTTCCTGTGGTAGCGGGTGCTGGAAGCAATGACACTGCTTACGCTATTTGGCTTTCCAAGGAATCTAAACAGGCGGGTGCTGATGCATTGCTTCAGGTGACCCCTTATTATAACAAAACCTCTCAAACTGGCTTGGTTCGTCATTTCTGCGCCATAGCTGACGCCACCGATTTGCCGGTAATTCTGTATGATGTTCCCAGCCGAACCGGTATGGGGATTCAGCCAAAGACTTATCTGGAACTTTCCAAGCATCCTAACATTGTGGCAGTCAAAGAAGCCAGCGGTAATCTTTCTGCAATCGCTCAAACAAGAGCCCTCTGCGGTGATGAACTGGATATCTATTCTGGCAATGACGATCAGATTGTCCCGATTCTGTCTTTGGGCGGAAAAGGTGTGATTTCGGTACTTTCCAATGTAATGCCCAAACAAGCTCATGATATTTGTCAGCTGTATTTTGACGGTCAGGTAAAGGAAAGTGCCGCTTTGCAGTTGAAGCTGCTGGGGCTGATAAACGCCTTGTTCTGTGATGTGAACCCGATTCCGGTAAAAGAAGCTATGAATCTGCTGGGATGGAAAGCGGGACATTGCCGCCTCCCGTTGGTGGATTTAAGCCAGGAGCATCTGGAACTGCTGAAAAAGGAAATGAAGTCTGTGGGGCTGCTGTAAGCCCCAGCCAGGAGGTTGAAATGAAAAGGATTGTACTATCAGGCTGTAACGGAAAGATGGGCAGGATGATTACCTCCTGTGTAAAGGAGCGGGATGACTGCACCATTGTAGCGGGTATTGACATCAGCGGCACCGCCTTGGATGCCTTCCCTGTATTCACTTCTCCTGCCGAATGTCAGGTGGAAGCCGATGTGGTGATTGACTTTTCTCATCCCAGTGCATTGGAACCACTTTTATCCTATGCTATCCAGCAACGTCTACCCGCTGTAATCGCTACCACCGGATTGTCTGAGGAGCAGATTCAGAAAATTCACAGTGCTTCCCATCAAATCCCTGTTTTCTTTACCGCCAATATGTCCTTGGGAGTAAACCTCTTGGCGGAACTGGCCAAAAAAGCCGCAGAGATTTTGGGCAGTCAGTTTGATATTGAAATCGTGGAAAAACACCATAATCAAAAAATAGACGCTCCCAGTGGAACAGCTTTAATGCTGGCGGATGCTGTGTCCCAGGTTTTGCCGCAAGCCCCTCAGTATGTATATGACCGTCATGCAGTACGCAAAAAACGCTCTAAAAATGAAATTGGTATTCACTCGGTCAGAGGCGGCACCATTGTTGGAGAACATGAGATTATTTTCGCAGGAAGGGACGAAGTCATTACCTTGTCTCATTCCGCCGCCAGTAAAGAGGTTTTCGCCACAGGAAGCGTAAACGCTGCGCTATTCCTTTGTGCCCAGAAACCAGGGTTATATGATATGAGCCATTTGGTTTAAAAGAGAGAACAGAAAGGAAGAAAAAGGTATGAATGGGGTTTCCCAAATCACCGTCCGGGAGGATGTGGCTTTAGTCACCTTTCATGAGGTTCCCAACGACCCCAAGGTGCTGGCTTGGATTTTTACCGAGTTAGCTAATATGAAGGTCAACTTGGATATGATTAGCCAAACCGCTCCCAAAGGACGTCAAATTGATGTGTCTTTTACCTTGCAGGCCAATCAGCTTGTGGAGGTTCTGGGATTGATTAACCGGTTCCAGGAGGAACATCCAAAGCTCAAACCTATGGTCAGCAATGGAAACTGCAAGATTCAGCTCAATGGAGAAATGCGGGACTTATATGGTGTGGCTGCTGCCGCAATTTCCGCTGTTTCTCAAGTCAATGTGGATTTGACCTTAATCAGCACAGGAGAAGTGGAGATTTCTCTTTTGGTTCCCCAAAGCTCTTGTGAGGAAGCGGTTCAAGCGCTGGAAAAGGCTTTTCAAGTAAAAGCTGAAATTAAATAATTTCCATTTCCTCAAACGAAAAAGGCCCCTTTTACAAAGGCTGTATCATTTGCAGTCTTGTAAAGGGGGCTTTCTCATGCCTCAAAAGGGAAATCTAGTTAAGATGATTTACCATCCGTATTGATAATATACATAGGCTTCCCAAAGGTTGATAAAGTTAATCTTTTCTCCATTTGGAAATCGAAAGTCACTCTTCACCATAAGCTGAGAGCGGCTGGATACCCAAATTTCTCCACGAAATTCTCCATTCAAGATTAAAAATAGCTGGGTCTGGTCTTGAGAGACTTCCGAGGAAAGGATAGGAATACATCCTTTCAGGTTTTTTTGAATTGAAAATAACCAGGGTTCTGCTTTTTCGTCCTCTTTATAACGGTTTAGTCCACAGAACTGAATCACTTGTTCCCAAGGAATCTTGTAAGTGATATTCAATTGCTTCTCGATTGCTTCTACCTGTTGGTGCGTCTGAAAGAAAAAAGGCTCATCCAAACCTTCCATATCATCCAAATCAGCTAAAGAGTAGATTTTAGGATATTTCAGCCGATAGTGTTGTCCGCCATTTCCAATTTCGGTCAAAAACTTCACATAATCCTCAGGAAGCTGTACATGATGTTTCGCCTCAAAAAGCCTTACTTCTTCCATGGAAGCTGGGGCTTTTAACCGGATATGAATTTGTTTGATACCTTTCAGGCACCGGGCTCGAGGTTTCTCCTCTTTCTTCCGCTGTTCTCTGACCGCTTGTTCTCTTTGTGCGCAATCTGTGGCATATTCCTCCCAACTGCCATTCAAATGTTTCAGCAGCCACTCCGTAAATGTACATCCAGGGTAGCGAATTACACCAAATTCACTTTCCAGCCATACCTCACCAGCTCGTGGACCGTTTATGATTAAATGCCATCTCTGGAAATCATCTATCCTATTTTCCAGCAACAGGATAGAGCCATACTCCCGAATCATTGTCCAACGTTTCTGTAATAATTTTTCTTTTTTCCCTTCACTGAGCTCCTCCCCTTCCTCTAAGGGGTCTCCCAAATCCGGCATCCAGCTCTCAGTCAAGGTAAAGGGCTTTTTGATGTGGGAAAAAGAATATCCCTTCTCCTCATAGTGAGAGAAAGAGATGAGTTCTCCTCCATTCCAACACTTTGAAGATAACATGCCTCCATCGCCAACTTGCGTAATAAAATTCACATAGTCTTGAGGGAGCGAAGTCTTGCGCCTTTTTTCCCATCCGCTCACTTCGCTGAGCGGAATGGGCGGATTCAAGGCAGCTTGTTCCATATCATTTATAAGTTGTAATAACTGTGAAAAACTGTCTGTGTTCATAAAGGATATCCTCCTATGAATCCCAATTGGCGGCTCTTTATTTTGAGTGCGATTCCCCGTTTGTCTTGTAATTACTTTCCCTTTTTGTGGGTATTCAGCTCATTAAAGTACATAAAAACTTGACACTTAATCATTCCATTATACAGTTTGCGGCGCTTGCTGGCTGGACGTCCAAATAAATCCTCAAATTCCTCATGAGGACTGATGATGTAATAGCTTGTGTCTTCGGACTTAGGAAAGACCTGTCCTAAAGTTTTATAGATGGCCTCTGCCTGCTGAACCTCCAGCAAACGTTCTCCGTAGGGAGGATTGGTTAAAATGATAGCCTTCCCTGTCAGAAAATCTTCCAACCGAAATTCTTCCACAGGGCCTTGATGAACCTTGACACGAGAAGCCACCCCAGCTTTGGCAGCATTATCCAGCGTCAGCTGTACCGCTTTAGGGTCAATATCCCTTCCATAGGCCATAAAAGAGACATCTTTTTTTACCAAGGAAACAGCTTCCTGGCGAGCCTGTTGGAACAAACACTCATCCAGCCACCCCCAATTTTGCGCGGCAAAACGCCGGCGGATACCCGGCGCGATATTCAAAGCTTTTAGAGCTGCCTCAATCAATAAGGTTCCAGAACCGCACATGGGATCTAAAACCAGACTATCTCCCCGTACCCTGGCGAAATCTACAATTCCCGCTGCCAGAGTTTCTTTGATGGGGGCTTCATTGGCGTTTGGGCGATATCCTCTTTTGTGCAGGCTGGGGCCGGATGTATCCAGCATCAGAGTGGCAGTATTTTTCAATAGCAGGCATTGGATTTGACAAAGAGGTCCTGTCTCGGGAAACCAAGTCATATGATAAGCTTTCTCAAGGCGCTTTACCACTGCCTTTTTAATAATCTTCTGGCAATCAGGGACACTGAACAATTTTGAATTGAGGGAAGCGCATTTTACAGGAAACCGGTCTTCCCTGCCAATAAATCGCTCCCAAGGGAGTTCCGTGGTTTGGTCAAACAATTCAGTAAAGCTCTCTGCCTGAAACTGGCCCAAAACAATTTCTACCCGCTCAGCGGTTCTCAGCCAGATATTCGCTTTCGCAATCATGGAAGGGTCCCCTTGAAAAGTAACCCTTCCGTCGGTAACCTGCACATTCTGACCGCCTAACTTTTTTACCTCGAAAGACAATACGCTTTCCAAACCGAATAGGCATGGGCAGCAAAATGTTAATAAATCATCCATTTTATCCATCCTTTCAAGCTGGGAGTACCTCAAACGCTCAACAGCCTTGTTTTATCATATGTTCTTTGCGCTTAGTGTACCAAATTTTTCTTGAAAACACCAGAACAGTTTTTCTTATAAAAAACCGGGAGGCAAATCCTTCCGGTTTTAGAACAACAGCTTGTGATAAAGCTCCTTATGATGGGACTCTAAAAATCCTCTCTGCCAATTCTCCAAAGTTTTTGGAAACTCATAATGCAAATCAGCATATCGGCTGGTCAGCAGATTCAAACTATCTGCTGCCATCTGCGCCGGTGTGGCTCCGCCCAGAAAATTCAGAGCCAGCAATCGCTCCATCCCCGCCATCTTCAAAGAGAACAAAGGGCAGCCATATCGAACGGAGAAATCACACAGCTTCATCCCATCCACACACAAAGGCTCAAGGGAATCATAAGGGCTCAAGGTGGCCATAATGGCTTCATCCTCATATCCCTTTAATGGACGTACCCGCAGATTCCAAGCGTCTGAACGCAGAAAATCTCCATAAATCACTGTCATCCCTGTCACACTGTCCACACAGCTGATGGCGATTTTTTCTTGTGTCTTTTCCAGCGGTCCTTCCACTTTTTTGAGGATTTGTGTTCCTGTTTTCCAATCAGAGGCTTGACAAATCTCCTTTATAATTTCTTCAATCCGCTTCGGCTCCAAACCCTTCGCCCAAAGAAGGGCCGGTAATGCTGAGATTCCTGAAGCTGATACCACCAAAGGACGGATTCCCTGTTCCTCTAATTCCATCAAAGCCAAATGCGCCTGTAATCCGGCCCGCCCGCTTCCCGAAAGCGCTACACCGATTTTCATGGCAGACCTCCTTCCCTCAGGATACTATTATCTTATGTGGGAAGGAAAAAGAATGATACTATTCAAAAGGTTTGTAGAGTTTCATAATTTCCAGAGCGGCCCGAATCCCGTCCACAGCGGCACTCATAATTCCACCTGCGTAGCCAGCACCTTCTGCGCAGGGATAAAGTCCCTCCAAAGTTGGAGATTGGAGGTTTTCCTGCCTAAGCACCCGCAATGGAGAGGAAGTGCGGGTTTCTACTCCCGTCAAGAGGGTATCAGATTTGGAAAAGCCCTTGATTTTTCGCTCAAAATCCAGAAGCCCTACACGAAGCATTTCTGTTACAAAAGGAGGAAACAAGGCTTGAAAATCACCGGCCACAATTCCCCGATGATAGGTAGGCTGCACAGAACCTATCCGCAGTCCAGCCTTTCCCTCCAAAAAGCTGCCTGCATCTTGAGCAGGGGCCTGGTATTTCCCACCTCCCATCTCAAACGCTTTTCGCTCTAAATCCTGCTGAAATCTCATTCCAGCCAAGGGGTCCTCTCCATAATCCGCTGGTGTTACGGATACCGCCAAGGCGGCGTTGGCATTGCGGCCATCTCTGGCATAACAGCTCATTCCGTTGGTTACCACCATTCCCTCTTGGGAAGCTGCTGGTACCACATATCCACCGGGACACATACAGAAGGTATACACCCCTCTATCCCCTATTCGTTTAGAAAGCTGGTATTCCCCCACAGGCAGAGCGGGATGATTGGCCCACTTCCCATAAAGGCCCTGGTTGATGGTATCTTGCAGATGTTCCACCCGCACACCAACAGAAAATGGTTTCGGTTCCATCTGAATCCCCAAGTGGTGAAGCCATTGAAAAGTATCTCGGGCGCTATGGCCGGTGGCCAAAACCAATACCTCAGCGGGGACTTCCTGGGAATCGGTGACCGCCCCTGTCAGATGCCCATTTATGGAGCGCAAACCCTGTAAAGTGGTATGAAAATGGATTTCCCCGCCCAACCGTAAAATTTCCTGGCGGATTCCAGTGACCACATCTCTTAATCGGTCTGTTCCAATGTGGGGCTTGGCCTTCTGCAAAATTTCTTTTGGGGCTCCAAACCGTACAAATTCCCTTAGTACCCAGCCACATTTTGAGTCGCCAATACGGGTGGTCAATTTCCCGTCGGAAAAGGTTCCCGCTCCCCCTTCGCCAAACTGAACATTGGTAGTTTCATCCAAACTTCCTGTACTCCAGAAGGATTCCACTGCCTGAACCCGTTCCTCCATGGAACCACCCCGCTCCAACACAAGTGGGCGATATCCATTGCGTGCCAACAGCAGACCTGCAAACATCCCAGCCGGTCCAAATCCCACTACTACCGGGCGATGCTGCAAAGGTTTATTCCCATAAACAACCTTTAATGGTTCTTCTTGTCGCAGCACAATCTTTGGGTTTTTCAGTCTCTCCACCAATTGGCTTTCGCCGGAAGGCAAGGTAATTGCTACCGAATGGACAAAATGGGGCTTCCCCTTTCCTCGAGCGTCCAAAGAGGTTTTGGAGATAGCGCAATCTAAGACCGATGTGTCTTTCAACCCCAATAAGCGCAGGGCTTTCTCAATAGCGGCGGAGGCTGGCTCATCCAATCCGGTGACGACAGAATTTACAAGTATTGACATATCTTTCTCCTATCTAAGCTCCAATTATACCCACTAAAACTTCCACAGAAAAAGAGGGTCTTTCCTTGGCGAAAGACCCTCTTTAGAAAAATGGTCTTGTGATAATCGCAGGACCCTATTCCTTTTCCTTGATGGTCACTACCACCGAATAATCTCCAACCGCCCAAGCCAACTTGCCGCCTGGAACCAAAATATGAACTGGCAGATTATATGGCCCTGGAGCTACTTCTCGCTCAGAAAGATCCACCTCTGCCACAATATCCTGGGAGGAAAGGGTCTCCATCACCTCAGGGGAACCAATAATATTGACCCCTGCAATCTGGGGGGTATTGACTGTAACCTCATAGTTGACAGGTACATTGATGACTTTGATATCAGAAACAGTATAAGTTGTTTGAAGCATGTCGCTGTTCAGAAAGGTAACACCTATGGTTTGTACATTATTGATATTCATTAGTCCGGATGGGAGTGTTACATCAAAGACCTGAACAAACCCTGCTGTGACCTCTTTTAAATCCACATATCCTAGGGAGATTTCCTGCTGCTGATTTAGCACACTGGCTGGTCCCGCCACCAAAATCGTATCTTGGGTCAACTCATATTCCAACTCGTCCAACGGGAATCCATCTGGTACGTTCAGATAGTCAAACCGCACAGGCAGTTCTTTTTGCTCAAACACCTGAACGGTGATATCCGCTGATTCCTGATCCAGGCTTAGCAGGTCTTTTGAAACCTCATTGCCCTCCGAATCATAGAAATACAACTGACTCCTTACAGTTTTTGTGCTGGTTAAAGGCTCTGTAAACTGTACCGCCGCCACACACTTATCGATTTGAGAAATGACGCTTTCTGGCCCATAGACTTCAATTTTCTCAGGACTTACAGTTGTTCCCGCTCCCAAATATCCTTCCTCTGGAATTTTCAAACCTTGTACACTGGGGGTAACCGAAAAGGTTTTGGTGACATAACGATCCACCTTCAAAGAGATGGTTTCTGGGTGAATCCCCTGAATGGTGAATCCTCTTACATATCGGCTTTTACAGGTAAGCCGCACAGAAGGGTAGGTTCCCGGTTTGGTAATTCCAGAAAGATCTGGGACTACCTGGAGGTCCGCAGGCCGGATTCGGCCCACTTGAGCCCTGTCTCCCTCAATCACCACATCCACCTTGATGTCCTGATCTTCTACTACCTTTAAAGAAGAAAGAGCCAATTGATCGCTTTCTTCCACCGCTTGGAAATCAACAGGTACATCTTTAACTGTATAGCTTCCCTGTGTATCAATAAAATTCACTGTAATCAGCCAAGCAATAAAGGCGGTCACCACAGAGAACAAAATCAAAAACCGTTTATTGTCAAATAGACGCCCAAAATCAATTTTCATGATTTTTTCTCCCCCTCCAAAACTCGAATTTTTTTTCGGAAGGTTCCGGCGCCGCAGGCAGCAATTGGGTATTCAGTGTTTCCCTCAGGGTGTCCAAAGAGATTCCCCGAGTGAGATGTCCGTTCTGGCAAACGGTAATATACCCTGTTTCCTCAGATACCACCACAACCAAAGCATCGCTCATCTCACTGACTCCCAAAGCGGCTCTATGCCGGGTTCCCAATTCCCTGCTAATCTCTGAGTTATCGGACAAAGGCAAAAAACATCCCGCCGCATGGAGCCGGGCGTCTCTGACAATCATAGCTCCATCATGCAGAGGAGAATTGGGAAAGAAGATATTGCCAATCAATTCCGCTGTGGGGGTGGAATCAATAATGGTTCCCGTATTGATAATTTCTCCCAACCGTGTTTTCTGCTCAATCACAACCAACGCTCCTATCTTCTGCCGAGAGAGAGAGGCAGCGGCGTCCACCAGAGCTTCTATAAAGTTTTTCCAACCCTCCTGGGCTTCCAATTCGTTAGAGCTGCTAGCAAACACATTCAATTTTCCAATCCGTGACCGCCCCACCTGTTCCAAAGCCCGACGCAGCTCTGGCTGAAATACAATCACCATCACTACCAGACCGGTGTTCAGCAGGTTGTTCATCAGAAAGCCTAAAGTGCGCAATTCCAGTTCATCAGCCAGAAGGCTTAGCAATAAGAGAATCGCGATACCTTTTACCAGCTGAGCTGCTCTGGTTTCACGAACCAACTTGATTCCATGATAAATCAAATAAGCGATTATCCCAATATCAAAAACATCCGCTACATGTACAGTTCCCAGCACACTGCTGATGTTGGACCACAGGTTTCCCATTCAATTCAATCTCCTTTGAATTTGAAAGCAAGCGGCCGCCATCAGGCCACTTGCTTACCTCTATTTTAACACACATAGCCGTGAAATCAATCTTTTTTTGCCACATGTTGCCTTACTTTAGCAATCTTTCTAACCACATAGGCAAATTCTCTTGCCTGTTCCATTGTATTAAAAGCTCCAACGCTTACCCGAACGGCCCCATTTGGAAAAGTATGAAATTTTTGGTGGGCGTCCGGCGCGCAATGCAGTCCTCCGCGCACAGCAAACCCCTCTTGGTTCAGCAACTGTGTGGTTTCCTCAGAGGTCAGTCCCTCAATATTGAAACTGAATAGCGGCAGACTCTTTTGATAAATTGGTTCTGGCGTATATAAAATCACACCTTCAATAGAAAGAAGCTGTTGATATAAACTCCGGCAAATGCTCATCTCATAGCGGGCCAATGTTTCTCTGCCATGCCGCTGGACAAAATCGATACCAGCTCCTAAGCCTAAAATACCCATGGTATTCAAAGTTCCTGATTCCAATCGGTCTGGAAGAAACTCAGGCTGAGCCAACTCGCTGGATACGCTGCCAGTGCCTCCTTTTACCAAAGGCCTCAGCTTCTGGCCACAGGCTGTAATCAACAATCCTGTACCACTGGGTCCATACAATCCTTTGTGCCCTGGAGCGCATAAAAAATCTATCCCCATTTCCCGCATATGGATAGGCTCTGTACCTGCCGTTTGAGCGGCATCCAAAATAAAGTACAGACCATAGCTTTTGGCCAGTTTTGCCAGCTTCGCAGCGGGGAGCCGGATTCCAAACACATTGGAGCCATGGGTACAAAGGATCGCCTTGGTATTGGGCTGAATGGCCGACTGAAAGGATGCCACAGTTCGTTCCTCATCCAAATCCACTTTTGCTACCGTATAAGAAATCTTTCTTTGCTGTGCCAATGCCCATATAGGACGCAGGACGGAATTGTGTTCCAAATCGGAGATTACCACATGATCTCCTGATTGAAATAGTCCTTGAATCACGGTATTCAGCGCATAAGTGCAGTTTTGAGTAAATACCACATGCTCTGGGTTCTCCGCTCCAAAAAAGGAAGCAGCTTTTTCTCTGACTTCAAAAACCTGCCTGGCTGTTTGGACGGAAAGGTCATGGCCGCTGCGGCCTGGATTGGCTCCATATCGTGTAAGAGCAGTCAGAACAGCTGTTTGTACCGCTGGAGGTTTTGGAAAGGAGGTGGCTGCATTATCAAAATATACCATCGTTTCACGCCTCCCGAATCTCGGACACAGGGATTCCCGCCTGCTCCAACAGTTGAACAGCTTTGAACGGGTCGCCTCCTACCTTTAGAGCATAGCCGCAGCCTTCTTTTCGGTTGGGATGGGAATTCCTTTGCAGGTAAGCGGAAATCCCATTCTGTTCCAAAAGTTTTTGCCCTCTCATAGCGCTGGTAACCGAACGGACCACCAATAAAGACTTACGAGTTGTATCCATATAAAGTTCCCCTATCTTAAAGAAAATACAGCGGCACATAAGATCTGCCGCTGTATTATCTTATGCTTTAGGGGAAGGCCTTGCGCTTAGTTTCTCCGACGGTATAAGATTGGCTGGTCATAACCAAAGGTACATTGCCCGTCCCTTTCAAAAATCTCCTGAACTTCCAAAATATCTGGCCCGATTCTCTCTTTGAGCGTAAACCGCAGAATGGGAGAAAATTGGCTCACGCTCTCCCCTGCAAAAGCCGTTCCATCCCAATGATAGGTGATGGGAGAAAATCTGGGAGAAGGAGTCAACTCCTTAAAATCCAATTGCAGGGCATCTGTATAGCGAAAATCCTCATGACTATATCGGCCAGGCTGATTATAAGAGGTTAAGACCACATTTCCACTCTGGTCCTCGGTAAACAAAAATAGATGGGGCAGAATATTGGCGTTATCCCCCAAATAATAATCGCTTTCCTCCAACACAAAATATCCTGAAAAATTCGCCGGCAGATTCTTAATTTTATCATTGCACAAGGTGTTCTTGTGGCGGCAGAAAGGGAATTGCTCCGCGTAGGCGCCCATCTGTTCCAGCTGTTGGTCGTTGTCAAACTCACCGCACAAATATTCCAAAAAACGCTCGATTTGTCTCATAAGTTACCACCTATTCTTTCAGCAGCAAGCACACCGCATGAGCGCAGATGCCTTCTCCTGTTCCCGTAAAACCCATTTTTTCTTCCGTTGTAGCCTTTACACTCACCTGGTCCACACTGGATTGACAAGCTGTGGCCAACCTTTGCCGCATATCGGGAATAAAAGGTTTCAGTTTAGGGGCTTGGGCGATGATGGTCACATCCAAGTTCCCCAATCTCCAGCCTTGGAATTGGATTTTCTCCCACACCAGCTCTAATAAATGTATGGAGTCCGCTCCGGCATAAGCCGGGTCACTGTCGGGAAATAAAGCACCTATATCCCCCATCGCTAAAGCCCCCAATAACGCATCCATAACAGCGTGGGTAGCTGTATCAGCGTCAGAATGACCCAATAAGCCTCTCTCAAAAGGGATTTGTACACCTCCCAAAATCAGGGGCCTGTCTATTTCCAGCCTGTGGGCGTCGTATCCATGGCCTATCCGCAGCTCCATTAAACCATCTCCTTTGTCTGCTCCAAAATCAGTTGGGCCATCAGCAGATCTGTCGGTGTCGTAATTTTTAAATTGGTGTACTCTCCAGAAGAAAGGTAAACCTGCTGTCCAATCGCCTCCAACATTTGGCAATCATCTGTATAATCCTTCCCTTGGTTTTTTGCCATCTCCATAGCCTCTTTGTATCTGTCCAGCCGAAAAACCTGAGGGGTCTGTACCGCATAAAGCTTGCTCCTATCAGGAGTGTGGTCAATCATTTTATCAGAGTTTGCCACCTTAATCGTATCAACTACCGGAACCGCAGCAGCGGCGGCCCCATAACGAATCGCCTCAATGACCGACTCTGCAATCACCTGCTGTCCCACTAAGGGTCTGGCTCCATCATGGATGGCTACATAGGCTGTTTGTGGACTTACCGCTTGAATTCCCTTCCACACTGACTGCTGTCTTGTTTCTCCTCCTGCTACCACCGAACGGACCTTTAAAATCTCAAAGTCCTTCACTAGTTCCAGTACTGCCGGAATCATATCAGAACGTGTCACAACCACCAACTCGTCAATCCAATCACTATAAGACAGTGCCTCTAAGGTATGGGCCAATACTGGAGTTCCATCCAATACCTCCAATTGTTTATCCAATCCCTCCATCCGGGTGGAAAATCCAGCCGCTGGAACCACCGCGGAAACATAGGGCTTTTCCATTTTAGGTCTGCAAAGAAACATTCCAATCCCTCCAAAAATTATTTTACACACCATCTATTCCGAAGTCTAGTATATTTTGTAAACAACCTCTAAAAACGTTTGGAGAGATTACACAAACGGCATAGCCATCATTGACTATGCCGTTAAATGTACTTCTATATTTAGATAGAAATGGCATCTGCGATTTCAAAGAGACGGTGATTAAATTCCTTTTTCATATTCAGTGCCTCAAGAATATCCAAATCCACAATCTTATTATTTCTGCTGACTACTACACGGTTGCCTATTCCCTGCTCTAACAATTCTACCGCTCTAAAGCCCATTTCACTAGCCAGTACACGCTCCCGAGCAGTAGGAATACCTCCCCGCTGTACATGTCCCAACACAGTGGCTCTGGACTCTACTCCGGTACGCTCCTGAATTTGCCGGGCAATCTCATGGACATCCCCCATGCCGTTGGCGCTGGTAACCCCTTCCGCCACGACAATAATGAAATGTTTTTTCCCGGTACGCAGGGTCCTCTGCATTTTTTCCACAATGGACTCAATGGTGAAAGGAACCTCTGGAAGCAGAATCGCCACTGCGCCGCAGGCAATTCCCGCATACAAAGCAATATCTCCGCAATGGCGGCCCATAACCTCCACGATAGAGCAACGGTCATGGGACTGGGAGGTATCACGCAATTTATCCACCATATCCATGACTGTATTTAACGCGGTGTCAAAGCCAATTGTGTAATCACTGGACGCAATATCATTATCGATGGTTCCAGGAATTCCTATGCAAGGTACGCCCTTCAGAGAAAGATCTCTGGCTCCACGGAAAGAGCCATCACCGCCGATGACCACCAGTCCATCAATGCCCATCTTTTCACAAGCCTCGCGGCCCCGCTCCACACCCTCGTCATATTTGAACTCGGGACACCGGGCGGTATACAGAATGGTGCCACCCCGCTGCAGAGTATCGCTGACGCTGCGCAGGTTCATCTCGAAAACGTCCTGGTTCAGCAGACCGGTATATCCACGCCGAATACCAAGTACACGAATATTCTTGTACAAAGCGCTTCTTACTACCGAGCGGACTACTGCGTTCATTCCAGGGGCGTCACCGCCGCTTGTCAGAACACCGATCATTTTTTGTTTGAGTTCCATAACACGCAACCTCCATTTGGCGCACCTCTATAAAAGAGGAGCCTCCTTCTGCTTGATATCCCCAACAGATATTAAGTTAGTTCCAGTATACTAAAAAGAGTTATCATCTTCAAGACAGAAGTCGAATTCTTGTAAAAATTTCACATAATTTGAAAATTCAACGATTTTTTAATGGACATTCTCATTCATTGTTTACAGACCACATTTTGCTCCCCTAATATTTTTTTCAACTCCCGCTCAAGAACATCCCCATAAACCACCCATAAAGATTTAGATGCCAGATGATATTTCTTTGTATCCTGGAAATAGAAATAGACTGGTAAAAGAGTAGCCTGTCCGCTGTCTGACCAGAAAATAGACAGTAAATTTTTCACCTGTGCATATACTGGTGACTGATAGCTTTCCATTCTCAGGTAAAGACCGATAGATTTCGTATTGGTTTTTCTGGTTGGCTCTGCATTTCCTTTACGAATGGCTTCAGGGGTGTAGTTTTCCGCCTCTTCCGGGGTGTACACCTGTTCTAAAATCAGCTTGGCGTCTTCTTCCTCCCGCATCGATACACGGCCTTTCATCATAACCACAGTACCTTCCAGCAGTTTCCCGGAAGATACACTCAATACCTTGGGAAACACCAAACCTTCTAAACTGCCGCTGGTATCCTCCAGCTGCACAAAAGCCATCATATCTCCGCTTCGGGTTGTTTTCAGTTTTCGTCCACTAACAATGGCAGCTACTAAGACCTCCGAGCCATCCATAATACCACTTCCCCGCTCTTCTGCCATCGTAATGTCTCCGATCAGGGAACAGCCATATTTTTGAATCATATCACTGAATCGAGCCATTGGATGCCCACTGATATACAGTCCTGTGGTCTCCTTCTCAAAGCTTAACAGCTGGGATGGGGAAAGCTCCTCCACTTGAGGCAGGGTGTATTCCCTATGAGCCGCTGTCTCAGGAGTATCGAACAGATTCAGCTGCCCAGCAATGTTGCGTTTATTGGCGGTGTCTATATCCTCCAAAATCGCTTCATAGCCCTTCAACATCTGATTGCGGTTTTTCCAGACACAATCCAAAGCCCCTGACTTAATCAGGCTTTCCAGCGCCCGCTTGTTCATCTCCTTACCATACATGCGGTCACAGAAATCAGAAAAGCTTTTAAAGGCACCATTTGCTTCCCGTTCAGTGATCAGTTCCCGGATAAAACCTCGTCCAATATTTTTTACCGCCAATAGTCCAAAACGAATATGCTGCCCACTTACAGTGAATCCCTCTCCGCTGATGTTTACATCTGGTGGAAGAACCTGGATGCCCATACGGTTACATTCCCCTATATATTCGATAACCTTATCAGTATTATCTAAAACACTGGTCAACAGCGCCGCCATAAATTCTTGAGGATAGTGGCATTTCAGATAGGCAGTTTGGTAGGACACATAGGCGTAAGCTGCCGCATGGGATTTATTAAAGGCATACGAGGCGAAGGAGGACATTTCGTCAAATACCTGATTGGCGATTTCTATTGGGACACTATTGCGCTGCGCACCTTCCAGGAAAGCCTCCCGCTCCTGCTCCATTACATCATGCTTCTTTTTGGACATGGCCCGCCGCACCAAATCCGCCCTGCCATAGGAAAAACCGCCCATAGAACGGCAAATCTGCATCACCTGCTCCTGATAAACAATGCAGCCGTTGGTGACTTCCAGAATTGGCTTTAAAAGGGGATGTTTATATTGTACCAGTTCCGGATTATGCCGGTTGCGGATATAAATAGGGATGGACTCCATTGGCCCTGGGCGGTAAAGAGAAATAACCGCGATTAAATCCTCCAAAGAGGTAGGGCCTAACTGAGCCAAAACGTTTCGCATCCCGGCAGACTCGAACTGGAATACCCCAACACATTGGGCCTTAGCCATCATGGCGAAGGTCTCCTGATCCTCCAAAGAAATCTTATCAATGTCAAAATCAGGGTCTTTTTTTCTGGCTTCTCGCTGAGCGTAGTTGATTACCGTAAGGGTGCGCAGACCCAGAAAATCCATCTTGAGAAGGCCAAGTTCCTCCAAGGTAGTCATGGTAAACTGGGTGACCGGCATGGTCTCCTCGCTTTTGTACAGCGGCACATAGCTATCCACCGGGTCTCTGGTAATCACCACGCCAGCGGCATGTGTGGAAGCGTGTCTTGGCATCCCCTCAATCTTCCGGGCCATATCCAACAGCCGCTTTACTTGGGGGTCCTCATCATATAAGGCTTTCAAGTCATGGGATACCCGAAGGGCCTTATCCAAAGTCATTTTCAGCTCGTTGGGAACCTGTTTCGCCACAGCGTCTACTTGCTGATAGGAAATTCCCAGTACTCGCCCCACATCCCGGATAGCGGCCCGGGCGGCCATAGTACCGAAGGTGATGATTTGGGCCACATGGTCCGCTCCATATCGCCGCACCACATAGTCTATGACCTCCTGACGCCGCTCGTAACAGAAATCCACATCAAAGTCAGGCATGCTCACCCGCTCTGGATTTAGGAATCGCTCAAACAGCAGGTTATAGCGAATGGGGTCGATGCTGGTAATACCAATGCAATAAGCGGCCAGGCTTCCAGCGCCGGAGCCTCTTCCGGGGCCCACAGGAATCCCCTCACTGCGGGCGTAATTGATAAAATCAAATACAATCAGGTAATAGTCCACATACCCCATCTTGGTGATGACATCCAGTTCATACTCCAGCCGTTGGATGATAGATGGTTCTGGGGTCTGTCCATAATGCCGCCGCAAGCCTTCCCAGCAAAGTCGGGTAAAGTAAGCGGTATTTTCCTCCCCGTCAGGTGCGGTGAACAGTGGTAGCTTGGTTTTGCCAAACTCAAATTCTACCTGACAGCGCTGGGCAATTTTGACTGTATTCTCCAAAGCCTCAGGCCATGAGCTGAAAAGTTCCTCCATTTCCTCACGGCTCTTTATATAGAATTCTTCAGTCTCAAATTCCAAAGAACCTGGCTGGTCCACGGTGGTATTGGTTTGGATGCAGATGAGGACATTCTGCATCTGAGCATCTTCTTTTTCAATATAGTGGGCGTCATTTGTGGCTACCAATCCCACACCAATTTCTTTCGCCAGTTTTACCAATCCCGGCAAGACCTGCTTTTGCAGCGGAATTCCATGGTCCTGAATCTCAATGTAATAATCCTCGGGTCCAAATAAATCACGATACCATAAAGCGGTTTCCTTGGCTTTTTCATAATCTCCCTGAGCCAGATACCGAGGCAGCTCCCCAGCCAAACAGGCGGAAAGACAAATCAGCCCGTCATGGTGCTGCTCCAATAGTTCCCGGTCAATACGGGGTTTGGAGTAAAAACCCTCCACAAAGCTTTGGGAAACTATTTTAATCAGATTTTGGTATCCCACATTGTTTTTGCACAGTAAAATCAGATGATAGGGAGAAGAATCCACCTTATGCTGTTTATCGAATCGGGTGCGTGGGGCTACATAAACCTCGCAGCCAATGATGGGATTGATACCCGCTTTTTTAGCACACTTATAAAAATCAATAACCCCATACATAACCCCATGGTCGGTAATGGCTACGGCGGTTTGTCCCAGGGATTTTACCCGCTCCACCAGCCTGGGAATTCGGCAGGCCCCATCCAGCAGGCTATATTCTGTGTGTACATGTAAATGGGCAAAATCGCTCATGGAAGCTCCTCCTGATTCTTGTATCCGCTAATTTAAAAAAACTTATCTGAACCTTGCAGCTGGGCTAATTCTGCAAATAATCTCTCAAACCGGGATAAAGAGAAATAGGTTTGGTTGCAGGAAAGAGAGAAAGATAGAGCCCCTGTAAGGGATGGTTTTTGATGATTGCGAAAAGTGCCTTCCACCAGCCCATATCCTTTTTGGTTAAAGTGAACCTTGAGAAAACTGTACTCCTTGGCACAATGGGACAGAACCGCCTCACCGGAAAGATTCTTTAAACAGTCCTGCAATGCTTGATAGAACTGGTATACTTCTCCAATTGTAAGCCAACAGCGAAATTCAGCGTCAATTCCAGGTTCCTGAAAAAGGATTCCAAACTTCCCTGATATTCCACCCAAACGAATACTTTCTTCTGTTTGCCCCTCCTCTAAACCTAAAAAGCGGAGAAAAAAACAGCTCTGCCCTTCCTTTAACTCCAAAAGCGTATAAGGTAAAGGAAGGGCTGTATGTAGCGATACAAAATGAAAATTACTCATTCAAAAGACACTGCTGTTCCAGAAACTGTAACCATCAACATCCCGTTGTTAGCTCCAAGCACTTCATAGTCCACATCAATTCCTACAACTGCGTCAGCTCCCATTTGGGACGCCCGCTGCTCCAATTCACGCATCGCCTGTTCTCTGGCATCCAAAAGCTCCTGCTCATAGGTGTTGGACCGTCCGCCAAAAAAGTTGGTAAGACCAGCGGTAAAGTCCTTTACAAAATCCACACCGGAGATTACCTCTCCAAACACAACACCCTTGTATTCTCGAATCTTTTTTCCGTCTACGCTAGGGGTGGTGGTTAAAATCATGTTCATTCCCTCCTTAGATTTGTTTACGTAATGTTTGCGCGTATTCCAAAATACGTTTTAAACGGTGATTGACGCCAGACCTGGAAATTGGCTCGGACAGCGCCTCTCCCAATTCCCGCAGAGACATTTCAGGATTATCCAATCGCAGCGCCGCCAACTCCCGCAGCTCATCCGAAAGCTGTTCCAGTCCCCCATGAGCCTGAATATATCGAATACTCTCAATTTGAGCCATAGCCGCATCAATGGTTTTCCCGATATTGGCGGTCTCGCAATTGGTTTCCCGGTTGGCCTTATTGCGCACCGTTTTTATAATCTTTACCTCCATCATTTCTAAGGCGCATTTTGGTGCGCCAATATAAGTAAGCAAATCTTCCATCTGCTCACTTTCCTTATAATAAAGGAGATAATCATTTCGGCGGGTCGTTTCTTTGGGCGGAAATAAAAGGGTCCCCAAAAGCGCTGACAATTCTTCCGCCAGATGTTGCTGGTGGATGATCAATTCCAGACGATACCCCTTTTCCGGGTTAGCCACCGCTCCACAGGCCAAAAAAGCACCACTGACAAAAGCGGGCAGTTCTTCCTCGCTTAAAAAGTCTCTTCGCAAACCACACTTCTCACCAGCCTTATATCCCAAATAGGATAGGATGGCGATTCGGTCCGCCAAAGCGTCCACTGTCACCACAAAAACACTTCGCCGATCCTGACGGGGCACCTCCCGCAGGGTAATGCTTCCCCCAAGTCCAATCAAATCGCTGATATTGTCCGCATACATCCGGGCCACCCTTCGGTTCTCTGTATGCAAAGCGATATTGTCCAATCCAAATTCTCTGCCGTACAGAAGCAGACCATAAGTCATGGCCCTTTTATATCGGCGGCACAGAACCCGATTTCCGCAGATTTCACTTTTTACCCGATAGGAAAAGGTTGCCATTCTTTCTTCTTACCCCTTATGCCTAGAAATGTCCCGATGGGTTACTGTGTAAGGAATTTTTCGCTCCTTCATATGCTCCGCCAGAAGCTGAGCGAATACCACCGAGCGATGCTTTCCTCCGGTACATCCCATAGCGATATTCAGTTGGGTTTTCCCTTCCTCCCGATAGAGAGGAATCAAATAATCCAATAAATCTAACAATTTTGGAAGCAGGTCTTGGGCTTGTTTCCATTTGAGTACATACTCCCGAACTGGGGCATCCAGACCGGTCTGTGTTTTTAGCTCAGGCACATAGAAAGGATTCGGGAGACAACGGACATCAAATACCAAATCCGCATCTTTGGGAAGACCATATTTAAATCCAAAGGATTGGCAGTTCACCAGCATAGAACGGCTTTTATCCTCCAGAAAAATGCCAACGACCCGCTCCCGCAGCTGATTAACCGTGAGAAGGGTGGTATCAATCACATAGTCCGCCCGTTCCCTCACCTTTTTCAGCATCAGCCGCTCCTCAGCTACCGCCTCCTCCACAGATGGATGGGTTTCATCCATCAGAGGGTGTCTGCGTCTGGTTTCCTTATATCTTTGAATCAGCGCCGCATCGTCACAATCCAAAAACAGCACCCGCATTTGGGCGTCCCCTTCAGAAAACGCCAAAATTCCCTGAAAAATATCCCCAAAAATCTCCCGGCTTCTGGCATCTACCACCACGGCGATTTTTTCCACCTGTCCAGAGGCCTGAGCGCACATTTGGGTAAAAGAGCGCACCATTTTGGGCGGCAGGTTATCCACACAATAATAACCTATATCCTCCATGGCAGCAATGGCTCTGGATTTCCCTGCGCCGGACATTCCTGTTATAATCACAAATTCCATTTTTTCTCCACCCCTTTCTGGTGGCTTATTCTAGGTATTGAACCTCACATTCCAGTTGGTATCCAGTCTGTTCCTTAACTTTCTCCTGTATCTGACGAATCAGTTCCCGCACATCCTCACAGGTGGCGTGGTCGTAATTGATTACAAAGCCAGCATGTTTTTCACTGACCATGGCGCCCCCTACCCTAAGGCCTTTTAAGCCGCACTGGTCAATGAGAGCGGAAGCGTAATTGCCTTCCGGCCGCTTGAAGGTGCTGCCTGCGCTGGGATAGTCCAAAGGCTGCTTGGCAATCCGTCTAGCCTTCAAATCCCGCATTTTTTCCAAAATTTCCGCTTTATCCCCTTTGGACAATTGCAAGCAGGCAGCGGTAATCAGAAACTTTGGATGGCTTGTAAAAAAGCTTCTTCGATAAGAAAGCTCCAGCTTTTCTTTTTGCAAATGATGGAGCTGTCCTTCCTCGTCCAAATACTCCACCCATTCCAGCACATCTTTCATCTCTCCGCCATAGGCCCCAGCATTCATAAAAATCGCTCCGCCCAAGCTTCCCGGAATCCCATAGGCAAATTCCAAACCGGTTAAGCCCTGTTTTTGGGCAAACACACAAACCGCTGTCAAACTAGCTCCGGACTGGCAGATGATTCGCTCTTCCTCCAGCCGCATACAAGCAGAATCTGGATTAAAAGCCAATACAACTTGAGAAATTCCACGATCAGAAACCAACAAATCTGAACCTTTTCCAATAAATCGAACTGATAATTCCAACTGATGGGCTTTTCTCAAAACGGCTGCTGCTGTTTCCACATTCTCGGGAGATAGAAAAAGCCGAGCGGGTCCTCCGATTTTAAAGGTTGTATGATGGGACATGGGTTCCTGTACCCGATACGGACAGCCAATTTGTTCACAATATTGGGCCAGTATATCAAATTGATCCATAAGGGCCTCCCATTATTGAAATTGTTTTCCCAAAAGCGCTGCCCCGATGATACCAGCGTCATTGCCAAGCTCCGCTTTAAGAATCTGGGAGCAATTGGAAGGGTCATGGTTAAAACTGCGGGGATATGCTTTTTCCCGCACAGGAGCGAATAAGGTCTCCCCCTCCTTGCTGATTCCACCACCGATTACCACCGCCTGAGGCTGGAACAGGCTAATAATACCGCCTACCGCATAGGCGATATAGTCGGTATACTGTTCCACCACCGCTTTACCAGCAAGGTCTCCCTGACGCATAGCATCAAAAGAGGTGCGTCCATTCACTTTATCAAGACTGCCCTCCGCCAGTTCCCACATTTTAGATTTGGCATTCAGCTGCATCGCCTCTCTGGTTTGGCGGATGAGCGCAGAAACAGAACAATAGGCTTCTATGCAGCCTCGATTTCCACAGGTACAGGGAACTCCTTCATAAACCATCCCTAAATGACCCAACTCCGCTCCTTTATAGTTGAAGCCAGAATAAATTTTTCCATCAATGATGATTCCGCCGCCTACACCGGTTCCTAATGTAATCATAATAACAGAATCCAGTCCTTTGGCGGCTCCCGCCATCATTTCCCCATAGGCGGCGGCGTTGGCGTCATTTTCCAAAAATACCCGCTTGTTCAAGCGCTTGGAGATCAAATCGGCTAACGGGGTATCCCGAAACCCCAGATTGGCCGCCAATCCAACCACACCGGTTTTAGGGTTTACCGAACCAGGGGTCCCTACCCCAATCCATTCTATCTGGTCAGCAGTCAAGTTTGCCTTTTCAATGGCCTCTAAAGCGGCGGCAGCCATATCATCTGCGATTTCTTCCGCAGGATGAAACGCTTTGGTTTTACGACTGACCTGGCTGACCAGATGATATTCCTGGTCCACTACTCCCACTGCAATATTGGTTCCACCTAAATCAATCCCCACATAATAACCCATAACCACACGCTCCCTTTTTAATGGTTTTCTGATTCACGATTACATAGATAACAGCCCCATACTGTCAAAAAGATGCCATGCTTTGGACATTTGGGAAACCCACGAAACACAGGGTCGCTTTCTTCCATTGCCTCCATCCATAGGGATAAGGCGTCAGGAGTTAAATCCTTCGTCTTTAACCGGCTTAACATTTTTCTGAACTTTTCAGTTCCAACACGTACAAAATCCAGATTGGGTGTAAAATCTAAACATTCCCATCCCAGATGCGCTTCTACACCATCCAGAACTCTCATAAAAAAGGATATTTGTTCCTGTAAATGGGGTATCTCCCAAGGCATCTCGCACAAATCAAATCCTACGGTCCCCGCTCCCAGTACAGATTGGTCTCGCTCCAACAGCCATACAATCAACCGCTTTTCCCCTTGGGTTTGGGCCAAGCGGCTTCCGCTCAGTCCCAAAACCGCCAGGAACAAATCAGTGGCCCCATTGCTGAAACTAAGCCATTCTTCTTGTGGGGAATCCTTGGTTCTTCCAATGGTATTCGCCATCCTACTTAATCAAAACTCTTCCCTGTTTTTTCTCTGGCTATGGACAAAAATCGCTCACGATCCAGATTTAAAATCAATTCTTCAGGGTAATCAATCTCCCGCAGCATATTCAATGCCTGATCCACCTCGCCAATCTGGGTAAAAAAGTGGGCATCTGAGCTGCATACCACAGGTACATTATAATGTTTACACCATTGAGCGATTTCCCGGCAGTTTTCCAAAGTCCCAGGGCGACATGAGAAGGAATGGGCATTGATTTCCACAATCTTCCCATGTTTAGCGAACGCTTGGACTACCTTTTGGTGGTCAAAAGGATATCTGCTGTCCCCGCAATGCCCTATTACATCCACCAAAGGGTTCTCGGCAATGGCCAGCCAACCTTTGGTGCAATCTTCTTTGGAACCAGGCTCAATACAAACAATATGATAAGAGGCAATCACCCAATCCAGTTTCTTTAAATATTCATCTGGAAGGTCCAGTTTTCCTTCATAGTCTAAAATGTTGACCTCGGCTCCCTTGAGAATATTCACTCCTGCCAAACGGTCAGGCACCACATTCACAATATTTTTAAAAAACCAGTGATGGGGACCATCCTCCATAGCAGGGGCATGGTCAGTGAGGCAAAGAAATTCTATTCCCTTGGCGGCAGCCGCTTGAGCGTTTTCATACAAGGTACTGTATGCGTGTCCACAAGCTATGGTATGACAATGGGTTTCCGCAATAACTGGCGCTTTTCTCATTTGCTCCATTTTTTAAAATCCACTCCAATCAGAAGTGCTGGTTACACTTTCCCCATCCGGTTCCACCATACCCAATTTTTCCAACAGGTCTTGCGCCGCATTATAACCCATCCGTTTCTGACGGTTATTCATAGCAGCTACCTCAATAATGATGGCCAGATTCCGTCCGGGTTTCACCGGGATGGTCAACGCCGGCACCCGAACATCCAAAAGATCCATATATTCGTCAGTCATACCCATACGGTCGTACACCTTGGTGGCATCCCATTGCTCCAACTGTACAATCATATTGATCTTTTCGGTCATTTTGACCGCACCGATTCCAAACAGACGTCTGGCATTGATAATGCCAACTCCTCGCAGTTCCATAAAATGGCGGATATTTTCCGGGGAAGAACCCACCACTGTTTTGTTGGACACCCGGCGGATTTCTACCGCATCGTCAGCAATGAGACGATGGCCTCGTTTTACCAGCTCGATCGCGGTTTCACTTTTTCCTACGCCGCTTTCGCCCATCAGAAGGATTCCCTCTCCATAGACTTCTACCAATACCCCATGTCGGGTGACTCTAGGCGCCAACTCCACATTCAGTTCCGCAATCAGCGCCGCCATAAATTCTGAGGTGCCATCCTCTGTGCGCAAAATCGCCACCTTATGCTCGGTGGCAAGTTGGATGAACCAATCCTCAACCTCTATATTGCGGGTAATCATTACCACCGGAGGCTGGTAAGCAAAATAGGTATTCAGCCGGTTGATGCGCTCTTCCTGGCTGAACTGTTCCAAAAAAGCGAACTCACTTTTCCCAAGAATCTGAATCCGCTGGCTTCCAAAATAATCAAAAAAGCCACTGAGCTGAAGCCCAGGACGGTTAACCTCCGGGGTGGAAATAGAAATATGACTGGCGTCCTCCGGCAGATACAGCACTTCCAAATTCAGGTCTTTAATGAGCTTTTGCAGAGGGACGATAAATTTCGTCGCCATAAAACGTCCTCCTTCTTCCTTGGGCGGTATAGCGCCTTTCCTGTTTCTCGTTTTATTATAGCCTAAACAACGCTATCTTTCAAACCTTATTTTTTCCTGTTTTCCCCAATCAGAATTTTGTTTTTGGCTCTCTTGAAAAAAAGGCGGTTTTAAGCTATAATAAAGCGTATTGACCAAAAATGGACATACTTTTCCAGTTCCAGGAAACAGAGATTATTTCCTATCTGGTGGTGTACTTTTGAGCTGGGTAATTTGATTGAGATTAATGGAGGGTCACCATTTTGTTTAAAAAATCAACCGCATTTTTGTTAACCGTTCTAATTCCTATCTGTTTGGATTTACCGATTTTTGCTTCTCAAGAGGCGTCTGTCCCTGTGCCTGAACAGTCTTGGCTTTATATCGAGAATCAGGAGCCTTCTGTTTCCAAAATTTTAGCTCTTTCCTTGGGAGGTCGTTCTATCGATGAGTCCTTACAGGATTTATTGGAGACACAGGTAAAACAAGTTTCTGATTCCAGTTCTGTACAGGAATTGGAGTCTTCAGCTCTTTTAGTAGCAAAGCTGGGAAAAAGCCCATCTTCGTTCGGAGAAAAAGATCTGCTCTCTATGATCTATCAGCGGGAGGATCTTTTAAATTCAGGGTTGGATGGGGCTGTGGGAGCTTTGAATGTTTACCAAACCGCTGGTGTTACACCCCCACAAAATGTAAGAAATTCCACACAGTCTTTGATTGACTATGTTGTTTCCTCTCAGCTTCAGGCAGGTGGGTTCGCTTTATCTGCTGGCGGAGAGCCTTCTTTAGGTATGACAGCCCGTGTGGTAGTTTCGCTGGCCCCCTTTCAGGAAATTCCTTATGTAGCCTCATCGCTGGAAAAAGCGGTCTCCTGGATGTCTGAACAGCAAAATCCAGACGGCAGCTTTTCTTCTAAAGAGCAATCTGATTGTTCCACTACTGCTCAAGTTTATACCGCAGTTTCTTTGGTATTTCCCGAGAAAATGGATACCAATTTCTCGGGACTCCATGATGCTCTGCTTCGGTTCCGCAACAATGATGGGGGGTACGCTCCATTTTATGGAGAATCTTCTCAATTAGAAGCCTCTTTGGAAGCGGTAGTAGCTTTGCAGACTCAAGCAACTGGACTTTCCCCCTATCTGCCGCCTCGCTCTTATCCCAACTATACAGCACCTGACCAAGCTCAGCCAGACCCAGTTCAGACTTACATCAAATTTGCTTTTGGCTTTGTGGGAATTTTCTTCTTGGTTTATCTGCTGCTTATTTCTACCCCCAAAGTGGCTAGATGGGTAGATAAACGCCGAGGCAAAGAACCTGCTATGGTTTCATATCCCTCGTCTCCTGAGAAAAAAGAGGATACTCTTAAAATTCAGATTCCTATGAAAGCAGAGCTTCCTGATTTCGATACCATTACAGAAAAGGAAAGTGTAAACTCCTCCTTCCCAAAAGAAAAATAATCAACAGCCCCGTGGATATTTCCACGGGGCTGTTTGTCAAGATTCTCCCATTGCCAAAGCTTTATTGATGGCGTTGACATAAGAACGTATACTGGCTTCGATTGCGTCAGGCGCCAGCCCCCGCCCCGTAATTGGATGACCATTACAGCTCAGTTTGCTGACCGCCTCGCCTAAAGCGTCACCGCCTTCGGTAATGGTTCGGATGGTCCAGCTTTCCAATTTGGTGTCCATGTTTACAATTCCATCAATCGCCTTAAAAGCGGCATCCACGGGACCTTCTCCCCGAGCCACATTCTCGATTTCAGTGGTTCCATCCTTTATCAAACAGACCACCGCTGTGGCGGAGATGATGGTACCACTGTTAATTACAAAGGTTTTCAAGGAATAGGTTTCCTTTACACCCAACACCGCCGAACTTCCCAGCACCGCCTCTATATCCCGGTCGGTAATCTCACGTCGGCGTTCAGCTAAAAGCTTGAATCGCTCAAAAGCTTTATCCATCGCCTCTTTGGGAAGTAAATATCCTAATTCCTCTACCCGTTGGGCAAAGGCGTGTCGCCCAGAGTGTTTTCCCAGCACCATCTGACTTTGATAAATTCCGATTTCTTCTGGGTTAAGAATTTCGTAGGTCTGACGGGATGCCATCATTCCATGCTGATGAATTCCACTTTCATGGGCAAAGGCATTGGCTCCTACAATAGGTTTATTGGGTGGAAGTCCCACACCTGTGATGGTAGACAGCAGTTTGCTGGCACGATAGATTTGACGCAAATTGATGCCGGTTTCCACATGGTAGTGGTCCCGACGGGTATGCAGGGCCATTGCTACTTCTTCCAGCGCCACATTGCCAGCCCGCTCTCCGATTCCGTTGATGGTACATTCCACCTGTTCGGCCCCCGCTTCCACAGCAGCCAATGTGTTTGCCACTCCCATTCCCAAATCGTTATGGACATGAATGGATATGGGAACGGGTGCTTCCAAATTCTCTTTAAGCCATGAAACTAAGCTGTACATTTCAGGAGGCGTAATATATCCCACTGTATCCGCTACATTTACAACCGTTGCTCCAGCTCTAATTGCGGTATTCAGCGCCTGAAGTAAAAACCCACGGTCACTTCGAGTGGCGTCCTCCGCTGAAAACTCTACATCCTCACACAGGCTTTTGGCGTAGGCCACTGTTTCGGCGATTCGTTCCAACACCTCTTGGCGGGTCATTTTCAATTTGTATTCCATATGAATCTCACTGGTAGCGATAAAAATATGCAGACGAGGACGAGCGGCTCCCTGGATAGCGGCCCAGGTACGGCGAACATCCTCCATAACACAGCGGCCAAATCCGGCTACCACTGAACGCTTCACCACTTTTGAGATTTCCTCCACCGCATGAAAATCTTCTTCTGAGGATACAGGAAATCCCGCTTCAATTACATCTACCCCCAACCGTTCCAACTGTCGGGCTACCTCCAGCTTTTCCTTTAAGTTCATGCTGTACCCAGGGGCCTGCTCCCCATCTCTCAGGGTAGTGTCCAAAATTTGTATCTTTCGATTTCCCGACATACTCCCGCCTCCTCAAATTCAAAACAGCCCCTGTCTCCTGAGGAGATAGGGGCTGTCGTGTGAATAGCATCCCAACAGGGAAACCATAATTTGCTTAAATTAGCTGCGCTTTATGGTAAACTTTCTTGCCTTTGCGCAAGATCACATAGCCCTTTTCAAAATCTTCCTTTGAAATGGTTTGTGCTACATCTGTTACCTTTTGATCGTCTACTGAAACGCCCCCCTGTTGAACCAAGCGTCTGGCCTCTCCTTTGGAAGGAGCCAAACCGCATTTTGTCAACAAATCAATCACAGCGATCTTTCCATCCACCAGATCTTCCGCCTTCAGATCCGTTGAGGGCATATTCTCACTATGGCTGCCAGCTCCAAATACAGCTTTGGCAGCTTCCAGAGCCTTATCCGCATTTTCTTTGCCATGAACCATCTTGGTCAGCTCATAGGCTAAAATTTCTTTAGCGCGATTGAGCTGGCTTCCTTCCCACTGCTCCATGGACTCAATTTCCTCAATAGGCAGGAAGGTCAACAGCTTCAGGCAGTTAATCACATCGGCATCCGCCACATTCCGCCAATACTGGAAAAACTCATAGGGAGAAGTTTTCTCAGGGTCCAGCCAAACCGCTCCATTTTCGGTTTTTCCCATCTTTTTGCCTTCCTTGGTGGTCAGCAGGGTGAAGGTCATGCCATATACCTCATCCCCTGTTACCTTTCTGGTCAAATCGATGCCGCCCAAAATATTGGCCCATTGATCGTTGCCGCCCAATTCCATTTTGCAGTTGTAATTTTGATGCAGCTTCAGGAAGTCATAAGACTGCATAATCATATAGTTAAATTCGATGAAGGACAGACCCCGCTCCAACCGGGTTTTGAAGCATTCTGCGGTCAGCATCTGGTTTACCGAGAAATGCACACCAATATCCCGCAAAAGCTCAATATAGTTCAGATTCAGGAGCCAATCTCCATTGCGCAGCATCAGCGCTTTCCCATCAGAAAAATCTATAAATTTTTCCATCTGGCGCTTGAAGCATTCCGCATTATGGTTGATTTCCTCAACTGTAAGCATCTTACGCATATCAGTTTTACCGGTTGGGTCTCCCACCATTGTGGTACCCGTTCCCAGCAGGGCGATAGGGCGATGACCGGCTTGCTGAAGCCGCTTCATCACAACCAACTGAAGGAAGTGACCTACATGCAGACTGTCAGCGGTAGCGTCAAACCCAATATAGAAGGTAACCTTCTCCTGATTCAGCAGTTTTTCAATCTGCTCAGGATGGGTCATCTGCGCGATCAGTCCGCGCCTGGTCAATTCTTCAAAAACTGTCATCGATCTTTCTCCTTGTATTCACAATTTGCGCGTTTTGGCGCATTTACGCATTTATGTGTAAAAGCGTTTCATCTAGTATAGCATGACCACCGGGAAATAACAAGCCTCTTTTCTCCTAAAAAACGCCTTCTTTTTCAATTCCCCGCTTCCCGGAGCATTTCTTCCGCCCGTTCCAGAGCCAATTTAGTGATTTGCTCTCCTCCAGTAATGCGGGCTAACTCACGTACCCGCTGTTCCCGATTCAAAGGGGTGATGGTTGTGAAAGTTCGTTCCTCCCGAACTCCTTTGGCAATCAGCAAATGATGCTTGGCAAAGGAAGCGACTTGAGCCAGATGGGTTACCACAATCACCTGCCGGTCAGCCGAAACCTGGGCCAACTTGCGGCCTATCTTTTGGGCGGCCTGACCGGAAACACCTGTATCCACCTCATCAAAAATCATCGTCTGAATTCCATCCCGATGAGCCAGCACATTTTTAATGGAGAGCATCACCCTGGCCAGCTCGCCGCCAGAAGCCACCTTGGCCAAAGATTTGGCACTTTCTCCCTTATTGGTGGAAATAAAAAGTTCCACATCATCCATGCCATCCAGAGACAATGGTTTATGTTTCCAATCAACAGACAGGGTAACAGAAGGCATATCCAAAAATACCAGCTCTGCCTGGACCGCCTTCACAAACCCTTGCGCAGCTTTGGCGCGGGCTTTGGAAAGCTTCTCCCCTTTTTTCTGAGCATCTTCCAGTAAACCCTCCAACTGGGTTTGAAGCTGTTGAATGCGTTGATCTGAGGTTTGTATCGTCTCCAACTCTCTCCACGCCTTGTCCCGAAATTCCAGAATAGATGGTATATCAGGCCCATATTTTCTTTTCAATCCATAAATCAAATCCAACCGCCGCTCAATCTCATCCAGACGAGCGGGGTCACAGTCCAATTCCTCCAAAAGCTGTCGAATGTCGCTGGTAAAGCCTTCAAACTCGTAAGAGAGTTCTGTCAATCTGTCCGCAATTGGGACAGCCTTCTCCAAATAATGAGAGGCAACCGTCATACAATCAATCAAGTTGGAAAGCTGGTCGTTCAGTCCACTGGACTCCCCATCTCCCTCTAAAATCACCATACTTCCACCAAGGGCCTGAGTAATATCCAAAGCGTTTTTAATCAGACGACGCTGCCCTTTCAGCTCCTCCTCCTCCTGAGGCTGTAAGGCTGCTTGGTCAATTTCATCTACCTGATAACTGAGCAGATCAATTCTTTGATTCTTCTGGGTTTCGTCCATATTGACGCTTTCCAGTTCCCTTCGAACCTTGTCGTAGGCTTGATAAGCAGTCTGATAGGAATGAAGTTCCTCCCCCAAATCCCCAAAACTGTCAATAAATCCCAAATGTTTCTGTGGGGAAAGCAGCTGCTGATTATCATGTTGTCCATGAATATTGATTAGCTGCCCAGTAACTGTTCGCAGGATTGCGGCTGTGGCAGGTTTTCCATCAATTTTGCAGAGGGAGCGTCCATCCACAGACAGCTCACGATGAATTAGAACACTGTCTTCCTCACAAGAATATCCCGCCTCCTCCAAGGCTTTTCTGGCGGAGGGAGAAATATCAGTAAACAGAGCTGAGATCACAGCTTTCTCTTCTCCAGCCCGAATCATCTCTCGGGAAGCCCGCTCACCCAGCACCGCATTGATCGCGCTGATTAGGATGGTTTTTCCCGCGCCGGTTTCGCCGGTAAAAACGTTCAATCCTTGGGAGAAATCTATGGTTGCCTCACTAATCACCGCGATATTTTTGATATAGAGTTGGGAAAGCATGCTCTCACCTCACATCTGCCCTGCCTTAGCGTCAGAAACCATCTTGCGCAGCTGAATTACCAACTCTCGGGCATTATGCTCATCCCGCATGACCATAAAAATTGTGTCATCTCCTGCCAAAGTCCCTACAACCCCGCTCCAATGGAGTGAATCCAGAGCGGCACAAACCGCATTGGCCATTCCGGTGTAACATTTGATGACCAACATATTCCCCGCTGAATCGATGTCCTTTACCGACTCAGAAAAGATTAACAAAAACTTGTTGGACATCTCATTTTTAGGCTCCATTATATGAACGGAGTATCTATAATGTCCATCAGGGGTCAAGGTCTTGACCAGCCGGAGTTCCTTGATATCTCTGGAAACTGTGGCCTGTGTCACCGAGAACCCACTCTCGCTCAACAAATTCAACAGTTCATCCTGTGTCTCGATTGGACGATCATTGATAAGTTCCAATATTTTAGCGTGACGTCTTGCTTTCATGGTTCTCATCCCCTTAATTTCAATTTTTTACTTAGGATTTCGCTAAAGCTTCTCTCTGGAAAACTAATAAATTTGGCTCGCAGCTTTGCCCTTTGGATTTGGACAGCTCGTCCACCATCCAAGGAAGCGATTCTATCCCCATCCACACTCAGCAGAACAGCAGCAGGATTGTTTACAAATCGACTGCGCACCTCTAAGCACATCTCTGGTGAGAGTAAAACTGCTCGATCATCCAGTGAATGTGGACAAATAGGGGTCATCAGAATCGTTTCGATGGATGGGTCCACAATCGGACCTCCCGCCGACAGGGAATATGCGGTGGAACCTGTTGGTGTAGAGAAAATAACCCCATCAGCCCGAAAATTTCCCAAAGGCTGCTGATTCCCCATGATCTCCAAGTCCACCAACCGCCCTAAATCTCCTTTAGCAATAACAGCGTCGTTCATGGCATAATGAACCGTCTGGCTGCCCTCCACCCGCACTTCCAAAAGCATCCTTTGCTGAATGGTATAATCTCCCCGCACCACCCGCTTTAATAATTCCTCCATCTGCTCCGGTTCCACCTGAGCCAGATAACCCAACCGGCCAGTATTGATTCCCAGGACAGGCTTGTCATAGAAAATGGCGTGTTTGGCGCTGTGGAGTATAGTGCCATCCCCTCCAACAGCAATAACAAAGGCACAGTTTTGGAGCAATTGATCAAAGACGCCATATTTTACTCCTGAGAATCTTCCGGAGTACCTCTGATCCATCACAGAAGAAAATCCTTCTGAGCGAAGCAGCTCAATCAAAGGGACCATTTTTTCCTCTGTATTTTCCCGAGTTAGATTGGGCATCAGCAATACTGTCTTGCTGTCCATTCATGGGCCTCCTTCCGCTCAGTCTAAATCCTCATGGGAACGCTTTACCAAATCATCCGCTTGTTCTATTGTAACTGTATTTTCTCCCGATTTTTTCAGATACATTAGATACTCAATATTACCCTGAGGTCCTTTAATTGGAGAAAATTCCATACCACATACAGCAAACCCATTCTCCTGTGCGTATTCCATCGCCTTGTGAAGCACTTCCATATGGGTATTCCTGTCCCGCACAACCCCTTTTTTTCCCACTTTTTCTCTGCCGGCCTCGAACTGAGGCTTTACAAGACAGACCGCTTCCCCCTCGCTTTGAAGCAGCAAAGCCACCACGGGAAGAACCAATTTTAAAGAAATAAAGGAGACATCTACACTGATAAAGTCTATGGAATCCGGTACCTGCTCCCGAGTCACATAGCGAATATTGGTTCGCTCCATATTCACCACCCGTGGATCGTTGCGCAGTTTCCAAACCAGCTGTCCATATCCAACATCCACCGCATAAACCTTGACGGCTCCATTTTGAAGCATACAATCTGTAAATCCCCCATGGGAAGCACCTATATCCATACATACTTTTCCAGCAAGAGCGATTGGAAAACATTCCATAGCCTTTTCCAGCTTCAAACCTCCTCGGCTGGCGTATCGCAGCGTATCTCCCCGCACCTCAATATCTGCCTCTTGCTCTATCTCCATTCCAGGTTTATCCGCTTTCTGCTGATTTACATATACCTGTCCAGCCATAATTACCGCTTTGGCCTTTTCTCGGCTGGGCTGGAGCCCTTTTTCCACCAAAAGTAAATCTAACCGTTTTTTCACGTTGTCCTCCAAAATCAAAAATCCCGCTCATTTACCAGATTTACCAACGACTGAGCATCTAATCCACATTTTTTAAATGCGGCTTCCACTGTCATTTGAGGCAGGAAGGGATCTTCAATCCCATGAATCCACATACGTCCTCTATACCGTTCTTTCGCCAAAGCAGCCAAAAAGTGTTCTCCTGCTCCACCAGTTTGAACACCTTCCTCCACAAATAAAATTGTGGGATATTTCTTAGCTAGAGAAACTGCTTCCTCAGGAATAGGCGCTATTTGATGCAGCTTTAATACATCCACAGGCTTTCCTTGCGCCCTTAAGGTTTGGGCTGCTTTCCAAACTGGTCCAAATTCTCTGCCATAAGTGATAAATAATGTTTCTCCATCCTGCTTAAACCATTGATACAAGGCTGGCTCTAAAAGCGGTACCCCTGTAAAGTCAATTTGCTTTCCTCTTGGATACCGAACTGCTACGGGACCATCACTATGGTAAAGTCCCTGTTCCAGTGCCCAATCCAGTTCCGCATAACATGATGGGGAATAAATAGTCACCCCCGGAATACTGGACAGGTACGCCACATCAAACAACCCCTGATGGGTCTCCCCATCCTCTCCCACAATTCCCGCTCGATCAACCGCTAAAAGGATTTTTTGCTTTTCAATCGCTACATCATGAATCAATTGGTCATAGGCTCTTTGCAGAAATGTGGAATAAACAGCAAACACAGGTTTAAGGCCTCCGGCAGCCAGTCCACTGGCAAAGGTCACACCATGTTCCTCCGCAATTCCAACATCAAAAAATCGATTCTGTGGGCGAAATTCTTCCGCAAAAGTGGTCAAACCTGTTCCATCACTCATAGCTGCCGTAATTGCGCAAATAGACCTATCTTGCCGAGCAAGCTCTGTCAGGTGTTTCCCAAAATGACTAGAAAATGTTTCTGAACCCTTTGACGCTACCTGCCCACTATCTCTATCAAATTTTCCGATTCCATGGAATAGGGATGGGTCCTTTTCTGCATATGTGTAGCCCTTTCCCTTTACAGTATTTACATGGACCACCACAGGCCCATTTAAGGCTTTCGCTCGCTTGAGTACCTGAATGAGCATCTGCAAATCATGCCCATCTACTGGTCCAAGATAATCAAATCCAAAATCCTCAAAAAAATTGCTGTGATAAATGGCCTGCCGGAACATCGCCTTCGATTCAGAAAGCAGATCCCGCACATTCTCTCCTACTACCGGGATTTTTCTAACGGTTCGTTCCACCTTGTCCTTTAGATGTATATAACCCTGAGAGGTTCTTTTCTCTGCCAAGTATCTGGCCACGGCCCCCACATTTTTGGAGATAGACATTTCATTATCATTTAAAATCACAATGATGCGGTCATGACTGCGGCCAGCATTGTTCATTCCCTCATAAGCCATTCCGCCTGTCAAAGCCCCATCCCCTACCAGTGCAATCACATGGTGGGTATCTCCTGTTAAGGTTTTAGCCTTTGCAAGCCCGCAAGCCGCTGAAATAGCATTACTGGCGTGTCCAGCGATAAAGGCATCCGCTTGACTTTCCTGAGGACGAGGAAATCCAGAAATTCCTCCCTCTTTGCGCAATCCAGAGAAGGATTCCAGCCGGCCGCTCAGTAATTTATGGGTATAGCACTGATGTCCTACATCGAATACCAATTGATCTTTTGGAATATCAAAAACTGTATGCAGGGCTATGGTCAGTTCTACTACCCCAAGATTGGATGCTAGGTGTCCTCCATTTTCTGAAACTTGGCGAATCAAAGTTTGGCGAATCTCCCAACAAAGATTTTTTTGTTGGGTTGGGTTCAATTTTTTCAGATCCTTTGGGAAGGACAGGGTTTTCAACAGATTATGATTTCCCAAAAGTTTCCCCTCCTTGCCCTTCTATCAGATGGGCATAATTATCGCAATCAAAATTCCCAGCAGCGCTCCACAAAGAACCTCTAAAGGGGTATGTCCTAAAAACTCTTTGAGTTTACGTTTGGTTTGCATATGTTCTTCTACATCCTCCAGGCGTTCTCCTCGGGCTAAAGCGTCGAATTCTTCCCGAATCATTTGGAACATATCTTTGAAATCAATCACCATACGGTTCAGCACCTTAGCCTGTTCCCCAGCGGCCCGACGCACACCCATAGCGTCATACATTACGATACCCGCCAACGCCAGCGCAATTCCAAATTCAGGAGAGGAGTAGCCCATAGTTCTGGCCACACCTACCGCTATGGCGCAAACCAGTGAGGAATGGGAGCTAGGCATACCACCCGCTCCGACCATCCGCTCCCAGTTGATTTTTTTGGTAGGAATAAACGCCAGCAAAGTTTTGATCACCTGGGCCGCAAACCACGCCACAAATCCTACATTGATCACATAATTACTGGTTAATAACCGCAAAACTTCCATCAAATCCCTCCTTCAGACAGGACGTTACGTCAATGGTCACGCCTCAAAATCATGTCCGCCAGCCACCAGAGGAAGTCATGGTCCGGTACTGGTTCTATGCTGTTTTTTGCCTTCTCCACCAGCCTTTCACATTCTTTGGCGGCTCCTTCCAAACCTAAAAGGGTCACATAAGTTGTTTTATGATTTTTTTCATCGCTGCCCACAGGTTTTCCCAGCGTTTGCTGATTTCCGGTTACATCCAAAATATCATCACTGATTTGAAACGCCAGCCCATAGGCCTGGGTATATTCATCCGCCATTTGGAGCAATTGAGGACTGGCTCCTCCTGCGATGCATCCCAAAGCGGCGCTGACCCGCAGCATAGCACCTGTTTTGCGGCGATATAAGTCCTCCAATCGCTCTTTTGTCGATGATTTTCCGCTATCATTTAAATCCATCATCTGGCCGCCTACCATTCCAACAGCCCCAGCCGCTTTGGCCAAAGCCGAAATGGCAGCCGCCACACGCTCAGGCGGAAGCCCACTTTCTGCTGCCGTCTCAAAGGCCAATGTCAGCAATGCGTCACCCGCCAGCAAAGCATTGGCCTCCCCAAACGCCTTATGGCAGGACAACTTTCCTCGCCGGAAATCATCATCATCCATGCAGGGAAGATCATCGTGAATCAAGGAATAGGCGTGAATCATTTCCACCGCACAGGCCAAAGCCATTGCCCCTGTACGAGAGGCTCCACTGAGCCTCCCAAACTCCAAAACCAGTGCTCCCCGAATTCGCTTTCCTGCATCCAACAGGCTATATCCCATCACCGCGCTCAAAAGCTTAATCTCAGGATTCAGTTCCTCTTGACTCCGCCTGGAAAAAGTTTGGTATAAGGTTTCTCTTAAAGCGTCATTCACTTGGGTGGCGTAAATCTCTAAACTTTTTTTATAACGGCTCATCCGGGTCCTCCTTTGGGGCAGAAAGCTTTTCCACCTTCAGCTTGGCGGCTTCCAGTTTGCTGTCCGCCTGCTGAATCAACTTTACCGCCTCTGTATACAGTTTAATGGACTCATCAATGGTCAACTCACCAGCCATTTTCTCCGCAATTTCCTCTAAACGGTCCAACGTTTGTTCCAAGGTCATCCCTTTGCTCATGTTATCTTCTCCTTTGCGGTTTGGACCACCGAGGTCAAAATTCCATCACTCAACCGGGTCCGAATCTCTTGCCCTGGGCGCACCTGGCGTACCGATACAAGGGGGGTTCCATTTATATCGGTAGACATGCTGTATCCTCTGGAAAAAATTTTGACTGGACTGCGCCCTTCTACCACTTCCGCCAAATACCGCAGCTGATGTTCCATCTGCTCTAATTTCCGTTCCATAGTGGTCCGCACACTGGTATTCAACAGATGAAGCCTCTGAGATTTTTGTTCTAACAAGAAAAGTGGTGTGGGAATGTGGCTTTTCAATAAATTCAGTTGCTGTTTCTTCTGCTCCAGTTTACGCCTAATCCGGTCTTCCAGCCATTGCTCCCGCTGAGCAAGGGTATAGCGCAGGTCTGTCAAATCCGGCGCAACCAGCTCCACCGCAGCGGAGGGGGTAGGCGCCCGCAAATCAGCGGCAAAATCCGCAATGGTAAAATCTGTTTCATGGCCTACCGCTGAGATGATTGGCACAGGGTATCTTGCAATCATTCTGGCCAAAGGTTCATCGTTAAAGGCCCACAAATCTTCCATGGAGCCCCCTCCCCGGCCAACAATCACCACATCACAGTTTCCATCCTGTTCCAAACGCTTTAAAGCTTGGATGATGGTTCGAGCAGCCCCTTCTCCCTGCACTTTGGCAGGCGCCAAAACCACTGTGGCGACGGGATAACGGCGGTTCAAAATATTCAGCATATCCTGCAGCGCCGCCGCTCCCTCACTGGTAACAATGCCAATTCGGGCTGGATATGGCGGCAGAGGACGCTTGCGCTCAGGTGCGAAAAGTCCTTCTTTCGCCAGCCGGTCTTTCAACTGCTCAAAGGCCAAAGCCAAAGCGCCCTTTCCGTCAGGCTGCAAATCTGTTACATAGAGCTGATAACTGCCATCTCGCTCATAAAGGGTAACCGTACCAGAAGCCACAACCGCCATTCCATTTTCGGGCTGAAACGGAACTTTTGAAGCGTAACTGCGGAACATAACCCCTTTCACCGCCGCTTGGTCATCCTTCAAGGTAAAATAGAAATGCCCCGACTTGTAATGCTTAACAAAATTGGATAATTCCCCTTTTACCATCACATTTCCAAGAATCCGGTCTGATTCTAAAATGGATTTTACATACCGGTTCAGCTGTGAAACCGTAACGGGTGTGTTCAAGGCGTTTCACTTCCTTTGTGGCTCAGACCAGCCAAGATTGCGATTCCCGCCCCGTTATCCGAGGAAAACGCAGGGTCCGCAAAATAACACTCTTGATATTGGGATGTGATTCTTTCCCGAATGATGGAATTTGACATAACCCCACCAGAATAAATCACTGGCAGAAACCCATAGCTTTTTCTGGCCCAAAGGGTCATAGCTTCCAGCGCGCCATATACGCTGTCAATGCAGTAGCGTGCTACATCGCAGGGCTGTTCTCCCTGTTCAAGCATCCGTTTACACCGATTTTCTATCCCTGATAAGCTGCAATCTGCGCCTTTCATGGCTGGTTTTACCTTGTAAACTTTCTGGGACTTGCGGGCCAGCTCGTCCAACTGCCGCCCCGCCGGGAAGGAAAGCCCTAAAAGCCCGCCTACCCGGTCCACCGCCTGCCCAGCCTTTAGGTCCAGGGATTGGGCCAGCAGCTCCACATGGAAAGGTTTTTCTTGGCTGGGCGTTATCAAAAGACATTCAGTGGTACCCCCGGAGAGATGAAACGCGATGAATGACTTGCCAATCAGGTCCATCTTCCCAGTAGAATAAAGTGCCGCCATAATATGACCTTCCTGATGAGAAAACAAACGCAAAGGAATGTGGTTCACCGCAGCCATTGCCCTTGCCACCAGTTCACCTACCAAAAAACAGGGCATATAGGAGCCTTCCACATCCCGGGGACGGGTGGAAACCCCTATCCCATCCAAAGGTCCTGTATACGACCGCATCAGTTCTTCCACCAAATCCCCCAACTGCTTCACATGTGAAAAAACGGCATCGCTTTGCCGTAGGCCAAGTGCGCCGTCTTTTACCGGAAGCAGCTTCTTTTGTTGGATAATTTCATTGTGTGCCTGGTCATACAGGGCTACGGATGTGGTATAGTTGCTAGTGTCCAACCCAAGAAAATACATGAGGTCTTACTCCTTGTCCTGGTCTGTCTCTTTTTCCTGTTCTAAAGGTGTTGGAATTGGGGTTTCCTCCTGGAGAAGCTCCGGGAACTCCTCTCCCTTTCCCCGCACATACGCTCCCAGCAAACCGTTGACAAAAGAGAAATCGTCTGAGTTGCCATATTTTTTGGCCAGCTCCACCGCCTCATTGATGGAAGCGCCCACAGGTACCGAGTCCACATTGTCAATCTCCCACAAGCTCAGCCGCAGGATGGACAAAGCCACTCGGGACATTCGATTCAGCTTCCATTTTTTTGAGTAGTTGGAGATGGTCTCATCCAGCCAGGGCAGATGCCCGCATACATCCCGAGCCAACGTATAGGCATAATCATCAATTTCCAGGCTGCGGCCGGTCTGAGCTTCCTCAATAATCTCGTCTATGGACTCCTCCTTGAAAGAACGCTCAAAAATCAGCATAAAGGCCTGTTCACGGGCTTCACTTCGTTTCATAAATATACGCTCCTAAATTTTATCGTCACAATTTTAAAAGGCTTGCTCGTCGGAGTTTTCTGGAACCAACTCAGAGACATTTGGATAGTCTATTTTTTGAGGTGCTGTTTCCATTGCTGGGGCTTCCTCAAAAATAATGCCTGCAATTTCCACATTAACCTTAGACACCGCGATTCCGGTCATATTCTGTACCGCTTCCTTCACCGACTCCTGAATACGCTGGGCGGTATCGGGAATCCGAGTTCCGGCCTTCACATTGACCCGAATATCAATCACCGCCATATCATCGCTCAGATCAATGACGATGGGTTTAGCTGATTGCTTTTTCAGAAGCCATCCCTTCAAATTAGCCGCCAAAGATGCCAAAGAATGTACACCCTCAATCTCCATTGTGGCGTAGCGGGCGATGGTAGCGATTACGTCTCTGGAAATTTTTAAGTTTCCGACGGATGGATTATCATGGTTCTGCATAACAACGCTCCCTTCAGCTTGAATAGAAAAGCTTTTTCTATATTGCTTAAATCTTTACTGTCTTTTCCATAGTAATCTTGTGGGAAATTAACTTTTGGTAAATGATGATTTGACTTTATTATAGCATGTTTTTTTGGATATACAACCGTATATACAAAGAAATCTAGTAAATAAAGTATGAATATCCATATGGAGAACTTTTTACAGGAAGTATTTAAGCACAAACATCCACAAAAATGCAAACTGTTGAATGATTTATTTTAATAACGTTAAATTTATAGGATAACAGTTACTCTCTGGGGACATTTCATCTGCTTTCAAAAGCCTGCTTTAACAGGTACAATACCCAAAATTTGAGCCTATGAAAAACGCTTTCTGGCCAGAATTAGGGCAGACCGCCGTTCTCTTGGCCAGAAAGTGTTTTTTATCGCAGTTAGAACTACTGCATTAATAGGTGGTTCATTCTGACAGCACCATCGACTGAAACAATCCTACAAATATAGTTCTCCCCATCGTCCTGTTTCTTTAAATCCCACCTTACGATATAATTTCGCTACCTCATCATAACCACTAATTAGAACCGGCTGTTTTCCCTTTTCTAAAATATGATTTACCAGATATTTGGTAATGAAGCTTCCAAAGCCTTTTCCGCGATAGGCAGGAATAACAGCAACTGCGCCAATCGCTCCAACGGCCTCATCTTCAGAAATGACACTCCCTGTACCGATGGCTTTTCCATCATGCTCTAATAAAAAGACTTCACACAAACCTTTATTAAGTTTCAGCATCAAATCTTGTGACCAAGGCTGAAACTTCAAATGGGTTGTGTAATATTCGTGACTTTGCTGTAATACAGAAAAGACCTCCTGTAAACGGTTTGTTCCATCTATCAAAAGTCCTTCCGTCAATTGCAGGGGACCTCCCTGATAGGCCATATAAAAAGAGGACTCTGTTCTCCCGCCCAAAATCGTTTGCAGAGCGGCACATTCTTCCCAGGAGCAATCCACTTCCTTAATTTCATGTTCTTTCACAAAACTGGCCATTTCCTGTATGGACAATCTTCCATTGCTGGAAACCACCAACACTTCATCTCTTTCAAACAGAGCGGCCACAGGATTTCCCTCGTTGTCATCCGCCACCCAAAACCCCGCCTCTGAGGAGGTTTCTCCATAAGCGGCAAGAGCGGTTCTGCACTTGGAGCCAAATACTCGTTCATAACTGCAAGCGGTCAAAAAGTTCTGTGTATTGTTTTTTCCCACCTTCCAGATCACAAGTTATCCCTCCTTCTTCTCCCGATTCAATTTACTTAAATAGCGATAAATACTGGCCTGAGAACAACATAGACTTTGGGCGACATGATGTACAGCCCCTTTCAACAGGAATATTCCCTTTTCCTCCAGCATTTCTACAATATGCATTTTTTCCTCGTGAGTCAAACGGTCCACTGGTACTTGACTGCCTTGGGTAACCTGTTGGATAACATCCTCCATCACAGCGGAGATAGAATTGTGGAAGTTTTCCGGCTCATCCCCTGGACGCTGGTCCATCTCAGCTATTTTCTCATTGTAATAGATTCTCTGCTCCACATAATCATCAGGATGACACATTTGAAACAACCGTGTGCTTAACTCCTTAAATCGGCTGTCATCAAAATTAATGCATAACAGCCCAACTAATTTTCCTGATTCATCCTTAATAAACATTGTGGAAGACCGTAATAGTTTATTCCCTACCGAAATCCCGCTATAATTTACTTTATAATCTGTTTTCTCATATTCCCGACTTGCGATAAAGCGCAGAGCCACATTGCTCAAAGGCGCTCCTATGGTTCGTCCGCTGATATGTCCATTAGCAATCGCCACAATGGAATTGTTCTTGTCATTTAAATCATGGAGCGCGATTTCATAATCCGGCCCTAACGCTTTGCTCAGAAACTCTACCATAGCGGTATATTGCTTTATCATCGCTCGCGTCATTTTTCCACCTCTTCTCAAATCATTCTTTTCCTCTGAATAATCCACGTCCTGCAAATGGCAATGGTTTTATGATTGTCTACATTTGTTCTATGTAAAGTGTAACATACTTCTCAATTTTGAGCAATCACTTTTTTAAATCGGAAAATCATTTGTAAATGTATTATCTCATAAAAATGTGCCAATAGGATTTTACTTGATTCTAATAAAACAGTGTGTTATCATACAACTATATTATTGTGTAAAAGTACGGAAAAAAGGAAGGTTATCTATGGAAAATCAACCGATTGTAAAAGAATTTTTGGAATTGGTACAAATTGACTCTCCTTCCCATAAGGAACGTCAAATGGCTGACTGTTTGACCGCCAAACTCAAAGCCTTGGGGTTCACAGTGGAGGAGGATGACGCTGGCCAGCAGAGCGGCGGAAACGCTGGCAACTTATTTGCCTGGCTGGATGGCCAACTGCCTGGGTCTATTTTATTCTGCGCACATATGGACCGTGTTCCCAATGGAACAGGAATCAAACCCCAATTTCAGGAAGACAAAATTGTTTCTGATGGGACAACCATATTGGCGGCCGATGATATGGCTGGTGTATCCGCCATTCTTGATGGTGTACGCAGAGTCTTGGACAGCGGCGAAAAGAGACCTCGCATTGAAATTATTTTCACAGTGGCAGAGGAAGATCGTATCACTGGCAGCCGTTATCTGGATTACACCCGGTATCAATCTAAGATTGGGTTCGCGTTGGATACCCCTGGTCATTTGGGCAGGGTCAATAATGGCGCTCCTTCCAGCGGCCGGCTGAAAGCGGAAATCTTTGGAAAAGCGGCTCATGCTGGCAACTGTCCTGAAAATGGGGTCAACGCTTTGGCGGTAGCGGGAAAAATCCTGGGTACCATCCGGCAGGGACGCTTAGACTTTGAGTCCACCTCCAACTTTCCAACCTGTGTCACCAATTATGGGCGGGAAAGTGACACAAATGTAGTCTGTGACTACGCCCTGATTCAAGGGGAGTGCCGCAGCCGCAATGAGCAGAAATATCAAGATTACATCTCTTATTTCCAAAAGTTTTGCCAAGAAGCGGCCAGAGAGGCAGGCGCCACTGTTCAAACTGAGGCGATCCAAAGCTATAAGGGCTTTGCGATTCCTGAAGATGATGAAATCATCCAAATTATGGAGCAGGTATTCCAGCAGATGGAAATTCCTATCCTTGTGGAAATGGGCGGTGGTGGTATGGACGCCAATCGCTTAAATGAGCATGGGATAAAATGTGTCGGATTGGCCATTGGTTACAGCGGCAACCACTCCACCAAAGAGCAGATTTACATAAAGGATCTTGTTCGTTCTGGTGAGATGGTTTCGAAAATCATTCAGGTCTTTGCCTCCTCTTTACATTAACCAGACAAAATGCCTTCCATGGAATTTATTCCATGGAAGGCATTTCATTTTATCATTTATTTTTTGATACCGCTTGCCTCTGGGTCAAAATCTTCCGGCACATTCATGATTTCTTTGCTCATCTGAATTTGACTCAAATCTGTGTCCTTTCCTTTCTTCTCCCACACCTGACAGAGAACCCCAAACATAGCGGAACAAGCCACCATTGTTACATAGACCCCTTTGGGAACATTTCCATTGTCAAGCTCCTGATAGAAGGCTTGGCGAATCCATTCATAATTGGTCAGGTCACTTTTGTAAACCTCCATTGTAAGCCCATCCGAATCACGAACAAAGGTAAATTGTTCTGATGGCTGTATGGGATAAGCACGCTCGCAGGCCATCTCCGGCAGATAAAGATGGAGCTGCACCGCCATATTCCGATCTCCAATCACTTTGGTTAAATTGTCCTCATACTGGTCGTACCAATCAGGATTGGATTTATCCTCATGGTCAGGGAACAGTTTCAGCGCCTCTTTGACAAAAGTTTTTATCTGCTGCTGTGTATAACCATAGGGCTGATAGCTGGCTTCCTCCTGCCATAACCAAAAGAACTGCTTTTGACTGTGGAAACTTCCTTCCAATGTCCATTTTTTGGCTTTTGCCGCTACTGCCCTTCCCAATTCCTGGCTGGGAACATCATTGATTCTACACTCCCCAATCACTTCTCCATTGGCGTATTTACAGGCATATACCTTTATAAACACACATTTATGGTTTCCCAGACGATGCTGAAGTCCTGGGGCAATGGTTTCCCACCAGCCGTCCTGCTCTATATTGGGTTCATTTCCCATCAAAGCCATACAGCTTTTGGCTACCTGCCAATGCTGCTGCCTGTCATCGAACTCCCGGTCCAGGGAATAGGAGGCTTCCCGCTTCAAAAAATGCCGGATACCGCACATGGCGCTCAGCATAAAGCCCTTCACAGCCTCTTCCAGCGCTTCTGGCAAAGATTTTCCCAAACTGGCCACACACTCAAAAAAAGGCTGCTCAAACTCCGGGCAATCCACATGAAAATAAACCACCGCGCTTACCATGCCATTTCCCTCTTTGCTTTCATCCAGCTTCGGACAAATCCGCAGCTGCTGTTCAGGCAGATAAACACTGTCTCCCTCTATACGGTTCTGCTCAGTTAACACATTATGCAGAATTCTGGTCAAAGTCTGCTGGGAATCTTCTTGTTTCAGTTTTTTCTTCAGCCAGTCTTTAAACACTAAAATGTCTCCCTTCCCTGTCTATAACGGTGGTTCTGCTCCCTCAATCGTTCTTTACCCCGTGATCCTTTTGGCGGATTTCTACCCGACGGATTTTACCAGAGATTGTTTTAGGCAGCTCCTCCACAAACTCAACAATACGGGGATATTTATATGGAGCGGTTTGCTTTTTCACATAGTTTTGCAGCTCTTTTTTCAGCTCCTCTGAAGGGCTGTACGCTTTCGTGAGTACGATTGTGGCCTTTACAACCGTTCCTCTGACTGGGTCAGGGGCGCCAGTGACAGCGCACTCCAACACAGCTGGATGCTCCATTAGAACACTCTCAATCTCAAAGGGTCCAATGCGGTAGCCAGAAGCTTTAATCACATCGTCAGTCCGGCCCACATACCAGAAATACCCATCCTCATCCATCCAAGCGGTATCGCCGGTATGATAATACCCATCATGCCAGGCTCGGGCGGTAGCTGCCTCGTCCCGATAATAGCCGCCAAAGAGTCCATAATGAGGTTTATTTGTGTTGATTACAACCTCACCCACATTTCCGGGAGGTACATCCTGTCCATCCTCATCCACCAAATGAATATCATACAAAGGAGAGGGTTTTCCCATAGAACCAGGTTTTGGGGTTGTTCCCACAAAATTGCCGGTCAGAACCACCGTTTCTGTCTGACCATAAGACTCCATCAATTTCAGGCCGGTGAACTCCTTCCAGCGGTTATAAACCTCTGGATTCAGGGCCTCGCCCGCGGTTGTGGAATAACGCAAAGAGGACAGGTCATAATCGCCCAAGCCCTCCTTAATAAAGAACCGGTATACCGTGGGAGGGGCACAGAAGGTGGTGACTTTATATTTCTCCATCATTGCCAGCAGGTCGCTGGGGATAAACTTATCAAAATCATAGACAAAAACAGCGGCGCCAGCCAGCCATTGACCATACAGTTTTCCCCATACGCATTTCATCCAGCCGCTTTCCGAAACGGTTAAATGTAAATCTCCCGCATGGACATTGTGCCAATAACGAGCGGTGATAATATGACCTAGAGGGTAGGACATATTGTGTACCACCATTTTAGGCATGCTGGTGGTCCCGGATGTAAAGTACAACAGCATAGGGTCATTTTTAGAGGTTTCCACCCGTTTCCAGTTTCCGTCCTGGGCTTCCAGTTCCGCTGTGTAATCAATCCAGCCTTCCCGCTGGCCCCGGACAATAAATTTGGCCTGAATCTCCGGATAGGTCTCACAAGCCTCATCCACGTACTGGGGAACTGCGCATTCACCAGAACATACACAAGAGGTGATTCCTGCCGCTGAGAACCGATACTTGATATCCTTCGTTGTCAGCAGATTGGTAGCCGGAACCCCCACCGCCCCAATTTTATGCAGGGCCAGCACAGTGAACCAAAACTCATAGTGGCGCTTCAGCACCAGCAGAACCTTATCACCCTTTTTTACTCCATGGGCGGTCAGCATCTGCGCACATTTATCCGAATAAGATTTCATATCACCAAAGGTAAATACCCTTTCTTCTCCTTTGATGTTGCACCATACCATTGCTCTCCGCTCTGGTTCTTCCTTGGCTATCTCATCCACCACATCATAGGCGAAGTTAAAATTGTCAGCCGGCAGGGGTTCAAAATAATTCAGTACCCCATCCTGGTCAAACCCCTCCTTACAGAACCTTTGGTAAAAATGTTCCATGTCCATTTTCTCAATCCCCTTTCTTTTCCTTCATCACAATCGCCAAGAACACACATTCCTCTCCCCCGGTGGCAATCATGCCATGACCATGGCCTGAATCATAATAAATAGCGTCCCCAGCGTTCAAGTACTCTATATGGTCCTCCATCTGAACCTTCAGCTCTCCCTTGAGGATATAATCAAATTCCTGTCCCTCGTGTCGGGAGAGCTGAATGGGCTTATCCTGCTCTTCCTCCTTATAAGGCGCGGTGACCAGGAAGGTTTCAGCGATTTTATCCTGGAAGCGATAGGCCAGATGCTCATAAGAAAACCCTTCCCGTCGTTCCATCGCCAGTCCACATCCCTTACGCACAATAGAGTAGAAGGACAGGCGGGGCGTTTCTCCGGTCAGCAGCTCAATGATATCAATTCCAAACCGTTGGGCGCAGTTATATAAAAAGGTAAATGTAAAGTCCTTTTCCCCCGCCTCATAGCTATAATATTCCTGGGAACTGACACCTACTTCCTTCGCCATCTCTTCCGGCGAAAGCTCCATAATCTCCCGCATGGTCTTGATTCTCTGGGCAATCTCGTTTAAACGCTCCAAATGTTCCTGCATACCTTTCCCTCCATCCAAAAATATGGTTTACCCTTAAATAAAAACAGACCCGCCCCATAATTCTGGGACGGGTCTGCTGTTCACAACTCCCGCGGTACCACCCGGATTGCGCCAAAAAAGCGCCTCTTTATCAGGCTCCAATAAGCCTTTGACCTCTAACGCTGTCCAGCGGGGACGCCTACTTGGTTCAACGCCCGACTCAAGGGTGATCTGTATGCGGGGACCTGACGCCAGCTTTCATCCAACACTGGCTCTCTGTTAGACAGGCCTTTCCCATACCGTCCCTTTCCAAGTCTTTCTCATTCCTTAGGTATATGTTGCTATTCTACATCCGAAAATTTGGTTTGTCAATCCCATAGTTTAAGATTTGGAAAAGGTTTTTTACTGATTTTCCAAAATCTTTAAAATTTCCATTGGATTTTTGGCTATCGCCTTGGCCCCATTATCCCACAATTCTTTTTCGTCTCGAAATCCCCAAGCTGCTCCAATCGGGAAAGCGCCTCCATTGCAGGCGGTACGCATATCCACACCAGAGTCTCCGCAATAGGCACATTCTTGGGGGGCCACCTCTAATTCCTTCTGGATTTCCTCCACAAGCCGGCCATCCGGCTTACAAGGGTACCCTTCCCGCTGGCCATGGACTAAGGCGAACCGCTGGCCGAAGTATTGGGGAACTAAGTCCTTTGCCACAAAATGGGGTTTGTTTGACAGTACCGCCGCTGAAATTCCTTTTTCCTTCAGGGAATCCAACAGTTCCAATACCCCTTCATAAGGTTTTGTGCTGATTTGGCTGTGAGTCTTATACCACGCACCATTCTCCGCCAAAAGCTGTTCCTGAAGTTCCTTGGAAGTTCCTGGAGGACACATCCGCTCAATCAGCTTACGGATACCATCCCCTACAAAATACCGATAGTCTTCTATGGGGTGGGTAGGCAGGCCATGAGCGTACAGCACATGATTTCCCGCATTGGCCAAATCCTCCAAAGTATCCAATAATGTGCCATCCAAATCAAAAATGACCAGTTTAAAGCTCACTTTTGACCGCCTTCTCTCTTGGTATCTGCCTTCGCTTGAAATCTCTCAGCATCGACGATAAAGCGGGTATGGGTGCCTCGCCCAATCTCTCCTGTTTCATCCTGGGCCGATACCTCAAACTCCACTCTGCGGCCTTCATGGGCAGTGATGGTGGCCTTAGCGGTAAATTCCATTCCCTCTGGGGTAGCGGCGCTATGGGACACATCCAAATGGGTTCCAACCGAGGTCTGGCCTTTCTCCAAAAACTGTGATAACAATTGGCTGGCTGCTTGCTCCATAGCCGCCAGCATCATGGGGGTGGCCAAAACCCGCAGTTCTCCGCTGCCTACCACACAGGCCAGTTTGCTTTCATCCACCTTCCAGGTTACACAAGCGCTTTTCCCAATCACATACGACACCCTTTCTTTTGGTTTATTCCCACAAAGAGTATAGCATATTTTTGGGAAGCCTTACAACCATTTTCCTCACAAATTTACTGGAAAGAATAAGCCTCATCCTGGTAGGTGCAAACCACATGGTCCCCAGCTTTGATGTGTCCTGTCAGCAGTTCGTTCGCCAGTTTATCCTCAATGCGGGTTTGAATCGCCCGGCGCAAGGGCCTGGCTCCATAGATTGGGTCAAATCCATCAATGGAAATCCGCTCAGCGGCGGACGGGTCAAAGGTGATTTCGATAGACAAGCCAGCCAAACGAGTTTTCAGGCTGTCCAGCATGTGGTCCGCAATTTGCCGGACCTCCTGTTGAGACAGCTTATGAAAGACAATCATTTCATCCACCCGGTTCAGGAACTCCGGTTTAAACGCTTGCTTCAGCTCAGACAACATGGTTTGACGGATTTCCTCCTGGCGCCGTTCCCCAGAACCGCCAAATCCCAAAACCCCTTGTTCCGCCGCTTTTCGGGCACCCACATTGGAGGTCATAATGATGATGGTGTTTTTAAAGCTGACCTGGCGTCCCTGGGCGTCGGTAAGCTGCCCTTCCTCCAACACTTGCAACAGCATATTGAAAAAATCTGGATGGGCTTTTTCAATTTCGTCCAGCAACAGCACCGAATAAGGATGTCTCCTGATTTTTTCGGTCAGTTGCCCTCCTTCGTCATACCCCACATAGCCAGGGGGAGAACCTATCAGCTTGGAAACATCGTGGCGTTCCATATATTCCGACATATCCAAGCGAATCATAGCGTGGGGGTCTCCAAATACACAGTTGGCCAAAGCTTTGGAAAGCTCGGTTTTGCCTACACCGGTAGGCCCTAAAAAAATAAAGGAACCGATAGGACGGTTGGGGTCATGGAGACCAACCCGGGAACGGCGGATCGCCCCAGCCACCGCCTTCACCGCCTGCTCCTGTCCAACCACCATCTGATGCAGTTCCTCCTCCAAATGCAGCAGACGGTCACTTTGCGCCTGGGTCACACGGGTGACCTCAATGCCAGTAATCTCCGCCACCAAACGTGCCACCTCCTCGGCGGTCAGCAGCGCCTGGGAACCAGCTCGTTCCTGTTCCCCCTCAAGCAGCTGAATCCGGTCCAACAGTTTGGTTTCCCGGTCCCGAATACTGGCCGCCAGCTCGAAGTCCTGGGAGGTAATGGCGGTTTCTTTTTCTCCTTTCAATGTATCCAATTCCCGTTCCAGCCTCCGAAGATTTCCTGGGGTTCTGACAGCCCCCATTTTTAAACGGGCACAAGCCTCATCAATCAAATCCACCGCCTTATCAGGCAGCTTTCTTTCCGCCATATAGCGGGCGGATAGGTGGACCGCTGCCTCCAGAGCCTGGTCACTGATTTTCAGTTTATGATGGGCTTCATATTTTTCCCGAAGCCCCCGCAGAATCTGGATGGCTTCCTCCTGAGAGGGTTCCTCCACCAGAACGCTCTGGAATCGTCTTTCCAAAGCGCTGTCCTTTTCGATGAATTTCCTATACTCATCAATGGTGGTGGCTCCAATCAACTGAAATTCCCCTCTGGCCAGCTGAGGTTTGAGAATATTAGCGGCATCCACCGCCCCTTCCGCCGCTCCAGTACCAATAATGGTGTGAAGCTCATCAATAAACAGGATAATCTCACCGTTTGCGATGACCTCCTCCACCGTGTTCTTAATCCGCTCCTCAAAATCGCCTCTGTATTTCGTTCCCGCTACCATGGAGGTCAAGTCCAAAGCCGCCAGACGCTTTCCTTTTAAGGAGGGAGGAACCTCCATTTTCACGATTTTTTGGGCAATGGCTTCCGCTATGGCGGTCTTGCCCACCCCTGCTTCTCCAATCAAACAGGGGTTATTTTTACTGCGGCGGGTCAAAATTTGAATCACTCTCTGAATTTCTTTTTCCCTGCCTATCACTGGGTCTAATTTTCCCTGTCGGGCCAGCTCGGTTAAATCCCGGCTGTATTTATCTACCAAGGGGGTTTTTACAGGAGGCCGGGGCCGGGAAGGGGCGGAACGCCGGGTACCAGGCACCTCCGCCCCGATAGACCGCAGAAATTCCTCCAATTGGCGGCACAGAAGCTCCGGCTCCGCCCCCAACTGCCGCAAAAAACGCACTCCATAGCTTTCCCCTTCTTTCAGCAGGCAAAGAAGGATATGTTCTGTTCCAGCCAACGGGACATTACTCATTCTGGCCTGTAAAAGCGCCTGTTCCAAAATCCGTCTGCACCTGGGAGTCAGATCTGTGGGGCTCAGGACAGACCTGACCCCTCGTCCCACTCCTTTAATCAACTGCTCCCGAAGCTTTTCCGTTGAGATTCCTGAACGGTGCAGAACCGTATAGGCAACACCACTCCCTTCCAGCAGCAGTCCCATTGTCAAATGCTCGCTTCCGATATAGGTATGCCCCAAGGAGGACGCTTCCTGAATGGCGCAATTGATAGATGTGTTCGCTTTTTGAGTAAAGCCGTTAAATTTGAACAATACAATCCCCTCCGTTCTACTCTATACGGGTTTCAGGGATAATATGGGCAATTGCAGGTTGGGATATGCGTCCTTTTCTTGAAATTCCTGTCACCACCTTTGCTCCCGCTACATAGGATAGGTTGAAATCACTAATCAGGAGGTTTTCATTATGGGTTGTAACAACAATAACTTCGGCGGTAACTATTTCTGGATTATCATTCTGCTTTTCATCCTTTTTGGATGGGGCGGCAATGGTCTTAACTGGGGCTCCAACGGCTGTGGATGCGGATGTGGCTGCAACAACGACTGCGGCTGCGGTAATAACTGCGCCTCTCCCTATAACAACGGCTGTGGATGCGGCTGCTGCTAAAAGTACTCAACCTTGAAAAAGGCGGGGCGCAACCGCGCCTCGCCTTTTTCCACTTTCAAAAATGATCCCCAGATTTCATGCCATAAAGTAGCGCATTCACAATGGCGGCGGCGATATTGCTGCCGCCTTTTCTGCCTTTGGCCACAATGGCGGGAATGTCCACTTTCAAAAGCATCTCTTTCGATTCCACCACATTTACAAAGCCCACTGGTACTCCAATCACCAGCTCAGGAGCCAGTCTGCCCTCCTCCACTAACTCACACAGCCGAATCAACGCAGTTGGAGCGTTTCCAATGGCGAAAATCAAAGGACGGTCCAGCCCAGCGGCTTTTTCCATACTGGCCACAGCCCTGGTTGTGCCGTTCATTTTCGCCATGGCGGACACATCCTCATCCGCCATAAAACAAACTGCCTCTCCCCCAAATTGAGCCAACGCTTTTTTATTGATTCCGGCCTGGGCCATTTTGGTATCTGTCACCACCCAAGCTCCCTTTTCCAGCGCTTTGCGGGCTTTTGCCAGTACATGAGGGGTAAATACTAAATTTTCCACATAATCGAAATCCGCTGAGGTATGAATCACCCGTTTGATAATAGGCGCCTGCTCCCCCTCCAATTTTATCCCACGGCGGTCAAGCTCCTCCTGTATCAGCTCCATGCTGCGGCGCTCAATGTCCTCAGGCGCTACTGCTTGCAGTTTTGTCCTCACTCCGCTTCCCTCCATCAATACTCCACTCCCCACCGAGCTTGGATTCCTCGGTCATAAGGATGCTTCACCTTTTCCATTCGGGTTACATAGTCCGCCGCTTCCACAATCCAGTCCGGCGGATTTCTTCCGGTGAGAACCAGTTCCAGAGGCTCCGGCTTGTACAATACCAAAGATTTCAGCAGGTCCTCATCCACCGTCTCGGTGGACAGGGCCCCCATAATCTCATCCAGAATCAGCAGGTCGCAATGGCCTTTTCTGGCTTCCTCCAAGGCGGTCAGCAGATTTTTGGTCTGATTGTCATAGACCTCCTGAAGCTCCCGCTCATTCATCTGAAAGGTGAATTTTTCGCTGGCTTTTCCCCGCAGAACGGTAATTTCCGGAATGTGTGCCAGTGAATGCAATTCCCCTGTATCTCTGCCTTTGAGAAACTGTACCAAAAGCACCCGCTTGCCTGTGCCCGCCGCCCGGACCGCCAATCCCACTGCTGCGGTGGTTTTTCCCTTTCCATCGCCGCAATAGACATGTATAAACCCCCTCATAGGCCTTCCTCCAAGATTTGATAGATTTTCTCCATATCCAAGCTTTCACGAACACTGCGGGCCAGCAGGTCAAACTGGCTTTCCCGATAGGTTTCCAAGTCAACCGCCCCTACCTGCTCCCAATCAATCCCTTTGCGCTTGCATAAAGAGACGATAAGCCCTTCAACAGCTTCTTTTCGGTCAAACAGCCCATGAAGATAGGTTCCATAAACTGAGCCCGCCGTGGCTCCATCTGGTTTGATTTTCCCTTCACAAGTTCCCACCAAGGTCATGGGGGTGTTGGAGCAGGTTTGGCCCATATGAATCTCATAACCCTCCACCGGCAGGCCAGACAAGCCAGACAAAACGCCGCCTAGCTGTTGAAAGGTTCCCTCTACCCGAGTGCGGGTTTTAGTCTTACTGAATAGGGTATCCACCGGCAACAGTCCTATCCCTTTCAGGCATCCTCCACCCTCTACCCCCTCCGGGTCCCGCAGGGTTCGCCCCAACATCTGGTAACCGCCGCAGATACCCAATACAGGGCCTCCTTTCGCCGCATGCTTGAGAACCGCCGCCTCCAGACCTGTCTGACGCATCCACAGCAGGTCCTCCATGGTGCTTTTTGTACCTGGCAGAATGATTAAATCCGGGCTGCCCAATTGGTCAACCCGACTGACATACCGCAGGGAAACCTCCGAAATGGCCTGCAAAGGATTGAAGTCGGTAAAATTGGACATCCTTGGCAGACGGATAACAGCAATATCCACCGCTTTGGGAGTGACATGATCTGTCAAGCGGCCGGAAAGACTGTCCTCATCCTCAATATCCACCTGAAGATAAGGCACAACCCCCACCACCGGCACATTGGTAATCTTCTCAATCATCTCCACACCCGGCATCAGGATGCTTTTATCCCCTCGGAATTTGTTAATAATCAGTCCCTTTATCATGGCCCGTTCCTGCGGCTCCAACAGCAGCAAGGTCCCCGCCAGGGAGGCGAACACGCCTCCACGGTCAATATCCCCGCAAAGCAGTACTGGCGCTTTGGCTCGTTTGGCCATTCCCATATTTACCAGGTCATCCGTTTTCAGATTAATTTCCGCTGGGCTTCCCGCTCCCTCCAGCACAACCACATCGTACTGGGAGGACAGGCTTTCATAAGCCTCCATCACCACAGGAATCAGAGACTTCTTCATGGCGAAATAATCCTTGGCGCTCATGGTCCCCAGCACCTCTCCATTTACGATGACTTGTGAACCGGTATCGCTGCAAGGCTTCAGAAGGATGGGGTTCATCCGCACTGACGGCTCCACTCCCGCCGCCTGGGCCTGGGTCACCTGAGCCCGGCCCATCTCCAGCCCCTCTTGAGTGATGAAGGAATTCAGCGCCATATTCTGGGATTTGAAAGGCGCTACCGAATACCCATCCTGCCGCAGAATCCGGCAAAGGGCGGTGACCAAAAGGCTTTTTCCTGCGTTGGACATGGTTCCCTGCACCATCAAAGCCTTTGCCATTTAAGGTTCCTCCTTCACAATTTTGGATAGGGCTTGTATCAAACGCTGATTTTCCTCCATGGACCGAACCGCTACCCGATAAAACTGTTTATCCAGTCCTGGATAGTCCCCACAGGAACGCATCAGGATTCCCTGCCCCAAAAGCTGTTCTTTTAAATCCCCACAATTCTGACACTTGAAAAAGATGTAATTGGCCTTTGAGCCGATAACCTTCATGCCTAGTTCTGTGAGCTTTTGGTTCAGGTAAAACCGGCCATCGGCTACCACCCAGTTTGTCCGTTCCAGATAATCCCAATCTTCCAAAGCCGCTATGCCAGCGATTTGTGCTGGTGTGGAAACCGCCCACGGCTGCCCCAAGCGGTCCAAACGGTCCAGCAGCTCCTGCTGGGCACACAGTAGGTAACCTAAGCGGAGCCCCGCCATAGCGTACACTTTGGTAAACGCCCCCAAAATCACCAATCCTTTGGCAACAGGCAACCATCCTTTTAGAGACAGCGTTTGCCCTTCCTCCACAAAAGGCAGGAAACATTCATCTATTAAGAGGGTCACACCACAGGCATCACATCTGTTCAAAATCTCTTGGAGCAGATTTCTTTCAATTGGTTGACCGGTTGGGTTGTTTGGGTTGCAGAGAATCAGTAAATCCACACCAGGCTGAATCTCCTCCAGAAACTTCTCGGTCAGAAGAAAATTATCCCGCTCCTCCAAAAAATAAAAGGAAATCTCACATTGAATTTCTTCCAGCGCTCGCTGGTATTCCGAAAAAGTGGGCACTGGCAGAAGGGCTCGCTTGGGCTTCAAGGCGGACACCACCCGCATAATCAAATCCGCCGCTCCATTGCCGAACCGAATCCATTCAGGAGGAATCCCCTGCTGAGCGCTCATCACTTTGGTCAAAGCCCGGCATTTGGGGTCTGGGTATCGGTCCCAAAGTTCCATAGTAGCAGTCAAAGCCTCTTTGACCCGATTGGGAAGCCCTAATGGGTTAATGTTGGCGGAAAAATCCAGTGTACCCACAGGGTATCCATACAGGTCCCCTCCATGATTCCATTCCATCCTCACTGCTTCCTCCTATCCAATTAGTACCCTCAGCCCACCTAAAAACAGCAGAGCCAAACAAGCCGCCAGATACATCAGCTGATTCGCTTTTTTGATTTCTTCCGGGCCAACTGGTTTCAAAGCCTCCCCTATACTGGCCTTTTCCACCCAAACGCCACCGTAATAAGCCCCTCCCAGCAGAGAAACCCCCAGCGCTCCAGCGCAGGCGGATTCTGTTTGGGCGCTGTTGGGGCTGGGATGCCTGCGGCGGTCCCGGCGCCAAATCCGCCAAGCGCCTTTCCCATCCTGCCCCCCTAAAAAAGCCGCCAAAATTAGCAGCAGGGCGGAAAGTCTGGAGGGAATCCAATTGAATAGGTCATCCAGCCGGGCGGATATCCTTCCAAAATAAAGATAACGCTCATTTTTATAGCCCACCATAGAATCCAGGGTGTTCACAGCTTTATATAAAAAGCCCAAAGGCGCTCCCCCCAGCAGCAGATAAAACAAAGGGGCTATCACTCCGTCCGAAGTGTTTTCGGCCACCGTTTCCACCGCTGCTTTGGCCACCTGCTCCTGAGACAGGCACTCCGTGTCCCTGCCTACAATCATCCCTACTGCCTTCCGGGCTGCTGGCAAATCTCCCGCTTTTAGATGGTGATAGACCTTCATGCTCTCATCCCGCAGCGCTCGGGCCGCCAAAATTTGATAGCACATCCAGCTTTCCAGAAAGAAGGCCCCCAAGGGGGTCACTTTTCTCACCAGCCACAACAGCAGCCAGCTAAAGCAGAAAGTTTGAACCATCAACAGCACCGCCAGCAGAGCCCCGCCCCACAAATTACCTTGAGGGGTATCTGGAAAAATCCGCCGAATGGACTTTTCCAGGGTTCCTATGGCCTGCCCCATCCATCGCACCGGATGGGGCATCCAATGGGGATCTCCTAAAAGAGCGTCCAACAAAAATCCTACAACCACCGCTCCCACTGTATTCAACATTCATCCTGTCTCCCTTTCAGATTCTTCTGGGGTCCCGGAGGGTTTCGATTTCGGTCCATATATAAAAACGCTCTTGAATCGCCCAACCACCCCAATTTGGGACCTGCCAATCATAAAAGCCCTTTGTGGATGGTCCAAAATATTCCAGAATAGACATAATCACCCCACCATGGGTCACAAACGCAACGGATTCCATTTTGTCTCGGAAGCTTTGGTTAACCGCCTGCCGGAAAACCTGGCAGCATCGGTCTTTAAACGCCTGAATTTCTTCTCCTCCAGGGGGAGAAATCTTGCCGCCGCTAGCCAGCCATTCCCGATAGGCTGAGTCATCTTTCAGCTGGTGATAGTTTTTTCCCTCAAAGGCCCCAAAGTCACACTCCCGCAGCCCCTCTAAAATCATCGGGTGGATTTCGGGATAGAGCAAAGCGGCGCTTTGTTTGCAGCGAAGCATAGGGCTGCAATATACCCGCTGGGCCTCCGGAACTGTTTGGGGAGGAGCCGCATCTGGAAGAAGGGGCTGGTCGGTGCGTCCAATATAGTTACCCTCTAAGTTGCCTTGGGTGGGACCGTGGCGAAGCAGATAAATCCACATAGTCCTTCCGTTCAAGGTTCTACCCGCTCCAGTTTAATGGTCACAGGGACCCCAGCGTATACCCGGTCCACCCGCTGGGCCTGCTGAGCCAGCCGGCAGCAAATCCGGCCGGTGGTTTCCCGCCACTGGCGCTGAAAAGGGTCCACCGGTACCACACCGCAGCCCACCTCATCGGTGACGATGCACAAGTCTGGATTTTGTTCCACCAATTGGGTGATAAAATCCGCCGGGTCCCGCCCCACCTCCATCAGACGCCGAATCAACAGATGCAGGTTATAGACCACCGGCGCTTCGGGAAGCTGGTCCAAGGGACAGGTTCCCCCATCACACACCTGGAAAAATCCCATACCCGTATTCCGGAGCAGGTAGGCTAATTTTCCCTGCGCCCGCCCGCCAATCACCATTCTCATAACATCCATCCTCCTAAAACCGCTGTAACCCCTAAAATCACCAATTCACAGCTTTGCAGGAACCATCCGGCCAAATCGCCGGTAACCCCTCCAAACTCTTTCATGGACATTCTTCTGTAAAACAGGAACAGAAGGGCTGTTCCAATCAAAATCGCCGCCGCTAAGGCTCGCCCTATTATGAACATTCCCAAAGCACAAAGAAGTCCTTCTCCAATTAACACAACTCCCACCAATTTCTTGCCTTGGGCCGCTCCGGCAAAGGTAGCTGCCAGTCCGCTGTTTTTGGCCAACGGAAATCCTACCACCGCCCATCCGCTGAGGCATCTGGAGAAAGAGTATCCCAGTCCAATCATTCCCACCGCCCAAGGGGTCTGGGGGAGCTGTGTCCAAAGCCCAAAGCTGACAAGCAGGTATATTCCGCAGCCCATCACCCCAAAAGCCCCAATATGAGGGTCCTTCAAAATCTCCAATTTTCGCTGGACAGGGGCATGAGAGGAAAGGGCATCTACCGTATCACAAAACCCATCCAAATGGATTCCGCCTGTTACCAAAAGGGGCAGAGCCACCGCTACCGCTGCCCCTAGCGACAGGCTTAACCCCAGACCCTTCCAAAGAAAATACCACACCACTTGAAAAAACCCCAACAGTACTCCCACCAGCGGGAAGAAGCAGAAGGCGTACCTTAGGTTTTCCGGGGTCCAGGTCACCATGGGAACTGGCAGCCGGGAATACATGGAAAAAGCGATGGCGCAGGAGCGGAGCAATCCCCTCATAGGACGCCTCCTTTATGGATGACCGGAATGGTGTAGACCACTTCTACCACTCGGTCGGCCATTTGAGCCATTCCCTGATTGACCTTTCCCAACTGCTCCAAATAGTAGAGAGAGGAGGGGTCATAGTCCTCCCCGTCGGAGAACACCTCATTGGAAACCACCACCAGCTCCCGGGCCTGTTCGGCCAGCCGCTCCACCCCTTCCAATACCCGTTTCACAGTAGCATTTCCCGCCCCCATAGGGTCGAACACCTCATTGGCCACCAGGTTGGACATACATTCCAACAGCACATGGCAGCCCTTTGGAAGCCTCAGACCAGATAAATCCAGATACCGCTCGATGGTGGTAAAATTTCTTCCTGCCCTTGCGGCCCGGTGCTTGAGGATGCGTTCCTCACATTCCTGGTCAAAGGGACACATGGTAGCAATATAATATCTTTCTTTGGCTGGGCTCTGACACAGCAGGCTTTCGGCGTATTCCGACTTGCCGCTGGCGGCTCCCCCAATCACCAGGGTGAACATCCTCTTTCCTCCTTCCTAGTCCAATGGCTGATAGCTTTCCATAGAGATTTCCTGAAAGGTACTCATGCCTTCATAAACTCCCAAAGCCAAATCCAACAGAGGCAGCAGCGCAACCGCTCCTGTCCCTTCTCCTAAACACATTTTGGCGGTAATCACTGGTTCCAGCTCCAAAGCCTCTAAAACATATCGGCCCGCCGGTTCCGCCGAGCAATGTGAAGCCAACAGATACCCCTTTACTAACGGACAAAGCCGCACTGCCAGCAGGGCGGCCGCCCCTGAAATGAAGCCATCCACCACCACCGGGATTCCAGCCAAAGCACCTCCCAGAAATACACCGCACAGTCCGGCCAAATCATAGCCGCCCACCTTTGCCACCAGGTCCAAAGGGTCATCTGAACGAGGCTGATTCACCTCCAGAGCCCGGCGGATGGCCTGCACCTTCCGGGAAAGGCCCTCAGAGGACAAACCAGCCCCACGGCCTGTCACCTGGGCAGGGTCCAAATTCAGCAGAACAGAAGTCACCGCGCTGGCGGTGGTGGTGTTTCCAATTCCCATCTCCCCAGTGCAGAGAATCCGATACCCCTGCCCCGCCAGTTCATAGGCCAAATTGGCTCCAAATTCTACTGCTTCCACTGCTTGGGTTCTGGTCATAGCGGGGCCTTGAGCGATATTGCCGGTGCCATAGGCAATCTTATGGTGAATCAGCCCTTCTCCAGCCACCTCTCTGGCTACCCCAATATCCACCGGAATCAAGTCACAGTTGGCCATCTTGGCCATTATGGCGGCGCTGGTCTCCCCTTTATAGAAATTTTCGGTGACCAATGCTGTCACTTCCTGACCTGTCTGTGTAACCCCTTCAGCTACCACCCCATTATCGGCGCACATCACCACCAAGCCCCTCCGGTCCAAGCGCACCTGGCTGGAACCGGTCATGGCGGCAATCCGTATCACCGCTTGCTCCAAAAGCCCAAGGCTGTTCAGCGGCTTGGCGATGCTGTCCCAACGACGCTTCGCCTCCTGGGCCGCTTGCTGATTTATCGGGCGGATGGCCGCCAAAATCTCTTGCAGGTTCACAGATGTCCTTCCTTTCCATAAACAATCGCCGCCCTCAGAAAACGTTCAGCGGCTTTTGGGGTTCCCGCCAAATAAAGGTGGGGGAAACCAGCGTAAATCCGGGGTGTCGTGTAAACACATTCCCAGCTGGTATCCCGTTGAGGCTTTCGGGCAAAAAAGCTGTCTCCTAGCTGATCACTGTCCCAACGGTGAAACTCATGGGCTGGCAGGGTCTCCCCTTCCATACACAACAGGTTGTCCCTTTTGGCGGTCAGTGCGCAGTATCCAAACCGGCGCAGCCCTTCTGACTGGAATCCCCGACCAGGCAAATACCCCACCATCGGCCAAGGAGTTCCCTCGGAATCTTCCAGAGAAGCCTGTAAATATAGGAATCCCCCACACTCCCCAATTACTGGCATCCCGTCATCCAGAGCTGCTTTGATGCTGTTTCTCATAGAAACATTCTGGGAAAGGGTTTGGGCGTACAACTCTGGATACCCGCCCCCCAACCAAAGAGCTTGGGCTTCCTTTGGGATGGCGGAATCCTCCAATGGACTGAAGGGAATCAAACAAGCGCCCATCTCTTCCAATAGTGCCAGGCTCTCCTGATAATAAAAGCTGAAAGCTTTGTCTTGGGCCACTGCCACTTTAGGATGCTCCCGGAAGGGTGGATAAAAAGGAACTGGTTCATCCTTTAGCGTTGGGGCCTCCCCCGCCAATTTTATCAGCAGTTCCAAATCCAAGGTTTGCTCCCCCTGGACAGCCAATCGTTCCAGTTTCTGGGACAGATTTTCCACTTCCCCAGTAGTGACCAGCCCCAGATGCCGGCTTTCCAAAGCGCACTCCTTCATAACCGGCAGGTATCCCACCACAGGCAAGCCGCACTCCCGTTGAATCAGTTCTTTCATCTGGGAGTACAGACTTGGGGGCGCCTGGTTCAGCAGCACCCCTTTGATTTGATGGTCCTCCCGAAAATCCAGGTATCCTTTAATCATGGCCGCCACAGATACCGACATTCCCCGGCAGTTGACCACCAGAATCACCGGCGTTTTTGTGGCCTTAGCCAGATGCCAAGGTGAAGCCTCACTGGAAAGGGCCACCCCATCATAATAGCCCATTACCCCTTCCAGCACCGCCAAATCCGCCCCTTTCGCTCCTTTGCGCAGCAAGGAGCGGACAGTTGGCTCATCGCAAAAGAATAAATCCAGGTTCCCTGAAAATCGGGTACCTATGGCTTCCCGGTGAAACATTGGGTCGATGTAATCAGGGCCACATTTAAATGTAGCCAGAGAGAGTCCCTTCCGTTTCAGGGCACCCAATACAGCGCATACTGCGGTGGTTTTTCCACTGCCGCTGGACGGGGCAGCCAACAGCAGCCGGGGCAGCTTAGATACCACGGCCAGGTCCCCCTCCACTGAGAATATAAATTGGGTTCTGTCCAATCATCATATGGCTGCCTCCCACGATTTTCCCCTCGGCCACCGTCACTTGAACTATGTCCTGGCCTGCGATTCCCAGTTCATTGAATGTATCCAGCACCGCTCCCACCGTTTCCAGGGTAATGGCGTTTACCACCAGGCGCACCCAAGGATTTTTGTCCACTGCCAGCCGGATGATAGGAGAAATACCACCGGAGCTTCCTCCAATGAACACCCCTTGGGGCGTCGGCAAATCCTTCAGCGCCCCAGGGGCCAGCCCCTCCACAATTTTCAGGTTGTCCAATTCAAAGCGCATCCGGTTTTGTTCCAAAAGCCGGATGGCTTCCGGGTTGCGCTCCACAGCGTAAACGGTTCCTCCCCGCAACACCCGGGCGATTTCCACCGAAACGGAACCGGTTCCCGCTCCCACATCCCAGACAGTCCAACCCTGTTCCAAGCCCAGTTTGGCTACCGAGACAGCCCGCACTTCCTCCTTGGTCATGGGAACCTCTCCCCGCAGGAACCGGTGATCCGGTATCCCATGGGTCAGAGGAATCTTCCGGCGGCGGAAGCTGCTGTTGGTCACCAGCATCACCGACAACGGACTGAAACTCCGGTTTTTGCGGGTACGGGCCTGTCCGCAGGAGATACGCTCATTGGGGTAGGACAAATCTTCCCCCACATGAACCTCCACCTGTCCCAGCCCCTCCTGGTCCAGCCAGGCGCAGAGATGCTCAACGGTATTGGCGCCTCCCGTAAGTACAAAGGTCCGAGGATTTTCCCGGACGGTCTGAATCAAATCCCCATCCCGTCCATGGAGGCTTACGACCCGAACGTCTTCCCAGGAAATTTTCAGCTTGGCGCAGAAATATTGCAGAGAGCTGATGCCTGGAAGATATTCCAGCTCCGCCCATTCGGCCATTCGTCTCAGGGAACTCCCTGCGCTGTAAAACCCGCAGTCCCCGGACAGCAGCACCGCCGCCCGCTCCA
>CALWZG010000054.1 GCA_944385965.1 uncultured Anaerotruncus sp.
AGCCATCCCAAGCAGATGAGCCATCCCAAGCAGATGAGCCATCCCAAGCAGATGAGCCATCCCAAGCAGATGAGCCATCCCAAGCAGATGAGCCATCCCAAGCAGATGAGCCATCCCAAGCAGAGGAAACTCATTTGGAAAGAAATGAGCAGGTCTGTGAATCTCCAAAGGAATCCAAACAGGCCCAAGGATTCATTGGACAAATAAAAAAGAGCTGGTTCCTGTTTGCCAACCTGATTTATCATTATTGCTATTTTGTGGGATTGCAGCTGTTGAGAAGCACCCGTGGCAGACGCCGGCGTCTTTCAAGTCGGCTGCAGCGGGCAGAGCGTTCCTCAAAGGAGCATATTTATAAATTTTTTAGAGACTCAAAAATTCAAGCGCAGATTGTCCGACGAGAACTTTTGGAACCTCTGCGCAATCTTCGTGAAAGACATAAGGAACTATTAAGAGAGGCTCAAGACGCCAAGCGGCGAGGGCAAAACCGATTTCTGATAGGACTGCGGATTACAGGACATCTGCTGCACGGTTTGCTGCGGGCCATAGGGTTTGTTTTAAGTTATGTGGCGCCGGTAGCGGCGGGTCTGTTTTTCTTTGGGGTTGTATCTTATTACAATAACCAGCAGCTGGCGCTGCGGGTGGAATATAATGGAGAGGTTCTTGGCTATATTTCCAATGAGCTGGAATTCAGCCAGGCGCAAAACGAGGTAAAGGCTCGTATTGTCAGTGAGGATTATGTGATGCCTGACAGCATCGTTCCCAAGCTGGAGCTGACGGTGATTGAGCCGGAACAGCTGACCTCTGTGGACACATTGACAAACCGGCTGATTTGGGCTTCTGGAAATCAGTTCCAGGAAGCGGATGGCCTTTATATACAGGATCGCTTTGTAAGCGCGGTGACAGATGGAGACGCGCTGCTGGACTATATGAGCGATATGCTGGATAAGTACTACACTGAGGATATGAGTGAGCAGACAAAAATTCAGTTTGTGAAAAAGGTGGAATTAAAATCCGGCTTGTATCCTATTTCCTCTGTGAAACCTTTGGAAGAGGTAGAGGAGATTCTGTCCGGTGAGGAGCGGGGAGAGCAGCGTTATACAGTTGTGACAGGCGACAGCCCATGGACCATCGCCATTAAAAATGGGCTGAGCGTGGAGGAATTGGAAGCGATGAACCCAGGTGTTACCGAGTCCCTCCTGCCTGGAGACAGTTTGCTGATTTCCCAGTCGGTGCCATTCTTAGGGGTCCAAGTCACCGAGACGATTCAGTATGAGGAAGAGGTACCTTACCAAATCAAGCAGGTGACCAATCCTGATCAGGATATTGGATGGACTAGAGTAACCCAGCAAGGAAAAGAGGGCGTGCGTCTGGTTACAGCTGAAATTAAAATGATTGACGGCATTGAGGTGGAACGTACCGAAATCAACCGTGAGGTCATTCAGCAGCCGGTAGAGCAGATTCTGGAGGTTGGCGGAAACCAGCCGCTGAAGTTTATTCCTTCCACATCAGACAGCAGTCTGCCCTCGGGAACCTTTGGATGGCCTGCTGCTGGCGGTTCCATTACCACAGGATTCCTGGGGTATTATGGACATACTGGTTCGGACATTACCTTCTCCGGCTGTTATGGTACACCCGTTTACGCCTCTATGGATGGCGTGGTCACTGTTGCTAAGGTGCAGTACTATGCTTACGGAATTCATTGTATCATTGACCATGGCGGTGGTGTGCAGACATTGTACGCTCATATGAGCCAGATGTATGTACATCCCGGACAGCAGGTCCAGCAAGGCGAACTGATAGGCTTGATTGGCCGTACAGGAAACGCCACCGGTCCTCATCTGCATTTTGAAATCCGAATCAATGGTACGCCGGTAAACGCCGCACCATACCTTTATGGATAGGTATTTCGTCAAATGAAAAAGGGCTTGCCGCTGTGAGAAACAGCTGGCAAGCCCTTTTGTTTCGCGTGAGTACATATGCTGCAAATAAAGGCCAATGCCCATATAACAAAAGACGGGAACACCCCCAGGCTGATCTTCAGCCTGGGGGTGTTCTCATCTTGTATCTAATTGATTCGTCAATAAAGGGTTATGGTCCAGTCCTTCAAATGCACAATATAGTCAGAAAATTCTAATCCATCCACAGGTTCCTCAAATCCTTTAGCCACATCCATCTCCCGAAGAATCCCGGATACAGGAACCAGAACCTTGGGCCGTTGCCCCACAGTGATATATTCGCAGTAAAGACCCTCCAAACGGTCCACTGTTCCAGTGAGGGTGAACAGCGTATCACTCTCACAGCCATGAGCTTCGTAAAGATAGTCAATGGGACCCACTATGGAAACTGGGTCAAAGGTGTTGTTATCAACAGGTTCCAAATTCCAAACTACCACAGGCCATTCCACCCGATCTCCTGGACGGAAGGGAGTACCGCAGCAATCCATCTGCCAATCCTGATATAAAACGACACATGGCTTCAGCTTGTTTTCATCCATCAAAGGACCCTCCAACCTTTAAACAATGGATGTGAGACAGCGTATCAGGGAGTGTTGGGAAACTATCGCTCACAGCGCTGGGAAGACTTGGGAATTCCAAGCTCCTCCCGATATTTCGCCACCGTCCGGCGGGAGATGGTGATACCCTCTTTCCCTAAAAGTTCGGAGATGCGCTGGTCGCTGAGAGGAGCGTGTTTGTCCTCATCCTCTACCAGAGAGCGAATCTTCCATTTCACGTCATGGGAGCTGGCTCCGCTGGCGGCGCCCTCCTCCCGCTCAGCGCCCTTTACAAAGAAATACCGCAGCGGGTAAACCCCATGGGCGCATTGCAGGTACTTGTCACGAACCGCCCGGCTTACTGTGGACTCATGCAGTTCCACCATTTCGGCGATGTCCCGCATCCGCAGCACGTTCAAATATTGGGGACCATACCGGAAAAACCGTTCCTGACGCCTTACAATGGCTTTGGCCACCGCCAGAAGGGTTTTATTCCGATTTTCCACGCATTTTTTAATCCAGTTGACCTGATTGATTTTATTGTTGATGTACTCGCTGACCTCTTTATCGGTGGTTTCCTTGGCCATCTGCAAATAACTGGGGCTGAGCTGAATTTCAGGATAGCTGAACTCGCAGAGCATCACATTGTATTGGTTTTCAAAGCTGGTAACCACCACATCCGGTGTAATGTAGGAGGGAGGGGTCATTTTCGCGTATAAAGCGCCTGGCTTTGGGTTCAGGCGGCGGATACGCTCAATGGCGGCGGATACCTCCTCCTGGGATACCCCTAGCTGTTTGGCCATCTGATTCAGGCGGTTTTTGGCGATATCCTCCAAATATTCAGATACTAGGCTCCGGGCCAAGGTGTCCTCCGGCTCCAATTGCAGGCATAAACACTGGCACAAATCGAAAGCGCCCACCCCTGAGGGGTCCATCTGGTGAATCAGCTCCAAACCTTGATCCAACTGTTGAGAGGTATACTCTCCTTCTTTGGCCATCTCCTCCAGGCTGGCGGTAAAATAGCCGTTGTCGTCCAGAAAGCCAATCAAATACCGGGCGGCGGATAGAATCTCCTCAGGCTCATTCAGGTAGGTCAACTGAGAGAGAAGATGATCCACCAGACTTTCGTCGTCCTGGGCTCCAACCGTTTTTTCTAGGATATTTCCATCGTCCTCTTCCTCATAATATCCCACGTTTTCCTTTTCCCGAATGGTCTGGCTCTCCAACCATTCCAGTTTACGCAGGGCCAAATCCTCTTTATTGTCCTTTTGCTGTGGCTGTTCAAACTCAATTACTGGATTTTCCAGCATAATCTCCTTCAGGTAATCGTTAAGCTGTGCGCTGTCCATTTGCAGGATACGGACACTTTGCTCCATCTGCGGAGAAAGGGTTTGGCTTTGAGACAGCTTAATTTCCAATTCCATGGGGCCACCTCCATCAATCCGCCAATAATTGAAATCACCTGGGGCCATCCGGCTGGATAACTGCCAAGTGATTATGCAAACACAAATCCTTCACAGGAAACCATTTTATAAACTATTATAACTAAACCTGAATTATTCACGACTTTGCCACGAATGTGGCTGAAAGCCACATAGTTACTGTATTTTAACTGAATATTGCTTTTCACCTATCAAGTGAATGAAAAAAGAGCATCCATTTGTGGTAAAA